>NZ_JBISBV010000006.1:0-252794 GCF_046592965.1 Marivita sp. S2033
GCCGCCTCGGCCCAGAACGCCTCGGGCTCGGACACCGAACGCGCATACATCTCCTCGTACCGCGCCGCATCAACATGCGCGTTCGATACGATGTCGGAGGATGGCGGGTAGAGGCCTGTCGTCGTGTCGGTGTTGGATTTGTCAGTCATCGGTTTCAAACTCCCTCTCATCGCCCGATGCAGATCAGGCGCTCCAGACTGCGATCACTTCGGTGTTATCGCGACTTGTCGTGATCATAGAGGAATGTGAAAACAAATAAATAAGTATTTGTAAAACATGCACTTAGCTGTAAAAAATTTGCAATAATCCATGCAAAACTGAAAAATATTTAACAGGACGCAACGTAACGTCCTCAAAAGTCTCAAATTTTGATCCGGCGCGCAAAGGCTCAAATCGGGTACCTGTGACCTGTCGGGGCCGCAGCGTTACCGAAACGGAAGGTGTGACATAGTGAACCGGTATGCCATCGTATGCCGTTATTGTCGCGCATGATCCGCCAGTGGCGACTCAGGCGGGTCCGGGCCTTTGTGGGGTCGCCTCAGGGTTGTTAGCGCTAATTTCCACTGTGGTCCGACACAGTGGTCTGGGATAACGTCACGTCCGGAACGATCGCAAGGGAAATTGTATGACTGGCAAGGATGGTCTCGAACGCCGCATTGCGGTTGGCCGCGGGGACGCGCCCGCCGATCTGGTTCTGCGTGGGGCGAGAACCCTCGACCTCGTGACAGGTGCCCTGCTCGAGGGCGATGTGGCGATTTGCGATGGCATGATTGCGGGAACCTGCGCCGCATACGAGGGCGTGCAGACACGCGACCTGTCGGGGCTGACGCTTGTTCCGGGCTTCATCGACACGCATTTGCACATCGAAAGCTCGCTGGTGACACCGTTCGAATTCGATCGCTGCGTTGCGCCGCATGGGGTGACGACGGCGATTTGCGATCCGCACGAGATTGCCAACGTGATCGGCGCTGAGGGCATCCGCTATTTCCAGCGCGCCAGTGAACACACGCTGATGGACATCCGCGTGCAGCTGTCCTCCTGCGTGCCCTCGACCCATATGGAAACGGCGGGCGCGGCGTTGTCGGCGGCTGACTTGGCGGAGTTGCGCGGGCATCCTTCGGGGATCGGGCTGGCCGAGTTCATGAATTATCCCGGCGTGATACACCGCGACCCGGATGTCATGGACAAGCTGCGGTTGTTTGAGGGCGGCCATGTCGACGGCCATTGCCCGCAGCTTTCGGGGCGCGATCTGAACGCCTATATCGCCGCCGGAATTTCGACCGAGCATGAGGCGACCACCGCCGAGGAAGCGCGCGAGAAGCTGCAAAAGGGGATGCGGGTGCTGATCCGCGAGGGGTCGGTTTCCAAGGATTTGCACGCCCTGCAACCGCTGCTGACGGAGCGCACCGCCCCGTATATGTGCCTGTGCACGGATGATCGCAATCCGCTGGATATCGGTGAGGAGGGGCATCTGGATTACATGATCCGCACGCTGATCGGGCTGGGAACGCCAGCGCTGGCGGCCTATCGCGCCGCGTCGCTGTCGGCAGCGGAGGCGTTCGGGCTGAAGGATCGCGGGCTGATCGCGCCGGGCAAGCGCGCAGATATCGTCGCGGTCGGATCGCTGGAGGCGTGCGATGTGCGCGCGGTGTTCTGTGGCGGGGTCGAGGCGACGGCGGAAGCCTTCGCGGCGCGCGGCACGGTGGCGCCGGTGGCGCGGAGATCTGTTCATGCGCGCGCGTTGGAGGCGGAGGATTTCCGCAGCGGGGCCAATAAGGCGGAGACGGATGTGATCGGGATCATGGAGGGCAAGATCCTCACCGAACATCTGCGCGAGGACATCGCGGTGGAGGATGGCGACAAGCGCCCCGATCCGGCGCGCGATCTGATCCGCATCGCGGTGATCGAGCGGCATGGGAAAAACGGCAATATCGCGACGGGCTTTGTGCGCGGGTTCGGGTTGCAGCGCGGGGCGATTGCCTCGACCGTATGCCACGATCATCACAACATCGCTTGCGTCGGGGTCGATTACGCGGACATGGCGCTGGCGGCGAACCGGCTGGGCGAGATCGAGGGCGGCTTTGTCGTCGCGTCGGGCGGCGAGGTTCTGGCGGAACTGGCGCTGCCGGTGGCGGGGCTGATGAGCCTTGAGCCGTTCGAGACGGTGCGCGCATCGCTGGAACAGCTGCGCCGCGCCGCGCGGGGGCTGGGCGTGACGCTGAACGAGCCGTTCCTGCAACTGGCCTTTCTGGCGCTGCCGGTCATTCCGGCGCTCAAGATCACCGACCGGGGGATGGTCGATGTGGTGAAGTTCGAGATTATCGCGTGATCTCCACCTCTACGCCAAGGCTGCGTAGCACGTGCCAGTAGGCGGGGAAGGTCTTGGAGACGCAATCCGGGTCTTCGATCTTGACGCCGTGAATGCGCAGCGCGGCGAGGGCGAAGCTCATGGCGATGCGGTGGTCGGCATGGCTGTCGATCAGGCAGTCGCGGGTTTTCCCGGCCAGATCGGGGCGGGCGTGGACGATCAGGTCGTCGCCTTCGACGCTTGCCAGATCGGGGTCGATCCGCGTCAGCCCTTGATGCACGGCGGCGATGCGGTCGCATTCCTTGACGCGCAGGTTCTCGATGCCCGTAAAGCGGACGAGGGTATTGTTGAAGGCGGCCAGAACGGCCAGCGTCGGGATGGCGTCCTGCATCTGGGCGCCGTGGATCTCGGGCGGCATGTCGGGGAAAGCGGCGATGATCGCGTGCGCCTTGGCGTCGGGCTGGTTCATGTCCTCGGGCGCGGTGCCGATGTCGATCCGCCCGCCGGTGAGCGCCTCGGCGGCCCAGAGATAGGTGGCGGCGCTGGCGTCGGGTTCGATGGCGTAATCGGTCGCGGTGTAGTCTGTGGGCTGGATCGTGATCTCGGCGTCCGACGGAAAGTCCACCTGCGCTCCGAAGGCGCGCATGACGGCGGCGGTGATGTGAAGATAGCCGACCGCGCCGATCTTGCCACCGCCGATGCGGATGCGGGTGGGCGCGTCGCCCATCGCGGCGAGCATCATGATGGCCGAGATATACTGGCTTGACAGGGTGCCGCTCACCTCGATCTCGCCGGGCTGGAAGCGGCCTGTGCCGTGCACCGTGACAGGCGGGCAGCCGGTCGGCGCGGTCGCATCGACACCGATTGCGCGCAGCGTGTCGAGAAGCGGCGCGATGGGGCGTTTCTGCATGTGCTCGTCGCCTGTCAGGACTGTGGTGCCGTCCACAAGCGCAACAGCGGCGGTGAGGAAGCGCATGGCGGTTCCGGCATTGCCGAGAAACAGCGGCTCTGACGCGGGGCGCAGCGCGCCGGTTCCGGTCACGCTGACCGTCGTTTCGTCTGTTTCGGTGATTTCCACACCCATCGCGCGCAGGGCGGTCATCATGTACCGGGTGTCATCGCTGCGCAGAATGCCGCTCAAGCGGCTGGTGCCGCGTGCCAGCCCTGCCACAAGCAGCGCCCTGTTGGTGACGGATTTCGACCCCGGCAAGGTGACCTCTCCGGTCAGGGGTGTAGTGACGGGGGTGATCGTGGCAATCGGCA
Source organism: Marivita sp. S2033 (assembly GCF_046592965.1). Classification (NCBI taxonomy): domain Bacteria; kingdom Pseudomonadati; phylum Pseudomonadota; class Alphaproteobacteria; order Rhodobacterales; family Roseobacteraceae; genus Marivita; species Marivita sp. S2033. The sequence continues at coordinate 3,572 of NZ_JBISBV010000006.1, forward strand.
GGGTCATGGTCGCGGCTCCGGGCGGATGGTCGGGGTGGGTTTACGGCATTTGCCGCAGGTCGCAATCGGAAAGTCTCGGAGCACGTCGTTGATCGGGCGACCGCCTTCAGGACGCTGCTTGACCGCACCGGAGCGAGACGGCCTAATGAGCGCGCGCGGTCCTGCGCAGGGATAAGGCAAAGCGATGACCACAGACACCAGCCACACCACACATGACGCCGAAGAGGATGCGCGCAACCGCGATATCCGGATCTATATCAATGGCGAACTGTTTCACCGCGATGAGGCGAAGGTCTCGGTCTATGATTCCGGCTTCCTGCTGGGCGACGGCATGTGGGAGGGGATGCGGCTGTACGACGGGCATTGGGCGTTTTTCGACGCACATATGGATCGCTTTTTCGATAGCTGCCATGCGGTCGGCCTTGACGTCGGCATGGACCGTGCGAGCGTTGCCGAGGCGTTGCGCATGACGGCCGAGGCGAACGGGATGACCACCGATGTGCATTGCCGCATGATGCTGACGCGCGGGATCAAGGACAAGCCGTTCCAGCATCCGCGCCTGTCGCGGTCCGGTCCGACGCTGGTGATCATCATGGAGCATTCGAAACCGGCCCACAGTTTGCAAAGCCACGGCATCCGACTGGCGTCGGTGCCGCAGGTGCGGGGCTTGCCGCATTCCCAGGACGCCAAGTTCAACAGCCATTCCAAGCTCAACTGCGTGATCGCCTGTATGCAGGCCGAGGCGGCGGGCGCGGATGAGGCGCTGATGCTTGATCCGCACGGGTTTGTGAACACCACCAACGCGTGCAACTTTTTCATCGTGCGCAAGGGCGAGGTTTGGACATCGACGGGAGATTACTGCATGAACGGCGTCACCCGCGCCAACGTGATCGAGCTGTGCCGCGCCAATGGCATTCCGTGTCGGGAAAAGAACTTTTCGCTCTATGAGGCCTATTCCGCCGACGAAGCGTTCCTGACCGGATCGTTCGGGGCGCAGACACCGGTCGCGTCGATCGACAGCAAGGAGATCGGCACCGGGGCGCGTCCGCTCACCACGCATCTGCGCGCGCTCTATCACGAGGCCATCGCCAAGGATATCGCCCGGCAGGCTGCCGCGCTGACGGAGTGAACCTTACGCGACCGTGGTGCTGACGGTCTTGGCGTGATGTTGACCCGTATCAATACATCTCGGATCCGCGTGCGCTAACCTGCCGTTTGGAAGCCATCTGGCCACATCGGAGCACCGGCATGAAACGCGAAACACAAATCAACGTCTGGTACATCCTGCTCGCGGTGATGGGCGTTGTCTTTATCCGCGATCTGTGGGTGCAGAGCCAGACCATCGAGGCCATCCCCTACAGTGCCTTCGTGCGAGACCTCGAAGCGGGACGGATCCAGGAGGTGATCGTCGGCTCGGACACGATCAAGGGAACCTTCGCAGAGCCGCAGGACGGTAAGACCGGGTTTGTCACCACCGCAGTGTCGCCCGATCTGGCCGACCGACTGAGCGAAACGGACGTGACCTATACCGGCGCGGTTGAGAACACCTGGTTCACCACGCTGCTGTCCTGGGTTCTGCCGGCGCTGTTCTTTGTCGGGATCTGGATGTTCGCAATCCGCCGGATGGGCGGCGGGCAAGGCGTTGGCGGGCTCATGTCGGTCGGCAAGAGCAAGGCCAAGGTCTATGTCGAGACAGACACCAAGGTCACCTTTGCCGACGTTGCGGGCGTCGATGAGGCCAAGACCGAACTACAGGAGATCATCGACTTTCTGAAGGATCCCGCAGGCTATGGCAGTCTTGGCGCACGCATGCCCAAGGGCATTCTATTGGTCGGCCCTCCGGGCACCGGCAAGACGTTGCTGGCGCGAGCCGTGGCGGGGGAGGCGGGGGTGCCGTTCTATTCCATTTCCGGGTCCGAATTTGTCGAGATGTTTGTTGGCGTCGGCGCGGCGCGGGTGCGCGATCTTTTTGAGCAGGCGCGGCTTGCGGCTCCGGCAATCATCTTCATCGACGAGTTGGACGCGCTGGGGCGCGCCCGTGGCACCGGCGCGATCCAGGGCGGCAATGACGAGCGCGAGCAGACCCTGAACCAGCTTCTGTCAGAGCTTGACGGGTTTGATCCGAGCGAGGGCGTTGTGCTGCTGTCTGCAACCAACCGTCCCGAGATCCTTGATCCGGCACTGTTGCGTGCGGGGCGGTTCGATCGGCAGGTGCTGGTCGATCGTCCTGACCGCAAGGGGCGAATCCAGATCCTGAAGGTGCATCTGAAGAAGATCGTGCTGGCCGAGGGGTTGGAACTGGACAGCATCGCCGCGCTGACCACCGGCTTTTCCGGTGCCGATCTGGCCAACCTGGTGAACGAAGCCGCGCTTTTGGCAACACGCCGACGGGCCGATGTGGTCGAGATGACGGATTTCACCCACGCCATCGAACGCATCGTCGCCGGTCTGGAAAAGCGCAACCGGCTGATCAATCCGCGCGAACGCCGGATCGTGGCGTATCACGAGATGGGACATGCGTTGGTGAGCATGGCGCTGCCGGGAGTGGACACTGTTCACAAGGTGTCGATCATTCCGCGCGGCATCGGAGCGCTGGGCTACACGATCCAGAGGCCGACGGAGGACCGCTTCCTGATGACCGAACGCGAATTGCGCGACAAGATCGCGGTGCTCATGGGTGGGCGCGCTGCGGAAAAGCTGGTGTTCGATCACCTGTCCACAGGCGCCGCCGACGATCTGGCGCGGGCGACCGATATCGCGCGCTCGATGGTGGCGCGTTACGGGATGGACGCCGATCTCGGCAATGTCAGCTACGAGGCCGAGCGATCCAATTTCCTGAACGGCCAGACCCCGCGCTATGTCGAGCGCAGCTATAGCGAGGCGACGGCCGAGGCGATGGACCGCGCGGTGCGGGACGTGTTGCAGGAGGTGTTTGACCAGGCGATGCAGATCCTCACGGCGCATCGGGATATTCTGGACGAAACGGCTGAAAAGCTGCTTGATCTGGAAACCCTGGACGAGGCGGCGCTGCGCGAGGTCGCGGGCGATATGCGCGGCGAAGACACGCGGGCTGTTCAGGCTGAGTGACGTGTGCATTGCGTGGTTAACCGTCGTTAATGTGCGCGCGGACGCATCGGTCTAGGAACGGGTTGAATCGAGATACCGGTCCGACTGCGCGTTGGGCCGGCGATGCCGGAAAGGGACAAGTCATGGCTGACGCCAAGAGGAAGCCGCAGTCGAAATCCAAGAGCAAGACCGTCGCGCCGACCCAATCGGTGCCCGAGGCTCCGGTTGCGACACCACCCGCAACATCCGAGCGGACGCCGCGCGATCCGATGTCGCCGGAACTGCGCTTGCGCTGTAACGAGACGGTGCCGGACAATTACAGCACCGAAACGCTGGATCATGCAATCAAGGCGCATCTGGCGCGCTTGACGCTCGGGATCACGCCCTACGGTCTGTCATCGAGCTTTTTCAACTGGTGGATTCATCTGGCCGGATCGCCTGGCAAGCAGCTGCGACTGGTGGAAAAAGCCGGTCGCAAGGCCGCGCGCTTTGCCACCGCGACAAGCATGCACGCCCTGAACGGCAGCGCGGCGCCGTGTATTCTGCCCTTGGATTACGACAAGCGCTTTGATGCGCCGGAATGGCAGCGCTGGCCGTATAATCTGCTCTACCAGAGTTTCCTGCTGACCCAGCAATGGTGGTACCACGCGACCAACAACATCGACGGCATGTCGCGCCGTGATGAACGGGTGGTGTCTTTTGCGGCCCGCCAGATGCTCGACATGATGTCACCGTCCAACGGGCTCTGGACCAATCCGGAAGTGATCGCCCACACCGCGCGCGAGGGCGGTGTCAACCTTGTTCGGGGTGTGCAGAACCTGATCGAGGACTGGGAGCGCACGATGTCGGGCCAGCCGCCGGTGGGGGCGGAAGACTACCAGCCGGGGCAAGAGGTGGCGGTCACGCCGGGCAAGGTGGTGTGGCGATCACACTTGCTGGAGCTGATCCAGTATGCGCCGCAAACCGAAACGGTCGCGCCAGAGCCGATCCTGATCGTGCCGGCGTGGATCATGAAATACTACATCCTCGATCTGTCGGCCCACAATTCGCTGGTGCGCTATCTGGTCGAGCAGGGCTTTACCGTGTTCATGATCTCCTGGCGCAATCCGGATGCGGGCGACCGCGATCTGGGGATGGCAGAGTATCTGGCAGCAGTCGATGAGGCGCTGGGAGTGGTGAACGGGATCGTGCCGGACACCAAGGTTCATGGCGTTGGTTATTGCCTTGGTGGCACGCTCTTGTCGGCCAAGGCGGCGCAGATGGCGCGTGATGGTGACGACCGGCTGAAGACGATGTCGCTGTTCGCCACGCAGACCGATTTCGAAGATCCGGGCGAATTGCAACTCTTCATCAGCGAAAGCCAGGTCTCGTTCCTTGAGCACATGATGTGGGATCAGGGTTATCTCGATACCAAGCAGATGGCGGGCGCCTTCCAGCTCTTGCGCTCGAACGATCTGATCTGGTCGCGCTATGTGCATGAATACCTGATGGGCCGGCGTCAGCCGATGTTCGATCTGATGGCATGGAACGCCGATGCGACGCGGATGCCCTACAAGATGCATAGCGAATATCTGCGCCACATCTTCCTCAACAACGAACTGGCGCAAGGCCAGTACGAGGTTGACGGCAAGCCGGTGGCGCTCAGCGATATCAAGGTGCCGGTGTTCTGCGTGTCGACAACGGGCGATCACGTCGCGCCGTGGCAGTCGGTTTACAAGCTGCATTTGCTGTCGGACACCGACATCACCTTCGTGCTCACGTCTGGCGGGCATAACGCAGGCATTGTCAGCGAACCGGGCCACAAGGGGCGCAGCTACCAGATCGCGCATGCGCGTGACGGAGATGCCTATACTCCGCCCGAGGACTGGCTTGCGCAGACGCCGATGAAGGACGGGTCATGGTGGGTCGATTTGGTGCATTGGCTACAGGAGCAATCCGGCACGGCCACAAAGCCGCCGAAAATGGGACTTGCCGAAAGCCGGGGCTTGCCGTCCAGCGACGCACCGGGCACCTATGTCTTTCAACGTTGAAGGAACGGCCAGAATGACAGAACCAGCAACACACCCGCAAGCGGGCGGGGAATGGCGGCCCGACCGTCTCGACCGGCTCGAGCAGATGGCGCATGACGCCGCGCCGGTAAGGATCGCCGTGATCCATCCGGTCGACGGGCCAAGCCTGATGGGGGCGCTGGAAAGCCAGCGCCGCGGTCTGATCGAAGCCGTTCTGGTCGGACCGCAAGACGCAATCCGTCAGGCCGCGCAAGAGGCCGGTGTCGAGCTGGGCGAGACGAAAGTCATCGACACCGAAACGCCCGAGCAGTCGGCCAAGACCGCCGTTGCGCTCGCGGTGGAGGGCAGGGTTGACGGGCTGATGAAGGGTGCGTTGAAAACGCGGGTTCTGATGCAGGAGATCATCTCGGAAAAGGCGATGCGCACCAAGCGGCGGATGAGCCACGTCTTTGCGGTGGATGTGTCAAGCTATGCCCGGCTGTTGTTCGTGTCGGATGCAGCCATCAACATCCGCCCCGACCTCGGCACCCTGCGCGACATCACCGCCAACGCGATCGAGTTGGCGCATGCGCTGGGCATCGAGCGGCCCAAGGTTGCGCTTCTGTCGGCGTCCGAGAACATCAACGAGAACATTGAATCGACGATCTTTGCCGCTGCGATCTGCAAAATGGCCGATCGCGGCACGATCAAGGGGGCCGATGTCGATGGTCCGCTGGCGATGGATCTTGCGATCTCGCCCAGGGCGGCGGCGATCAAGGGCATCAAATCGGATGTGGCCGGGCAGGCCGATATTCTCATCGTGCCCGATCTGGTGTCGGGTAACATTCTGGTCAAGGATCTGGATTATCTGGCCAATGCGGAAACCGCTGGCATCGTCATGGGCGCGGCGGTCCCGGTCGCGCTGACCAGCCGGTCGGACACGGTCGACCAGCGATGCGCGTCGGCGGCGCTGGTGCGTCTTGTCGCGGCGGCGAACCGGGAGAAGGCCAGCGTTAATGGCTGACGGTTTGATCGTGACGATGAATGCCGGATCGTCGAGCCTGCGGTGCGGGGTGTTCCGGCTTGGCGGCGGCGCGCCTCAGGTGATCCGCAGGCTGTCGATCCGTGGCCTGACCGGCGACATGGTGGCGAGCGAGCGTGATCTGGTGACCGGCGCGCACGACGAAATCGCGCTGGGCACGCCGGACAGCCCTGAGGCGGCGCATCGTCGTGCGTTCGAACACATGGTCGAGCGGCTGAACGATGTGGCGCAAGGGGGCCGGATTGCCGGCTTTGCCCACCGCGTCGTGCATGGCGGCGCGGAGTTCGCCGCTCCGGTCGAGGTGACGGACGCGGTGCTGGAGCGCCTTGCGGAGCTCGCGCCATTGGCACCCAGCCACCAGATCCACAACCTGCGCCCGATCCGCAAGCTGAGGGACCATTATCCCGGCGTGCCGCAGATCGCCTGTTTCGACACCGCGTTTCACCGGACCCAGCCGCGACTGGCGCAGCTTTATGGCTTGCCGCGCGATCTGACAGAGGATGGCATCCTGCGCTACGGATTTCACGGCCTGTCCTACGAGTCCATTGCCGGATCGTTGCGCCAGTCCTGCCCCGAGATCGCGGACAAGCGGGTGATCGTCGCGCATCTTGGCAATGGTGTGAGCATGTGCGCCCTGAACGCGGGGCGGAGCATCGCCACGACGATGGGCCTGACCGCGCTTGACGGGATGCCGATGGGACAGCGCAGTGGCGCGCTCGATCCCGGTGCGGTGCTTCATCTGATCATCGACCGGGGGCACAGCCCGGAAGCGGTGCGTGACATGCTCTACACACGCTCGGGGATGCTCGGCGTGTCGGATATCAGTGGCGAGATGAACGATCTTCTCGCCAGCGACCGACCCGAGGCGCAAGAGGCGGTGGATTTCTTTGTCTACCGGTTCGGGCGCACGTTTGGCTCTTTGATGGGCGCGCTGGGCGGGGTCGATGGCGTGGTTCTGACCGCCGGCATGGGAGAGCATATCGCGGCACTGCGCGCGCGGTTGATCAATGAGATCCGCTGGGCGGGCGCTGAACTTGATGTGGCGGCCAATGATACGCACGGCCCGCGATTGACGACGGAGCAAAGCCGCCTGCCGGTCTGGATGCTGCGCACCGACGAGGAGCAGGTGCTGGCCCAGAGTGCGTCGGCGTTGCTGGGGCGGATAGCGACCTGACAAAAAAAAGGCCCCGGATGTGCCGGGGCCTTGTCATTGAAACCTTGCGGGATTGGCGTCAGGTGAAGCGGCTCCAGGCGCGTTTCATCGCGACTTCAAGATCATCCCAAGCGGCATCCGCGCCGGTCTTGATGTCCTTCCAGGCGGCGTCTTGCGCCTTGGCCATCTCGCGCAGTTGCACTTTCAGTGTCTCGCGGCGCTTTTGCAGCCCGTCGACAGCCTCCCGATAGTCTTCCTTGGCCTCTTCGCCAGCCGCTTCGGCCTTGGCCTGAAGCTTGGCGATCTCTGCTTTCCACTCATCAAGCTGGGCGTTCAGCTTGGCTTGGTAGTCTTGCTTGTTGTCCATGTTCGCTTCCTTTGTTCTGGATCAGACGGCTGTCGATTTCGCACCCTTGGTTGCGCGGTTTGCGTTCTCGGCCGTTTCCTCGACCGCCTCGGTCTCGTTTTCAGACCAGATTGAAGCACAACGCGTCATCAGGTCGGCCAGTTCCGTGATGTCTTCCGCCATCCGTTCCATGGAATGCGTCTGCCAGTCGGTGATTGTTTTCATCGCCGTTGCAGGGTTCCGCATGTCCTCGTCGGCGGCTTCGGTTGCGGCTTCCAACGCGGCTTGCGTCGCTTCGTGGCGACGCTGGAACCATGACGCCATGTATTTTTCGGTCTCTTTCAGAAAATGGTCCTGCGCTTCCCAGAAACGGGTCACGTGAGGCGTATAAGCCGGGTTCATGCTGAACATCACCTGCGCGGCGTTGAGGGCATTATCCTGCGCGGTACTCAGATTTTGGTATTTCACTCCAGCCATATCGAATTCCTTCCATTGAGAGCGTTTCGCTTGAGCCAAATATGCACGCCCTGCGTCCTATGCGCATTAACCCCCGTCAACCTCGGCTCTCGGTGATCGGCAAAGCGCCGCCGCGTCATGTTTAACTGCGGTTAATGTCGAAAGCCGGGGGCGGGATAGACAGAAGGCATCATTGCACGTTTTTATTGATTAGGAGTGAGTCTCATGGAGCCAATTCTGGAGTTGTTACAACGAAGTTGGTGGGTTTTCCTGTTGCGCGGCCTCGCGGCGATTGCCTTTGGTGTGGCTGCATTCATGTGGCCGGCACTGACCGTTTCTGTGCTGACATTACTGCTCGGGGCATATGTTCTGGTGGATGGCATCTTCGGCCTGATCGACGCGGTTCGATACCGCGACAGGATGAGACGGGTCTGGCCGCTGGTTCTGGAATCGATCCTGGGTATCGTGTTCGGCCTCTTGACGCTGCTCATGCCCGGTGTGACGGTGATCGTTCTGCTGATGTTTATCGCCGCGTGGGCGGTGATCGGCGGATTGCTGCGGATCGTTCTGGCGTTCCAGATTCGCAAGGAAATCACCGGCGAGTGGATTTTGATCCTGAGCGGCGTACTGTCGATCCTGTTTGGCGGATTGCTCATCGCGATGCCTGCCGCCGGGTTGATCTCGGTGATCTGGCTGATCGGGATCTATGCCATCGCGTTTGGCGTTCTGTTCCTGTTTCTGGCCTTTCGTCTGCGCAAGATCGACCTTCCGTCGTCACATCCGATCTAAAGCGGTCACGTAGGAGCCTGACATATGGCCGAGATCGTAAACTCCGGGACCGACCGCTTGCCGAGCGGCACCATCTCTGCCATTCGCGGCGGGATCGTCGATGTGGCGTTTGCCAAAGGTTGTCCGCAGATCGAAACGCTGTTGCATGCGGGCGACGTGCCGATGGAGGTCGCCGCCATCGTGGGCGATGGCGTGGTGCGCTGTATCGCGCTCGCACCGGTGCGCGGGCTGGGCTTGGGCGCACGCGTCACCAATTCGGGTGCGGCGATCACCGTTCCGGTAGGCGAGGCTGTGCTTGGCCGGATGCTCGATATGTTCGGGGCGCCGCTTGACGGGTTGCCGCCGCCCGAGGGCGAGGACCGCCACACCATCCACCGCGCGCCGCCGCCGCTGTCGGAGCGAGTGCTGCGCGCCGAGGTGCTGGAAACCGGCATCAAGGCCATCGACCTTCTGTCCCCCATCGAACGCGGCGGCAAGACCGGCCTGTTCGGGGGGGCGGGTGTCGGCAAGACCGTGCTGTTGAGCGAATTGATCCACAACACGGTCGAACACCATCACGGCGTCAGCCTGTTCTGCGGCATCGGCGAGCGGTCGCGCGAGGCCGAAGAGCTGTGGCGCGAGATGGGCGAGGCCGGGGTGCGTGACCAGATGGTGATGCTGTTCGGCCAGATGAACGAAGCGCCGGGCGTGCGGTTTCTGGTGGGCAAATCTGCCCTCACCATGGCCGAGTATTTCCGCGACACGCGCGGGCAGGACGTTCTGGTGCTGATCGACAACATTTTCCGCTTCGTGCAGGCAGGATCGGAACTCTCGGGGCTGTTGGGGCGGATGCCAAGCCGTGTGGGCTACCAGCCGACCCTGGCGACCGAACTGGCGGCCTTGGAAGAGCGCATCGCCTCAACGCGCAGCGGGGCGATCACGTCGATCCAGGCGGTTTACGTGCCTGCGGATGATTTCACCGACCCGGCGGCGGCGCATATCTTTTCGCACCTGTCGGCCTCGGTCGTGTTGTCGCGCAAGCGGGCGTCCGAGGGGCTGTACCCGGCGGTCGATCCCTTGGCGTCAACCTCGGTGATGCTGACGCCCGGCGTGGTGGGCCAGCGGCATTACGACATCGCGCGCGCGGTGCGCCGGACCTTGGCGGAATACGAGGATCTGCGCGACATCATCGCCATGCTGGGGATCGAGGAATTGTCCGCGCATGACCGCGCCGTGGTGGCGCGGGCACGGCGGCTGGAGCGGTTCCTGACGCAGCCGTTTTTCACCGTCGGTGCCTCGGCTGGCACGACGGGCAGGCTGGTGCCCATCGACGAGACGCTGGAGGGGTGCGAAGCGATCCTGTCGCAGACCACGTTCGATCATCCCGAAAGCGCGTATTACATGATCGGCGGCTTGTCCGATCTCAAGGAGGACGCGGCATGAGCACGGCGTCGGAGATGCAGGTGTACCTGCGCCTGCCATCCTCGGTCCTCTTCGAGGGGGATGCCACGCGACTGCGCGCAGAGGCGGCGGACGGCGCGTTCGGCATCCTGCCGAACCATGTCGATTTTGTCACCGCTCTGGTGCCTTCGGTGCTCTTGCTGACCCAGACGGACGGGCAGGAGCGCATCTTCGGCATCGACGAGGGGGTGCTGGTCAAGAAGGGCCACCGCGTTGAAATCGCAGTGCGCCGGGCGGTCGAGAGCGATGATCTGGACAGTCTGCAAGACACGGTCGCGCACAGCTTTGCATCGCTTCAGGACGAGGAGCGGGTGGCGCGTGCGGCCTTGTCGCGGCTGGAGGCGGACATGGTGCGCCGCTTTGCCAGCCTCAGAAAGGTGCAGCCATGACGGATGACGACGACGACCGCGCCAACCGCATCGGCCATCATGCAAAGCGCATGAAGACGGCGCGCGACGACCCAGGGCCAAGCCCGCTGCGCGGCTTTGGCACGTTCGGCATGATTGGCTGGTCGGTTGCCGTGCCGACGGTGGGTGGTGCGTTGCTCGGGCTCTGGCTCGATCGCGTCGCGCCGCAGGAGTTTTCCTGGACGCTGGCGCTGTTGCTTGCCGGCGTCGTTCTGGGCGCGGCGATTGCCTGGGGCTGGATCGGCAAGGAAGGAGACGGGAAATGATCGTTTTGGACTGGACACTTGTCGGGCTGGGCGCGGCTGCGGGAGCCGTGGCCGCGGCGCTGTTCTTTGCAGGCCTTGCCTACGGGCTGCGGCTTGCCTTGCGCTCGGATCATGCCACTCCGGTGCTGTTGCTGAGTGCCGCGGTCAGGATCGCGGCGCTGCTGGGCGTCGGCTGGCTGGTGGCGGGTCAGGGGCCGTCGGCACTTGCCGGGTTCGTGGTCGCCTTTCTGGCGACCCGCTTCGGCATTCTTGTCATCGCCCGCCTGCCACGCTCAAAGGAGGCAGCGCCGTGCAACTGACACCGGACGAGGTTGTGATCTTCACGCTGTGGGGCGTTGCGATCAACGCCACCATCGTCAATACGTGGATCATCATGGCGCTGCTGACGGGCGTTTCGGCGCTTGTCACCCGCAACCTGCGCCCCGATGTGCCGCCGAACCGCTGGCGCACGGCACTTGAAGTGATTGTGAACGGCATCGTCGGGCAAATTGCCGACGTCACCCAGCATCGCGACCCGCGTATCCTTTATTTTGTCGGCACGCTGTTTTTGTTCATCGTGACCGCCAACCTGCTGACGGTCGTGCCGGGGTTCGACACGCCGACCGCGTCGCTCTCCACAACGGCCGCTCTGGCGCTCTCGGTGCTGGTGGCGGTGCCGCTGTTCGGTATCGGCAACCGGGGGATCGGCGGCTACCTCAAAACCTATATCGAACCGTCGGCGATCATGCTGCCGTTCAACGTCATCGGTGAGATATCGCGCGGCATATCGCTGGCGATCCGCCTTTACGGCAACATCATGAGCGGCGCCGTCATCGCGGCGATCCTGCTCGGTATCGCGCCGTTCTTCTTTCCCGTGCTGATGGACATGCTGGGGCTGCTGACAGGCGTCATTCAGGCCTACATCTTCGCCATCCTCGCCACCGTTTACATCTCGTCGGCCACGGCAACGCCGCCGCCCGATACATCCGTTTCCAGAAAGGACATGCCATGACCGATCTTTCGATCATCGCCGCCATCTCCATCTTTACCGCTGGCTTGACCGTGTCGTTCGGCGCGTTGGGACCGGCCTTGGGAGAAGGGCGCGCGGCGGCCATGGCTCTCAGCGCGATCGCGCAACAGCCCGATGCCGCCTCGACCCTGTCGCGGACCCTGTTCGTCAGCCTTGCGATGATCGAGTCGACGGCGATCTACTGTTTCGTCGTCGCCATGATCCTGATCTTCGCCAACCCGTTCTGGAACGCCGCAATCGAGGCTGCGGGGCAAGGTGTGGGGGGATAAGCCATGTCGATCGACTGGATCACGGTCGGCGCGCAGATCCTCAACTTCCTGGTTCTGGTCTGGTTGCTGAAACGGTTTCTCTATCGCCCGATCCTTGACGGGATCGACGCCCGCGAGGCCGAGATTGCCGCCCGCATGGGAGAGGCGGCGCGCATCCGCGAAGACGCAGACGCGCGCGAGGCCGAGTATCAGGCCGAGATCGCCGCTTTGAGCGCCAGCCGTGCGGACGTGCTGAATGCGGCACGGGCAAAGGCCGACGACGAGCGCAAGGCGCTTCTCGCGGACGCACGCGCGCGGTTGCTGGCCGAAGAACAGGAACGCGCGCGCCACATTGAAAAGGCCGAACAGGATGTTCGGGCTGAACTGCACCGCACCGGCGCGGCCGCGTTGCTGGACCTGACCCGCAAGGCGCTCGCCGATCTGGCGGATGAAACGCTCGAGCAGAGGATCGTCGCCAAGGGCGCGGCACAGCTGGAGGCTATAGCCGCCGAGCTGACGCAATCGGCCAAAGACACCAGCGATGCCGTCGCCTTCACCCGCGACGCGCTGCCGACAGAGACGCAATCCCTGTTGCGCGATGCCGTGGCGCGGATATTGCCCGGCGTTGACTTGCGCTTCAAGACCGATCCGGAGATGGCCCGCGGCCTCAGCCTCAAGCTGGGGGCGGCGCAGGTGGATTGGAACATCGACAGCTATCTCGACGGGCTGGACGCAAAGCTGGACGCCTTGGCCGAGGGCGGATCAGAAGGGCAGGTGTCGGATGCGGCCTGACCTGACATTGACCGGCACATCCGGATTGCTTCAGGCGCTGCTTGAGAGCCCGGCACCTGATCCACGCATCAGCGAGATCGGGCGTGTGAGCGAAGTGGCGGATGGCGTGGCCATCGTCACCGGGCTGGCGCGCGCCTTGTCGGACGAGGTTCTGGAGTTTGCCTCCGGCGTGCAGGGCGTGGTCTTTGATCTGGAGCCCAATCGGCTGGGCGTGGTCCTGCTCGGCCCGTCGGAGCGGGTGTGTCCGGGCGAGGATGTGCGCCGCACCAACCGTGTCGCCAGCGTGCCGGTCGGTCCGGCCTTGCTGGGCCGGGTTGTCGATGCCTTGGGCCGCCCCCGGGACGAGCTGGGGCCGCTTGATGCCGCGCCACTGCGGCCTGTCGAGGCCGAAGCGCCCGCCATCCGGCACCGCCGCGCGGTGGCGCGTCCGCTGGCGACCGGGCTGAAGGCGGTCGATGCGGCGGTTCCGGTGGGGCTGGGCCAGCGCGAGTTGATCGTCGGGGACCGGCAGACCGGCAAGACCTCGATCGCGGTCGATGCGATCCTCAACCAGCGCGAGACAGGCGTGCATTGCATCTATTGCGCCATCGGACAGCGCGGCGATGCAGTCGCCAAGGTCATCGGCGCGATCCGTGACGGCGGCATGATGGAGCGCACCGTGATCGTTGCCGCCGGTGACGAGGATCCGCCCGGTCTGGCCTATGTCGCGCCTTACGCCGCCATGTCCATCGCCGAGAGCTTTGCCGCCAAAGGGCACGATGTGCTGGTGGTGCTGGATGATCTGACCCATCACGCCCACGCCTACCGCGAATTGTCGCTGCTGCTGCGCCGCCCGCCCGGACGCGAGGCGTTTCCCGGTGACATCTTTTACGTCCATGCACGGCTGCTTGAACGCGCGGGACAGTTCAGCGAAGGTCACGGGTCGATCACGGCATTGCCGGTGGTTGAAACGCAGGCCGAGAACCTGTCGGCCTATATCCCGACGAACCTGATCTCGATCACCGACGGGCAGATCTACCTTTCCCCGCGTCTTGTGCGGCGCAACCAGTTTCCGGCTGTGGATCTTGGCGTGTCGGTCAGCCGCGTTGGTGGCAAGGCGCAATCGCGGGCGTTCCGCGAGGTGGCGGGCAACCTGCGCGTGACCTTGTCGCAGTTCGAGGAACTGGAGGAATTCGCGCGGTTCGGCACCCGGCTTGACGACACCACGCGGGCGCGGCTGGCCCGCGGCGCGGCCGTACGCGCGGCGCTGCGCCAGCCAGAACGCGATCCGATCCCGGCCAATGAACAGCTGGCGGTGCTGCTTGGCGCGATGGAAGGGGTGTTGGACAATATGGACGACGCCAGGGCCGTTCGCGCGATGCAGGCCGTGCGCCAAAGCGTGGCCGAGGACGATCACGGACTGGCGGAAAGTATCGCGAAGGATGAAGCATTGAGCGATGCGCAACGCGCGGCGGTTCTCACGGCTGCGCGCCGGGCGATTGACGAGGCGGAGGCGGGCGATGACCCAGACGCTTGAAGTCCTGACGCGCCGCACCGGCACCATGCGCAGCATCCGCGGGATCGTGCGGACGATGAAGACCATGTCGGCCATCAACGCCCTGCCATACGAGCAGGCCGCGCAGGCCATCGACGGCTACCGCCAGACCGTTCTGGACGGGCTGCATGGCTATGTCGTCGCGCAAGGCGGGCTGCCATCGGACACGCCTGATGACGGCCCTCATATCGTCATCGCGTTTGGGTCCGATCACGGCTTGTGCGGCAATTACAACGAAATTGTCGCGCTCGAGGTGACACGCGCGCTCACGGCGCGGCCCGGTCGGGTGATCTGCGTTGGCGCGCAGATGGAAGACGCGCTTTACGGGCAGGACATCGTGCCGGAAACGACGCTGATGCCTCCGGCCAGCGTCGATGGGCTGGGCCGTCTGTCAGGGCGGCTGATCACGACATTGGATTCGATCCGCGCCGCCAAGGATGGGGACGCTGCGGCTGTGTCACTGGTGTTCATGCAGCGCATGAGCCACGGGCAGCAAAGCGCGGTTTTTCAAGCTCTTTTGCCGTTCGACG
Source organism: Marivita sp. S2033 (assembly GCF_046592965.1). Lineage (NCBI taxonomy): Bacteria > Pseudomonadati > Pseudomonadota > Alphaproteobacteria > Rhodobacterales > Roseobacteraceae > Marivita > Marivita sp. S2033. The sequence continues at coordinate 18,638 of NZ_JBISBV010000006.1, forward strand.
CTAAATTGGTCAAATCGCTGTCCCAGCGCGCGTGGTCATCGCGCAGCCTGCCGGTCTTCCGATTGCCGCCGGAGCAACTCCTGTCGGCATTGATCCGTGCCTATCTGTTCGCCGGCATTTTCCGCGCCGCCGCCGAGGCGCTGGTGACCGAAAACGCGGCGCGTCTGGCGCGGATGCAACAGGCCGAGCGGTCGATCGACGACCGGCTCGAGGCGCTGACCGGCGACATGCGGTCGCTGCGACAGAGCGAGATCACAACCGAATTACTAGACGTCATCATCGGCTTCGAGGCGCTCAAACATGACCGTCGAACGACCACCGCAACCGATGACGGCAGCCACCGCTCGGGAGGGGCATGAGATGTTGGTACGAAACATAATGCGCAAACCTGTAACGACCGTCACCCCGGACACCTCGGTGCGCGCGGTTGCGGCGCTGATGAGCAAGCTCGACATCGGCATTGTGCCTGTCAGCGACAGTGGGCAGCTTGTCGGCGTGGTGACCGACCGCGATATCGTCACCCGTTGGTGCCCTCGGGTGCGCTCGGACACCTCTGTGGCGGGAATCATGACCAGATCGGTCGCCACGTGCCGCGACGACCAGACCATTCAGGAGGTCGCCAACCGCATGGGCGATTTGCGCCTGCGGCGTCTGCTGGTGCTTGACGCCGAGGATGCGCTTGTCGGGATCATCAGTCTTGGCGACATCGCGAACGATGCCAGCGAGGAAATCGCCGGTCAGACGCTGGGCGAGATTGTGGAGATGCGATAGCCTATTGCGGCCGGCGCAGCAGGATTTCCCGGCGGAAGACGTCGAGGTCGATCTCTGCGATTTCGGCCAGGGCGGACAGGTCGTTGATGACGATATCCTGATGGTCAAGATTCGTTATGATTCCGGCCCGTTCGAAGCGGCGCATGGTGCGGCAGACATGGACGTTGCTGAGGCCGACAAACTCGCCGATCTTGTGTTGTGTCATCGGCAGATTGAACCGACCGCGATGGGCGAGGTTGAGCGGCTCCAGACGGGTGTAGAGTTCGATCAGTGCATAAGCGATCCGACTGGCAGCGCTGCTTTTGCCCAACCGCAGCAAGAGTTCGGCGGTGCGGGCCTGCGTGGTGACGAGAACCGCCGCCATGAGCAACCTCATCCGCGCCATGACCGGATCGGGACCGTTGGCCCGGTCGGGTTTGACGATTGTGTAGCTTGCATCGCTCAGCGCCTCGACCGAACAGGCGGCCACGGGCGCGATTGTCGCGCCCAGCAGGACAAAATCGCCCGGCAGGATAATGTCGATGATCTGTGTGCCGCCATCGGGCAAGGATTTGCTGAGCGCCATCCAGCCGCTGAGCAAGAGGATCGAATGGTCGGCATGGTCTCCCTCCTGAGTGACCATTTTCCCTTTTGCCGCCTGAAGGGTCAGATGCTGCGGCCACAGCGCCAGATACTCATCGACGATGGACGGATAGCTTGCGTCTGTCGCCGCGTTGATGGCCGACAATTCTTGTAATGGCATGAGACCGCCCCGGACATGATGGCTGGATCGAGTCTAATGTAACGCAAGGGGCTGCGCAGGAACGCGAATTCGCACATGCGCGGAGTTCCGCCGATAGTCTGACATCCATGCGATTTCTATGGAAGTTTGATCTGTGTCCAAGCACCCCGCGCCAGTGTCCGGCAGTCTGGCCCCTGCGGCACAAAGCCCGCGAGACCCCTTTGGAGATGCCACATGCTGAAAACGATCCTCATCATCCTGACACTTGGCCAAGGTGGCGCCATGCAACTGGCTCTAACCGAAACGGACTCGCTGGAAGATTGCATGGCGCGGGCCGATGTCGTCGGGCAAATCCTGAGCGGCGCCGGAGAGCAGATCGAGGCGATGCGCTGTGGCGAGACCGACCTGGCCGTGTCGCCCTACGAGCACGGCCATGGTCCGGAGGATCTGAAGTGGCATTATCTGGTCAGTGTGAAGGGCACGTCACTTGAGGACGGGTTTGACATCCGACCGGTCGAAGCGGGCCACTGCGATGCAAGTGCGGGTAAGGTTTGTGCGATTTCGGCGCAAAGACCGCTGCCGCAGTGATCACGTCCCGCTTATGCCTCAACGCCCTTCCGGGGTACGCCCGCGACGTATGTCTGCACGATGGCTCGGTCGTCGCCCATCATTTGCAGGGCGAACAATTCCTCTGACAGGGAGTGCGCCTTTTCCATCCGCAGGGCCATCGCCGGGGTTGCTGCTGAGTCGAGAACCACAACGTCAGCTTCGGTTCCTGCATCGAGCGTGCCGATCTTGTCGGTCAGCCCCAGCACGTCGGCGTTGCCACGGGTGATCCAGTAGAAAGCCCGCAGAGCGTGCAGGCTCTGGTCCTGGAGTTGCAGCACCTTGTAGCCTTCGTTCAGCGTTTGCAGCATGGAATAGCTGGTGCCCGCGCCGATATCCGTGGCAATGCCGCTGGTAATTCCGCGCGCCCGCAGTCCGGCATCGTCAAACAGGCCGCTGCCGAGAAACAGGTTTGAGGTCGGGCAGAACACCGGATGTGCGCCGCTTTGCGCAATCGCGCCGATCTCGCGCTCTGTCAGGTGGATGGCGTGGCCCAGCAAGGTGCGGCGGCCCAGCAGGCCGTAGGTTTCGTACACATCCAGATAGTCGCGGGCGTCGGGGTAAAGTTCGCCAGTGAACGCGATCTCGTCATGGTTCTCGGACAGATGGGTCTGGATGTAGCACTCGGGATGTTCGGACGCGAGGCTGCCGGCCATTTCCAGTTGCTCGGGCGATGAGGTGATCGCGAAGCGCGGCGTGATGGCGTAGGACGCGCGGCCTTTGCCATGCCATGCGGCGATCAGAGCCTTGCTGTCGTCATAGCTCGTCTGCGGCGTGTCCAGCACATTGTCGGGCGCGTTGCGGTCCATCATCGTCTTGCCGGCGATCATGCGCATGTTGCGATCGGAGGCTTCGGCGAAGAGCGCTTCGGCGGACGTTTTGTGCGACGAGCAGAAGGCAACCGCCGTCGTGGTGCCGTGATCGGTGAGCAACGAGCAGAACCGTCCGGCCATCGCGCGGGCGTGTTGCGCATTGCAGTATTCCGCCTCGGCGGGAAACGTATATCCGTTCAGCCAGTCAAGAAGCTGGCGGCCCCAGCTTGCCACGATCTGAACCTGCGGGAAGTGGATGTGCGGATCAATGAAACCGGCTATCAGAAGATGTGGGCGATGGTCGGTGACAGGAACACCGTCGGCTGACTCCGACAGGTCCGGGTAGGCGCCCTGCGCGGCAATCAAACCATCGCGCATCAGGATCGCGCCATCTTCGATAAAGCTGTAAGCCTCGGTGTCTTCGGCACCCAGAGGTTCGCGGTGGAAGGTGAGAAGACGTCCGCGCAGCAGGGTATCGGTCATGGGTTCTTTGCCTTTGGGAGAGAGGGGAACGGCGGGCGGTCACGAACCGCCGCGCCGATTTTGCATTATGCCCGATCCAGCGCCGGGGAGTCGTCATCAAGGAAATCCGGCTCGTCCGGTACGATGATGCGATGATCGAGGTCTTCCTTGGGCGCGAACATCGGATAAAGGATCATAAAGGCACCGATCACAAGATACCCCAGGGTGATCCCGTCAAGCTGCGGCATTTGCAGCGTGTAGCTGTGAATGATGCCGACAGAGGACATGATGGCCGCAGCGATGGCGAAGCCGCCGGCATATCTGAAGCGTCCGTCGATCACGTCGGCGACGATGGCACCCCAGACAAGGCCGGTGATGATGGCCCCCTGAGACAGGGCCAGGTGGCCTTCGTAATGCGCGCCTTCCATCAACAGGGCAGCCGTCAACTCGCTGTCTCCGAGGGCCGGCAACCCTTCAACACCAACCGAGCGCATCGCGTTCATCAACGATCCCCATTTGGTGATCAGGAAGGCCGAGATGTGGGGCAGGATCGCGAAGGCAACCGCCGCCATATGTGCAGGTTTCACGGCAAAGGCGGTGTTGGTGATGAGGCTGACGGAGACGAACACCAGAACCGGCGCTGCTGCCGCAATCGGGATCAGTCCGGCGAGGAACGACAGGAAACCAAGGAAGGCGGCCGCCGCAATCACAAGCGCCACGCCGATGATATATCCCGCGCGCGCATCAAGGCGCTTGTAGGCGGGATGCCCGATATAGACCGTGGTCGGGAAGGGCGAGCCGAACAACGCGCCGATCATGGTGCCTGCGCCATCGGTCAGCTGACAGACACCGACAGGGTAGTGGTCGCCCGCCGCTTCGGCGGATTCGACGTTGTTCATGGTTTCGATGAAGTTGTAGATCTGCACCGGGATCAGCACGAGGAACAGTTCGGGATTGGCGAACAGGTACTGAATGCCGGCAATCATGTCACCGAAATAGGGGATCGGCGGATAGAATCCGATGCCTTCGGTGCTGAACGAGGACTTTCCCAGAAAGACCGCGATGATCGTGCCGACGGCGATGGCAACAAGACCGGCAGGCACGTTGCCCGGCAGGCGGAAACGGCCGATGAGACCCCAGAGAATGAACAGCAGCGATGTAAAGCCGATGATCGGATGCTCGAAAATCTCGGCCAGCGGCACCGATCCGATGAACACCAGCGCGATGCCGCAGAGCGTTCCCAACATGCCTGCGCGCGGGGTGATCCGCTTGAGGAACGGACCGACGATCGCGCCCATCGCGGCAACGATGCCGCCCATAAAGCCCGCGCCGATGCCGACCTGCCAGGCCAGAACGGGATCATTCGTCGCCCAGTAGATCGGGCCGATGACGCCAAACAGATAGACGAACATCACCGGCGTGGAAATGCCGTAGGGCAGGGCGGTGACGTCCTTGCCCTGCCGGTTGGCGGTCCATTTGGCCATCAGCGTGTAGACCGCCACACCGACAAGAATGGCCATGGCGGCGCCCGGAACGATGCGCCCGAACACGATGTCTGCGGGCATCTGAAAGACAAACTGGCACACGCCAGACAGGATCAGGAGATTGACGAGGTTGTCGGTGAACAACGCCCAGAAGGCATTGAAATCACTTCTTTTAAAGAGTTGGTAACTGTAGGTCGTGTCTGACATTTCGGGTTTCCTCCCTTAAGGTATCGGTGCCCACGCCGCTCTTCCTGGCGGTTGTGTGGATTGCGTTGTGCTTGGTTAATTTTCCGCCAACGCGAAGCTGTGCGCCGGTGCGGTCAGCGCGGTCATCACCTCTGCCACAACCAGTGCCGCGATCACTTCGGGGCGCTTGTTGCGGCTGGCGGAGGCTCCGATCGGACAGGTCAGGCCGGCGCTGCCCGAGCGCGACGAATGATCCTTGTGAAACCGCGCGAATTTCGTCCGCTTGGTGGCAGAGCCGATCAGCCCGACATAGGCAGCATCGCCGCGATCCAGCGCTTCCGATGTTAGCAGGAAATCAAGCGCATGGTCATGGGTCAGCACGATAAAGGCGCTGCGCGCAGGGGCGTGGCGAATATCCGCTTCGGCCATCACCGACTGGCGCTTTTCAACGTCGGCATGACACATCGACAGTTCTTCGGCGCGGCTGTCGATGAGGATGCACCGCACCGGCAGATGCTGGAACAACGCGGCAAGCGCGCGGCCAACATGCCCGGCGCCAAGGATAAAGACACTCGGTAAATCGGCGCGTTGCCGTGTGTCTGCGGCGACGGCTTGGTTGCGATCCGTTTCGCTCATCCGCTCCAGCGTCAGAACAACCCGGCCGCCGCAACATTGGCCGATTTCCGGCCCGAGCGGAACGTCCATCCGCTCCGTGTCGGAGCCGTTGCGCAGCAAGGCGCGGGCCTTGTCGATGGCCATGTATTCAAGCTGCCCGCCCCCGATGGTTTCATACGCCGCGTCGATGGCGACAAACATCTCGGCCCCCGCGTCGCGCGGAGACGAGCCGCGCACTTCGGTCAGGCGGACATGGATCACGTTCCGATGCGCGGCGAAGAATTGAGCGAGGTGCATTCGATCACCCCCGCAAACGCTCGATTGCCATCAGGACGCGTTCCGGCGTGGCAGGGGCGTCAAGGCGTGGACAGGTCTTGTAACCGGCCACACTGGCGACTGCGTGTGACAGTGCCTCGAACACCGAAATCCCCAGCATGAACGGCGGCTCGCCTACGGCCTTGGACCGCTTGATCGTGTGTTCGTGGTTTTCCGACCATTTGGCGAGTTCGACGTTGAAGACGCGCGGACGATCCGACGCCAGCGGGATTTTATAGGTCGAGGGCGCGTGGGTGCGCAATTGGCCCTTCTGGTCCCACCAGAGTTCTTCGGTGGTGAGCCAGCCCATGCCCTGAATGAAGGCACCTTCGACCTGACCCTTGTCGATGATCGGATTCAGCGACTTGCCCACATCATGCAGGATGTCGGTACGCTCTACCCGGTATTCGCCGGTCAGCGTATCGACGGATACTTCTGAACACGCCGCGCCATAGGCGAAATAGTAGAACGGGCGGCCTTTCCCGGTGTCGCGGTTCCAGTGGATTTTCGGTGTCTTGTAAAAGCCTGCCGCCGACAGGTGAACGCGCGCCATATACGCCTCGCGGATGAAGTCGGCGAAGGGGACGGTTTCGGTGCCGATCTCAACGGCATTGGCGATGAACCGGACGTTTGCGGCGTCGGTCTGCCAGCGCTCGGCGGCGAAATCGACCAGGCGTTCCTTGATCTGGCGCGCGGCGTCCTGCGCCGCCATGCCGTTGAGGTCCGAGCCTGACGAGGCTGCGGTGGCCGAAGTGTTGGGCACCTTTTCGGTTGTGGTTTTGGTGATCTTGATCTTGTCGACATCGACCTGAAACGCATCCGCGACGACCTGGGCGATCTTGGTGTTGAGACCCTGACCCATCTCGGTTCCGCCGTGGTTCAGGTGAATGGACCCGTCAGAGTAGATGTGTAGCAAGGCACCCGCCTGATTGTACCAGGTCGCGGTGAAGGAAATGCCGAATTTCACCGGCGTCAGTGCGATGCCCTTGCGGATCGTGCCGCCCCTGGCGTTCCAGTCGAGTACTGCGCGGCGACGGGCTTGATAATCAGAGCTGTCTTCCAGCTCCTTTACGATGCGCGGTGCGATATTGTCTTCGACCGTCTGGTGATAGGGGGTCACGTCGCGGCCCGCGTCGCCATAGAAATTGCGCTTGCGGATGTCCAGAGAGTCAACGCCGCGGTGATAGGCGATCTCTTCCATGATCCGTTCGGCCGCGATAACGCCCTGAGGCCCGCCAAAGCCGCGGAATGCGGTGTTGGACACGGTGTTGGTCTTCATCGGATGCGAATTCAGCAGGACGTTGGGGTAGTAATAGGCGTTGTCCGCATGAAACAGCGCGCGGTCGGTGACCGGGCCGGAGAGATCGGAAGAAAACCCGCAACGCGCGGCGAATTCGCCGGTTACCGCCTGTATGACGCCGTTATCGTCAAAGCCGACTTCGTAGTCGATCACGAAATCATGCCGCTTGCCGGTCGCCGACATGTCGTCGTCTCGGTCGGGCCGGATTTTCACCGCGCGGTTCCATTTCTTGGCCGCAACGGCGGCCACCGCGCAGAAGAGGTTCATCTGGGTTTCCTTGCCGCCGAACCCGCCGCCCATACGGCGCACGTTGATCGTGACGGCGTTGGAGGGAACGCCCAGTACATGCGCAACCATATGCTGCGCCTCGCTGGGGTGCTGGGTCGAGGAATGGACTGTCACGTCCTCGTCCTCGCCCGGGATGGCAAAGGCGATATGGCCTTCCAGATAGAGGTGATCCTGCCCGCCGACGCGCAGCTTGCCCTTGATCCGGTGGGGCGCTGTCGCCATCGCCTTGGTCGTGTCGCCGCGCTTGAGGGTGAGGGGCGGCGTGACATAGCCCATGCCGGCTTCCTGCGCGGCTTCGGGGTCAAGCGCGTGCGGCAGGTCTTCATAGGTGACCTGCGCCAGTTTGGCGGCGCGGCGCGCGGCATCGCGGGTTTCGGCGATCACCGCGAACATCGGCTGGCCCCAGAATTCGACGTTGTTCTCGGCAAAGATCGGTTCATCGCTGCGCCCGGTGGGCGAGACATCGTTGACACCGGGAATATCGGTGGCGGTCAACACGCCTACGACACCCGGCGCTGTTCGCACGGCACCGAGATCCAGATCGCGGATCAGGGCATGGGCGCGGGTCGACAGACCGAGATAGGCGTGCAGCGTGCCGACGGGTTCTGCGATGTCATCGCAATACTCGGCACGGCCGGTGACGTGTTTGATGGCGCTGTCGTGGCGCAGGTCGGTATTGACGCCGCCCTTGATCGTGTCACGCTCCTGATCGGCGCGCATCAGCTGTTGGGCGACGGGCGGGTCCTTGCGCTTGTTTGTCTCAAGCGGCGCGGCGATTGTTTGATCTTCGCTCATCTCATGGTCCTCCATTACGCGGTCAACCGCACGGGTGCGTCGCCGTCTTGCTGCTCGAGCCAGAACCTGCGGAAGAGGTTCCTGGAGACTTGCAGGCGGTATTCCGAGGATGCCCGCCAGTCTGTCAGCGGGCTGAAATCGTCGCCCAGAGCGTTGGCCGCCTTCAAGAGGCTCGCTTCGCTCCAGTCAGAGCCGACCAGCGCGGCTTCGGCGTGGGCCGCCCGTTTCGGAGTCGCCGCCATGCCACCGAACGCGATGCGCGCGTTGGTGATGCGGCCATGCTCGACACTGATGTTGAACGCCGCGCAGACCGACGAGATATCTTCATCCCGGCGTTTGGATATTTTGTAGGCACCATAGAGGGACGTGCTGGCCGGGCGCGGCACGGTGATGCTTTCGAGAAACTCGCCTGTCGCCAAATCCTGCTTGCCGTAGTCGATAAAGAACGCCTCGATCGGCATGGTGCGCCGGGCGGCGCCTTTGCGCAGGGTGATTTCGGCACCCAGTGCAATGAGAACGGGCGGTGTGTCGCCAATGGGCGAGCCGTTGGCGATGTTGCCGCCGATCGTTCCCATGCTGCGGATCTGCCATCCCGCGATACGATCCCAGAACGCGCCGAGTTGCGGATAATCCGCGGCCATCGCGGCGCGGCTGTCGGTGTAGCTGACGCACGCGCCGATCCGGATGGTGTCTTCGGTCACGGTCAACTGGCGCAATTCGTCAAGGTGATTCAAGAACACGACCGGTGAGATGTCGCGCAGGAATTTCGTGACCCACAGGCCGACATCCGTGGCGCCGGCAACGAGTGTCGCATCGGGTGTGTCCAGCAGAACCTCTGCCAGATCGTCGACGGACGCCGGAAGGATGCAGCGGCTGGCACCTTTCGAGACGTCAACCCGGCGGCCATCCTTCAGTTCAGCCAGACGCGCCGTCATCGCGTCGCGTTCAAGCGTCAGCGCATCGTTCGCCGGGCTGCCAAGTGTGACGGCCGCCTTGGCCGCCTTGATGATGGGCTCATAGCCGGTGCATCGGCACAGATTGCCCTGAAGCGCGGTTTCGATCTCGGTTTCGGTGGGGTCGGGGTTTTTCATCCAGAGCGCGTAGAGCGACATGACAATGCCCGGAGTGCAAAATCCGCACTGGCTGCCGTGGTGATCGACCATCGCCTGTTGGACAGGATGCAGCTTGCCGTCTGTGCCGGAGAGGTACTCGATCGACACGACATGACAGGCGTCGAGCGACGCGGTCAGCCGGATGCAGGCGTTCACCGGTTCATAGCGCAATACGCCGTCTTGCAGGCGCCCGACAAGAACCGTGCAGGCCCCGCAATCGCCTTCGGCGCAGCCCTCTTTCGTGCCCATCAGCCGGCGGTCGATGCGCAGGAAATCGAGCAACGTGTCGCTGGCGCCGACATCGGTCAGTGTGATGTCACGATCGTTCAAGACGAAGCGGATTTCGGATCTGGCTGTCATGTCTCTCTCCCTCACCGCGCCGGGAAAAGCGGCGGTCGCCTGTTTATGACGAAGAATGGGCAGTCGAAAAACAGCGCAGTCGCGTATGCTATTTCAACGAATCGTTGATAATCGGATGGCCGAATGCCCTATCTCGAAAGCCTCAAGGTGTTTGTCCGGGTGGTTGAACTTGGCAGCATCACCGCCGGTGGGCGTGATTTGCGGCTGACGCCTGCCGTCGCCAGCAACCGCATCAAGGAACTGGAGCGTCGCCTTGATGTACGCCTGTTCAACCGCACCACGCGCAAGCTGTCCCCGACCGAGGTGGGCCGCGCGTTCTATGACCACGCCCGGCTCGTGGTGCAATCGCTGGAAGACGCCGAAGCCGCGATCTCCGATTTTTCGCAGAACCCGCACGGGACCGTCCACGTGACCGCGCCGCTGGGTGTCGGAAAGCGGTTGGTCGCGCCAATCATCCCCGAATTCGTTGACCGGTATCCAGAGGTCTCGGTGCGGTTGCGGCTGTCGGATCGCAAGGTCGACTTGCTGGAAGACGGGTTGGATGTGGCGCTGTTCATCGGCAAGCCACCGGATTCAAACCTCAAGCTGCGCAAGATCCTCGACACACCGCGTATCTTGTGCGCCGCGCCAAGCTACCTTGAAAAACGCGGCGTTCCGCAAGTGCCGAGTGACCTTGCGCGACACAATTGCCTGCTGTTGCGCTATCCCAGGTCGCCGGAATGGTTCTGGACGTTGATCACCGCCGAAGGCCCCAAGCGCATGGATGTGTCCGGAAGTTACGATTCCGATGATGGCGATGTGTTGACAGGCTGGGCCCTTGCCGGTCGCGGGATCATCAACAAACCGAAATTCGATGTCGCGACACATCTGAAATCCGGGGCTTTGGTCGAAATCCTGCCCGAAACGCCGCCGGAGCCTGCGATGTTCGGTTGTCTTTACCCGCACCGGCGGTTGCAGGACAACAAGGTGCGCCTGTTCATAGATTTTCTGCTGGATCGGTGCCGCGCGAGCCTCTCGCGCGGATGATCGGAACCGCCATTGGTCATGAAATTCCGCCACGGCTATGGTGGGATTTTCTGTCCGGTTTCAAACACTTGAAAGACGACGTTGCCCGACGCGGCAGGGGTGGTGCTTGAAAACGCCAGTCCCAGATCCGGCTTGGACATGGAGGCGATCTCCGAGATCAAGCTGGCGCGTGTCAGGTCGCGTCCGGCATTTGCAAGAGCGTCGTGAAGGGTGGCAGAGATCACCATGGCGTGCGCGTCTAGCGATCCGATCTGCCTGGCTGCGGCCAGTGTCAACGCAGCGGCCTCGTGACGACCGACGATGATGGTTCCGCGAAAACTGCTGAGACTGGTATGAAGGTCGCCTAGATCACCGGATGCGACGTAGAGCCTTTCGACGGAGGCAGGAACATCGGGCGCGACGAGTTTTCCCGAGATCAGAACGCAGTCTGCGGATCCTTCTGATGATATCCTGTCGGACATGTCCTGTGAGGTGTGACGGGACCGGATTTCCGCCTCTTCCTCCTTGGGTGTTGCTGCCACGGCGATCCGGTCGCACCCGTCTGCGACGGCCTTTGCAAGGAGGAGGTCGAGCACCCGTTCGCGCGAGGCGTAAAAACTCTGAACCAGCGCCGGATCGTCGGTCATGGAGACCGCATCTATCGGAAAGATGACCGGGACGCCGGCGTTTGTGAAAAGCGAACGGTCAAGGCCACTTGACGGCGGCGGGGACATGACGGCGATGGTCTCGGTCTTTGCCTGTTCAAGTATCGACGCGGCGTCCCCTTGCAGCGCGCGTATCGCAATCCGTCTTCCATGCAGACCGTTTGCCGGCATCGCCTCTGCAAGGGCCGTTTCGAGAGCCCGGATCAGGAGGTCGCCACGCCCCGCATCGTGATTGGCAAGGGGAACGCCGAAGACGATCCTGTCCGGGTGAATCCCCGCTGTCTGCTCTGCCGTCAGTGCCGACAGATGCGCGATCAGGGATTGCACGGTGGGTTCGTCGAGCGCGTAGCGCGGCATCAGGCGGCTGACGTCTTGTCCGGAGGGCGTTTTTCCCGTTGCAAGCAGGCGCGCAAAGGATGTGGCGTCGTAGCCGGGCCGCGTCGCCACCGGTTGCGCCAGTGAGGTCCAGTCGATCGCCGGGGCGTCACCCTCTGTGCCGCCTTGCCCATCGCGACCGTGGCAGGACCGGCAGGGAAAGCGCGACGTCGGGACCGTGTCGCTTCCTATCAGGACATGACCTGACGCGTTTGGCAGACCCTCGAAAACGGCGCGTCCGGCCTGATCTGTATCGGCCGTGACCGGACCCGACCATAGACTGACGAGCACCGCCGCCCAGAGGCGTTTCATGTATCGAAATGGCCAAGCATCGCGATCAATTCATCGGCGCTCGGCATCGAAAGGGAGCGGAAATACCGGCCCGAACTGATCTCACCGACAAGGAAGATCGGATCGTGAAACTCGATATCCGTCACATTCGCGTCCGCTGCCGTCAGGATGTCCGAGATGACCGCCGGCGAGGCGGTCAGCCAATGCCAGTTCCGGCTGGCGTCGAATGCGTCGGCTGCGCTGCGCATCTTTTCCGGCGTGTCGCTTGCGGGGTCGATGGTGATGGTGAGCAGGTGGACCGGGCGCGTCACCTCGGCCCGGCGGACATCGACAAACTGGAGTATCTGATTGCCCAAGGGACAGATCGAATTGCACGTCGTGTAGCTGAAGTTGATCACGACCAGCGCATCCTGTTCGATGTCGCCCCGCAGACGGAACGTGTTGGACGACGCGTCCTGCATTTCGGCATCGGGCAGGTCGATCATTGTCTCGCTGAAATTTTCCGGCCCTGTGTTGTTGACCGCCATCAGCCCGAAACCGCCGAGCGTCATCAGGGCGACTGCAAGTGCGGCGAAAGTTGCGGTTTTAAAGATCATCGTGACACCTCAAGCAGGACCGGGCTTTGCAGGTAAAGGTTCTCCGGCAGGGCGACGGGCTGGAGCGCGAACGGACCGGGATGGGGAAAGCGGACACGCACCCTGAGCGAGCCGTCCGGCGCGCTGCGGGCGATTGTTCTGTCGGACCAGGACGAGGCAAGACTGGACATCTGGAATTCGGCGCGTTGCACAGGGATGATGCTGCCCGCGCTGTCGCGAAAGACCGCCGAGATGTCGATCTCCTTACCGGCGGCGATCCTGCCTTCGGTCCGATCAAGACTGAGAGAGATCACCTCGATGCCGGGCTGATCGGATGCGCCGCGTACCGCGAACCCAAGGCACACGGACAAACCGCCGATACCCGTCGTCAGCACCAGTTCATGATCACCACCCTGAACCAGCGCGACCGTCTCGAAGACGCCCGGTTCGACCTCCCGGAAGCTCCGGTCGACGACGGCGACACGCGCGGGAACACCGCCGCGCAGACGTATCGAGTTCATCGGCGGCATGTCCCCGACCGCGTGATCGTCGTGCAAGAGCCAGCCGGTCTGGGCTTCTGGCGACACCGCAATGACCTGTGGCGACGGCCAGAGAGGAACGAGCAGGCCGCCATTTTCAAGCGGCCTGCTGGATTTTCTGGCAAGATCGACCCTGAGGATCTGCGCCGGTTTCCCGATCGCCACCGAGCGCAGGTCGATCAATCCGACAAACCCGCCATCGAGGCTCAGAAGATACGCCGCGGCATCGGTAAAGGTGACCTCGCTCAGCACGCTTCTGGTCAATTCCAGAGGCTGAACCACTTCGGCCCGCGCCACGTCGATCACGACGGCCGCGGCTTGGCCGGGTGTATAGGCGATGGCATGGCGACCGCTTGGGCTGGCAACGATACGCTGCGCGCTGAACCCGAGCGGTATTTCGACCGGATTGCCCGGAGCGTCCGGGTAGATGACATGCGCACTATCTGCGCCGATGGGCAGTGTGATTACCGCTCCGTCCGCCAATACGGCAAGATCGACAACCGCTTCCGCTTTGGGCAGGGCGAGGATGGGACTGCCCGTCGCCCCGTCAAAGATGAGCAGACCGCCCGCCGACGCGAATGCGGCCATCAGCGCGCTTTCGGGTTCTGCCGACATGCGCAAGGAAATGGCGCCCTCACCGACGCGGCGAAGGGCGTTCGGGCTGTCGAATGGAAATATCTGACCGTCCGCCCGTCCGACCCAAAGGCCACCGTTTTCGCTGCCGAGAATGGTGGCCAGGTCCGATCCGGTCTCGAAATGCCGCGTTGTCTTGCCGGTCAAAAGCGAGAGGGAGGTTATGCCGCTTTCGCCCTCTGTCACGAAAAAGGCGCGAAAGCTTCTGGGATCGACGGTCATGGCTGACGGAAACGTGTCAAGCTTTGCAGCGGCGATCATGTTGGAGGATTGGAGGTTCAGCTTGGGATCGATGACACCCACGCTGGCATCCTCGTTCAATGTGACGGCAAGGATGCCATTCAAATCCACCGAGCCGAGTGCCGGTTGCGCTGTCACCCGGAACGCCTGCGCTGCCGCTTCGCAGCCGGTGTTGCGCGGTGATCTTGTCCGAACCCATCCCGCCAGTGTCAGGCCGCGGGGCGCGCGCCCGGTTGTCACATCGGTCAGTTCGACGCGCAGCCCGATCGGCTTGCCGTCAGCGGGGCGTATGCTTCGGCGCGTTGCGTGGTCAAAGAACGAGAGCTCGGCGGCAAGGCTTGCCCGCGCCTCCTGCGCCTTGAGCCCCTCGGGGAACAATAGCTGCAAGGCAAGGACGACAACAACACCGACAGTCAGCAGCTTGTTATTCGCAATGAGACACATCGGCGTCCCCGATACTTCCTGCCGGCACCACGTCAAGCAGCCCCCATGTCCCGCCGGAGCGAAGATGCAGCGGGCCATCGAACCACACGTAACAGCCCTCACGCATGGTTTCCGTTACCGATGCCGTGGTCGATTTCCCCGGCGCAAGCAGCGCGGAATGTGGAAAGCCGAAACCGGGGAACAGGTCATCATAATCCTGCGCGACGGTCACGAAGGCCCGCTGCCGTGCCCGTCCGCCGGGGTGGACGAGATGGATCACGACCTCCTCTCCGGCCTCGGCGCGAAGGACCGGTGTCGCGGCGCTCGCGCGGAACACCCCGTCTGCGAAATCCAGCGCGTTCAGATTGTAGTGACGCTCGACCGTATCGCCATTTCCGTTCTGGCCGCGCAACTCCCGCGCAAAGCTTGCGCTGCGATAGTTCACACCCTGATCCCCGAGATCGTAGCTGTCGTCGCAGACCTCGCATTCAGCGACCAGATCCGGCAAGGTCGCGATGGTATCGCCGGGGGGCAGGAAGCCGTTGAATTGGTCCTGGGTGTCACTGTCGCGCAGGTTCAGCCCGTCCTGCCAGAACAGGGTGAACTGGCGGATCGGGTGTGAGGCACCGCCAAGCGTCGTCTCGATCTTGCTTGTCCAGACGGGATCCGACGCGCTGGGCGTGACAATGAAGTGATCCGGAGCAATTTCCGTTTTCGTTTGCCCGCCCAAAAGTGCCGCGCTTTGCGGCATGACGTTTATGGAACCGAAAAGACCGTGCGCGACGTGCCCCACGATGTCGCCCATGGATTTGATCGGCAAAGCGCCATAGGCGTAGGGAATGAAATGAACGGCCTCCCCGATCTCGGCCTGCGCGGTTTCGGTCAGGCCGTCTAGCAGGGCTTGAAGCGCCGGGTGCCGATCAACCGGCAGGACGTTGCGCATCACCTGTTGCGGAGGTGTCGCGTTCACAATCACACCGATGTCCACCGGACGCCCGGCAACGCTGAACACCGCGTCTGGCTGTTCGCTCAGCGAGATTTGACCGAAGGCCACAAAACCTGCGGCTTCGGCCGCCAGCCTGATCTGTGTCCAGTCGGCATCCGCTGATTCAAGGGCGGGCCCGAATGCCCCGGATACCTTGCCGAGCGGATCGAAATCCAGATCCTTCGGGGCCGAGGCGCGACCGGCATAGAATGTCAAAAGTTCGATCTGGCTCTTGCGGGGTTCGTGTGGAGCGTCAAAACACGCCCCCGGTGCACCGCCGCTTCCCTCGGTCGCGCAGAGCGACAGTTCGGGGTCTCCTGCGAACGGTATCCCCGCAAGTGCCCAGGTTCCGTTGCCGCCGAAGGGCATGGCCACGTTCTGACGATGGTTGAGCACCGGCAGCGGAAAGCTCAGCGCCAGACGGGAGGAGGGACGGATGTTCACGGTCTCCGTCTGATCAAAAATCTTCGGTTGATTGCCGTGGCCGCCCGTTTGCTCCCAGACCGGTTCAACGTTCAAGGGAACGATCGGCGGCATACGCGCATCGCCGAGATCATCCCAAAGCCCGCTCGGGTCGCCTTCGCCGGTGTCGCGCAGCGCGTTCAGGACGGCCAGTTTGACGCATTCACCGGCATTCACCGGCAGGACAAACGGTTCGGGTCGCGCGTAGGTGTCGGTGATCGCGTCCCTGATGGTCGACAGCTTTATGTCTTGCCAAAGCGCGGTGTTGGTCAGGTCCGTCGGCGTTACGCTCTCGGGCGCATCTGGCGCGAGTAACCTTCGGGGATCAACCAAAGCCAGGAACAGGCCGTTGCGATCATAGTGGCCCGGACCGTAGGGCGTGCCCCAGTCGCCGGCCTCGGCAAGCTGGCCAAAGACCGTGCTGGCTTCGATGGCGACGGCGGCGGCATAGATGCGCGGGGCGTCGGTTGCGCAGCCAAACACCTGTGTCGGTGGAAAGGCGTCTGGGCCGACGACAGCTTCGCGCCCGCCCGCGAGCGCCGAGATGCCGGATTCGGGGGCTTTCTTGTGAATCCTCAACAACCCCCAAGCGCCATTCCACAACGAATCGACCGACCCGAAGTGAAACAGCGTGTCCGATGGCTGCTCTCTGAGGTCATCACGATCCGCGATGGAGACCGCCTCAAGACCGCCTGCTTCCTGCCGAAAGACGCTCTGGAACTCGAAATGCTCGGAGATGCCCACTTCCTGTGCGGGAATGCGGCCCGTTGCGTTAAAGCACTGGGCAAGAAACACTTCGTATGCATTCCAGTAGTCCCTGTTGGCGGCATCCGCAAAGGCGTCCGGTCCCAGACGTAGCCACGTGGAATACTGATCCGGGCGTCCGCTCCGTGCTTCGTCCAGACGCGCGCAGGCGTGGGTCAGTGTGCCGGATGGCGTGATGTCGTCAATGACCTGGCCGCCCGCCGGGAATGACTGGTCGATGTGACGCGGCCATGTGTAGCCTTCGAGCGTGAAGGTGTGCTGCACTTCCTGCGCACCCTGTATCAGGCGGAACTGGATCTTGTCGCCAGAGAGGCTCTCGAACACCGGTGTTGCCGGTTCGCCATGCACTTGTGACAGAAAAACGTTGGCCATATCGCCAGCCGCCCCGGTGCGCTGCTTGCGCACCGTACAGGTCTCCGTCACGCCGGCCTCCAGATCCGACACCCAATCCTCGGGTGCCTTCAGAGCGCAATCGTCGCCCTCGCCGCTGTCACCGATCCGCAGCGGGATCGGCTCTCCACGGTAATTCACCAGATAGGGGTCGTGATGATCGACCGAAATACTCTCGGGGCGTTGCGGCGCGACGACGGGTTTGGCAAGCGGCGCGGTGTCACCGGGAACATGTCCTGCCGCCTTTTGCCGGTAGGCAACCATATGGTCGCGTAATCCGTCCCGCTCGGCCGCGGTGATTTCCGCTCCGGGGCTGGTGTCATGTTCGGCAAGATCGCCGGGCCGTCCCATCGCGATCCAGGCCGGAGGTGCGTTGCCCGCAGGCGCGAAACTCGCGCTTGGGACTGTCTCGTCCATCTCGATCGCCGACCCGCAAATGTCCGCGAGTTTCTGGGCGTCGGATTGGTACGTCGCCTCACAGACCAGTGTGCCGATACCCTTGAAGCTGTGGCCGGTTTCGCCATCGGTCAGCGCCGCGTCGAAATCGGTCATCGCGAGTTGGTCGCGCGGGTCGTAAAGAAGCGCAAAATCGGCGACGGCAAGCGCGAATTCGCGGTACGTCCGGTCCTCGATGCTGGCGCTGCCGTTCAGCGAGGCTGCCACCGCCGGGTCGATCAACGAGGCGTTGTACCTGTCGGTGACATCTTCGTCGAAGATCACCTTGCGCGCGCCGACGTCGCGCTCGTCGGCAACAACCAGAGCGCGGTCATTGCGCTGAACGGTACATCCGTCGCCTGTTCCGCTGCTGTCCGCCGGGCAGGTCTGCGAGCGCTGAGGCTCGATCACCAGCGCGGTGTAGAAGCCGTGTTGCTGGATCGAGGAGGGGCCGAAATGGTCGTGGCTGAACACAGTCTTCAACGTTCGATCCGACAAACCGCCGTCGTCACCATCGCCATCGGCGCGCGTGGCGCTCAGGATCGGATCGGCGAACCAGCGTTGCACCGTGGTCTGAAACAGCTTGCGGTTCTCGGCGGCTTGGAGCTCCTTGCGCCAGATGTCCTTGTAGCTATCCGATACGTGCCACACGCCGTCTGTCTCGACGCACAACCCATCGACCTCGCGCAGTTCCAACGCGGATGGCGGGCGCTCGGGGTTGGTGCTCATGCCGCCATTCTTGGCCGCGCAGATACGCAGCGCGATCTCGTCGGGCGCGAAGGTGCCGTCCTCGTAGTTGAACCCGTTGCCGGAACCGTCAGACGAGGTCACGTCGAACTTCACCAGATGAATGTGCTGGCCGATGGTGTCGGTTGGCGTCTTGACCTGAAAATCATCAAGCTCGAGCTCTTTCGGCAACTCGTTGGTGTGCCGGAACTCGATACATTCACCCGATGTGGCGCGGAAGAAAAACGGCTCTTCGCTGGCGCTGATCTTCGGTGAAATCCGGCCAGCGCTGGCAGGCCCGTTGTCCTTGTAACCACCTGAATTCTTGGTAAGCACGTTGATACGCGCCTGAGGGTCGTGCCATCCGGCGCGGTTCGTCACCAGATCGAGCTGCACCGCCGACGCTTCATAGCGCCGGTAACCGACGACTGCGGGATCGGCGGTAAAGACACCGGCAAGGCTCGTTCCCGCGACCAGTGGATCGGCTTCCGAGATCTGGATCGGACCGGTTATTTCGATCTGCACGCCATCGGCGTCGACGGTGTAAAGTTTCGGACGGTCCTCTGGCTTGGCGTCCGGGTTCAGCCGCCTGACCCAATGCGTCACCTCCAGCGCGGTCGCTTCCTGTCGATCTGCTTCGGCGATCACCGTGCTGGACAGGTCAACATCTCCGTCAACGAAAAAGACGGTCCGGCCTTGATGGGTGTAGGAGTTTTCCGCCTCCGTGACATTGCCGAACATGTCCGGTGCGCCGCACGGGTCGGCGAAGGGCGCGCCGGGTTTGCCGGGTGCGCCGTTCACGGCATAGATGCCGCCCGGCGATGTGTAGCCGCCAAGCACCGCGTCATAGATCGACGGTGATCCATCTGCGGCCTTCAGTGTCAGACCGGTGCCGTCATGATGAAACGCCATCGCGGCCCGCTCAAGCGGCGTGCCGTCATAGTCCAGAAGATCGAGGCTCATCGTGTCGATCTTCATCGACATGTCCCCCAGCGCCAGCGCCTTGGCGACGACTTGCTCTTGGCGAACCTCGCGCAACGTTTTAATACCGCCGTTTTGTGCATCCGTCATATTCTCGGCAGTCGGAAGCGGGGAAAGATCGGGAATCTCGAACGGGAACTTGCGTTCACCGGACGCAACCACATGCCGCGGAAGCCCTCCGTCGAGGAATTCGTCGCCAGCGTCCGTGTCGCGGGCCAGGTCCATCGGTGGCTGGGGCGGGCGATGGCCGGGACGACCGGCGATGTAGAAGGGATAGCCCGGCATCGCATCGACCGTCTGCCCATCGCCCGGCGCGTCCGGCTCGCCATAGGTCGGCAACACCGGCCACGCCTGACCGGGCAGGGGGACGACAGCCGGGATCGGAGTGCCAAGCTGGCGTCCGGCGGGGTCGCCGTCCGCATCGGTTGCCGGAGCGTTCCATGCACCGGTTATCGGATCGACCGAACCCGGCCGGCTCAGATTGCGCACTTCTTCCGTCATCTCGGCAAGCGCCAGCGACGGTTCCCACTGGCCATCGGGCAACTTGCGGCTGCCGTCCTCCAGCGTGTCATGCGTGCGCCACAACTCCCACATGCCTTGGGCGAAATGCGGATAGAGGTGACAATGAAAGATCGAGTCGCCCACCGTCCTGTTGCGGTTGCCCGACCCGAGCGTGTCATACCATCCGGCTTCACCCTCCTGGCCACGCCGGTAAATCTCCATCCCGCCGCCATAAATGCGATAAGAAAACCCCTGTTGCGGCGCGACCGTCTGGGAATCGAGATAGGCACCGCGGTTCGTATCATTGCCGCCGAACCACTGGTGCGCGTGCAGGTGAAAGACGTGCGTTTCCTTCGGTCCGGCATGGAAGTTCCGAAAGACGACCGGATCGTTCAGGTAGGAGTGATGGACATTCGACGGATCGTCGCTGAACTGTTCGAGAAGCGCCGGATCTCCGTTGGCCCATGACGTCAGAAAGAACTCCTCATAGAGGCACTCGACGCAATCCGCCGCAGGGCCGATGCCTTTGCGGTTGGCAACGACCATCGCGCCCATGCCGCTGGCCCCGTAGTTGATTGCGAAACCGTCCTTGACCCCGGCCAACTGCCCTTCGGCGAACAGGCCAAGCTCCTCGTAGTTGCGGGTCACAAAGGATTTCAATTCGTCGTGGAAAAATACCGAAAATTCACGGTAAACGATGCCCTCTTCACCAGAGTCGCCGCCGTATCCGGGGGCACGGTGAATGATCGCGTTCAGATCGCTGTGAACAATTTCGTACGCACCGCCCTGATGGTCGCGAAGCATGTTGAGGATCGGAATTCCGGTGTCCGGATCCAGCGCTTCGTAAGGGGCCATCTCGCCCGCGTCCGCCACGCCTTCCAGTCGGCCATCGTCCAACCGGCTGACGTTCCATACGGTGTCGAAAGCGGCTTTGGTGACTTGGCTGCGGTACCATTGCGTTCCCGTCGGTTCGGCCACCACCGCGCCGAAAAGCCCGTGGGTCAGCGACCCTCCGTCGCCTTCTCCGCCCGCCGGTGCAGCGGTGGACGCGAGAAAGTAGGGGCCTTCGCGCAATACGGCGTAATAGCAATCGACGGGGTCACCGTGCGTCACTGGTCGCAAGCCGACGCAGCGATCATCTGCGATGCCGCCCTCGGGGGTTACCGCCCGCAAACCCTGGATCGCAAAGTTGACACCCCTTGTGCGGGGCCAGTCGCCGCCCTCGTCGGCACTCTCGTCAGTCTGCTCACCGGCATCCTCTTTATCGCCGCCGGTGGTTTCCTCGCAAAGCGCCTCGCCATGCGCGACCCGGTCAGAGTCGCCCCGAGCGACCCAGCTGCGAAGAGTGTTCAGCAGAGTGCCTTTGTCCGTCGGCTCAATGCGGCAAAACGTTTTGGAAATTCCGGGTGCGTCCTCACGCAGGAGGTTGTCCAGACGGACGTGCAGAAGATCGCCGACATTGGCGCGCAGCGTGAGCGGCCGGGGTCGCTTGCAATCTTTCAGGCGAACCTTGCCCGGCTCCAGAATTTCACTCCCTCCCTCTGTCCCCAGAAGGGCGTCGCAAGCGTCAGCTGTGTAGAGTTCTGGCTCGGTGTCCATCGACACCACATCGCGCCTGAGCGCATAGATCATGCCGTACGGATTGAACGACCCGAAACGGTTGTAGACCAGCACCTGATCCAGCGCGACGACGTCCGCGCAAACCGTCC
Organism: Marivita sp. S2033; assembly: GCF_046592965.1. Lineage (NCBI taxonomy): Bacteria > Pseudomonadati > Pseudomonadota > Alphaproteobacteria > Rhodobacterales > Roseobacteraceae > Marivita > Marivita sp. S2033. The sequence continues at coordinate 40,165 of NZ_JBISBV010000006.1, forward strand.
GTTCCAGGTTCAGATCGGCAAACTGTTCATGCAAGGGAATGCAGTCGAGCTGCGAGGGAGTTTCGGTCTCGGCGGCCACTGCAACTGCCGCCGAAATATGAAGAAAAATGAAAGCAAAGAATACTGCAAGCGAGTGTCGGAACATAAAATAACCTCCGAGCGCCAAGGTGATGAACGCCGAAATTGGGCGCACATTTTGAAACTGCTCGATGTATTTTTTTTGATGTCCGTGCTACCCTGCAATCTTAACGCGAAGACGCTTTTGCGTCAAAGATTCATTCTATCATCACCAAGGAGGTCACGATGCCGGAGCGCAAATTTTCCTTCGAAAAACGCATTCTCCGAAAACTCTCCGATCGGCCGATGAACGCGCTCGTTTCGCGCAAGATGCTGCGGGAAAGCCGACTCGACGTCACCCGGATCAACAAGATTGTCGAGCGTGTTCGCGCCGGTGATCCGCTCGACGAGACCGAACAAACCGTGTTGTTTTCAATAATTTCGCCCGCGTTGAGGCCGGCTATTCCGGTGGTGAACAACAGGCCCGAGCAGACCGACCATCCCCTCTGGCTGGCCTTGAACGAGGCGGCGGCGCAGGGCGTGCTTGAAGCGGTGTGCAAGGCCACAGGGCGCATCGAATACAGTTCCGGAGCCGAGTTCAAATCATATGGAAGCGGATTTCTCGTTGCTGACGACCTGATCATGACAAACCGGCATGTGGCGGATATCTTTTCCATGCCGGTGCGCGGAATTGGGAATTTCCTCAAGTTCGGTTACTCGGCAAGAATCAATTTCTGTCGCGAAAAGGACCGTTGGGACAGTGATCCGTCTTCCACAAGAAACGTGATCGAGATCGTCATGTTGCACCCGTGGTTCGATCTCGCCCTGCTTCGGATCGACGATGTGCCGGATGGCGTTCAGCCTCTGTCCCTGTCCGTCGTGGATGCGGACGCAGCTCTTGATACACGCATCGCCGTGGTCGGGTATCCTTCGAAAAACCCGGACGAAAACGTCGACATCCAGCGTGAGATTATCAGCGAATTTGACAGCAAGCACATTTCGCCCGGCTTTATCGACGCGGTCGAAACCAAGACGTTCGAAGGCAAGACCGGGCGAGTGCTTGGACATGACAGTTCGACACTCACCGGCAATTCGGGGTCCCCGGTGGTCGATCTTGTGTCGGGCAACGTTGTTGGTCTGCACTTCAGGGGCAACACGGACGGGCTCAACTGGGCGGTGCCGTCGTCTGAAGTTGCGTCTGACGTCCGCGTCGTTGACGCCGGCGTCACGTTCGAAGGCGATGCGGTCGCGCAACCTGGCCCCTGGGAGACGGCCTGGGCCGTGTCCTGACGCATCTGCGCGCGCCGGCAATTTTCGTGACGAGCGGTTCAACCATCCGCGCGGAGTGGCCGTTTGGGCAGAATTGAGCCCATGTCAGGAGCCCGCTATGGTTTGTCTCGCCCTTGCTCCGCGCGTCTGTTCCGGACTCGGTATCCACCGGAGGGAAGCTTGCTTATAGTGCTCAAATCATGTGCGCTGAGTCGTCGAAATCGGGGATAGCGGGGCGTGTTCCTGCCCAGCGACGTTGCTCCGCAAGAGTTTGAACGAACAGGAAAAATGCAAATATTTCAAAACTCTAGATTGTCCGTCGCCCCCATGATGGACTGGACCGATCGGCACTGTCGGTTTTTCCATCGCCAAATCAGCCGTCAGGCGCTGCTTTATACCGAGATGGTGACGGCGCCGGCGTTGGTGCGTGGGGGGGCGGTGCATTTGCTTGAGTTCGATGGTGCGGAGCATCCGGTCGCGTTGCAGCTTGGCGGGTCTGATCCGGACGAGTTGGCACAGGCCGCGCGGATGGGGGCTGACGCGGGGTACGGTGAGATCAATCTCAATGTCGGGTGTCCGTCCGACCGGGTTCAGTCGGGCACGTTCGGTGCCATCCTGATGAAATCTCCCGGCGTGGTGGCCGAATGCGTGGCGGCGATGAAAGAGAGCGTGGATGTGCCGGTGACGGTCAAGTGCCGGATCGGTGTAGATGACCAGACGCCCGAGGACGTTCTGCCCGACTTCATTTCGCGCGTGCGCGATGCCGGTTGCGACTACCTGATTATTCATGCCCGCAAGGCCTGGTTGCAGGGCTTGTCACCCAAGGAAAACCGCGATGTGCCGCCGCTGGATTACGATCTGGTGCTGCGCATGGCAGAGCAGTTCCCCGATCTTCCCATGTCGGTCAACGGAGGCATCGAAACGCTGGCGCAGGCCGAAGCGCTGATCGCTCAGGGGATGACCGGAGCCATGATCGGGCGGGCGGCGTATCACCGGCCCTGGGATGTTCTGGCGCAGGTGGACAGCCGCATTTTCGGTGCTCGGGATGTCAATCAAACGCGCGAAGCCGTGTTGTGCGCCATGCGTCCCTATATCGAGGCGCATATCGCAGCCGGTGGAAAATTGCATCAGATCACGCGCCACATGTTGGGCCTGTTTGCCGGCCAACCCGGTGCGCGGACGTGGCGACGTGTGCTCTCGGAACAGGCCAACAAGCCGGGTGTGGGGGGGGACCTTCTGGACGAGGCGCTTGATCGGATGCAGCAGCCCGACGGGGTGGCTGGCTGATCCTGGCGACGGATGGCCGGCGCAATTGCACTTTACATCGCGGGTCGGGATCGTTTTAGTTGATGTTGAACGGTGGAGCATCCGTCGATGCAACGGTGTAGGGCCTCGTCTGGAGAGGCGATTGCCGCCGATTCTGTTGCGGCAAAAATAGGGCACCGCCACAATCCCGGACCAGGGTCGCAACAATGAGGCCTGCCGGAAAACGACTGTTCGGTATTCCCGGACAATATCGTTGAAATTAACGATTTCCTTATGAAAGCGCCGCCCTCGACGGGTAGTTTGAAGGCTATTCGGTAGTCTTGGGATGATCGTGCCATGGAAATTGCAGCAATTATAGCCCTGATGCTCTTGGGTGTCTCCGCCAGTGTGTTCGCCGATTCCGGCGATGACGACGACGAGTCCGATAGCGGTGGTGGGTCCGGTGGCGGTGATGGCGGCGACGGATCGGACGGCGAAGACGGCTCCGAAGGTGGTGGCTCTGACGGCGGCGCTGACGGTGGCGATGGTCCCGTGACCTCCGAAGACGTGGTGTTTGGCACTGACGGGCCGGACAGCATCACGGGCGGCGACGGTGCGGACACCATCGTGGGCGCAGCCGGCGACGATACGATCAGCGGCGGCGCTGGTGACGACATTCTTGACGGCCAGGGCGGCGATGACAGCGTTCTGGGCGGTGACGGCAACGATCAGGTCTTCGGCAGCGAAGGCAATGACACGCTCAACGGCAATCGCGGCGACGACCTCGTCGCGGGCGGAAGCGGTGACGACATCGTGTCGGGCAGCCACGGCAACGACTCGCTGTTCGGTGACGACGGCAACGACGTGATCGACGGTCACGACGGCGAAGACCAGCTGGTCGGCGGTTTGGGGGATGACACCCTGACTGCGGGTGCCGGCAATGACACACTGTTCGGCAATGATGGCGATGACAGTCTTGCTGGCGGTGACGGCGACGATTCCCTTGTGGGCGGTGCGGGTTCGGACGTGATGGACGGTGACGCGGGCGACGATCAGTTATTCGGCATCTGGGATGGCGACACCGACGACACGATCGAAGCGCAGGACATGCTCGATCCCGACACGCTGATTGGCGGCGAGGGCAATGACGAGATCCACATGGGGTCTGGTGACATGGCCTATGGCGAGGGTGGCAGCGACATCTTCTATACCGGAACCTGGGTTGATCCATCCAACGCGCCTGTTGTGTTCGATCTGGCCGAGGACGAGGTGGTGATCGTGTCCGTGCCGGTGGGCATGTCGGCCGATACATCCATCAGCCTTGAAACCGATGAAGACACTGGCGACACTCTGGTTCAGGCCAACGGTCAAACGGTTGTTATCGTTGGAGCAGGTGCCGGTCCGGTGACGCTCGATCAAATCCTTGTCGTCGAGAGCGTGGCAATTGCGCAGGCGGCTGCCTGAGTGGCATCGCTTGACATGAGTGCGCGCTTTTGAAGACGGGGTCTTTGAAGGTGCGCGCCAACTTTATAAAGAAGAGTGCCGCGCGAGATGCGGTCCCATGAGGGAAATGTTATGAGACTTGCCTTGCTGATTTTCGCTCTGATTGCGGCTCCGGCGCTTGCGCGTGATGTGCCACCTGACGAGCCGACCTATGAAAAGCCGTCGTTCGAAAAACCCGAAAAGCCGACGACCCCGGAAAGGCCCGACGAGCCGGACGAGCCACGAGAGATGCGCAAACCGCTGGCCACGCCGAAGCCCAAGCAGACAGCCTGCACGCCGATGGTCAAGTGCGTGACGGACGAGCACGGCAAGACCACAGCGATGTTCACTGCCGATGTGCAGCCCGACATGTATTATCTGGGCCGCAACTTTTGTAAATCCGTGCCAAAGGGCGTGACCGAGGTCACGGCCTGCTGTGTCACCGTGGATGACAAATACCAGATTCACTACAACGTGCCGGTGAGTGACAAGGCGCATTGGAAGGCCCGGCAGTTCTGCACCTGTGTGCTCGAGCTGGACTGACGATCCGCTACAGGCTTTTGCAAAGGTTGTGATATATGCGCTCCGCCGACTATCCGGCGGGGCGTTTGCCGATTTTCGGCGGCGACCCTAACGGCGTGCGCGCGCCCGCAAAAAAGGGGCTGAGGTAGAGCACAAGGATCATCAGGCTTGCGCTTTAAAGCCGCTGATCACGACCGCCCGCCGCTTGCCCGCTGTTTGAGCCGCGCCGCGCGTCCGCCGCGACGTTTGGTCAATGTGCCTTCTCGCTCGGGCAGTTCCGCCATCACGGCGCGGCGCGCCTCGGGTGTCATCCGCGACCATGCGCCGATCTCGTCGATGGTGCGCAGACAGCCGACGCACAAGCGGCTTTCGGGCTGGATCACGCAGATGCTGACACACGGGCTTTCCACCTCGTCCCGTTTCCAGACGCCGTCCTTCTCCTGTTTGTCGTCTGTCACGATCCGGCTCCGATATAGCGCAATCTGTCCAATGCGCCTTGAAGGATATAGGACGCGGCAACATGGTCGATCACTTCGGCGCGACGTTTTCGGGACGTATCCGCCTCAAGCAGCGCACGCTCTGCCGCCACCGTGGAGAGGCGTTCATCCCAAAAGGTGATCGGCCGGTTCCAGAGCGCGACAAAATTGCGCGCGAAGGCGCGGGTCGACTGGCACCGTGGCCCTTCCGACCCGTCCATATTGCGCGGCAAGCCCAGCACACATCCCGAGATGTCACGCGCTGCAAACAGTGCCAGCACGGCCTCCGCATCCAGACCGAATTTGCGCCGTTTCACCGTTTCCAAAGGGGTCGCCACGCTGCGCATTCCGTCCGAGACCGCGACGCCGATCGTCTTGGTTCCCAGATCCAGCCCGGCAATGGCCCGCATCGGCGGCAGTGCCGCGGCAAACTCGGTGATATCGTCGTAGATCATCGCGCTCAGATCGACAGCCCGGCGGCGCGCGCGCCATCGCGCACGATTTCAAGCGCCTCGGGATTGTCGGCAAAGACTTCCTGCGCGTTGTTCCAGATCGCAATCGCCTGCGCCTGATCGCCAAGCACGCCCAATGACGAGATCAGACGCGCCCAATCTTCGGGCGGGCCGCCTTCCGTCGCAAGGCGCGACGACAGCCGATCGACCATTCCTTGAATCATCTCCTGCCGTTGTTGCGGGCTCAAGTCGCCGGCTTGCTCCACATCTTCGGCACTCGGGCCGGGCGCGTTTTCGAACGCGGGCGGTTGGTAGTCGTTCACACCGGCACGGAACGCCATTTCCTCGATCTGCGCCATGATCGGCGGCACCCATTTGTCGTCCGCCGCGCTTTGCCGCAACAATTGGTCCCAAAGGCGGAACGCCACATCCGGCCGCCCGGTCTGCGCGATCGCCAAACCCTTGTAATACCGCGCAACACCATTCTGACGGTCGCGCGACAGCGCGGCGTCAAACACGTTTTCCGCCTCGGGAGAGACATACCCACCGGCCGCGAGAACCATCATGTCACCCAGATCGGCGTAATCGGATGCGGTCGCGGAATCACCCTTGAGCGACAGCACGCGCTGCTGTGCGGCGTAGGCGGCTCTGAAATTGCCCATTGCCGCTTCGGATCGCGCCAAGAGCACATGACCCTGAATGTCATCGGGACGGTCGGCGACGGCGATGCGCAGACGTTCCACCAGATCGCCATATTCGGGGGCGACGTCGGGATCACCGCTCGCGGGCAATTGCGCTTCGGCTTCGGCTTGCGTCGGGCGGTTTTCGCGCGCCACCTTGGCCATCTCCAACCTCGATTTCAGGCCCAGATCACCATAGCCGGGTGCCCCCAACAGCGCATAGAGACCAAATCCACCTCCCAGAATGGACGCCGCGATCAACGCCGACGTGGCCACCCCCAGTGCACGCGGTTGCCGGCTGTCCTTACCACTCGATTGCGCCTTGGCATCGGCTGACAGGATACGCCGCGAGATCTCGGTTCGCAGGCGCGCGGCATCCTCCTGTCCCAGAACACCGCGCTGCAAATCGCGGTCCACCTCGTTCAATTGGTCGCGGTAAACCTGCACGTCGAATGCCTCGGCAGGGCCGGTGTCACGCTGCCCCCGCATGAGCGCCAACACCAGAAGTGCTGCCATCGCGACGGCCAAACCTACGGTTGCGATCCAGAAAAACGTCATGTCGTTCATCATCCAAAGACTGTTTCCCCGCCGTGTACAGGTCCGGGGCCGGTGAAAAAAGGGCAATTCCCCGTGACAAAGCGCCATGTCGCAAATCCGGTGAAATACGCCGTTCAGGGTACCGGTACGCCGACCGTATCAGGTCACATAGCATACATCGCAACCTAGCCCCGAGTCGCGCCCCATGAAACGCTATTCTGCCTTTGCCGTCGCCCGCGAAGCCTTCCGCCATCACACCGGCTGGGAGCGCGCCTGGCGCAGGCCGGAGCCGAAGAAGAAATACGATGTCGTCATCATCGGCGCGGGTGGCCACGGGCTTGCCACCGCCTATTATCTTGGTAAGCGCTTTGGCATCAGGAATGTCGCGATCATCGAAAAGGGCTGGCTGGGCGGCGGCAATACCGGGCGCAACACGACGATCATCCGGTCGAACTACCTTCAGGACCCTTCCGCCGCGATCTACGAAAAATCGCGCTCGCTTTACGAGACGCTGAGCCAGGAGTTGAACTACAACGTGATGTTCAGCCCCCGCGGCGTGATGATGCTGGCGCAGACCGAGCACGAGGTCCGCGGCTACAAGCGCACGGCGCATGCCAACACGCTGCAAGGGGTGCCGACCGAATTCATCAGCCCAAGCCGGGTCAAGCAGCTTTGCCCGATCATGGAGATCAACGGCCCGCGTTATCCGGTTCTTGGAGCACTGTGGCAGGCGCGCGCCGGAACCGCGCGGCACGATGCGGTGGCATGGGGCTATGCGCGTGCCTGTTCCGACATGGGCATGGACATCATCCAGAAATGCGAAGTCACCGGTATCCGCCAGGCGGATGGCCGCGTGCAGGGCGTGACCACCACCAAGGGCGAGATCGATTGCGACAAGCTCGGCATCGTCGTTGCGGGGCATTCCGGCGTGCTGGCCGACATGGCGGGCTTCCGCCTCCCGATCGAATCCGTCGCGCTGCAGGCGCTGGTGTCCGAGCCGATCAAGCCCTGCATGGATGTGGTCGTCATGGCCAACACGGTGCATGGCTACATGAGTCAATCCGACAAGGGCGAAATGGTGATCGGCGGCGGCACCGACGGATATAACAACTACACCCAGCGCGGCTCCTTCCACCATATCGAGGAAACCGTGCGCGCGCTGGTCGAAACCTTCCCGATGATTTCGCGCCTCAAGATGCTGCGGCAGTGGGGTGGCATCGTCGATGTCACCGGAGACCGTTCGCCGATCCTGTCGAAAACGCCGCTCGACGGCTGCTTCATCAATTGCGGCTGGGGCACCGGCGGCTTCAAGGCGATCCCCGGATCGGGCTTCGGTTTTGCCGAACTGATGGCCAAGGGCCATTCGCCCCTGACGGACGCATTTGGCCTCAACCGCTTCGCCGAAGGCCGATTCATCGACGAATCCGTCGCCGCCGGGGTGGCACATTGATGATTTCTGCCATTCGCCCACAATTTTCCCGTCCATTGGAGCGTTCTTCCATGAGCCGAGCCCGCCAGTCGCAAGTTTCCGCCTACACCTCCGGCGAACCCCTGCCGATGGCCCATGTGCCTCTGTTGTCAACGCGCGCCGCGCGGCCCACCCTCACGGCATCGCAACAAAAGGAGCGAGGCCCATGGGCAAGACTGTCTGGATCATTGTCGCAATCGTCGTTGTCGTGCTCGGAATTTGGATGTTCACGTCTGACGGTGATGGCGTGGCAACCACGCCCGACGCACCCGCCGCAATCGAGACACCGGCAACCGAAGCCCCTGAACCAGCGGCACCTGCTGCCGACTGACACACGCGTCTCAACACAGGCCGGGGGAGGCGCGACATGCTTCTCCTGACCTGCCCCTGCTGCGGCGTGACCGCCGAGGAAACCGAGCTGCATGGCGGCGGCGAGGCGCATCTCAAACGCTTCGGCCCCGGCTCGAGCGATGAAGAGTTCAAGACCTACCTCTTCCAGCGCGAAAACCCTCATGGCGTGCATTTCGAACGCTGGCGTCATGCCAATGGCTGCGGCAAGTGGTTTCACGCCGCCCGCGATACCGCGACGCTTGAAGTCTTCGGCACCTACAGTGCCCAAACCTTTGAGCCTCCCGAAGACCTGCTGAAAAAGATCCGCGACAAGCGCCCCGGTTTCGAGTGGAGGGACATCGCGTGATCTTTCTTCTTGCCGAAAATATCCCCGCCGGAGGCTCCGACACCTCCGCCAGCGCCGAGGTCTGACAATGAGCAATCGCGTTTCCACACAGGGCCGCCTGATCAACCGCGACAAGCAGGTCGCGTTCAGCTTCAACAACACCCGGTTGACCGGCTATGACGGCGACACGCTCGCCTCCGCGCTGCTGGCCAACGACCAGATGCTGATGGGGCGCAGCTTCAAGTATCACCGCCCGCGCGGCGTTGTGGCCTCTGGCTCCGAAGAGCCGAACGCGCTGGTCAATCTGGGCGAGGGCGACAAGCTGGAACCGAACCAGCGTGCCACCACAACCGAACTTTTCGCGGGCCTCAAGGCCACGAGCCAGAACCACTGGCCGTCGCTAAACCACGATATCGGTGTGGTGAACAACAAGCTGTCGCGCTTTCTTCCGGCGGGTTTTTACTACAAGACCTTCATCCAGCCGCGCGCCTTCTGGAAGCATGTCTACGAGCCGATCATCCGGCACTCCGCCGGTCTCGGCAAGGCACCCAAACCCGAAGCCCGCGACCCCGACACCTATGAGCATTTCTACGTCTTTACGGATGTGGCGATCATTGGCGGCGGCGTGGCGGGACTTCAGGCCGCGCTGAGCGCTGGCCGCGCTGGTGCCAAGGTGCTGCTTCTGGAGCAGACCGCCCATTGGGGCGGCCGCGCGCCGGTCGATGGCGGCACGATCGACGGGCTGGAACCCGACACATGGGTCGCGCAAACCGTCGCCGCGCTGGAGGCGATGCCGAATGTCACACTGCGCAATCGCGTCATGGGGGCCGGGGTCTACGATCACGGCTATGTGCTCGGCTACGAGCGCCTCACCGATCACGCGCCGCAGACACCCGGCCCGCGCCATCGGCTCTGGCGCATCCGTGCCAAGCAGATCGTCACCGCGACAGGCGCGATCGAACGCCCGCTCTGTTTCTCGGGCAATGATGTTCCGGGCGTCATGCTGGCCTCGGCCGCGCGCGACTATCTTGTCAATTACGGTGTCAGTCCGGGCGAGCGCACGGTGGTCGTGACCAATAACGACGATGCCTACCGCACCGCGATCGCGCTTGTGGAGGCGGGACAAAAGGTGCCTGCGATCCTCGATGCCCGCCCACAGGGCGGAGGTGCACTGATGGAGAAGGCCCGCGACCTTGGCATCCGGGTCGAGCGCGATGCCGCGGTGATCAAGGTCAAGGGCATGAAACGCGTGCTCAGCGTGCTCTGCGGCAAGCAATCGGGCGACGGCACGGTCGAGGAGGAGATCTTCTGCGATGCGGTCGCCATGTCGGGGGGCTGGTCGCCAGTGGTGCATCTGTGGTCCCATTGCGGCGGCAAGCTGACCTGGGACGAGGCGCAGGCCGCCTTCCGCCCCGACGCAAGCCGCGCGCCGACCGGTGCGGATGGCGAGCCGTTCGTGATTCCCGCAGGCAGCGCCGATGGCGAAATGGGGCTGGCGAAGGTGCTTGAAAACGCCGCCGCCGCCGGGCGAAGTGCAGCACAGCGCGCGGGCTTTGAGACCGAGGCAGGCGACGTGGCACAGGGCGACGCGCCCGAGGAAGCAGCGCTTGCGCCAGTCTGGATGATGCCGAAGGGGGCCGATTACAAGCTGCGTTCGAAAATGTGGCTGGATTACCAGAACGACGTGAAGGTCTCGGACGTACAACTGGCCGCGCATGAGGGCTATGAATCAGTTGAACATACCAAGCGCTACACCACGCTCGGCATGGCGACAGATCAGGGCAAGCTCAGCAATATCAACGGATTGGCGACGCTTGCGAATGCATTGGGTGAGAACATTCCGCAGGTCGGCACCACGACCTTCCGCCCGCCTTTCACCCCGATCTCCTTCGGCGCCATCGCCGGAGAGGCGCGCGGCGGCATCTTCCAGCCGCTCCGCCGTACGCCGATGCATGACTGGATCGACGCCCACGGCGCGCATTGGGAGCCGGTCGGCCATTGGCGCCGCCCCTATGCCCTCCCGAACGAGGGCGAAAGCGTGCATGACGCCGTGCAGCGTGAGGTGAATGCCACGCGCAAGAGCCTTGGCCTGCTCGACGCCTCGACGCTGGGCAAGATCATCGTCAAGGGGCCGGACGCGGGCAAGTTCCTCGACATGCTCTACACCAACATGATGAGCACCCTGAAACCCGGTAAATGCCGCTATGGCCTCATGTGCACCGAGAACGGTTTTCTCACCGATGACGGCGTGGTCGCGCGGCTCGATGAGGACACGTTCCTGTGTCACACCACCACCGGCGGCGCGGACCGTATCCATGCCCATATGGAGGAATGGCTGCAAACCGAATGGTGGGACTGGAAGGTCTGGACCGTCAACGCGACCGAGCAGTTCGCACAGGTTGCCGTGGTCGGCCCGAACGCGCGCAAGCTGCTTGAGAAACTGGGCGGTATGGACGTGAGCGCCGAGACGCTGCCCTTCATGGGCTGGGCCGACGGCACGCTGGGCGGCTTCCCGGTGCGCATCTTCCGCATTTCCTTCTCGGGCGAGCTCAGCTTTGAAATCGCCGTGCCGGCCAATCTGGGACGCGCCTTCTGGGACAAGTTGCTGGATGCAGGCGGAGAGTGGAACATCACCCCCTACGGCACCGAGGCGTTGCATATCATGCGGGCCGAGAAGGGCTTCATCATGATCGGGGATGAAACCGACGGCACCGTGATTCCGCAGGATCTGGGGCTGAACTGGGCGATCTCCAAGAAGAAAGAGGATTACCTCGGCAAACGCGCGCAAGCCCGCAGCCACATGACCGATCCGCGCCGCTGGAAGCTGGTGGGGCTGGAGACGCTCGACGGCTCGGTGCTGCCCGATGGCGCCTATGCGGTCGCGCCCGGCACCAATGCCAACGGGCAGGCGGCAACCGAAGGCCGCGTGACCTCGACCTATCACAGCCCGACGCTGGGGCGCGGTATCGCGATGGGGCTGGTGCTGAACGGGCCGGACCGGATGGGCGATGTGCTGAACTTCACCAAGGGCGATGGCTCCACGATCGAGGCGAAGATTGTCGATCCGGTGTTCTTTGACCGCGAAGGAGAAAAGCAGAATGTCTGATGTGCAACTGGCGCTTGGCGGCGCGAGCTTCGACGGTCTGGTGAAGATCGAGGAACTGGCCGGGCAGGGCATGATTACCCTGCGCGGTGATCTGGGCGACACAGCCATCGCCGGGGCGGTCAAAGACGTGTTCGGCGTCGCGTTGCCCGGCCAGCGCGGCACCGCTTTTGCGGAAGGCAAGGGCGCGCTCTGGATGTCGCCGGACGAGGCGTTTTTGCTCTGCGACTATGACGAGGCGCAAAAGCTGGCCGATGATCTGGCGGCGAAGCTGTCGGATGTTCATGCGCTGGTGGTCAACACCTCGGATGCACGGTCGGTGTTCCGCCTCAAGGGCCGCGCACTGCGCGAGGTTCTGGCCAAGCTCGCGCCGGTCGACATGAGCCCCGGCGGTTTCGAGCCGGGCGAGGTGCGGCGCACGCGGCTTGCGCAGGTCGCCGCCGCGTTCTGGATGGACGATGCAGGCAGCGCGCGAGTGGTGTGCTTTCGCTCTGTTGCGGCCTACATGTTCGGTATCCTGAGGGCTGCGGCTGACGAAAACTCTGCGGTGAACCATTTCGCATCTTGATGCGTTGTCTTGGAAGAGGGCCGCAGTGATGCGGGTCGATGCGGCGCGGGCTTGACCTTACGCCATCACGGCATCACGAATGGCTCTTGCGTAATTTGACGTATCTAACAGGGGGACACCCAATGGCTTTCGAACTTCCCGATCTTCCGTATGCCCACGACGCTCTAGCCAGCAAAGGCATGTCCAAGGAAACCTTGGAATATCACCACGATATTCACCACAAGGCCTATGTCGACAACGGCAACAAGGCGATCAAGGGCACCGAGTGGGAGAACAAATCGCTCGAGGAGATCATCAAGGGCACCTATGATCCCAACGCCGTGGCGCAAAGCGGCATTTTCAACAACATCAGCCAGCTTTGGAATCACAACCAGTTCTGGGAAATGATGACCCCCGACGAGAAGAAGATGCCCGGTGATCTGGAAAGCCGCGTGAAGGACGCCTTTGGAACCGTCGACAAGTTCAAGGAAGAGTTTTCGGCCGCAGGCGGCGGACAGTTCGGGTCCGGCTGGGCGTGGCTCGTCGTTGACAAGGACGGCTCGCTCAAGGTGACGAAAACGGAAAACGGGGTGAACCCCGTGTGCTTCGGTCAGACCGCGCTTCTGGGCTGCGACGTTTGGGAGCACAGCTATTACATCGATTTCCGGAACAAGCGCCCGGCGTATCTGACCAACTTCCTCGACAATCTGGTCGATTGGGAAAACGTGGCAGAGCGTCTGTCCAACGCCTAATTGCAACTCTAGGCACAAGAAAGGCCCCGCCGTTTCCGGTGGGGCTTTTTTGCGGATAGGACTTTCATATTGTGGAGAGATTTGTTTTGCCTGATCCCTGACGCTTGGGCATGACGTGATCTGCGCACTTGAGAGACCCCGAAACGAGAGAGACGGAAACCCCATGATCGACCTTACGAACCTGCGCGGCGTGGTGCCGTATCTGCCCACTCCGCTCACGTCTGACGGAGCGGTGGACGAGGCCGCCTTGAAGCGCCTTTGCCATCATCTGATTGACGCGGGTGTGCACGGGCTCACGCCGCTGGGTTCGACCGGAGAATTTGCATATCTCGATTTTGCGGCCAAGGAGCGGGTGGTTTCTGCAACCATAGAGGCCGCGGGCGGTCGGGTTCCGGTGATTGCCGGCGTGGCGGCGACCACGACGCCGGATGCGATCGCGCAGGCCAAGCGATGGGCAGAGCTTGGTGCCGACGGGATCCTGGCTGTCATGGAAGCCTATTTTCCCATCCCGGAGTCGGGCGTTGTGGCGTATTTCACCGCAGTGGCCGATGCGACCGATTTGCCTGTCACGCTGTATACCAATCCGAATTTTCAACGCTCCGATCTGTCATTGGACGCTATCGACACGCTGTCGCATCATCCCAATATCCTGTTCGTCAAGGATGCCTCGACCAACACCGGGCGACTGCTGTCGATCCTCAACCAGACCGAAGGCAGGATCGGGGTGTTTGCAGCCTCGTCGCACATCACCACGGCGGTGATGCTGATCGGTGGGCGGGGGTGGCTTGCCGGTCCGTCTTGCCTGATCCCGAAACAAAGCGTGCGCCTTTTCGAGCTTTGCGAGGCGCGCAAATGGGATGACGCCATGGCGCTTCAGAAAGAGCTTTGGGCGGTCAATCAGGTGTTTGCCAAGTTCAACCTTGCAGGTGCGGTCAAGGCCGGTTTGAAGTTGCAAGGCTTCGATTGCGGCGATCCGGCGCGACCACAGGCCCCGTTGTCTGACGCACAGGTCGATGCCGTGCGGCACGTTCTCGAGCGGGTGGGCGCGCTGTAAGGCGTTTGCGCCGATGCCGGCGAAGGAGTTTGGTATGACAGATACCCGAAAAGGTGTTCTGGCGCTCGTGAGTGCGTGCATCGCGTGGGGGCTGTCGTCGATTTTCTACAAGGCTCTTGTCGGAGTTGATCCGGCAGAGGTTCTGGCGCATCGCACATTGTGGTCGTTGTTCTTTTTCGCGGGCGTTCTGCTTGTTCAAGGACGCATTTCGGCGTTGTGGCACGCTGTGTCGCATCGCGCCTCGCTCAAGATCATCGTGCTTGCGGCAGTGATGATCTCGTCCAACTGGTTCCTGTTCATCTGGTCCATTCACTCGGGCCGCGCCACCGAAGCCTCTTTGGGATACTATATCTTTCCGCTTGTGGCGGTTGTGTTCGGACGTCTGATGTTCGGCGAACGGCTTTCGAACCTGCAATGGGTGGCGGTCGGGTTGGCGGTCGCTGCGGTTCTGACGTTGACAGTGGGATTGCGCATCGTGCCGTGGATCCCGCTGGGTCTGGCGGCATCCTTCGGGCTCTACGGCGTGTTGAAGAAGCGGCTTGATCTGGGGCCGGTCGTGTCGGTCACCGCCGAGGTGTTCCTGCTGTCGCCGCTTGCGCTGGGTTGGTTGTTGATGTTGCACCTGGGGCAGGGCGGCGCGTTCGGCGACGATTTGCGACAAAGCCTGTTGCTCTGCGCCTCGGGTGTTGTGACCGGAGCGCCGTTGATCCTGTTCGCCTACGGCGCGCGGCGTTTGGCGATGTCGACGGTGGGGTTGTTGCAATACATCAATCCGACGCTGCAATTCGTCGTCGCGGTCGCGATCTTTGGCGAGCCGTTCAGCACCATTCATCTGGCGGCGTTTTCGCTGATCTGGACGGCACTGGCGCTTTATTCCTCCAGCGCGGTGCGCCAGGACAAGGCGCGTCGGAGGGCCAGGATGGTGTCCGAAGCCGAGGTTGCCGTTTCCTCGAGTTCAAGCAGCGAGGCATCGGCAAAGCCCTGATCGAGCAGATGCGACAGGCACGTGTCGGATGGGTGCAATACCCCCGATCTCGAGCGGGAAGATCGGTTCGGATTGCAGGTCGATCTGCCGCCAAGGTGGTAACGTCGAGGACCACTTCCAAAGAGACCGCTCTGCTTTGACGACATCGGCAACTGTCGGATCCGCCCCCGCGCGTGAGCCACAATTGACACAGATGCACTTGGAACGCATGGGCGTTGTCCTTGACAAAGCTATGGGATTTGCCTCGTGATACCTGCGTTGGTAGTGACGCTCAACCGCGGCATCGGCTTATTCCCGTATGCCCTGCAATCGCCTGGGATGTGATGAGCAAATTCGCGTTGGCACATGGAAAGTCCGGGCTGATGCTTGGAGGCGCAGCCGCATTGGCAGCGATTGCGGTCGCGCTTGCGTTCAGCGGACGGTTCGCGCCATCGCCTTCTGTGCAAGATGTCCCGCCGGAAATCGCATCTGTCGAACGGAGCGAAGGGATATCACCGGATGCTGCTGGACCATCGGTAGAGCCGCGCGCGGACGTCACGCCCGATGCGCTCGAAGACGAGAACATCACACCGATTCCGCCGACACCGGGCTTTGATGTTGTCCGGATCTCCCCGGACGGTCAGGCGCTGATCGCCGGCACCGCGCCCGGTGGGAGCGAAGTGTTCGTGATGGTTGATGGTGCAGAGAAAAGCTCTGCCGTGGTGGATGCCGCGGGAAAATTCGTGGCATTTCTTGACCTGCCGAAAAGCGATGCGCCCCGTGTCATCAGCCTGGTGTCCTCCGGTGATGACGGGCGGGTCGAGAGTATGGATCAGGTGATTGTCTCTCCCTCCGTCGCGTCGCCCGACCTCCCTGCGGTTTTCGGTCTGGCCGATGATCTGACAATCGCCGCGGGTTCGGCGGCGATGATGGAAGGCGAGCCGGAAGCTGAAGCCGACGCGTCAATCCCGTCGGCAGCCGAGTCCGAGAAAGACCCGCGCGTCGCCGCCGTCGCAGGGAACGATCCCGCCGACCCTGACAGCGTGTCAGGGGGTGCCAGTGAATCGCCGCAGAGCGATGCGTCCGCGCCGGCCGTGATCCTGTCGACGCAAGACGGGGTCGAGGTGCTGCAATCCGCAGGCACCACGCCGCAAACGATCGACCAGATCGCGCTTGATGCAATCACTTACGAAAGCGCGGAGTCGGTCACCTTGAGCGGGCGCGGCGCGGCTGATGAATATGTGCGCGTCTATCTGGACAACCAACCCGTGCTGACGACCGAGATCGATGAGGATGGTCGTTGGCGCGCGGATTTGCCGAATGTGGACAGCGGAACCTACACGCTGCGCATCGATGCCGTCAGCCAGAGTGGACAGGTCGCATCGCGCGTCGAAAGCCCGTTCCAACGCGCCGACCGTGAGACGCTCGAATCCACCGTTGACGCCAGCGGCGGCGCGCAGGTTGTCACGGTTCAACCGGGCAACACGCTTTGGGCCATTGCACGCGACCGCTATGGCGAAGGTCCGGCCTATGTCCGGGTGTTTGACGCCAACCGGGATCGCATCAGAGACCCCGACCTGATTTATCCCGGTCAGGTCTTTGCGATTCCCGATTGAAACCATGCGTGGCAGAGTGCACTGCACTGTCTGATCACAAGTGCATTCACCTGCACATTTGGGGGGTTGTCGGATGCCCTCCGCGATATATAGTCGAGCTGTGACCGCCGGGGCGGGCTACCGTCCTGACGCTGCAACAGGCAGACAGATCAGGAGACCTAACGTTCGATGGACGGCAATTTTAGAACGGCATTCGTGCGCGAGCCGGCGGTGCTGCGGCACCATCCTGCCCTTGTTCTAAACGCGGATTACAGGCCGCTTTCCTACTATCCTCTATCGCTTTGGCCGTGGCAGGATGCGGTGAAGGCGGCGTTCCTCGACAGGGTGGATATCGTGGCCGAATACGACGAGGTGGTCCGAAGCCCCTCGATGACGCTTCGAATTCCAAGCGTCGTTGTGCTGAAAGACTATGTCAAACCTCAAAAGCGCGTGGCCTTCACGCGCTTTAATCTTTTCTTGAGGGACGAATTTCAATGTCAGTATTGCGGAGCAACCGGCGATCTGACGTTCGATCATGTCGTGCCCCGCGCGTCGGGCGGGATCACGTCATGGGAAAACGTCGTTGCCGCGTGTGCGCCGTGCAATCTGCGCAAAGGGTCCAAGAGCCTGCGCCGCGCGGGGTTGTCCTTGCGCAAACCACCGCGCCAACCCGGCGCGCAGGAATTGCTCAACATGGGCCGCAAATTTCCGCCCAACCACCTGCACGACAGTTGGATGGATTTCCTTTACTGGGACGCGGAACTGGAGGCTTAGGAACGCGGAGCCTAACGCCCCAGCTGAGACGCCTCGCGGGCCAGCGCTTCGATACCGGCCCAGTCACGGTTTGCGATCAGCTCGCCCGGCGCAACCCAGCTGCCGCCAGCGCAGAGTGTGTTGGACAGGCTCAGATACGTTTCAGCATTTTTCAATGACACGCCGCCGGTCGGGCAGAAGCGCACTTGCGGAATCGGCGCGCCAATGGCCTTGAGTGCCGGAGCGCCACCGTTGGCTTCGGCTGGAAAGAATTTCTGAACCGTATAGCCGCGCTCCAGAAGCGCCATCGCTTCGGACGCGGTTGCCGCGCCGGGCAGGAGAGGCAGATCGGCGGCTTCGCAGGCGTCGAGCAACCGGTCCGTCGCGCCGGGCGACACTCCGAACCGCGCACCGGCATCGACAGCGGCAGTGACGTCCTCGGGTGTGAGCAACGTCCCCGCACCCACGACCCCACCCTCGACGCGCGCCATTTCGCGGATCGCGTCCAAGGCTGCCGGAGTGCGCAAGGTCACTTCGAGAACCGGCAATCCGCCCGCCACCAACGCCTCTGCCAGCGGTCGCGCGATGCTTGCATCATCGACCACCAGCACCGGTATGATCGGCGCCAAACGGCACAGTTTTTCGGTTTCAATGCTGGCATTTTCAGGCGTGATCATGTGTCTTTCCAGTATGTTACAAGCGTTCTTTCAGAAAAAACCTTAGACAACGACGCCAGCGCCGGTTTCCGCAAGCCCGACATTGGCGCGAAACGCCGCAAACAGCTCGCGTCCGACGCCGTGGCCGTTGTCACGCAAATCCGCGGGCACTGGTTCGCGAGCCTCAAAGCCTTCGGCGAGACAGTCGATGGTGCCGGACACCGCGTCGACCCGCACGATGTCGCCATCGCGCACCTTGGCCAGAGGGCCGCCATGCGCGGCTTCGGGGCTGACATGGATGGCAGACGGCACCTTGCCCGATGCACCCGACATGCGCCCGTCGGTCACCAGCGCGACCTTCAAACCCCGGTCCTGTAGCACGGCAAGCGTCGGGGTCAGCGAATGGAGCTCGGGCATGCCGTTGGAGCTTGGTCCCTGGAACCGCACGACCACCACTGTGTCTTCGGTAAATTCCCCATTCTTGAACGCCAGCTTCACGTCGTTCTGGTCGTGGAAGATCCGGGCCTTGGCTTCGATCACATGACGCTCCGGCGCAACGGCAGAGGTCTTCATCATCCCTTTGCCAAGATTGCCCGCCAGTTGCTTGAGCCCGCCGGTCGGTTGGAACGGATCAGACGCCGGACGCAGGATCTTGTCGTTCTGTGATTCGCCCGCTCCGGGGTGATAGACGACACTGCCGCCGACGAGCTTGGGTTCCTGAGAATAAAGCGACAGGCCGTCTCCGGCGATGGTCTTCACGTCGTTCTGCAACAGACCAGCCTCAAGCAATTCGCCAATCATGTATCCAAGGCCGCCAGCCGCATGAAAATGGTTCACGTCGGCCAGACCGTTGGGATAGACCTTGGCCATCAGCGGTGTGACAGATGAAATTTCGTCGAAATCCTCGAGCCGCAGTTCCACACCAGCGGCACGGGCCATCGCGGGCAGATGCAACACGAGGTTGGTGGAGCCACCCGTGGCCATCAGCCCGACCATGCCGTTCACGAAGGCCTTCTCGTCCAGAATGTCACAGACCGGGCGGTAGTCATTGCCCAATCGGGTGATTTCCAGCGCACGTTCGGTTCCCGCGACGGTCAGCGCATCGCGCATCGGTGTGTTGGGATTGACGAACGACGCGCCGGGCAGGTGAAGCCCCATGAATTCCATGAGCATCTGGTTGGAATTCGCGGTGCCGTAGAACGTGCAGGTGCCGGGCGAATGATAGGACGCCATTTCGGCCTTCATCAATGCGTCACGGTCCACTTCACCGGCGGCAAATTGCTGGCGTACCTTGGCTTTTTCGTCATTCGGCAAACCGGACGGCATGGGACCGGCGGGAAGAAAGATGCCGGGAATGTAGCCAAACGTGGCCGCCGCGATCACCAGACCCGGCACGATCTTGTCGCAGACACCGAGGTAGAGCGCGCTGTCGAAGACGTTGTGGCTGAGCCCGATGCCAGCCGCCAAGGCGATGACATCGCGCGAAAACAGGGACAGTTCCATTCCGACCTGGCCTTGGGTGACGCCGTCACACATCGCCGGAACGCCGCCGGCAACCTGCGCCGTGCCACCAGCGGTACGGGCGGCGGTGCGGATGATGTCGGGGAAGCGCTCGAACGGTTGGTGCGCGGAGAGCATGTCGTTATAGGCTGAAATGATGCCGATGTTGGGCGCACGCTCGGAGGCCAGTTTGTCCTGGTCCTCGCCTGCCGCGGCATAGGCGTGGGCCTGATTGCCGCAGGTCAGATGGGCGCGGCGCGGGCCTTCTTCGGCGGCTTGCCGCATCCGACCGAGATATGTGCCGCGCGAAGCTTCAGAGCGCTCCCGAATACGGTCGGTGACCCGTTTGATAGTGTCGTTGAGTTCTTGTGCCATGTTGCCTCCGCGCGAAAACAGCCGTCGGTTTCGTCATGATGTACTTAAGTTAGCGCTAACAGTAAAGAGCTATCTCCAAAAGGGTCTCTCTCACTCGTCCACGTCCAAGATCTGCTTGGCCTTGCGCCAAATTGTACGGTTTTTGCCCAGAACAGGCCGCTTTGTCCGGTTACGCCCATGCCCGAGGACCACGAGCAGACGCTCCGAAAAGGAGGCCCCATGAGACAAATTTTCAAAGCCGGTCTGGGACTTGCACTGATGGCATCGCTTGGTGCCTGTGCCGCGCCCAACACCGCCAGCCGTGCCGCGATGCCGGATGATGCGATGCTAGGATTCGCCCAACAGGACGTCACAATCGACAGTTTTACCGTGTCGGTGCCCAAATCCCTTACCGTGAACGAGCGTAACACGTACTATCCGCGTGGCGATATCGTCTGGCGCGGCGATCCGATCGGTGACCGGCACGCGCAGGTGCGCGAGATCTTCGAGGCGGGTTTGCGCAACGCGGCGCCTCGCATCAGCGGGACGCGCCCGGTGCGGATGGACATTCAGGTCACGCGGTTTCACGCTCTTTCGGAAAAGGCGCGTTACAGCGTGGGTGGGGTGCATGATATCGAATTCATGTACCGTTTGATCGACGTGACCACGGGACAGCAAATCGGTGCGACGCAAACCGTCGATGCCGATCTCGAAGCGCTGGCGGGGCAGGCCGCAATGGTTGCGGACGCGCGCGGCAACACGCAAAAGGCCCGCATCGTGGCCCATCTCGGGTCGGTGTTGGTCGAGGAACTCACCGTCGCGGGCGGCCACCAGAACGCCAATCTCGGGATTTTGCAGGCGATCAACGATCTCTGAGCGGAACCGGGCTTTCGCCTGTGCCAAGAGCGGATTAAAGGGGGCGGCATGACATTGTCCCCTTTGCCCGTCCTGCGCCTCAAACCCAAGACCAAGCCACAGGCCATTCGCCGTGGGTATCCTTGGGTCTATTCCAACGAGGTCGTGACCGACCGCCGGACCCGCGCGATGACGCCGGGCTCGATTGCGGTTCTCGAAGATGCCGATCGCAGCCCGCTTGCCTTGGTCGGGGTCAACCCGAACTCCAAGATTTTTGGCCGGGTGCTCGATGACCCGACGGTTGGCGCGCCGGATCAGGCATGGTTTGAAACCCGTATCAGGCGCGCGCTGGATTTGCGCGAACGGCTGTTTGACACACCGTTCTACCGGTTGATCCACGCCGAGGCAGATGGGTTGCCGGGCGTGATCATCGATCGGTTCGGCGATGTGGCGGTAATCCAGCCCAATGCGGCCTGGGCCGATCTGTTGCTGCCGGACATGGCCGCCGCTTTGGCAAAGGTCACCGGCGTCACGACGATCCTCAAGAATGCGGGCGGACGCGGCCGTGTGCTGGAAGGGCTGGACGCGGACGATTCAGTGCTTTTGGGCACAGCGCCAGAGGCTCCGATCGCCGTCGAGATGAACGGTGCCACTTACCTCGCGGACGTGACCGGCGGCCAGAAGACCGGTTTGTTCTATGACCAGCGCCCCAATCACGCCTTTGCGGCGCGTCTTGCGCAGGGCGCGCGAGTGCTGGATGTGTTCTCGCATGTTGGCGGCTTCGCGCTTGCGGCCCTGGCGGGCGGAGCGGATCAGGCGCGTTGCGTCGATGGCTCCGAGGCGGCTTTGGACTTGGCACGCCGGGGCGCGCAACAGATGGGGGCAAGCGACAGGCTGACCACGACGCGCGGCGATGCGTTTGCCACCTTGGGCGAACTGGGCGATGCCGGATCGCTATTTGATCTGGTGATTTGCGACCCGCCCGCCTTCGCCCCCTCCCACAAGGCGCGTGAGGCAGGGTTACGGGCCTATGAACGGGTGGCGCGACTTTCCGCACCGCTGGTGGAAAAGGGCGGTTTCCTGGTGCTGTGCTCGTGTTCGCACGCGGTTGATCTGTCGGCCTTTACGGGTGCGTGCCTGCGTGGCATCGGCCGCGCCGGACGGCGCGCGCAGCTGATTCACACAGGTCAGGCCGGGGCCGATCACCCGTTGCTCCCGCAACTGGCAGAGTCCGGCTATCTCAAAGCGTTGTTCTTCCGTCTGTGAAAATCCTGCTTGATACCTGCGTTTTGTATCCCACGGTGATGCGCGAGGTCTTGCTGGGCGTTGCGCGCCAGGGGATGTTCACGCCGCTTTGGTCGCAGCGTATACTGGATGAATGGTCGCGCGCCGCAGTCAAGCTCGGTCCACAGGGCCAGGTGCAGGCTGAGGGCGAAATTGCCATGGTCTCGGCGCAGTGGCCGAACGCCAGTGTGACGTGGAAACCGTCTTTGCATGACCGTTTGTGGCTGCCCGATCCGAATGATATTCACATTCTTGCTGCCGCCATCGCAGGTCACGCCGATGTGATCCTGACGATGAACGTCAAGGATTTTCCACGCAACATTCTCGCGGAAGAAGGCCTGTCGCGCGCGGATCCGGATGGGTTTCTGGTCGGCCTGTTTGCCAGCGCGCCAGAGCCTGTCACCGCCGCCGTGTCAGCCGTTCACGCCAAAGCGAACACGCTTTCGGGCCAAGACTGGGATTTGCGCAAGCTGATGAAAAAGGCGCGTCTTCCCCGGCTGGGCAAAGCGCTGGCATCGGGACAAGATTTTTCGGACGAAAAATCTCCGGGCTGAGAATTTTCGTCCGAAAATTCTGGGGTCTTAGCGCAGGTAGTTCATCGGGTCGACGCTTTCAAAGCCCTTGCGCACTTCGAAATGCACCCGCGCGGGTTCAAAGTCGCCGACGCGCGCGATGGCCTGCCCTCGGCTCACCGCGTCGCCCTTGGCGACCGAGATCTGTTCGACATGGGTGTAGACCGTCAACAAGTTGTCGGGATGGCGCACAACCAGAATGTTGATGCCGTCGGTATTGGTCGTGATCGCCGCGACCTGACCGCTGCTTGCCGCCTTGACCGTGGTTCCCACCGACGCGCCAATATCGATGCCATCGTTGCGACCCTTCGCGTATTCGCGGATGATGGTGCCCTGCACGGGAAAGCTCATCGCGGCCTTGGATTCGCTTGCTTCGGTCTGCTGTCCGACATTGGCGACAGGTTTTGCCGCCGCTGTTGCGGCCGGCTTAGCGGCGGCCGCCGGAGCCGGGGTTTCAGCGGGCAAGGGTTGGGAGGCCGAGGGCGGCTCGGGCGTGGGAGATCCCCGTCCGGGCGCGACGGACGCGGTCGTGGTTGCGGGCGGGGCTTGCGTCGCGACGGGAATCAGCAGGTATTGGCCTTCGCGCAGGGTGAAATTGCTGTCGAGCCCGTTCCATTCGGCAAGCGAGCGGACGGAGACATTGTAGAGCCGCGAGATCGTGAACGCGGTTTCGCCGCGTTTGACCTGATGGCGGACCGGTTCGGTTCCGGTCTGCGGCGCGCGCGTCGTCGGTGTTGGGTCCGAGCGTTCGATGGCATCGCTCGCCAGCGTCGTGATGTCGACCTCGGAGGGCGGGCGGATCGGACCGGTGGTGACGGCGCCTGTTGCGGGCGAGGGTTCAGCAACCCGGCGCGGCAGCGCGATGACCTCGCCGGCACGCAGGGAATCGCCGGTCTGGATGCCGTTGTAGCGTGCCAGTTCATCCGGCGCCAAACCCACGCGGCGGGCCAGTGTGGCCAGCGTGTCGCCACGTTGGGCCACGGCAACCTGGTAATTGGGATATGAAATCACGCCGCGATTGTCGGGGTCAGGGCGCGGCGCAGTGGCTGCGCGCGCCGCATCGGAGGTGTTGAAACCGCCGTTCATGATGCCGCGCATGTCCAGATCGAGCGGTTCGGAACAGGCACCAAGCATCGCAAGCAGCGACAACCCGGTGCCAAGACGGAGTGCGGAGTGGCTGGAAACGGTCAGTATGGCCATGTCGATATCCTCAAATGCGCCGGTTGTGCCCCGGGCGTCACGCGCGTCAGTATGCCCGCTTTATGCATCGCGGGCCACCCCTTCGATCAGCGGCACAAACCGAACCGGTCGCAATTCGTCGTATTCGAGCCCCTGCGGTGTTCGTCGCACGCGGATCAGGTGTTGCACCGCGTCCGACTGGCCCACTGGCAAGACCATGATGCCGCCCACCTTGAGCTGGGCCAGAAGCGGGCCGGGCGGGTCTTCGGCCGCGGCGGTCACCAGAATGCGATCGAATGGTGCCTGATCGGGCAGTCCGAAACTGCCGTCGGCGGTAAACGCGGTCACATTTGTCAGGCCAAGCTGGTCGAACACGGCGCGCGCCTCGCGCACGAGGCGTTGGTGGCGGTCCACCGTATAGACGCGCCGCGCGAGCTGGCTCAGGATTGCCGCCTGATAGCCCGATCCGGTGCCCACTTCGAGCACCGTGTCACGCGCCGACACCTCGAGCGCTTGCGTCATCAGGCCGACCACCGAGGGCTGGCTGATCGTCTGGCCGCAGGCGATCGGCAGGGGCATGTCTTCATAGGCCCGTTCGGCAAAGTACCCTTTGACGAAGGGCGCGCGGTCGATCTGCTCCATCGCGGTCAGAACCGCCGCATTGGTCACCCCGCGCGAGCGCAAGGCGTACAGGAACTGCATCTTGAGTTCCGGGTCGATCATCAGAGAAAGGCGTCCCGCATCGCGTCAAGCTGGTCCGGGGCCGTCAGATCGGCGCGCATTGGCGTGACGCTGATATAGCCGTCAAGGTTATGTGCGGCGTCGGTTCCGGCCACAGTGGGGGCACGCTGGTCGCCGCCCTTGATCCACAGGAACCGGCGCCCCGAAGGCGAGCTATGCGGCTCGACCGAAAAGTTGGTGCCTTGGCGAATGCCCTGCGGCGCTGCCTGAATTCCTTTGACCGCCTGAGCTGGCACCGGCGGGAAGTTGACGTTGTAAAAGAGCCGGTAGCCCGACTGCCCGTTGGGATCGAGAGAGAGAATCCGCTCGATCACCTTGGTGCCATGCACGCGCGCCGCCTCGAACGGGTCCGGCGTCTGCGCGTTGTCGGGGCCGTAGTATTGCGACAGTGCAATCGCCGGGATGCCCTGAAGCGCCGCTTCCATCGCGCCGCCCAGCGTGCCCGAGTAAAGCGCGTTTTCAGCGGAGTTGTTGCCGCGGTTCACACCGGACAACACCAGATCGGGTGGCGTGCCGCGCATCACGTCATGCAATCCGGCCAGCACGCAATCGGCCGGGCTGCCCTCGGCCGCGAACCGGCGTTCACCCATTTCGCTGACCATCATCGGATGCGTGTAGCTGATGCAATGCCCGACGCCCGACTGTTCGAACGCGGGCGCGACGGTCCAGACCTCTCCGCTGGATCCTGCGAGCGTTTTTGCGATGTCGGTCAGCACAATCAGGCCGGGGGCGTTGATCCCGTCATCATTGGTAATGAGTATGCGCATGTGACCGCCTCGGTTTTTTTCCTGCATAGGCCAAGCCCCGGCTTGCGGCAAGCTTCCGCCGGTTCGATTGGAACGGCGAATTGGCATTGACCCATCCCCGAGCCGACGCGCCCATGTTTGGCGGCTGGATCAGGTGCCCAGAATTTCCGGCAGCAGCCGCGCCGCTTCGTCGCCGGCGTCGGCCAGTGCGTCGCGGTCTTCGCCGGGATAGAACCGGGCGCGCAGCGTGGTGGATATCGGTTTGGGCGACAGGATGCGCACTTGCGGACCGGTCGAGACGGTTTCCGCCTGCCAACTGCGCGCCAGTGCGATCTGTGCGGATTTGGTTGTGCCGTAATGGCCGAAAAACTTCTCCCCGCCGTGGTTGTCTTCGAAGAATACCGCGCGGCCCTCTAATCCCAGCAGCGGGGCTACATAGGGCACGAGATGGCCCATCGCGTCGAGATTGATCGACACGGATTTCTTCCAATCCTTGGCGTCCATGTGATTGACCGGTGTCAGCGGGCCCGCGAAGATCGCCGTGTGGACCCAAAGCGCGATCTGTCCCCAGCGATCATGCACCGAACGGCAAAGCTGCGCCATCGCGTCGGCGTTGGTGATGTCCATCGGGGCCAGCGTGGCACTGCCGCCCTTGGACTGAATCCGGTCATCAAGCTCTTCAAGCCCGCCGACTGTGCGCGCAACGGCGACGATATGATGAGTGTCAGCCAAGGCGTCGGCCAGAGCAAAGCCAAGGCCGCGCGATGCGCCGGTGACCAGCGCCACGGGGCGCGCAGTGGGGCGGGATGTATCTGTCATGGCTCTTCACATGCCTTGTCCGCGCTGGCGCTGCAAGAGGTGCTGTGCTTGACTTGGCCCTGCAATTGCAGAATTAACAACCGTGACACTTCGGGACAGTCAAAGGATAGATCATTATGACGCTCACCCACGCCACACTCGGCAAAACCACCCTTTTCGGACAGGCGCTGCTGGCTCTGGGCGGTGCGGCCTTTATTGCTGCGGCCACACAGATCTCCGTACCCTTCTTTCCGGTGCCGATGACGCTGCAAACGCTGGCCGTGTTGATCGTCGGCCTGAGCTTTGGCGCGCGTCTTGGTACGGCAACATTGCTGACATATCTGGGCTACGGTGCTCTCGGCTTGCCGGTGTTCGCCAATGGCATGAACGGCCTGGCCTTTGTCGGCCCGACTGCCGGTTTCCTGTTCGGCTTCGTTCTCATGGCCGGTCTGGCTGGCCTTGCGGCAGAGCGCGGTCTTGCCAAAGGCGTCGTGTCCACTGCGGTTCTGGCGATCGTCTTGTCGGTTCTGCTCTATGTGCCGGGGATCGCATGGCCCATGGGGCTGGCGTCGGTGACGGGCGTTGAGGCAGGCTGGGTCGGTCAGGACGCCGGCTTCTACATGAGCCATTTCATCGCGCCGTTCCTGATCGGGGACGTTGTCAAATCCCTGCTGGCCGCTGTGATCGTGACCGGTGCATGGCGCGCAGTGAAGGCACGTCGCGCCTGAGACCGGCACGCCCTTTCTTAATTATTGCGAACCCCCGCGGCACAGGCTGGCGGGGGTTTTTGTTTGTCCGGCGATATTTGGGGGCGCTGCCCCCGGCGCGTTGCGCCTCCCCCGAGGTATTTTTCAACCGGAGAATTCGCAGACGGTGCGTCTTATTGGGCGGCTTTCATCTGGAAGCCTTTTTCCAGCATGTCTGCCGGTTCGACCGGATATTCGCCAGAAAAGCACGCATCGCAATATTGCGGGCACTCGGCATTGCGCCCCGAAGCTTCGCCCACGGCGCGGTAGAGCCCGTCGAGCGAGATGAAGCGCAGGCTGTCGACACCGAGATGTTCGCGCATCTCGTCCTCTGACATGGTGGCGGCAAGCAGCTTTTCGCGCTGCGGCGTGTCGACACCGTAAAAGCAAGGCCAGGCTGTGGGAGGCGATGCGATGCGGAAATGCACTTCGGCAGCGCCTGCATCGACGATCATTTCCTTGATCTTCCGGCTTGTGGTGCCACGCACCACGCTATCATCGACCAGCACGACCCGCTTGCCCTTGATCAGCGCGCGGTTGACGTTGAGCTTGAGGCGCACGCCCATGTTGCGGATCTGCTCGGTCGGCTCGATGAAGGTGCGGCCCATGTATTGATTGCGGATGATGCCCATGCCGTAAGGGATGCCCGACTCGTGCGCGAAACCGATCGCCGCCGGGGTGCCGCTGTCGGGCACCGGGCAGACAAGGTCGGCCTCGACCGGCGTTTCGCGCGCCAGTTCCACACCGATCTGGCGTCGGGTTTCATAGACCGAGCGGTCGCCGATGATGCTGTCGGGGCGCGAGAAATAGACGTGTTCGAAGATGCAGAAGCGCGATTTGCGGGGGCGGAACGGGCGGACCGATTCGACGCCGTGTTCGGCAGTGATGACGACCATCTCACCGGGTTCGATCTCGCGGACATATTCCGCGCCGATGATGTCGAGCGCGCAGGTCTCGGAGCTGAGCGCCCAGCCGTCGCCGATCTTGCCCAGCACCAGCGGGCGCACGCCGAGCGGATCGCGCACGCCGATCAGCTTGGTGCGGGTCATTGCGACGACGGAAAACGCGCCCTCGACGCGGCGAAGGGCGTCTTCCATGCGTTCCGGGATATTGCGCTGGAGCGAGCGGGCCATCAGGTGAATGATGCACTCGCTGTCGGACGAGCTTTGGAAGATCGAGCCGCGGTCGATCAGTTCGCGGCGCAGCGCGTCGGCATTGGTGATGTTGCCGTTATGGGCAATCGCAGCGCCGCCCATGGAGAATTCACCGAAGAACGGTTGCACGTCGCGCATCTGCGTCTGGCCCTTGGAGCCGGCGGTGGAATAGCGCACATGGCCGATCGCCAGTTCGCCCGGCAGCGTTTCCATCAGTTTTTGCGAGGTGAAATTGTCGCGCACATAGCCGAAGCGGCGGGCCGAGTTGAAGCCGTGATCCGGATGGTATGACACGATGCCGCCTGCTTCCTGGCCGCGATGCTGAAGCGCGTGCAGGCCGAGGGCGACGAAATTCGCCGCATCGGTGACCCCGACCACGCCGAAGATGCCGCATTCTTCCTTCAGTTTGTCGTCGTCAAAGGGATGAGCGAGAGGCATAGACGCGTCGGACATGGCGCAACTCCGAATCCGTGGCAGCGGGGGTCGCCCCCTCATATGCGCCACAAGCCCAAGTGTCACGCCGCGATCACGCGATGATGATGTCTTGTGGCCTTTCGGGTCAGGTGTCGCTGTCCACGGGTGCCTCGCACACGCTGACAAGCGCTTCGTATTGTGCGGTGATCCAGCCCAAGGCCTGTTCCGGGTTCTGGTCTTCGATCTGGCCCGTCATGCGGCTGAAGATCGCGGCGGAGCGGCTGTCGTCGATCATCGGCACGTCCTGTGCGGTGATGACGACCTGATAGACAAAGAACCCGACCGCAACGAGCAATACGCCGCGCGCCACTCCAAACAGGAAGCCGAGCCCCTGATCGATCCCGCCAAGAGCCGAGCGTTGCACTAGCGAGGAAAACAGCGGCGTAAAGAACGACATGATCACCAGAGCAATGGTGAACACGGCTGCAAACCCGCCGATCACGCTCAGTTCACAGCTTCCGGTCATGAATTCGCCGATCACCGGAATTTCGGTCATCAAGGGGCGCAGTTGCGGGCCGAACATGAAGCCCAAAATGGCGGCGGCAATCCAGCCGAGGATCGCCATGGCTTCGCGCACGATGCCGCGCGAATACGCCAGCAGCGCCGAGAGAACGATGATGACCGCCACAACGGCGTCAATAATGGTAAACCCTTCCAACGATCCCTCGTCCTTTTCATCTATGGATGGCGCTATCCTGCGCCGAACACATCACCAACAAAACTCGCCAAAGCGTCGATTTCGGTGGCTTTGATCCCGCCTCGGGGCATTGATTTGCCCCCCTTTGGCACAATCGCGGCGGTAAAACCAAGTTTTTGCGCCTCTTTCAACCGATTTTCGGTCTGGCCCACCGGCCGGAGTGCGCCGGACAGGCTGATTTCACCGAACACCACCGTTTCGGCGGGCAGGGCCACATCTTCGCGCGCACTGAGCAAAGCGGCGGCGACAGCCAGATCGGCCGCCGGTTCGCTGATCTTCATGCCCCCGGCGACGTTGAGATAAACGTCCATTCCGGCGAACGGGATGCCGCAGCGCGATTCCAGCACCGCGAGGATCATGGCCAGCCGTCCGCCATCCCAGCCCACCACCGTCCGGCGCGGCTGGCTGTGTGGTGTGGGGGCCACAAGCGCCTGAAATTCCACCAGAACCGGACGCGTTCCCTCGATTCCGGCAAACACTGCCGATCCGGGCGTGGGATCTCCGCGCTCGGACAGGAACAGCGCCGAGGGGTTCGTCACCTGAGCGAGGCCCGCGCCTGTCATTTCGAACACCCCGATTTCATCGGCCGGACCAAAGCGGTTTTTCACCGCGCGCAGGATGCGAAACTGATGACCGCGCTCGCCTTCGAAATAGAGCACCGTGTCGACCATGTGTTCGACCACGCGGGGGCCCGCGATCTGGCCGTCCTTGGTGACGTGTCCGACCATCACGATGGAGGTGCCGCGCCGTTTGGCAAAGCTGGTCAACTCATGTGCGCAGGCGCGCACCTGCGCCACGCTCCCGGGGGCGCTCGTCACGTTGTCGGCCCACATGGTCTGGATCGAATCGATGATCGCCAGATCGGGCTTTTCCGCTTCAAGCGTCGTGAGGATATCGCGCAGGTTGGTTTCGGTGGCGAGTTTCACCGGCGCGTCGCGCAGCCCGAGCCGTTCCGCCCGCATGCGCACCTGCGCACTGGCTTCCTCGCCCGAGATGTAGACCACATTCAACCCCGACCGCCCGAAGGCCGCCGCCGCCTGCAACAGCAGGGTCGATTTGCCGATGCCGGGATCGCCGCCCACCAGAAGGGCAGAGGCCGGGACAAGCCCGCCGCCCAACACGCGGTCGAGTTCGTCAAGGCCCGAGACCGTTCGTGGCGGCGGTGCTTCGGTGCCCGACAGATCGCCAAGCGCAAGCGCACGGCCCTTGGAGGCGCCCAGCGTCTTGGCGGCGGGGCCAGCGGACAGTGGCACGTCTTCGACGATCGAATTCCATTCGCCGCACGCGTCGCACCGTCCCGACCACTTGGTCGTTTTACTGCCGCAGGTCTGACAGACAAAGGATGCCGTTGATTTCGCCATGACGCCGCTTGTGGCGCAAGGCGCGCGGGGCTGCAAGCGGCGGCTTTTATTGGCGCCTATTCGGCAGCGCGCCGTGCGAGAAGGGCGACGATACGGTTGTCGTCATAGTCGGGATATTGCGCCGCATCATCCCATTCCAGGGTTGCACCCTGCTGGGATGGTTCGGCCATTGGCATCGGGCGTGGCGGGGGTGTCGGACTGCCGCCGAGACTGTGCAACTCCGGCAGGAGGTCCGAAAGCTCTTCGCGCAGTCGCGTCAATTGCGCCTTGGCGACGCTTTCTTCCAATTCGACCTTATCAACCCAAATCCTCATCTGAGTGGCTGTGGACTTGGCCTGCTCCAGACGGGTGTTGAAATCCTCGATCTCTTGCTGACGCTGGATCAGGAAATCGCGCGCCCGTGCGACGCTGCGATCGGAATAGGTCTGCGCGAGATCCCTCGAGATATGGCTCATCTGGCTGGCCACTTCGAGCACCGATGGCTCGAGTTCGGCCAGATCCGGGTGGTCGCGCAGAAAGGCCATGCGTTCACGGACCGAATCAAATTCCGAGCGCATGTTGAACACCCCGTCGCGGTCTGACGCGTGCGCCAGACGATAGGCGCGCGCCACATCCTCCATGGCGATTCGAAACCGTCGATGAGAATTTTCCAATGCCATGATCCGGGCGTTGGACGGGAGAAAGAAACAGAGACCCACCATCAAGGCTGTCAGCCCGACCTGTACCAGAATTCCCGCTTTCGGATAGGCGACACCCCCAAATGTTGTGGTCATCTCGAGCCACGGGGCGTATCCGAATGCGCAGGCCAAGGTGTATCCGAGCAGCCCCAGCCCAAGCCCGGCGAGCAACCAGAACATCAGCCGTTGCATCAGCCAAGCCGTCACAATCGCGAAAGAACGCATCGCAGCCATCGTAGAAATCCCCCAAACACCGTGTAACCCACTGGCAGCATCGGCAACTTTACGCCGATAGGGCAAAGTCACATACTGTTTTTTAACGATTTTTCCGACAGCACCGAAAAATGTGTTCATTCGGCAGTGTTTTGTAAGATTGTTTCGCTCGTCGGATCGCTGGCGGTGTGCGGTGTGTCGTGAACCGCCTTCAGAGGCGAGTCGCAACCCAGAGGCCAAGAAACGCTATCACGCCAACCGCGTGCGCACTGTCGATCCAGCGCCAGCGTCGTGACGGGATCAACAGGCTGGTGGCAAAGACCGCCGATGCGACAAGCGGCATGATCGTGCCGCCACCAGAGGCCAGAAGGCGCGCTGCCATTGGATAGAGCGGGCTGGATTGCAGGTTCAGCGCTGGCGCGAAACTCGTCAGGATCGCAGCGAGGCATAGGCACAGAGCCAAGGCCGCAGGTATGCGCGCGGGCCCCTGACCGACGATCAGACGCAGCAATGCCAGCAGCCCCAACACTTCGAAAAAGACGAACCGCTGGATGAAGATGAATGACAGCAGCAACGGCGAGGGGTCAAATAGCGTCATGTGTCAGCTTGCCTGCGGGCGACGGTCACGCGCCGACATAGCGCCGATGATAGCGCGCCCCGAGCGAGGTGAGGATTTCATAGCCGATCGTGCCTGCGGCGTTTGCCAAGGTGTCGATGGATTGATGTGCGCCCAAAAGCTCGACAGTGTCGGGCATGTCCTTGACGGCGCTCACATCGACGCCGATCAGGTCCATCGAGATGCGCCCGGCAATCTTGCAGCGGGTTTCGCCGGCCCAGACAGAGGCCTTCGGCCCCATCGCGCGCAGGATTCCATCGGCGTAACCGGCGGCAATCGTGGCGATGCGCCCCGGAACCCGCGCGACCCATGCGTTGCCATAACCAACCGACTCGCCCGGATTGACGTCGCGCACCTGAATCACCGGAATCGACAGAGCGGCGACGGGCAGCGCGTCCACGAAAGGCAGGCCGCCATACAGACCGATGCCGGGCCGCGTCATCTCGAAGTGATAGTCGCTGCCAAGCAGGATGCCGCCAGTGGCCGACAAGGATCGCGGCGCGTCTATGCCGTCGGTCATCTGACGAAAGGTCTGAAGCTGGAAGGCATTCATCCCGTGCGAGGGTGTGTCCGCGCAGGCGAGATGGCTCATGACGAGAACAGGCTTCTGGCTCAGCGCGATCTCGCGCAGCGCCGCCCATTCGCCGGGCTCCATGCCAAGGCGATTCATGCCTGAATCAAGCTGGATGCCAAAGGAACGGCCGGGCAACGATTCGACATGGCGCAGCATCTGGTCGATGGAATTGATCATAGGAACCAGATCGGCGTCGCGCAGCAGCGCCGCGTCGCCACTCATGTGGCCACCGAACACGCAAATCGTCGGACCCGGACCCAGAGCGTCGCGCAAGGCCACGCCTTCTTCGGCAAGGGCGACGAAAAACGTCCGCGCGCCAGCGCCGGCCAATGCGCGGGAAACCTCAGCCGCGCCCAGACCATAGGCATCCGCCTTGACGACAGCGGCGGTTTCGCCGGTGTTCATCGCCGCGAGGGCGCGCCAGTTCGTGCAGACCGCACCAAGATCGATTGTAAGTTCAGACCGAGCCATGCGCGGCTCTTTGCCCTGTTTGGACGGTGGGTCAAGCACGAAAACCCAAGGCGGCTCATTTCCCCGCTGCATGGGTCGTTTTGGCGTTGTGGCACATCTTTTGCAAAGCTAGGCAGGCGGCATGACACAGCCTGACTTTGAAATCGCCCTGAGGGCCAAGATCGACAACAAGACCAAACCCCTGGGGGCACTTGGGCGGCTCGAGTCGCTGGCCGCACAGGTGGCGCGTCTGCAAGGCACGCTCAGCCCGACAATGCAAAGCTGCCAGCTCACGATCTTTGCTGCCGATCACGGCATCGCGCAGTCTGGCGTGTCGGCGTACCCGTCCGAAGTGACGCGGCAAATGGTGCTCAACTTTGCCTCTGGCGGGGCGGCTGCCAATATCTTTTGCGCTGTCAACGATGTCGCGCTCCGCGTCGTGAATGCGGGCGTGTTGGGTGGGGCGTTCGGTTCGGGCGCGGTCCTTGATCGCCCGATTGCAGAGGGGACGGCCAACAGCTTGACCGGCCCGGCGATGACACATGCGCAGCGCGATGCGGCCCTGTCTCAGGGGCGCATTTTGGGCCAAGACGGAACGGCGGATGCCGTGGTGTTTGGCGAGATGGGCATCGGCAACAGCTCGTCCGCTACATTGATCGCGCATTTCCTGACCGGGTTGGATGTGGCCTCTCTTGCGGGGCGCGGCACTGGGCTCGACGACGCGGGTTTGGCGGCAAAACGGAGCCTGCTGACAAAAGCCGCCGCGCGATGCCGTGGACTGAGCGATCCGGCAGAGGTTCTGGCCGAATATGGCGGATTTGAAATCGCCATGATCGTCGGCGCGATCCTGGCTGCGGCCGAGTCTCGCCGGATCGTGCTGATCGATGGATTCATCGCGAGCGCCGCAGCTCTCATCGCCGTTCGCATGCAGCCCGAAACGCGCAAAGCGATGGTGTTTGCGCACAGGTCAACCGAACCCGGACACGGCGCGATCCTGACGGCGCTCAAGGCCGATCCGCTGCTTGATCTCGGCTTGCGCCTGGGTGAGGGCACCGGCGCCGTGCTGGCCTGGCCGCTCTTGAAATCTGCGGTGGCGATGCTCAACGATATGGCGAGTTTCGAAACTGCGGGCGTTTCAGGCAAAGCATGAGTGAACGCGGTGTCTCCGAATGGCAGGTCTTTCTGCTGGCGGTTCAGTTTCTGACGCGGCTGCCGGTGCCGCGCGATCTGCCGTTTTCCGACGATCTGCTCATCCGCGCGACGCGATATTATCCGTTGGTCGGCGGCGTCGTCGGCGCGATTGGCGCGCTCGTTCTGCTCCTCATGTCACAGGCGGTGACGATGCCGGTCGCCGTTCTGCTGTCCATCGCCGCGACGGTGTTTGCCACAGGAGCGTTTCACGAAGACGGACTGGCCGACGCCGCGGATGGGCTTGGAGGTGGGCTGACCCGCGAGCGCGCTTTGGACATCATGCGCGACAGCCGGATCGGAACATACGGAACGGTGACGCTCGGGCTGGTCTTGGCGCTGAAAGCCGCGGTTCTTGCCAGTTTTACCGCCGCCGACGCGGCGATGGCCGTTCTGGTGATGCATATGATCAGCCGGATGGCCGCGGTGAGCGTGATCGCAACGCATGATTACGCCCGCGACGTTGGCGCGAAGTTTGTCGCGCCCACGGTGTCCCGTGACGGCTTTCGCTTTGCGCTGCTCACAACCGCAGTGCCTGTTCTGGCTGCGATGCTGTGGTTCGGGATCGGAGCGACGTTCATGGCACTGCTCGTCGCAGTTCTGGCAGCTGGCGTATTCCGCCACATCTTCATGCGCAAGCTGCAAGGCTACACTGGTGACTGCCTTGGCGCGGTGCAGCAGTTCAGCGAATTGGGCTTGTATCTCGGGCTTGCGATATGGCTTTGACCCTGGTGCGCCACACCACGCCGGCGGTTGCGGCAGGCACATGCTACGGGCGCACCGATCTTGCCCTGGCCGACAGTTTCGAAGACGAGGCGGACAGGGTTCTGCAAACCCTCCCGAGCGCCACGGTCGTGCTGACGTCACCATTGCAGCGCTGCACAAGGCTGGCACGTCGAATTTCAGATCATGCAGAACTTGAGCTTCGCCCGTCAAGCGGCTGGATTGAAATGGATTTTGGTGCATGGGAGGGCGTGCCTTGGGCGGATATTCCCCGCGACAGCCTCGACGCATGGGCGGCTGATTTCGACCATTTCAACGATCACGGCGGCGAGAGTGTGGCCATGCTCGAACGCCGCGTGAGAGCCGCTTTGACGGCAGCGCCGCCCAACGCCATCGTCGTCACCCATGCAGGATGCATCAAGGCGGCCTGTGCGATTTACGGCCTTCATCAAGGTTGGAACACCGAGACGGTGTTCGGCGGGTCGGTCACGCTCGACTGACCTTTTGCGCTACATCTCCTCGGCACCTTGCTGCCAGGGTTTGATCAGATTGCCAAAGCGGGTGAACCGGCCCTCGAAGCTCAGCTCGATCGTGCCGATGGGGCCGTGGCGCTGCTTGCCGATGACCACTTCGGCACGACCATGCAAACGCTCCATCTCGTCTTGCCAGGCGGCCATTTTCTCCAACTCGTGATCGCCGGGCTTTTCACGTTCCTTGTAGTATTCCTCGCGGAACACGAACATCACCACATCCGCATCCTGCTCGATCGAGCCGGATTCACGCAGGTCGGACAATTGCGGGCGCTTGTCTTCGCGGTTTTCGACTTGGCGCGACAGCTGCGACAGGGCGATGACCGGAATATCCAGTTCCTTGGCGATGGCCTTGAGCCCTTGCGTGATCTCCGACACCTCGTTGACGCGGCTGTCCTTGGCGGTGGCGGGGCGGACAAGCTGCAGGTAGTCGACCATTAGCACATCGAGCCCGTGCGTCCGCTTCAGGCGCCGTGCGCGCGCGGCAAGCTGGCTGATCGGCAGAGCGGGCGTGTCGTCGATGTAGAGCGGGCAGGCTTCGAGCGATTTGGCGGCGTCGACGAAGCGGCGGAACTCGGCCTCGGTCATGTCGCCGCGCCGGATCTGTTCCGACGGCACTTCGGAGGCTTCCGACAGGATGCGCGCGGCCAGTTGTTCGGCGCTCATTTCCAACGAATAGAACCCAACGACGCCGCCTTCGACCGTGCCCTCGGTGCCGTCCGGGCGGGTGCCCTTGCGGTAGGCCTTGGCGATGTTGAATGCCACGTTTGTGGCCAGCGACGTCTTGCCCATCGAAGGACGACCGGCCAGGATCAGAAGGTCGGACTTGTGCAAACCGCCCAGTTTGCGGTCCATATCGACCAGCCCGGTCGAGATGCCGGCCAACCCGCCCTCGCGCTGATAGGCTGCGTTGGCCACATTCACGGCGTCCGTTACCGCCTTGAGAAAGCTCTGAAATCCGCTCTCGCTCCGGCCTTGCTCGGCGAGTTTGTAGAGCGCCTGTTCGGCTTCGACAATCTGTTCGCGCGGTTCCGATGCCACATCGACCTTCGCGGCCTTGCTCGAAATGTCGCGACCCAATGTGATCAGGTCGCGGCGCACGGCAAGATCGTAGATCATCTGTGCATAGTCGCGCACCGCGAAAGAACTGATGGCCGCGCCGGCGAGGCGGGCGAGATAGGCCGGACCGCCCAGCTCTTTCAGCCCCTCGTCATCCTCCATGAATGCCTTCAGCGTCACTGGTGAGGCGAGGTTGTTCTTGGCGATACGCGCCGAGGCGATTTCGTAGATGCGCGCGTGAACGGGATCGTAAAAATGCTGCGGCCCGATGATCGACGCGACACGGTCGAACACGTCGTTGTTTGTCAGAATCGCGCCCAGAAGCTGCTGCTCGGCTTCGACGGAATGGGGCATCGTCTCGGGACTCTGAATCTCCGCGCCGGTCGGATTGAATGCGGTGATTTCGTTCATGATGCTTCCCCTGCTGATCCGGACCCGAGGTAGCGAACTGCGCCGCAAAGGGCAAAATGTATATTCTGTGGATAAGACGGGCACGCGGATCTATGGGCGTATATTGCGCCAAGAAGATGAGGCACGTCAACATGTGGTGGCGCGGACGCATTTCTGTGTCGAAAGGGACACGCGGGAAGC
This sequence comes from Marivita sp. S2033, assembly GCF_046592965.1. Classification (NCBI taxonomy): domain Bacteria; kingdom Pseudomonadati; phylum Pseudomonadota; class Alphaproteobacteria; order Rhodobacterales; family Roseobacteraceae; genus Marivita; species Marivita sp. S2033. The sequence goes on from NZ_JBISBV010000006.1 coordinate 77,535, forward strand.
AGCCGTCCATCTGCGCGACATTTCGCGCAGATCACCCGGTAAAGCAGATATTCCGATTCTCGAATGGCTTCAGGCGCGAGCGTCCTGCCATGCTCTTGGCGCGTTCAGGAACGCCTCGACCTCGCGCAGCGTGTCGTCATCAAACGCGTCCTGCGCGCGTGCTTCGGCCAGAACATCCCACCACGTACAAAGGTGGTGCAGCGTGACGCCGTGATCGCCCAGCGTCTTTTCGGTCTCGGGGAAAATGTCATAGTAGAAGATCACCGCCGTATGCGCGCAAGTTGCGCCGGTGTCGCGAATCGCATCCACGAAACTCAGCTTCGATCCGCCATCGGTCGTCAGATCCTCGACCAACAGCACGCGCTGGCCTTCGCTCATGTCGCCCTCGATCCGGGCGTTGCGGCCATAGCCCTTGGGCTTCTTGCGCACATAGGTCATCGGCAGGGCCATGCGTTCGGCCACCAGCGCGGCAAAGGGAATGCCAGCAGTCTCTCCGCCGGCGATGTTGTCGAAAGCCTCGAAGCCTGCATTGCGCATCACGGTCACGGTCAGGAAATCCATCAACGTGCTGCGGATGCGCGGATGCGAGATCAGTTTGCGGCAGTCGATATAGGTGGGCGAGGGCAGGCCGGAGGCCAATGTGAACGGCTCATCGGGACGGAAGTTCACCGCCTTGATTTCCAACAACATGCGCGCCGTCAGCCGGGCGATGTCTTTTTCTGTGGGGAAGGAAGAGGGGATCATCATCGGGTCCTGTCGCAAAAATGGCCGTTAGCGCGCGACGCGCCAGTGCAGGGCAAAGCCCGGATCGAACACGGTGACCGGGCCGTCCGGAGTGTCGATCTTGTCGGGATAGACAACCACGTCACCTTTGGTCAGCGTCATCTGGCCCTCGTTTACCGGAAGGCCGTAGAAATTTGGCCCATTGACGCTGGCAAAGGCCTCCAGCTTGTCCAGAGCGCCGTCTTCCTCGAAGACATGCGCGAGGATCGACATGGTATTCGTTGCGGTGAAACACCCCGCACAGCCGCAGGGCAGCAGCTTGTTCGCGTCGGTATGCGGCGCGCTGTCGGTGCCAAGGAAGAACGTGGGATCGCCCGAAGTTGCAGCGCGGCGCAGGGCAAGCCGGTGCTCCTCGCGCTTGGCGACGGGCAGGCAATAGTAATGCGGCTTGATACCTCCGGCGAGGATGTGATTGCGGTTGATCACCAGATGATGCGTGGTGATCGTCGCGCCCAGATCGTCGCCGCCCGCTTGCGCATATTCAACGCCTTGCTCAGTCGTGATGTGCTCCATCACCACGCGCAGACCGGGCGTGGCGCGGCGGATCGGATCGAGCACGCGCTCGATGAACACCGCCTCCCGGTCAAAGATGTCAACGTCACTGTCCACGACCTCGCCATGCACGCAAAGCGGGCAGCCGATCTCGGCCATGCGCTCCAGCACGGGGCGCACCTTGTCGAAATCGGCGACCCCGCTGGCCGAATTCGTGGTCGCCCCCGCCGGGTAGAGTTTGACCGCCGTGATCAGCCCGTCACCATATGCGCGAGCCAGGTCGTCAGGGTCGGTGTTCTCGGTGAGATAAAGCGTCATCAGCGGTGTGAAGCCCGTGCCCTCGGGCAAAGCGGCCATGATCCGGTCGCGATATGCCGCGGCATCTGCTCCTGTCACAACCGGGGGCACGAGGTTGGGCATGATGATCGCGCGGGCGAAATGGCGCGCGGTCTCGGGTGCGACGGCACGCAGCATATCGCCATCGCGCAGATGCAGGTGCCAGTCGTCGGGAGTGCGAAGCGTCAGAGTGTCGGTCATGCGCCCGCGCGTAGCACGCAGCGCAGCCCGGCGCTAGTTCTCGTCGTCCGATTCGTCGGAGGTGTCGCGCTCATTTCGCAGCGACTTCAACTTGCGCCGGTAGCGCGGAGCGCCCCAGTTGTCGACGATATAGGCGCAAACCGCCTCGGCCATGTAGGGGCGCTCTGACGCCTCGACTGCACCAAACAGCTTTTTGCAATAGGTCACATGATTGCGTCGTTTGCGGTAAAGCTGTGCAAACAGCTTTGCATCCAGCGTGCCATCGGCGGAGCTATAGACCAGCTCTTGCAGAACACCCATCTGGGCAAGATGCGACTGCATTCCGCCCCCAAGATGCCGGGCGCGAAACCGGGTCACGCCTTTCCGTTCGAACAAGGCCGAATGCATCGCGTCAAGCGGCACTTGCGGATCATAGACCACATAAGCCGCATCGGCGGCTTCCAGCATGTCGGGCGCAAATCCGTACCGGTGGGTGAAATCGAGCTTGCGCATTTCCGTAAACCGGTCGTCCCATTCGGTGACGCGCGGATCGAGCGTGGCCTGTGGCTCCAATGCGACCACCGTGGCGCCGGGAGAGGCCACTGAAAACGCACAGGCCGCATAGCCGCATGGACCAGCGCCGTAAAAGATCACCTTGTCGAAATCTTCAAAAAAGCCGTCATCGGTCAATTGGTCGAAAAAACCATAGACCTCTCCGTCGCGAAACCATGTGTCGCGCGTCGCCAAGACCGACAGGCAGGACCAGCCCCTGTCACGGGCGATATCAAACCCCTCGGGGCGCGCGTCGTCAGACAGCGCCTGAATGGCGGGAAGGGACTCAAAACTGACCAGCAGCGTGTCTCCCTCCTCGATAAAGACGGCGTGGTGGCGTTTTCCCAAGGGTTCGTAAAAGCCGAATGTCTCGCCCAGTTCCTTGACCTCTTGCAGCCATTGCGCCGGGCGCAAGTCGGACAGGGACACGCTATATGGTTCGATCTGGTCCTGCATCGTCAACTCATCCTCGCAACATTCAGCCCACTGACAGGTCATTGATTTTCGCTCACGCTACTGCGGAATTCAGGCAGAATTGCGCCAAAATGCTGCGAACTCTATGATGTTTCGCGAGCCCGTTCAGCCGCGTGACGTGCAATGTTCACAAGCTCTTCAGCGATCTCGGGCGGGACGGGTCGCGATGGCGGCGTCATCAGCAATCGACCGTAAAGATCGCGGTAACGATCCTGGCGCAACAGGGTTTGAAACCGCTCCTTGCGCCAGGTGACAGCCGACGCGTGCAGGTCGCGTAACACAGGATCGGCACCCAGCGCGTCACGCACCGGCTGCGCGCGTTCCCAGATCGCGGCTGCCGAGTGGTCCTCGTGTGTGTCGAGATTGCGCTCCACCCAATAATCCACCCCCAGCGCATCGCCGGAATGGACGGCCCGCCCGCGATCGGCCTTCAGCACAAAGCTCTCCATCGCGCCGAGGGGGTAATGGTTGAGCTGCACCAGCTTGTGCTGGTTCAGGCGATAGTCCGAAAACACCCGCCCGGTCGCCATGTCAGCGCCCAAAGCGCGCCCCTCGCCATCATACCAACGCGCCTCAGCCAACCGCGCCTCGACCGGATTGCGGGGCCGGTGGACACCGAGATTGCGATAGGTTTTATCGTTTTTATACAATGTCTTGAACATCGCCGCGCGCCACGGCCACGCAAGAACACGGGGCGCCGCACGCGTGAATTGCAGCGGCACGGGACGGTCTTCGTAACGTACCACACCGCTGTTGGCGAAATTGCGCCAGGTCAGGGTGATTGCCGTGGCCTTCGGCAGCGCGCGCAGCAGCGCATCCAGCGTTCTGTCGCCTGCATGAACGTTCACGAATTCGTCGATATCAATCGAGATCAGCCAGTCGGAGTTTTTGACCGCATCGCTCCTGTTGGCCAGTTTCAGCCCGCTGAACTGTATCCCGCCCTTGCCGTAGGGTGGGGCGTTGCGGATGTGGTGGAGCCAGCCCAATGCGTCCAGCCGGTCCAGCATCACGTCTGTCCCGTCCTCGCATTCGTTCGATACGACGATAAAACCGCTGACGCCCACGGCGCGGTGCCAGGCCAGCCAGTCGAGAAGAAACGCCGCCTCGTTGCGGACGCACAGGATGGCAGTGACAGTCACGAGGCAGGCTCCGAGGGTCCGCGAGATCAGGGTGCCAAACCTGTCAGATTGCTGGCGGACCGTCAATTCTCGGGTCCCTGCACCCTTGACCCGCACATATGTTGCAGGCAGCAAGGCGTGACCACAGGAGAGATATCATGCGGAACCCCGAAACCATCGACGCCGTTCAATCCATGCTGGCGCAAACCGGCTATGTCTGCGCCCGTCCGCTGGCCACGGTGGTGTTCCTGTCTCTCAAACTGGGCCGACCGCTCTTTCTGGAAGGCGAGGCAGGCGTCGGCAAGACCGAGATAGCCAAGGCGTTGGCCAAGGGCTTGGGGCGCAAGCTGATCCGGTTGCAATGCTATGAGGGGCTCGACGCATCCAGCGCCGTTTACGAATGGAATTTTCCAGCGCAGATGATCGCCATCCGCACCGCCGAAGCGTCTGGCAACGCCGACCGCGAGGTATTGCAGCGCGAATTGTTCAGCCCCGATTTCCTGATCGAACGCCCCTTGCTCGAAGCGATGCGCCCGGACGAACATGGCGCGCCCGTGTTGTTGATCGATGAGCTGGACCGTACCGACGAGCCGTTCGAGGCGTTCCTGCTCGAAGCACTGTCGGACTTTCAGGTCACGATCCCCGAACTGGGCACGATCAAAGCGCCCGAACCGCCGATTGTCATCCTGACCTCAAATCGCACCCGCGAGGTGCATGACGCGCTCAAGCGGCGCTGCCTCTATCATTGGGTCGATTATCCCGATTTTGATCGCGAGGTCGAAATCCTGCACGCCCGTGCCCCCGAAGCCGCAGACGCGCTCAGCCGCGAGGTGGTGGCGTTTGTCCAGCGCCTGCGCACCGAGGATCTGTTCAAGAAGCCCGGCGTGGCCGAAACCATCGACTGGGCCAAATGCCTGCTGGCGCTGGACGTGATCGACCTCTCGCCCGAGGTGATCTCGGACACGCTCGGCGCGATCCTGAAATATCAGGACGACATCCAGAAGTTGCAGGGATCAGAGGCCAAACGCCTGCTGGACGAGGCGCAAGCCTCACTTGCGCCGGCGTAATGCTTCTTTGGGCACAAAATACCTTGGGGGTCCGGGGGCAAAGCCCCCGGTGTGCACCCTAGTGCCCGAATACGCGCCGGTCGAGCTGCCGGACACGCCCCGCCTCGCGCATAACATCATCCATTTCGCCCGCGCCCTGCGTCGTGCCGGTCTGCCCATCGGCCCCGGACGGGTAATCGATGCCGTTCGCGCGGTTCAGGCTGCGGGCTTTACCGAGCGGATGGATTTCTACTGGACGCTGCATGCCTGTTTCGTGACGCGCCCCGAGCATCGGGTGATCTATGCCCAGGTCTTCCGCCTTTACTGGCGCGACCCGCGGTATCTCGAACATATGATGTCGTTCATGTTGCCGGCGATACGGGGCGTGCAGGAGGAAAAACTTGCCCAGTCGGGCGAGAAACGCGCGGCTCAGGCATTGCTTGACGATCATTTGCCGGAGGTTCCCGAGAACGAGCAGGCCAGCGAAGACACCACCCAAATCGAGATCGACGCGACAATGACCATGAGCGCCGAGGAAAAGCTGCGGACACTGGATTTCGAGCAGATGTCGACAGACGAGGTGGCGCAGGCGAAACGGATGCTGGCGCGGTTGAGCCTGCCGGTCAAACCGATCCCGTCGCGCCGCGGCAAGGCGTCCGACATCGGCGCGCAGATGGATTTCCGCCGAACCCTGCGACAGTCGATGCGAACCGGCGGCGATATCCGCTCGATTGCCCGCAAGACACCGCGGCCACGCTGGCCCAACCTTGTTGTGCTGTGCGATATCTCGGGATCGATGAGCCAGTATTCCCGCATGGTGCTGCACTTCCTGCACGCCGTTGCCAATGAAAAAGGTGCAGGGTGGGCCAAGGTCCATGCGTTCACCTTTGGCACGCGGCTGACGAATATCACCCGCCATCTTGCGAAACGCGATGTGGACGCCGCGTTGAAATCCGCCGGGGCGCAGGCGCAGGATTGGGAAGGCGGCACGCGGATCGGAGCCTGCCTGCATGACTTCAATCGCGATTGGTCCCGTCGGGTGATGGGGCAGGGCGCGGTCGTGCTACTTATCACCGACGGACTTGATCGCGACGAGGCTGGCGTTCTGGAGGCCGAGATGGAGCGGCTTCACCTATCGTCCCGTCGCCTCATCTGGCTCAACCCGTTGCTGCGCTGGGACGGGTTCGTACCGAAGGCGGCGGGCATTCGGGCGATGCTGCCACATGTGGACAGCTTTCGCGCAGCGCATTCGATCCAGTCATTGGAAGAACTCGCCGCCGCACTGTCAAAGCGGGACGATGCCGGAGACAAGGCGCGGCTGATGCAAATGCTCTGAGCGATGCTCGGCGAAACTGCGACGCCTAACGTTCTTCTAGAACTTCGCACGAAAATCGCGACATAAAGTATTCCAATTACGGAATGTGTATGATATTCAGATTCCAGAATGTCATACAAAATGGAGTGTCCCCATGACTCTCAACTGGAAAATCGGCGGGTTGGCGCTTGGACTGGTGTTTTTCGCCGCCGTGCTGCTGGTCAAGCCGATCGGGGTCTCGACGCAGTTCGTCATCCTTGATGGCGTTATCGCCAACGCCGTGAACCCTGATTTCATCACACAAACCGAAGACGGTTATACCTCGACCAACGCCTACATGGCCAAGTCGGACGGGAAATACGCGGAAAACTCCGCCAATCCGCTGAATTACAGTTTTGTCTTCGTGCTGGCGATGGCAGTGGGAGCGTTTGCCTCGGCCATCTTCCGCGGTGGCGTCGGTGCAGATGAACGGCGGGTTCCGGCAATCTGGACAGCCAATTACGGCGACACACCCTGGATGCGCTACGGGGTGGCTTTCTTGGGCGGCTTCGTCGTGCTTTACGGCGCACGGCTCGCTGGCGGGTGCACATCGGGGCACATGATGTCGGGGCTGATGCAGACCGCGCTCTCGGGTTACATCTTCACGGTTGCGGCCTTTGCCGCCGCAATTCCCACTGCGATGCTAATGTACAAAAGGGGTTGAGCCATGACATCCATTCTTCTTGCAATCGTGATTGGCGGCGCCTTCGGAGCGGTGCTTGACCGGATCGGCGCGACCAATCCCAACTGGATCGGCGGCATGCTGACGCTGCGGCGGCTGCACCTGATGAAAACCATCCTTCTGGCCATCGGCACCGGGTCGATCCTGATGTTCGGCGGTCAGATGCTGGGCCTGGTCGATGTGGGACACATGTCGGTCAAGGCAGCCTATATCGGTGTCTTCATCGGCGGTCTGATGCTGGGTGCGGGCTGGGCCGCGTCGGGATATTGCCCCGGAACAGGCGTCTGCGCCGCAGCGACCGGGCGCAAGGACGCGCTGTTTTTCATCGCCGGTGGTTTGCTTGGAGCGGCAGCCTATATGGCGACGTACCCGGCCTGGAAGGCGTCCGGCTTGCTGGACGATCTGGCCGGCGGCAAGGTCACCATCGGATCGGTTCCCGGCTCGTCCTATGACGGATTGCTCGGCATGTCCGGCGATGTTCTGGGCATGGCGCTGGGTGCGGTCTTCGTGCTCGTAGCGTTTGTCCTGCCGGACAGCTTGGTCGGCAAGGGTGACGTGGCCGAGGTTCCGGCAGAATAAGCCCGCTTTTGGTAATGAGTACCGGCGCCCCATCCGTGTTTGGGGCGCCTTTTTGCGTTCCGGCACCTCATCCCATCAAGAGGTTTGGGCGAAAACACGCCGACGCCTCGTGCAACCTGTCCTCGGTGTTCTGCGTTCCCATTCCAAGATCGCAAGAATTTTCTGGAAGGACATGTAATGAAAAACGTTCTCAAATCGAGCACAGCTCTCGTTCTGATCGCGAACCTGGCGATCCCGCTGCCCGCGCTGTCGCAAGAGGTGACGTTCGACACGACGGGGATGACCCAAGAGCAGATTGACGCGGAAATCCTGCGGCTCAAGCAGTTGGAAGAAGACGGCGACGGGACCGAAGGAGCCGAGACGACCGAAGCGGGCGAAGATGCTGAGGGCGAAAGCGAAGCCGAAGGTGAGACAACGACTGCACCCGTCGAGGCCGAAGATGGCGAAGCTGAGGATACGGGCACTGCCGAGGAGCAGGAGACTGACGAAGCTGCCAGCGAGGCTGAGGCAAGCGATGTAAGCGAGCCGGAGGCCGCGCAAGATGCCGAGACGGGCACGGAGGCCGAGGCCGAGGCATCCGAAACGGATACGCAAGTGGCGGATGAACCGGAGGCGAGCCAGACCGACCCTGCGACAGAGTCTGACAGCGACGGGACTGCTCAGGACGCGACCGAAGCGGAAACCGAAGTCGCGCCTGAACCCGAAGCGGAGGTAGAACCGGAAACCGAGGCCGAGCCGGCTGATGACGGTGCGGAATCCTCCGACGCTGAAGTCGAAACGCAGACCGAGGTGGAGGACGCAGGCGAGACCGAGGCGGAAGAAACGCCTGACACCACGTCGGACACCGACAGCGATGCCGCAGAAACCGACGCGGAAGAATCAAATGCTGAGCAATCGCAAGACGCAGAACCCGAGCCGCTGAGCTCCGACGCTCAGGCCGAAGCGGAAGCGCAGGCGGAGGCAGATGCTCAAACGTCAATGGCCGCGTCAGGCGATGCGGAAGGAGAGGCCGAAGTCGTCGAGGAAAGTGTGACGGAAGAAACCTCCCGCAGTTCTTCGGAGGAGTTTGAAACCGATCTCGACGGCGGAGCCCGAGAGGCGCGGGAGGATGACGACGACAGTGATGACGACGACAAAGGTTTCAGCAACTTCGAAAAAGCCGCAATCCTCGGTCTTGGCGCTGTCGCACTCAGCCAGATTCTCGCGCCGGATGACGAGGTGGTGACCAACACCGGCGATCGGGTCGTGGTTGAACGCGATGGTCAATACCGGATCATCAAGAATGACGACTCGCTGCTGCGCCAGCCCGGAGCGAACGTGACCACGTACCGGTATGAAGACGGATCGACGCGCAACGTGGTCGTGCGCGAGGACGGCACACAGGTCGAGACTGTCCGCGCGAATGACGGACGCGTCTTGCGCCGGACCCGCATTTTGCAGGACGGGCAGGAAGTGGTGCTCTTTGACGACACGCGCGAGGTCGAGCGGGTTGACGTCAGCCAGTTGCCGCAAGCGCGTGAGCAACGCCAGATGAACCTTCGCGAGATCAATTCCGACGATCTGGCCGCAGCGCTTCAAGCACAGCAGGCGGGCGAGGCAGGACGGCGCTTCTCGCTGAGCCAGGTGCGCAACATCGACGCGGTGCGAGGGTTGGTGCCGGAGATCAATGTCGATCTCATCAACTTCGAGACCAATTCGGCGGTCATTCGACCCGAAGAGGCGCGCGAACTTGCCGAGTTGGGACAGGCGATCAGCCGGATGATCGAAAACGATCCGCGCGAAGTCTTCCTGATCGAAGGCCACACCGACGCTGTTGGTGCCGCGAACTACAATCTCGCCCTGTCGGATCGTCGGGCGGAGAGTGTCGCGCTGGCGCTAAGCGAATATTACGATGTGCCGCCCGAGAACCTGGTGGTTCAGGGCTATGGCGAAACCGATCTCAGGGTCGCGACGCCCGAGGCCGAACGCGCCAATCGTCGTGTCGCTGTACGTCGGATCACGCGGCTGTTGAGCGACAGCTGAGACCTGAACGGATAAAAGCCCCGCTTGTTTGATCAGGCGGGGCTTTCCGCTGGCCGCTCAAAAAGACGCGAAGTGGCCCGCAAAGGCGTTTTGGTGGATGTCCGTCAATTCCGCCAATGGCGCGTCAGAACCGCCGAGCCTGACGGTGTCGCCCGTAAAGCGTCCGACAGACGCGATAGGCACTCCGGCCTGTCCTGCGGCAATCATCAATGCTTCGGCTTGGTCGAAATTGCACGCCACAAGGTAGCGGGCCTGATCTTCGCCGAAAAGTCGGGATTGGTCGGTTTCCTCGATCAAGACCCCGACGCCAGAGGCGCTGGCCATTTCAAAGGCGGCCAGAGCAAGCCCTCCGTCGCTGAGGTCTGTGCAGGCCTTGATGAGATCGCGGTTGTCGCGGATGAAGTCGCCGTTGCGACGTTCATCGTCGAGGTTGACGTGCGGTGCGTCACCGTCCTCTCGGTTGAAGACTTCGGCAAGCAGGGCAGACTGGCCGAGATGGCCACTCGTCTCGCCAATGAGCAGGGCGACATGGCCGTCGCGGGCGCGGCCCAGGATCGGCTCTTCTCCGGCGGCGATGAGGCCCACCGCGCCGATGGTCGGGGTGGGCAGAATGCCCTGACCGTCGGTTTCATTGTAAAGCGATACGTTGCCCGACACGATGGGCATGTCGAGTGCCGTACAGGCCTGCCCGATCCCGTCGAGCGCACCGACGAACTGGCCCATGATCTCGGGCTTTTCGGGATTGCCGAAATTCAGGTTGTCGGTGGTTGCCAAAGGCTTGGCCCCCACGGCGCAAAGATTGCGGAACGCTTCGGCAACAGCTTGTTTTCCGCCTTCGACCGGATTGGCGCGCACATAGCGGGGGGTCACATCCGACGTGAAGGCAAGCATCTTTTCGGTGCCATGAACGCGGATCACACCCGCCCCCCAGCCGGGGCCTTCGAACGTATCGGCCATCACCATGGTGTCGTACTGTTCAAACACCCAGTTGCGGGCGCAGTAATTCGGGCTGGCGATCAGCACCTTGAGCGCGTCGATGGGATCGACTGCCGGAACGTCATCGAGCGGGGCCGCGGCCTCTGTCGGTGTCCACGGGCGGTCATATTCGGGGGCCGAGGAGGCGAGGCGGGAGAGTGGCATGTCGGCCTTCGTCTCGCCGTTATGCACGATCAGGAAGCGGTCCTCGTCAATGGTCTCGCCGACGATGGCGAAGTCGAGATCCCATTTGTCGAACACCGCGCGGGCTTCGGCCTCTTTCGCAGGGTCGAGAACCATGAGCATCCGCTCCTGGGATTCCGACAGCATCATCTCGTAGGCGGTCATGTCGGTTTCGCGCTGGGGCACGTTTTCAAGATCAAGGCGGATGCCCAGCTTGCCCTTGTCGCCCATCTCCACCGCAGAACAGGTCAAACCCGCCGCGCCCATATCCTGAATCGAGATCACCGCGCCGGTCTGCATCAACTCCAACGTCGCTTCCATCAGACGCTTTTCGGTGAACGGATCGCCGACCTGCACTGTGGGTCGCTTTTCCTCGATACTGTCATCGAACTCGGCCGACGCCATCGTCGCGCCGCCAACACCATCGCGGCCAGTCTTGGCCCCAAGATAGACCACCGGGCGGCCAACACCGCTGGCGGCGGAATAGAAAATCTTGTCGGCATCGGCGAGACCAGCGGCGAACGCGTTCACAAGACAGTTGCCGTTATAAGCGGGATGGAAGCGCACCTCACCGCCCACGGTGGGCACGCCGAAACAGTTGCCGTAGCCGCCAATCCCCTCGACCACACCATGCACAAGCTGGCGCGTCTTGGGGTGGTCCTTTTCGCCGAACGACAGCGCGTTCATCGCCGCGATGGGGCGCGCGCCCATGGTGAACACGTCGCGCAGGATGCCGCCGACACCGGTCGCTGCCCCTTGGTAGGGCTCGATATAGGAGGGGTGGTTGTGGCTCTCCATCTTGAACACCACGGCCTGACCGTCACCGATATCCACGACACCCGCGTTCTCTCCGGGTCCACAGATCACCTGCGGGCCGGTGGTGGGCAGGGTCTTGAGGTGGATTTTGGAGGATTTGTAAGAACAATGCTCGTTCCACATGGCCGAGAAGATGCCGAGTTCTGTATAGGTCGGCTCTCTGTTCATGATCCGCAGAATTTCGGCGTATTCATCCGAATTGATGCCATGAGCGGCAATCAGATCGTCGGTGATGGCGGGGTCTTGCATGGGGCATCCTGTCGGTGACGGCACGTTGCGCTGTCTTTAGGCCATGACCCGTCTCAGGACAATGGAGCGCGGGTGGATTGATGTTATGCGTCGGGACGTGTGAGGACGAACAGCGATGCGCCGCCAAGGCAGACACCCTGGATCGCAAGGACATACCCCGGCAGACCAAGAACGACACTGACGAGAAACGTGACACCCATCATCGACGCCGCCAGGATCTTGTGGCGACGGGCAATGGCACGACGGGTTTCCCAGGCGACCACCGGCGGGCCGAAGCGCGGATGATCGACGATCCACGCACGCAGGCGCGGCGAGCTGCGGCCGAAGGAAAAAGCGGCAAGCAAAAGCAGCGGGGTGGTCGGCATGACCGGCAAGAACGCCCCGATTATTCCCAGCAGCAAGGCGAGCGCGCCAAGCGTCATCCAGAATGGACGTGCAAGAAGATCCCAGCGAATGCGCCTTTGCTTTTGCCTCTTGGTCATGGGGTCAACACCAGTGCCTGTGCGCTAAAAAAAAGGCCGAGCATAAGCTCGGCCGAAGTCCAACAGGGAGGTATGAAGATGAAACGCAAAACCGCGTCCCGTCTCACATGACCCAAATATGTCATTCGCGCTAAAAATGGCAAGTCCTACAACGCAGGACATATGTCATTCCCGCTATGCGTGAGGCGCATGGGTCACACATCGCCACGCGCGCTGGCCTCTAGTGCCTTGCGGGTCTGGCGATGCGCAAAGATCTCTTCCTGAACGAAGTCGCGGAATGCGGCGATGCGTTTGGATTGCCGCAGCTCCTCGGGATAGGCAAGGAAAACAGGGACTTCGACGGATTCCACATCCGGGAGAACCCGTTGGATGCTTGGGAAATCCTCGATGATATAATCCGGCAACACGCCGATCCCGAGGCCGGAAAGCACGCTTTGCAGGACGCCGAAGTAGTTATTGACGGTGAGCATGGACTGGATGTCATGCGCAAGAAGTTGCTGAACCAGCATCATGCCCGCGCTGACCTGTGCATCGCGCGGGTTTTGACAGATCAACCGATGCCCGCTTATTTCTTCCATCGACTGCGGCGCGCCGTTTTGCGACAGGTACTCGGGCGACGCATAAAGGCGCATCCGGATCGCCATCAGCTTCTTGCGGATGAGATCGGCCTGGCTTGGTTCCTTCATGCGCACGGCCACGTCCGCTTCGCGCATTGGAAGATCGAGCACGCGCTCTTCCAGCATCAGGTCGATGTTGAGATCGGGAAATTTCTCGTAGAGTTTCGGCAGGCGCGGCGCGAGCCAGAGCGATCCGAAACCGATGGTGGTGGTCACGCGCAGTTCGCCGAACACTTCTTCTTCGCTGTCGCGGATGCGCGCGGTTGCCGCGTCGATGCGCTTGCTCATGGAGCGGGTGGCATCGAAAAGCAATTCGCCCTGCTCGGTGAGAATCAGTCCGCGCGCGTGACGGTGGAACAGCACCGTGTTCAGCGAATCCTCGAGCGCGCGCACCTGGCGCGACACGGCAGATTGCGACAAATGCAGCGCGTCGCCTGCGTGGGTCAGGCTGCCTGCGTCGGCGACCGCGTGAAATATTCTGAGTTTATCCCAGTCCATGATATTCGCTTTCAATCAATGCGATCCCCTTACAGGACATATCTGCATTTATGAACGACAACTTTGCCGAACCTTGTCTTATCACGAAAAAATTTGTGGTAAGGTCAGCAATTATGACCTAAATTTATGCTAAACTGAACACACATTTAGCGCGGGGAGGCGTCGGATGACCAAAGCTGACATCACACTGAACGATCGTTTTGATCTGAGCAAATCGCCGGTGTTGCTGAACGGCACGCAGGCGCTGGTGCGGCTCATGCTGATGCAAAAGGCGCGCGACGTGGCGGCCGGGTTGAACACCGCCGGTTATGTCACGGGCTATCGCGGTTCGCCCTTGGGTGCGGTCGATCTTCAGATGAACAAGGCGTCGCGCCATCTGTCTGCGGCCGATGTGACGTTCAAGGAAGGGCTGAACGAGGATCTCGCCGTAACCGCGCTTTGGGGCGCGCAACAGGCCGAGATGCGCGGCGAGGGGCGCTATGACGGCGTTTTCGGGCTCTGGTATGGCAAGGGGCCGGGGGTGGACCGATCTGGCGACGCAATGCGTCATGCCAACATGGCGGGTTCGTCCCAACATGGCGGCGTCTTGATGGCGATGGGCGACGATCACACCGGCGAATCCTCGACCGTCTTGCACCAGTCCGAATGGGCGATGGTGGATGCCTATATGCCCGTTGTGTCCCCGGCGGGCGTGCAGGAGGTTCTGGATTACGGGCTGTACGGCTTTGCCCTGTCGCGCTTTTCGGGGCTTTGGGTCGGTCTGAAGACGATGAAGGACACGGTCGAGGCGACAGCGGTCGTCGATGGTCGCCCGGACCGCATGTCGTTCGTGACCCCTGATTTCCAGATGCCCGAGGGCGGGTTGAACATTCGCCTCGGTGACACGCCGCACGCGCAGGAAGCGCGGATGATCGACTACAAGCGCTTCGCCGCCGAGGCGTTCTCGCACGCAAACCAGATGGACAAGCGCGTTCTGGGCAAGCCCGGAGCCAAGATCGGCTTTGTCGCGGCCGGCAAGAACTGGCTAGATCTGGTGCACGCGCTGAATCTGCTGGGCATCGACGCTGACGAAGCCGAGCGGTTGGGCATCACCACCTACAAGGTTGGCCAGACATGGCCGCTCGACATGGAAGGGTTCCACGACTGGGCCGAAGGGCTCGAGCTGATCGTCGTCGTCGAGGAGAAGCGCAAGCTGATCGAGGTGCAGATAAAGGAAGCCATCTTTGACGACCGGCGCGGTCGCAGGGTGTATGGTTGGTACAAGGGCGGCGCGGGGGGAATGCATCGCGACGAGCTTTTCCCGACGCGCGGGGCGCTTGATCCGGTGATGATCGCGGAGCGTCTGGGCGGCATCCTCATCGAGGAGGGGCGCAATACGGATCGCATCAAGGCGGGCCTGCAAGCTATTGACGATGCAAAGAAAGCCGACAACGCCGAAGAGATCGCGGCGCGCTTGCCCTATTTCTGTTCGGGCTGTCCACACAACACCTCCACCAAATTGCCGGACGGCAGCCGCGCCTATGCCGGCATCGGGTGTCACTACATGGTACAGTGGATGGACCGCGAAACCGTGGGCTTTACCCATATGGGGGCGGAGGGCGCGAACTGGATCGGGGAGTCGCTGTTTTCGAAAAGACCGCATGTTTTCCAGAACTTGGGAGACGGAACGTACAATCATTCCGGCGTGCAGGCGATCCGTGCGGCACTGGCTGCGGGAACCACGATTACCTACAAGATCCTCTATAACGACGCCGTTGCAATGACCGGCGGGCAGAAGAACGAAGGCGGTTTGACGCCTCAGCGGATCGCTGCCGAACTGCGCGCGATGGGGGTGCCCCATGTCGCGGTGGTGTATGACGAAAAAGAAGACGTCAACTTTAAAGACTTCCCGCAAGACCTTGAATTTTATGAAAGACAGGATTTGCAAACCGTTCAGGAGAAGTTTGCAAAGATCGAGGGTGTGAGCGCGATTGTCTACATCCAGACCTGCGCCGCCGAAAAGCGGCGCCGCCGCAAGCGCGGCCAGTTTCCCGATCCCGACAAGCGCGTCTTTATCAACACCGATGTCTGCGAAGGCTGTGGTGATTGTGGCGTGCAATCGAACTGCGTGTCCATCGTGCCGAAGGAGACGGAGTTGGGCCGCAAGCGGGCGATTGATCAATCCTCCTGCAACAAGGATTATTCTTGCCTCAAAGGGTTTTGCCCGTCTTTCGTGACCCTGGAAGGCGCTGTCATTCAGAAAAGTGCCACCGCGGATGTCGTTCTGCCGGACATGCCCGAACCGGATTTACCTGCCATTAACGGGACGTGGAATATGGTCATCACAGGCGTCGGCGGAACCGGCGTCGTGACCATCGGGGCGGTGCTTGCGCAGGCGGCGCAGATCGACGGCAAGGGCGCCGGTATGATGGAAATGGCTGGTCTCGCGCAGAAAGGTGGGGCGGTGCATATCCACTTGCGTCTGGCGGATGCACCGGCAGACATCAGCGCCATTCGCGTCGCTACAGGCGAGGCGGACGCGCTGATCGGTGGCGATCTGGTGGTCAGCGCCGGCGCGAAAACGCTGGGCCTGATGAAAACGGGTCGCACCGGCGGTGTGGTGAACGCGCATGAGATCATTACGGGGGATTTCACGAGGAATACCGATTTCGCCCTTCCGACCGACCGCTTGCGGCTTGCCCTCGAAGCGCGGCTGCGCGAGCGTCTGGACATGTTCGACGCCTCTGATTTGGCAAAGGCGGTGTTGGGAGATTCGATATTCTCGAACATGATGATCCTCGGCGCGGCCTGGCAGCGCGGGCTTGTGCCTCTGACATATGATGCAATCAAGCAAGCCATCGAATTGAACGGAGCCGCGGCCGAGAAGAACATCCGCGCCTTCCAAACCGGTCGGTGGGCGGTTCTGCACCCCGAGGATGCGGCGCGCGTCGCTGAACCGAAAGTCGTGGACCTTCCGAAAACACTGGCCGATCGCATTGAGTATCGCTTCGATCATCTGGTGAAGTACCAAAGCAAGCGCTATGCAAATCGCTATCTCAAACTGGTCGAGTCTGTCAGCGATCCGCGTCTTAAAGAGGCCGTGGCGATGGGCTATCACAAGGTTCTGGCGTACAAGGACGAATACGAAGTCGCGCGCCTGCATCTTGAGACCCGTGACAAGGCCAAGGCCGAATTTGGCGGCGATTTCAAGATGTCCTTCCACCTTGCGCCGCCGCTTCTCAGCAAGGAGGGCGCAGACGGGCGGCCAGTGAAGAAGCAATATGGTGAGCGGATGCTGACCGGCTTTGCCATTCTGGCGCGCTTGAAGGCGTTGCGCGGCACACCGTTCGATCCGTTCGGGCGCAATGAAGAACGCAAGATGGAGCGGGCGCTGATCGCGCAATACGAAGCCGACATGGCCGAGTGGCTGCCCAAGGCGTCGCAGAATTCGATGGATGCTTTGGTTGCCTTGGCGGAATTGCCTTTGCAAATCAAGGGTTTCGGTCCGGTCAAGAAGGCCAACGAGGCGCGTGCTGCAAAGCGGCGGGAAGAATTGCTGGCAGCCTTGAGGGATGGTGGCCAGGGATTGCGGCAGGCGGCGGAATAACAGGCGGCGCAATGATCGTAACGCAATGTTAGGATCATGCGCCTAAGCCTGAATGTGGTGCCGCATACGCAGAAGGGTCGCGGGCTTGGCTGTTCAAGCAAGCGCACCGCCCCGAAACAGCGGCAAAAAATCCCTACTCTGACAGATGGATATTTCCCGCAAAGCGACGTAAGAGCAAAGTGAAATGCCGCTGTTCAGACACCGCGGCGATCAGGTTCGGGCGCAAGGGGAATGCGGCATGGCGGTTGGCATATTCGACAGCGGTTTGGGCGGTTTGACCGTTCTGGACGCCGTCTCCAAAAGGCTTCCCGAGGTGCCGTTCGTGTATCTGGGCGATAACCGGAACGCCCCTTACGGCGTTCGCGATGCGGATGATGTCTACAATCTGACCTGCGCGGCGACGGAACGGCTGTGGGATGCAGGGTGCGATCTTGTCATCCTTGCCTGCAACACAGCATCCGCAGCCGCACTTCGGCGCATGCAGGAGAATTGGATTCCGCGCGACAAGCGGGTGTTGGGTGTTTTCGTACCTCTGATCGAAGCATTGACGGAGCGGCAATGGGGCGACAATTCCCCCCCGCGCGAGGTGGCGGTACAGCATGTGGCGCTGTTTGCGACGCCCGCGACCGTTCGCAGCCGCGCGTTCCAGCGCGAACTGGCGTTTCGCGCGATTGGTGTCGACGTAGAAGCGCAGGCCTGTGGCGGTCTGGTCGATGCGATCGAGGATGGCGACATGATCCTTGCCGAAGCGCTGGTGCGCAGCCATGTCGATGCGCTCAAGCGAAAGATGCCGCAACCGGAGGCGGCGATCCTTGGATGCACCCATTACCCCTTGGTGCAGGATGCCTTTCAGGACGCGTTGGGCCCGGAAGTTGCGGTCTATTCGCAGGCCGATCTGGTAGCCGCGTCCTTGGCGGATTATCTTGAACGGCATCCGTCGATGTTCGGGCCGGGCGAAGAGGCCAAGTTCCTGACGACCGGCGACCCAAGGCGCGTGTCCGATCACGCCACTCAATTCTTGCGCCGCAAGATCACGTTTCAGTCGGTTTGAGCGGTCTGCCCCGCGTCTGGAACCAGTCACAGAGGGACAAAGTGATGCCTTTCAAAATCGCCATTATCGGTGCCAGCGGATACACCGGAGCCGAGCTGTTGCGCCTGATCGCAACCCATCCCGACATGGAAATCGCAGCACTTGCCGCAAATTCCAAAGCCGGTCAGAGCATTGCCGAGGTCTTTCCTCATCTGCGCCATCTCGATCTGCCGCAGTTGGTCACATGGGAAGAAATCGACTTTACCAACATTGATCTTTGCTTCTGCGCGCTGCCACACAAGACCAGTCAGGACGTGATCGGGCGCTTGCCCAAGACATTGAAGATCGTCGATCTTTCGGCAGATTTCCGACTTCGCGATCCGGCGGCCTATGAGCAATGGTACGGCAACACCCACGCAGCACCCGACATGCAGGCCGAGGCCGTTTACGGCCTGACGGAGTTCTACCGTGATGCGATTGCGAAGGCGCGGCTGGTGGCTGGCACAGGGTGCAATGCGGCAACGGGGCAATATGTGCTGCGCCCTCTGATCACCGATCGGGTCATCGGATTGAGCGACATCATACTCGATCTCAAATGCGCGGTCTCCGGTGCGGGGCGGTCCTTGAAGGAGAACCTCTTGCACGCCGAATTGTCCGAAGGAGCGAACGCCTATTCTGTCGGCGGCACGCACCGCCATCTTGGCGAATTCGATCAGGAATTTTCAGAGCTGGCCGGCGAACCGGTTCGGGTGCAGTTCA
The DNA here is from genome assembly GCF_046592965.1 of Marivita sp. S2033. Classification (NCBI taxonomy): domain Bacteria; kingdom Pseudomonadati; phylum Pseudomonadota; class Alphaproteobacteria; order Rhodobacterales; family Roseobacteraceae; genus Marivita; species Marivita sp. S2033. The sequence continues at coordinate 96,348 of NZ_JBISBV010000006.1, forward strand.
CACCGCATCTGATCCCGGCAAACCGCGGCATCCTGGCGACGTGCTATGTGAGCGGCGACGCGCGCGAGATCTATCGCTCGTTGGCTGACGCCTATGCGGACGAGACGTTTATCGAGGTCCTGCCGTTCGGCGAGACGCCGTCGACCCATCATGTGCGCGGCTCGAATTTTTGCCATATCGGCGTGACCGGCGACCGCATTGAGGGACGGGCCATTGTCATCGCGGCATTGGATAATCTGACCAAGGGATCGTCGGGGCAGGCTCTGCAAAACGCCAACTTGATGCTGGGACTTGATGAAAGCACCGGTCTGATGCTCGCGCCCTGTTTTCCGTAGGATTGATCTTGCGACATCGGAGAGACGGGACGAATCCACGAAAACCGCCTGAAATGCCCTGCGGCATTTGATCTGGCGCAGTGTTCATTGCGGCGAACTGTGTTTATATTCGCTATCTATTGCAAAGTGAGGGTGCCATGTCGCTGAAATCGCTTAAAAAGCAAAGACGGATACAGGTCATCGCCTTGGCGACGGTCGCTTTGGTGTTGTCGACGGCTCTGATCGGCTACGGAATGCGCGACGGAATCAACTTTTTCCGCTCGCCCAGCGAGGTCGCGGCGGAACCGCCAGCACCGAACGAAACGTTCCGTATCGGCGGTTTGGTCGAGGATGGCTCGATTGTGCGCGGTCAGGGGTCGACTGTGTCCTTCATCGTCACAGATGGCGGCGCGGCGGTTCCTGTGACCTATAGCGGGGTCTTGCCCGACCTGTTTTCCGAAAATCAGGGCATGGTCGGGACCGGACGTTTGGTGAACGGCGTGTTCGAGGCGACGGAAATCCTGGCCAAGCACGACGAGGAATATATGCCGACCGAAGTGGTGGATGCGCTGAAAGAGCAGGGCGTTTACCAGGAACCGAACGCCGGAAGCTGACGACTGGCGGGAACGACCGCCGCCCGTCCAGAATTCTTCTCATCAAAAATAATCAAAAACCGGGCGCGGAGCGCCCGGCCTTTCGGACCTATCCGGCTCTTACGCTTTCAGGATCGACCGTCCGGCGTATTGCGCGGTCTCTGCAAGCATTTCCTCGATCCGGATCAACTGGTTGTACTTTGCCAACCGGTCCGAGCGGGCCAGCGAGCCGGTTTTGATCTGTCCACAATTGGTGGCCACGGCCAGATCGGCGATGGTCGCGTCTTCCGTCTCGCCCGAACGATGGCTCATCACGTTGGTATAGCCGGCGCGGTGGGCCATCTCGACCGCTGTCAGGGTTTCGGTCAGGGTGCCGATCTGGTTGACCTTGACCAGCATGGAATTGGCGCAGCCCTGTGCGATGCCGTCTGCCAGACGCGCGGGGTTCGTGACGAAAAGATCGTCGCCAACCAGTTGCACAGTGTCGCCTAGAACGTTGGTGAGGGTGGCCCAGCCATCCCAGTCATCTTCGGACATGCCATCTTCGATCGACAGGATCGGGTAATCGTTCACCAGCGCCTGAAGATAAGCGACATTTTCATCCGAGCTGAGTGTCTTGCCTTCACCGGAGAATACGTATTTGCCGTCCTTGTAGTATTCGGTCGCGGCACAATCGAGGGCGAGGTAGATGTCGTCGCCGGGGGTGTATCCGGCTTTCTCGATGGATTTCAGAATGAAATCGAGCGCGTCGCGGGTTGACGACAGGTTTGGCGCAAATCCGCCCTCGTCACCGATACCGGTCGACAGACCGGCGTTGGACAGCTCTTTCTTCAGCGTGTGAAAAACCTCGGACCCCATGCGCACCGCATCGCGGATGTTGTCGGCCGCGACCGGCATGATCATGAATTCCTGAATGTCGATCGGATTGTCGGCATGTTCGCCGCCATTGATGATGTTCATCATCGGCACCGGCAGTATCCGCGCCGATGTGCCGCCGACATAGCGATACAGAGGCTGGGCCGAGAAATCCGCAGCGGCCTTTGCGGCCGCGAGGCTGACGCCGAGGATCGCGTTGGCGCCAAGGCGGCTCTTGTTGTCGGTGCCGTCCAGTTCGATCATCGCCATGTCGATGCCGACCTGTTCGGTCGCGTCCATTCCGACAATTTCCTCCGCGATCTCGCCGTTGACGGATGCGACCGCCTCCAGAACGCCCTTGCCCATGTACCGGCTTTTGTCGCCATCGCGCTTTTCGACGGCTTCGTAGGCTCCGGTGGATGCACCCGACGGAACGGCGGCGCGCCCGATGGTGCCGTCTTCGAGCATGACATCAACTTCGACGGTGGGGTTGCCCCGGCTGTCGAGGATTTCGCGGGCGTAGATGTCGATGATGGTGCTCATGTCGGGCGTCCTGAGTTTGAGAGGGTTATGGGCGGTATAGCAGGGAAGGGCGTAAAGTAAACTAGCAATGATAGCGCTAACACGGCATTTGCAGTCCCGTAAAAGCCGGAGTTGACGACGAGCGCACCGGATCAAAGGGTTGAGTGGTCGATCTCCTCGCCGAGGGCGAGACCGATGCAAGGCCAGAGAGACCGTGCCAGCCTATTTCCTGATCTTCACGCCGTAGAGTTCGAGCCGGTGGCCCTTGAGTTTGTAACCAAGCTTGGCGGCGATCTTTTCCTGCAATGCCTCGATCTCTGGATCGACGAATTCGATCACTTTACCGGTTTGCAGATCAATCAGATGATCGTGATGGTCGCGTTCCGCATCTTCGTACCGCGCGCGCCCATCGCCGAAATCGACCTTCTCCAAAATCCCGGCTTCCTCGAAAAGCTTGACCGTCCGGTACACCGTGGCGAGCGAGATGTTGGGATCAAGCCCCGAGGCGCGGGCGTATAGCTCTTCGACATGGGGGTGATCGGCCGAGTTTTGCAGCACCTGCGCAATGGTCCGGCGTTGCTCGGTCAGGCGCAAGCCGTTGGCTTCGCAGCGCGAGATGATGGTGTCGGACATCGCCGGGGCCTCTTGTCGTCGTGTGGCGGGGTTTAGCCAAAAGTGGGCGTCATGACCATAAGGGAGGGTCGAAAAATTACGCCACGCGGCGCAGGTGCCAAAGGTAGATCATCAAACTGCCGATGACGATCGCGCCGCCGGTCAACATCCGGCTTGTCGGCGCCTCGTCGATCACCAGCCAGACCCAGACGGGGCCAAGCACCGTTTCGAGCAACAGAAACAGGCTGACGTTCACCGATGCTGTATGCCGCGAGGCTTCTGACATGAGGTAAAACGACACCGGGACGACAAACAGGCTGGCGGTGGCGATCGCCCAGAGATTGCCCTCGACCAGCGCATTCGGTCCGGAGAGCAGCAATGCGCCGATGCCGGCCAAAAGAGCACCAAACCCGACAGCGCCCAGGAGCGGCATCTGCGGATTGTGGCGCAACAGGGTAAAGCTGAGTGACAGGCTGAATGCGACGCCAAGCCCAGCAACCACACCCAACACGGCGTTGGGGTTCAGCGCGATATCACCTTTGCCCGACACGGCGATGAGAATGCCGGTCCCGACGCAGGCAATGGCGATCCAGGTCGCCGGGTTGGTGGGTTCGCGATAGAGAACCCATGACCACAAAGCCGCGCAGATCGGCACCGTTGCCACCGCAATCAGCACGGCGGCGACCGGAGCAAGGTAGATCGCGGTGGCAAACAGTGCAGCGTTTGCGGATTGCGCAAGGATCAGCGCGACGCCCGTCCCCGAGGCAAGACGCGGCATCTGGCGTGCCTGCCCGGTGAACAGCGCGGCGATCAGGAACAAAATGCCCATCGACAGCCCGCGCCACGCGACCATGGGTGCTGCGGTCATCTCGGACAGGCGTATGAGAAGGGCATCCGGCGTGAGGATCATCACGCCGGCAAATGCCAGCAGCAGACCTTTCATTCAGTGGCGTCAGCTGTAAAGCGGCGTCACGCCCATCTGCATGTGCAACGTGTTGACGGTCGGCTGATCAAGCTCCATCCCGCGCGCCAATGCGTCGAGATATTGCGCTTCGGCTTGGGAATCGAGACGGATCGTCATCAGCGAGGATGAATAGACCTGCGCGCGCAGATGCGCCGGTGTATCCTTGGCCAGTGCATCGACATCGACGGGCGCTTCGAGTTGTTCCTGCACGAAGGCAATGTCTTCTGCATCGGCATCGTCGCCCACGGTTTCGAGGATCTTGGCGCGCTCGGCTGCGTCGATGCCGCCATCGGATTTTGCCGCCTGGATCATCGCCCGCAACATCAGGGCGGCCGCTTCCTCTGCCTCGGGCGTTGCAACGCCGGACTTGGCGAACTGATCCATCAGACCACCCATGTTCTTGCCGCCCATTGACGCCATTCCGCCTGCCGCCGCGAGGATTCCGGCGAGTCCCGGACCGCCCGAGTTGCTGTCCATCGAGGACAGCAGACCACCCTTGTCACCCGCAGTTTTCGCGCTTCCCGCGCCCATGAGGGATGACAGATCGAGGCCACCCGATTGCAGTTTCTCCATGATGGTCGCCAACGGGTTTTCGCCGCGATTTCCCATCAATTGACCCATCTGGGCCTGCATGTTGGACATCGGGTTGTCGCCCTTGATCTGGGCGCCGCCCATCATGCCGCCAAGGCCCTTGCCACCCGAGAAATGATCCACGCCGCGCGCGGTTGCGTATCCGATGGCCACCTTGGCCAGTGTTCCCATGAGGCTCATAGATCATCTCCGTGATATGTTTCACGTCCACGATGACAGATTCGAAGGTGTCTGGCGACAGGGCTGTTTTTTCGGCGGCTGCCGCGCCCGCGATCAGGTGCCGCAGTATGTGGCTGCGACGACTTCGTCGGGTTGCGGCGGTTGGCGCAGATCGGCGTAGGCGGGATCGTCGTCATAGGGATGCGCATATGCCGCAAGAAGATGGTGAAAGGCGCTGTCATCGCCGCGGGTGGCGGCGTCGATCATTGCCTCGATGCGGTGATTGCGCGGTATGAGTGCCGGATTGGCCGAGTGCATCACGCGCTCGGGGTCTGCCTCGGTCTCAAGGCGCGACTGCCACGTTTGCGCCCATGCGTCGAACTTTGCGGTGTCGGTGATGTGGTCGCTCGCAGTGCCGTCCGGCAGGCCGCGGAACGTGTTGGTGAAATCCGCCTCACTCTCTTGCATCAAGCCAAGGAGCTCGGTGATCAGCGTCGCGTCTTCCGGCTTTGGGTCGGTCAGGCCGATCTTCGCGCCAAAACGGCTCAGCCACTGCGCGCGGATCATCTCCGGCATGGCATGGATCTGCGCGGTGAACGGTTCGACCGCCGCTTCGGGGTCGGGCATCAGCGGCAAGAGCGCGGTTGCCAGTTGTGCCATGTTCCAGACGATGATGTCGGCCTGCGCGGCATAGCTGTAGCGGCCATAGCGGTCGATGGATGAATACACGGTCTCGGGGTGATAGGCGTCCATGAAGGCGCAGGGGCCATAGTCGATGGTTTCGCCGGAAATCGCGCAATTGTCGGTGTTCATGACGCCGTGGATAAAGCCGAGCGCGAGCCAATGCGCGACCAATGCCGCCTGTTTGCGCATCACGGCATCAAGAAACAGAGCGGGGTCGGTCGCGTCCGGATAATGCCGTGCCACCGCGTATTCAAACAGCGTTTGCAGGCCGCGCGTGTCACCTCGGGCGGCGAAGGCCTGAAACGTGCCGACACGCAGATGGCTTTGCGCCACGCGGGTCAACACCGCACCCGGCAAAGGCCGGTCGCGAATGACCTGTTCGCCGGTGCGAACGGCGGCCAGCGCGCGGGTGGTGGGCACGCCGAGGGTGTGCATGGCCTCGCTGAGGACGTATTCCCGCAGCACCGGCCCAAGCCAGGCGCGCCCGTCGCCCATACGCGAGAACGGCGTACGCCCCGCACCTTTGAGTTGGATGTCACGGCGGACGCCATCCGTACCGATGGTCTCGCCCAACAGTACGGCCCGGCCATCGCCAAGCTGGGGGCTGTACTGACCGAACTGGTGTCCGGCATAAAGCTGCGCCAGCGGAGCTGCGCCATCCGGAATGGCATTGCCTGCAAAGACAGCCGCCAGATCGGGATCGTCCAGCCCCTCGATCCCCAACTCGCTGGCAAGCGGCAGGTTGATCGCAATCAGGCTGGGCGCCTTTACCGGCGTCGGAGCGACCCGCGCGAAGAACGCATCGGGCAGGGTGACGTAGGTGTTGTCGAAGGGAATGTGCAAGGTCATGGGTGTTAGATAGGGCGCTCGGGGTGAAATCGCCAGTCGCCGATTGTGCCTTGCCTTTGTCAGATGCGTCCTAGGATCAAAGGGACATTGAAAAGGAGAGTTACGATGGCTGCTTCCAACCCTTACGGTATGCAACTCAAGGACCGTCCTGAATTTTCCTCAAAACCGAAACCGTTATGTATGCCACCCGACGCGACGGTGGATGACGCGGTGCAGGCGATGAGTGCGAAGAACTTCGGCTCTGTTGTTGTGGTCGACAAAGATGAGAAAGTCATCGGCATCGCCACAGAGCGCGACGTGATGAGAAAGCTGGTCGCCCAGGGCCGCGACGCAAAAACCACCAAGCTTTCCGAGATCATGACGGAAAATCCGCGCATGGCGCGCGACACCGATGATGTTGTGGATTGGCTGCGCATCATGTCGAACGAACGATTCCGCCGACTGCCGGTCGTTGACGGTGATGGCAGGATCAAGATGATCTTCACCCAGGGCGATTTCGTGAGCTACACATGGCCCGATCTGATCTACCAAGCCAGAGAACTGGCCAAGGCGGGAATGGCGCGAAACTATCCGGTCTGGCTGATCGGTGGCGGCGTCATGGTGTATTCCATCCTGATGGTCATTCTTGTGGCGACCATCCTCTAGCGCTCACAGCACCCGCGACATCAGCGTAAAGTCATCGCGGGCCTTGAACCGGGCGCGGGCGTAAAAGCGGTTCAGGGTGTCATCGTCGCGCCGCGCTTCAAGATGGAGCGCGCGAATGCCGCCCTCGCGCAGCGCCTTGGCAAGACCGTCGAGCGCTTCGCCGCCCATGCCGCGCTTGCGGACGGCGCTGCGGATGTAGAGTTCGTCAACCATTGCATCCATGCCGCCGAACTCGACCGACCAGCCGAACGACACCACGACATACCCGACCGGCGCGCGGCGCGGGCCGATGAGCCATATCGCGCCATGTGGCGATCCCTCAAGAAGAGGAAGGATCGCGTCGCGTTGATGATCTGCGGTGGTTTCAAACCCTTCGTGCTCGTGGAATGCCGCGACCAGCGGCAGGAGCTTGGCCAGATCCTCGGCATTGGCGAGATGCAGCGATCTCATAGCCGGGCAATCCGGTCGGTCAGAAGTGTGAAGAACCCGTCGGAATCCAGGTCGCCCATGAAGGTCGCATTGGGCGCGCGGTCGGTCACGCCCCACCAGTCGGCGACGGTCATGCCAAGCGTCAGCTCGGATCGGGTTTCGATCTCGACGTTGATGTGACGGCCGGTAAAGAGGTTGGGATCAATCAGGTAGGCGGTCACACAGGGATCATGCAACGGAGCGCCGTCGCTGCCGTATTTCTCCTTGTCGAACCGTTCGAAGAAATCGGTCATCTCGGCCACGGCCAGCCCCACAGGGGTATCGAGCGCCCGAAATGCGTCGTTGCGTGGCTTGGTCACCAACGCCTTATGGGTCACGTCAAGCGGCATCACGGTGATCGGTGCGCCGCAGGCAAAGACGATCTTGGCGGCTTCGGGATCGACATAGATGTTGAACTCGGCCGTGGGGGTGATGTTGCCGACCTCGAAATACGCGCCGCCCATCAGGACGATTTCCTGTATCCGCCCGGCGATATCGGGCGCGCGCTGCAATGCAACTGCAATATTGGTAAGTGGACCGAGGGGGCAGAGCGTGACCGTGCCCGAAGGCTCGGCGCGCAGGGTGTCGATGATGAAATCGACCGCGTGCCCGTCCTGCAACTGCATGGTGGGATCAGGCAGGGTCGGACCGTCAAGGCCGGTTTTGCCGTGCACATGCTCTGCCGTGACCAGCTTTCGCGCCAGGGGGGCATCGCATCCGGCGAATACCCGCGTTTCCGGCCGCCCGGCCAGTTCGCACACGATCCGCGCGTTTTTTTGCGTCAGCGCCAGGGGAACATTGCCGGCGACGGCGGTAAGACCAAGCACCTCGATTTCCTCGGGCGAGGCCAGTGCGAGCAGGATCGCGACGGCATCATCCTGGCCGGGATCGGTGTCGATAATGATCTTGCGCGCTGTCATGTCTGTCTCCTTGGCTGGCTGCGTGGTGGCATGAGGGCCGCACAGGTTCAAGCGCCATGATTGAAGCGGGCGGCGCTTTGCCGTTTCCCTGCGCGCCTGGTTGCGGCATGGTATTTGCGTGATAATTTGAAATGAACTGTTGCGAAATGCGTTTACAAAATCGTCGTTAGCGCTAACAAGTACGCAAAAGCACCAGAATCGAAAGGTCCGCGCCATGGTCTCCCGCGTAATTCCCGTCGACCCGTTTGATCTTGTCATCTTTGGCGGGACCGGCGATCTGGCCCGCCGCAAGATCCTGCCGGGCTTGTTTCGACGGTTCTGTGCCGGTCAGATGCCGGAGTCCTCGCAGATCATCGGCGCGGCACGATCCGATCTTGATGACGCGGCCTATCGCAAGATGGTCGGCGATGCGATTGCCGAGTTCGGCGGCGGTCGTGCCTGTGACAGTGGAACTTTGGACGCTTTTCTGAAGACGGTTCACTACGTCAAGACCGATGCCAAGGGCGATGGTGGCTGGGCCGAGTTGAACGACAGGATACAACAGGATCGGGTGCGCGCCTTTTATTTCTCGGTTGGGCCTTCGCTGTTTGGCGATCTGGCTGAACGCTTGCACCGTTTCGGTCTGGCGACGCCGCAAAGCAGGATCGTTGTTGAAAAGCCGTTTGGTCATGACCTCGAAAGTGCCAAGGCACTGAACGCGACGCTGGCCGAGCATTTCGATGAGACGCAGATTTACCGGATCGACCATTACCTCGGTAAGGAGACGGTGCAGAACCTGATGGCGGTGCGCTTTGGCAACATGTTGTTCGAGCCGCTGTGGAACGCGCAGTACGTTGACCACATCCAGATCACGGTTGCCGAAACCGTTGGCGTTGGCGGGCGCGGTGGCTATTACGACAAGTCCGGTGCGATGCGTGATATGATGCAGAACCATCTGATGCAGCTTTTGTGCCTGATCGCGATGGAGCCTCCGGCGAAATTCGATCCCGACGCGGTGCGCGATGAAAAGCTCAAGGTCATCCGCGCGCTGGAACCGGTCGAGCCGCACCATATCGTGCGCGGTCAATATGCGCCCACCAAGAACGAGCCGGGGTATCGCGACGATGTGGACGATCCGAAATCCCGCACCGAGAGTTTCATCGCGCTCAAGTGCCACATCTCGAACTGGCGCTGGGCGGGGACGCCGTTTTATCTGCGCACCGGAAAGCGGCTCAAGGCGCGCACGTCCGAGATTGCGGTGGTGTTCAAGGATGCGCCGCATTCGATCTTTGGCGTCGATGCGGGGCGTCACCGCAACGTGCTGGCGATCCGGTTGCAGCCCAACGAAGGCATGACGCTTGATGTGACGATCAAGGAGCCGGGGCCGGGGGGCATGCGGCTTTTGGATGTGCCGCTTGACATGAGCTTTGCCGAGGCGCTGGGCCCGGAAGCCGAGGAAGCGCCCGACGCCTACGAGCGGCTAATCATGGACGTGATCCGCGGCAACCAGACGCTGTTCATGCGCGGCGACGAGGTTGAAGCGGCCTGGGCGTGGACTGACCCCTTGATTGCCGGGTGGCAGGACCGCAATGATGTGCCCAAGGAATACGATGCAGGCAGTTCGGGGCCGGAAGACGCCTTGATGCTGATGCATCGTGATGGACGCAAATGGCGGGAGATCAAGGTATGAGTTACGATTTTCAATCCTACCCGGATCGAGAAATGCTGGCGATGGATCTGGCGAACAAGCTGTCCGGCGATTTGCGGATGAGTCTCAAGAACGCGGATCGGGTGGTGCTGGCGGTGCCGGGTGGCACATCACCGGGACCGGTGTTTGACGATTTGTGCGCCGCCAATCTGGACTGGAGCCGGGTTGACGTCGTGTTGACCGATGAGCGGTGGGTGCCCGAAGACAGCCCGCGCTCCAACACCCGGCTGATCCGCGAGCGGTTGCTGGTGGACCGTGCTGCCGAAGCGCGCCTGTTGCCGCTCTACAAACCCGCCTCCGAGCCTGAAGACGCATTGGCCGAGTTGCAGGCGCAGATCAAGGACAATTTGCCTTTGGCTGTCGTGCTGTTGGGGATGGGCGAGGATATGCACACGGCGTCGATATTTCCCGGTGCCGATCAACTGACGCGCGCCTTGGCTTCGGATGCGCCGACGTTGCTTGCGATGCGCGCACCGGGTGCGCCCGAGCCGCGCATCACGTTGAGCGCGCGAGTGCTGAACGAGGCCATGCGCAAGCACGTGCTGATTTTTGGGCCCGAAAAGCGGGCGGCGTTGGAAAAGGCCGAGGGGCTGTCCAACGAGGAAGCCCCGATCAACGCGGTTCTTGACGAAGCCATCGTGCATTGGGCGGAGTGAGCGGGATGTGGAATGCGCTGAAGGCGGCGGCAGAGGCGGGCCGGGACCGGGTGATCCTCGACCTGTTTGAGGCGGATGAAAGCCGGGCGGAGACGTTCAGCGTCACGGCGCTGGATCTGTTGTTCGACTATTCCAAAACGCAGATCGACGCGGCGACGTTGGACGTTCTGCTGGATTTGGCAAAGGCCGCGGAGGTTGAAGCGCGTCGCGACGCGATGGTCTTTGGGCGGGTGATCAACGAAACCGAAGGGCGCGCGGTGTTGCACACGGCGTTGCGCAATCTCGATGGCGAAGCGATCGAAGTTGACGGGCAGGACGTGATGCCCGGAGTTCTGGAGACCCTATCGCGGATGGAGACGCTGGCGCAGGATGTTCGCGCGTCTGACGTGACCGACGTTGTCAATATCGGCATCGGCGGATCGGACCTTGGGCCCGCAATGGCCTATCTGGCGCTGTCGCCCTATCGCGACGGGCCGCGCTGTCACTTTGTCTCGAACGTGGATGCCGCGGATATTTCCGACACGTTGCGCGGCTGCGATCCCGCGACGACCTTGTTTATCGTGGCCTCAAAGACGTTCACGACAATCGAAACCATGACCAACGCCCGAACCGCGCGCGCTTGGTTGCAGGATAACGGTGTCGAGCCGGACGGTCGCTTCATCGCGCTGTCCTCCAATGCCGAGGCTGCCGCCGATTGGGGTATTCCGCGCGACCGCGTGTTCGGTTTCGAGGACTGGGTTGGGGGGCGCTATTCGATCTGGGGTCCGATTGGCTTGTCGCTGATGCTCGCCATTGGGCCTGACGCCTTCCGCGCGTTCCTGCGCGGCGCTCAGTCGATGGACCGGCATTTCCGTTCGGCGGAGTTGCACGAGAACATGCCGGTCCTGCTGGCGCTGGTGGGCATCTGGCACAATCAGGGGCTGAATCATGCGACGCGCGCGGTGTTGCCTTATGACAATCGCCTGTCGCGCCTGCCTGCCTATCTCCAGCAGCTTGAGATGGAGAGCAACGGCAAGTCGGTGGCGATGGACGGCAGCGATCTTCCGGTCAATTCCGGCTCTGTGGTCTGGGGCGAGCCCGGCACCAATGGGCAGCACGCGTTCTATCAGCTGATCCATCAGGGCACGCGGGTGATTCCGTGCGAATTTATGGTTGCCGCCGAGGGCCACGAGCCGGAGTTGCGGCACCACCACGATCTGCTGATCGCCAATTGTCTGGCGCAATCCGAAGCGCTGATGCGCGGACGATCCTTGGACGAGGCGCGCGCGTTGATGGCGGCCAAAGGTCTGAACGGCGATGAACTGGAGCGGCAGGCGCGGCATCGGGTGTTTCCGGGCAACCGCCCCTCGACCACGTTGATGATGCCGAAGATGACGCCTGAGATGCTGGGCGAGATCATCGCGCTTTACGAGCATCGGGTGTTTGTCGAAGGGGTGATCCTGGGGATCAACTCGTTCGATCAATGGGGCGTCGAGTTGGGCAAGGAACTGGCGACATCGCTGGGACCGTTGGTCAGCGGCGATGCCTCGGCGGATGACAAGGATGCCAGCACGCGGGCGCTTCTTGACTACGTGCACCGGTATTCCTGAACGCGGGGTCGGAACGGTTCCTACCGCTCGGGCACACCATCGACATCGTGAAAGTGGGCGCGGATCTCATCGGGGATCGGCATGCGCCCGCTGCCGTCGGGCTTGAGCAGCACGATCACGCCCTGAAACGCCGCGCGCCTTGTGCCGCCGCTCCAGACCTCTTGCAACATGGTGAAACTGGTGTTGCGGTAGTCGATGGTCTTGGAGGTGACCACATATTCTTCGTCCGCGTGCATTTCCTTGAGCCAGTCCAATTCGCCACGACGGACAACGATGCGTGGTTCCTGGCTGGCGTCGTCATAGCGCGACAGGTCGATATGCTTGAAATACGCGACGCGCGCGATTTCGAACCACACCAGATACGCCACGTTGTTGACGTGGTTGAGCGGATCAAGCTCGGAAAAGCGCACGCGGTCGGCATGGGCCAGTGGCCAGACTTCGGAGAGGCCAGCGGCGCGCTGCTGCTCGGCGCTGAGCGGAGTGAGGTAGGGCAAATCGGTCATGGCGTGTGAGTGGCGATCCGCCGCAGAAATGTCAAAGCCTTTTGCCGGCGTTCCCGACGCACGGCGCTTTTTCCAATCGTTAACCCTTATTGCACAGGTTTTGCCCGACCAGGAAACCGGGGGCGAGTATGGGCGGACAAAGAATACGAGCGATTGCGCAAGAGATCGTGCGGCGCGAAGGCGGGTATATCGATGACCCTGACGACCCGGGCGGCGCCACCAATCACGGCGTCACGATCCACACGATGCGGCGTCTGGGGCTTGATCTGACAGGGGATGGCAGGATCACCTCGGCCGATGTGCGCCGATTGAGTGAAGATCAGGCGGTAACGATCTTTCTTGAACATTACTTCACCGGACCGCGGATTGCCGACTTGCCCGAAGCGCTGCAACCCAGCGTGTTCGACATGTATGTGAACGCAGGCGGCAACGCCGTGAAACTGCTGCAACGGCTGTTGGACAAGATGGGGTTTGACGTTGCGGTGGACGGCGTCATCGGCCCCCGAACTATCGCCGCTACAGCGCGAGCCTATGCGATAGCACCGGCGCATCTGGTCGACGCCTACGGGATCGAGCGGCGGAATTACTATTTCGATCTGGCTGACCGGCGACCCGCAAGTCGTAAATACGCCCGCACGCGGGCAGGTGGCAAAGGCGGCTGGATCACACGCGCCGAGGCCTTCATGGCCGCGCGGTATCATCTGGACGGACAGGCATTTCAACGAAGGGTGGCGGCATGGGACTGATCGAGCAATTGTTTTCCGTGATGTTTGGATCGGGGCGCAACGTGCTGCGCGACACCGCCGAGGTGTTTCGCCCCAATGCCGAGGCACAGGCGCAACGCGAACATTCCCGACAGGCGGCCGCACTGCAACAATTCGCACATGAATTTCACGCGCCCCAACGTGGCTGGTTCGACCGCTTCATGGACGCTCTCAACCGGTTGCCGCGTCCGGCGCTGGCGTTGGGTACATTGGGGCTGTTCGTGGCGGCCATGGTCGATCCGGTCTGGTTCGGCGCGCGAATGACGGGGCTTGCGCTGGTGCCCGAGCCGCTTTGGTGGCTGCTCGGGGCCATCGTCAGCTTTTATTTCGGCGCGCGGCATCAGGCCAAGGGGCAGGATTTCCAGCGCGATCTGGCAACGCGCATCGCCACGACGATGCCCGAGGTGACGCGACAGGTCGACGCGCTCGAACGCGAACCGGTGCGCAAGCGCGACATCCAGACCGATGGCAATGCGGCGCTGGAAGACTGGGCAGCGCAGCGAAAGGCGGGTTGATCCGGCGCTGATTGCGACAATGTGAACCGATCTCTGCGCCGATAGCTATTGGTGGCGACGGCGCGGATCTCTATAACGTGGCCCATGATTACAGAGCTTGGTCACTTCGCCCTCATCCTCGCGTTTCTTGTCGCGATCGTGCAATCCATCGTACCAATGGTGGGCGCCCACAAACGCTGGCCGGGCTGGATGGCCCTGGCCGAACCGGCGGCGACCGTGCAGTTCCTGCTGACGGGCTTTGCCTTTGCGGCGCTGACCTACGCGTTTGTCGTCTCGGATTTCTCGGTCCGCCTTGTCTGGCTGAACAGCCATTCCGCGAAGCCGATGCTGTATAAGATCAGTGGCGTCTGGGGCAACCATGAGGGCTCGATGCTGCTCTGGGTGCTGATTCTGACGCTGTTCGGTGCCATGGCGGCGTGGTTCGGCCAGGGTTTGCCGCCGACGCTGCGGGCGCGGGTGCTGGCGGTGCAATCGGCCATCGCGGTGGCGTTCTTCGCTTTCATCCTGTTCACATCGAACCCGTTTTTGCGCCTTGCGGTGGCGCCGTTCGACGGACAAGACCTCAACCCGTTGCTGCAGGACCCCGGCTTGGCCTTCCACCCGCCGTTCCTGTATCTGGGCTATGTCGGCCTCAGCATCTGCTTCAGCTTTGCCGTGGCCGCACTGATCGAAGGGCGCGTGGACGCCGCCTGGGGCCGCTGGGTGCGCCCCTGGACGCTGGCGGCATGGACGTTTCTGACCATCGGCATCGCGCTGGGATCCTGGTGGGCCTATTACGAACTCGGCTGGGGTGGTTTCTGGTTCTGGGATCCGGTCGAGAACGCCTCGTTCATGCCGTGGTTGCTGGCGGCGGCGCTGCTCCACTCGGCCATCGTGGTCGAAAAGCGCGAAGCGTTGAAGAGCTGGACAATCCTTCTGGCGATCCTCGCCTTCGGGTTTTCGCTCATCGGCACGTTCATCGTGCGGTCGGGGCTTTTGACATCGGTGCACGCCTTTGCCACCGATCCCGAGCGCGGCGTCTTTATCCTCATGATCATGGTGTTTTTCACCGGTGGTGCGCTGACGTTGTACGCAGCGCGCGCCAGCGCGATGGAGGCCAAGGGTGTGTTTGGCGTTGCCAGCCGTGAAAGCGCCATCGTGGCAAACAACGTGTTGCTCGCGGTCAGCTGCTTTGTGGTGTTTGTCGGCACGCTCTGGCCCGTCATGGCCGAAATGTTCTTTGACACCAAGCTGAGCGTCGGCGCGCCGTTCTTCAACATGGCGTTTACGCCGTTCATGCTGGTTCTTGGCTTGCTGCTGCCCATCGGCTCCATGCTGAGCTGGAAGCGCGCCAAAGTGGGCCGCACTCTCAAGCAACTGGTGCCGGGGTTCATTCTCGCCGTGCTGCTCATGGGGCTGTTCTGGACCATGCAGACAGGCAAGAGCCTGTTGGGTCCGGTGGGTGTTTTCCTTGGTGCCTGGATCGTCTCGGGGGCGCTTCTGGACCTTTTGAACCGCACCGGCAAAAGCCGTGATCTGGCGCGGCTGTGGCGGTTGCCGCGCGCGGATTGGGGCAAGGCAACGGCGCATGCCGGGCTTGGCATCACGATGGTCGGAATCGCCGGTTTGACGGCCTGGCAGGAAGAAGACATCCGCGTTGCGATGATCGGCGAGCCGTTTCAGGTTGGCGGTTTCGAACTGGAACTCGCGGCGGTCAACGACGTGCGCGGTCCCAACTATTTCTCGACGACCGGTGATGTCGTGGTTCGCAAGGACGGCGCGCAGATCGCGGTGCTCAACCCGGAGAAACGGACATATCCGGTGGCGCAGATGCCGACGACCGAGGCGGCAATCGACTACCGCTTCCTGCGCGACATCTATGTCGTGATCGGCGATGCGCAGGACAACGGTGGCTGGGTCATGCGGACTTATATCAAGCCGCTGGCCAACTGGATCTGGGGAGGCGCGATCCTGATGGCGCTGGGTGGGTTCCTGTCCCTGTCAGATCGCCGCTACCGGGTCGCTGCGGGTGCCAGACGCGCGCGTGAACCCCGGGGAGTTCCTGCGGAATGACGATGTTGCGTTTACTGAACGCGGGTTTGGTCGCGCTGTTGTTGGCCACGTCTGGCATGCCGGTGATGGCGGTCCAACCCGATGAAGTGCTGGCAGATCCGGTGCTGGAAAACCGCGCGCGCGAGCTGTCCAAAGACCTGCGCTGCGTGGTCTGCCAGAACGAAAGCATCGACGAATCCAACGCTGCTCTGGCGCGTGAGCTGCGCCTTGTGGTGCGCGAACGGCTGGTCGCGGGCGACAGCGATGTAGAGGTGATGAATTACCTCGTGGAACGCTACGGTGAATTCGTACTGCTCAACCCACGCACCGGTGGCTGGAACATCATCCTGTGGCTGTCCGGCCCGGTGTTGTTTCTGATCGCGCTGGTGGTCGGCATTTTCTACATCCGGGGCCGCTCAACCGCGGCCGCGCCAACCGAAGCAACGTTGTCGGAAGCGGAAAACGCGCGGTTGAAGGAAATCCTCGATACGGAATGACGCCGCGTTGACCTTTGCCAACGCGCAGAGTTGTGTGTTTGATGCGGGCAACCGGATTGAGGAGTGCCCCGCGCATGGATTACGACACCATCACTTTCGACATCACTGACGACATCGCCACCGTGACGCTGAACCGTCCCGACGTGATGAACGCGCTGAACACGCAGATGCGTGCCGAACTGACAGACGCGGTGCTGGCGGGGGGCAAACACGCGCGCGCCGTCGTGCTGACGGGGGCAGGCACGTCGTTTTGCTCGGGGCAGGATTTGGGCGACAGCGGCAACATCGCGACGCTCGATATGGAGCGGACGCTGCGCGACGAATATGTGCCGATGCTGCGCGCGATTTTCGACTGCCCGGTGCCGACCATCTCGGCGGTGAACGGTGCTGCGGCCGGGGCCGGGGCGAACCTCGCGTTGGCGGCAGATGTGGTGATCGCGACCGAGAGCGCGTTTTTCCTGCAGGCCTTTACCCGCATTGGCCTCATCCCGGATGCGGGCGGCACCTATTACCTGCCGCGCCAGATGGGGATGGCCAAGGCGATGGGTGCTGCGCTGTTCGCCGACAAGATCACCGCACGCCAGGCGGATGACTGGGGAATGATCTGGGAAGCCGTGCCCGATGCCAGTTTCGCTGAACATTGGCAGGCCCGCGCTGCGCATCTCGCCAAGGGTCCGAGTGCCGCTTATGCGCGCGTCAAGCAGGCCATTCGCGCCTCTTTTGACAATGATCTCGAAGGCCAGTTGGCGGTTGAGGCAAAGCTGCAAGGTCAGTGTGGCAAGACGCGTGATTTCAAGGAAGGTGTTATGGCCTTTCTGGAAAAGCGGCCAGCCCGCTATGAGGGGCGGTAGCCGTCAAAGACCTGCGAAAAAGGCCACCCGAAGGTGGCCTTTTGAAAGTATCTATCAGCGATTTTCGATATCGACGTAATCGCGCAGACCGCTGCCCTGATAGAGCTGACGTGGCCGGCCGATTTTCATCTGCGGATCGGCAAGCTGCTCTTTCCACTGCGAAATCCAGCCAACCGTACGGCTCAGCGCAAAAATCGGTGTGAACATCGACGTCGGAAAGCCGATCGCTTCGAGGATGATACCCGAATAGAAATCCACATTCGGGAACAGCTTTTTCTCGGTGAAATACGGATCTTCGAGCGCCGCTTTTTCAAGCGCTTTCGCAGTCGCCAGGATCGGGTTGTTTTCCACACCCAAAAGATCCAGAACCTCGTCCGCCGACTTTTTCATCACCGTCGCGCGGGGATCGAAGTTCTTGTAGACGCGGTGCCCGAAGCCCATCAGGCGGAACGGATCGTTCTTGTCCTTGGCGCGGGCGATATAGTCGGGGATGTTCTCGGGCGAGCCGATTTCCTTGAGCATCTCAAGGCAGGCCTGGTTTGCGCCGCCATGTGCGGGGCCCCAAAGACACGCAATCCCGGCTGCAATGCAGGCGAACGGATTTGCACCTGACGACGACGCCAGACGCACCGTCGAGGTCGAGGCGTTCTGTTCGTGATCGGCGTGCAGGGTAAAGATGCGGTCCATCGCGCGCGAGATGATCGGATCGACCTCATATTCCTCTGCCGGGACGGCAAAGCACATATGCAGGAAGTTGGCCGCGTAATCGAGATCGTTGCGCGGATACACGAACGGCTGGCCGATGGAGTATTTGTAAGCCATCGCGGCAATCGTCGGCATCTTGGCAACCAGGCGGTGCGACGCGATCTCGCGCTGGCGCTCGTCGTTGGGATCGGTGCTGTCGTGGTAAAAGGCCGACATCGCGCCAACCACACCGACCATCGTCGCCATCGGATGCGCATCGCGCCGGAAGCCGCGGAAGAAGTTGTGCATCTGTTCGTGAATCATCGTGTGTCGCGTGATCGTGGCCTCGAATTCTTCCAGATCGGCGGCTGACGGCAAATCTCCGTAAAGCAGCAGGTAACACACCTCGAGATAGTGCGACTTTTCGGCCAGCTGTTCGATCGGGTAGCCGCGATGCAGCAATTCACCCTTGTCGCCGTCGATAAAGGTGATGGTGCTGTCGCAGCTTGCCGTCGACGTGAAGCCGGGATCATAGGTGAACACACCGGCTTGTCCGTAAAGTTTACGGATGTCGATCACGTCCGGCCCACAGGTGGGCGTGTAGATCGGCAGTTCATAGCTTTCGCCATCAATGGTCAATGTCGCAGATTTGGAGGTGTCTGACATACGTGGTCCCTTCGTCTCATTGCTTTGAACGGAGGTTCAAAGCCAGCTATTCAATCCCAAGGTGAACGCACCGTCTGCGGTGTCAGTCGTCGTCCCTGGCCGCCGCTTCCGTCAGTCGCGCGATGGTTTCGTCGCGTCCCAGAATCAGCATCATATCGAAGACACTCGGCGTCACGGCCCGGCCCGCAAGAGCCGCCCGCATCGGGCCAGCCAGCTTGCCGAATTTTGTCCCGTGCTGATCTGCAAATCGGGATGTGACGGCTTCAAGCTCGTCGCGTGTCCAGCTAGCATTTTGCAACTGCGGCGTCAACGATCCCAGTATACCACGGGATACCGTGTCGAGCTGCTTGGCGGCCTTCTCATCCGGCAAAATTGGCCGTTCCGCCAAAATAAAATGCGCCTTTTCAATCAGTTCCGGAAAGGTGCGTGCCCGGTCCTTGAGGCAATACATCGCACGCTCGATCCCGTCGGCCTGCGCTTCCGTCAGGGCAGGCAGCCCGGCGGCGACAAGATATTCCTGCAACTCATGCCGCAAGGCAGCATCGTCGGACACGGCGATATGTTGACCACTCAGATTCTCCAGTTTCTTGAAATCGAACCGCGCGGGCGATTTTCCGATTCCCTTCAAGTCGAACCACTCTTGTGCCTGAGCATCGGTAAAGAATTCGTCATCGCCGTGGCTCCATCCCAGACGCGCAAGGTAATTTCGCATTCCCGCCGCCGAATAGCCCATCGCCTGATACTCTTCGACCCCCAACGCGCCGTGGCGTTTGGAGAGTTTCTTTCCGTCAGAGCCGTGGATCAGCGGAATATGCGCCCAGACCGGGATCTCCCAGCCCATCGCGCTGTAAATGCCCATCTGGCGCGCCGCGTTGTTGAGGTGATCGTCGCCGCGGATCACGTGGGTGACGCCCATATCATGGTCATCCACCACCACGGCCAGCATGTAGACCGGTGTGCCGTCGGAGCGCAAAAGCACCATGTCATCAAGCTGATCGTTGCGAATGGTGACGTCGCCCTGAACCTGATCGTGGATCACTGTCGCCCCGTCCTGCGCCGTCTTGAGACGAATGGCATAGGGCGCATCAGGGTGCGTGCCCGGATCAGCGTCGCGCCAGGGGCTTTGAAACAGGGTCGAGCGGCCTTCGGCGCGCGCGGCTTCGCGGAACGCCTCGATCTCATCCTGTGTCGAGAAACACTTATACGCAGCACCTTTGGCGAGCAATTCATGCGCCACCTCGGCGTGGCGCTCGACGCGCGACGCCTGGCTGACCACATCGCCGTCATGGTTCAGCCCGAGCCACGCCATCCCCTTGAGAATCGCCTCGGTTGCCTCAGGGGTCGAACGGGCGAGATCGGTGTCTTCGATGCGCAGCAGGAACTTGCCGCCGCGCCCACGTGCGTAAAGCCAGTTGAACAGCGCCGTGCGTGCGCCGCCGATATGCAAATAGCCGGTGGGCGAGGGGGCGAAACGGGTGACGATCTGGCGGGCCATGCGTGCGTTTACCTTTCATTCACGATAAGGGAGGTATTCTGCGGCCTCTGTAAACAGCACCTTGAACGGGGGCAAGCATGGCGCGGGTCTGGTCCGGGTTGGCCGATATCCTTCTCGCGCAACGCGGCGGGCTGTTTCCCTTTGTGCCGGTGTTTCTGGCGATCGGAATCGGACTTTATTTCTCGATCCGATTCGAGCCGCCAGTCTGGGCGCTGCTCCTCTGTGGCGCTACCGGGCTTGTGCTTTTGGTCTTCTATCTGCGCTCTCATGCGGTGTTCGCACCACTGCTCTGCGCGATGGCCCTGATTGCGCTCGGGGCCGCGCTGGCAGGAGCGCGCGCGCATGTCGTTGCCGGGCCGGTGCTCGACTGGCGCTATTACGGGCCGGTAACGGGCAGGGTGGTCGCGATCGACAGATCCGCATCCGACGCGCTTCGGATCACCCTCGACCGGGTCTGGCTGACCAATGTCGCGCCCCGCAAAACGCCAGTGCGGGTGCGGTTGTCTCTGCATGGCACAACCCCGGGCCTGATCCCCGAACCGGGCATGATCGTTATGACAACGGCGCATCTTGGCCCGCCCGGCGGTGCGGTTGAGCCCGGCGGGTTCGACTTCCGCCGCCATGCGTGGTTCCTGCGCCTTGGTGCTGTGGGCTACACACGCGTGCCCGTCGTTTTGTGGGAAGACGCCGCGAAGGGCCAATGGGTGTTCCGCATGCGCATGGCGCTTTCGGCGCGGGTGCAGGCGGCACTGCCCGGCGCGACCGGCGCGTTCGCTGCGGCCATCATCACCGGAGACCGCAGTTCCATTCCACAGGACGTGATGCAAGCCCTGCGCGACACCAATCTCGCGCATCTTCTGGCGATCTCCGGCCTGCACATGGGGCTGGTCAGCGCGTTTGTGTTCGCAACCTTGCGGTTGGGGTTGTTGTTGACTCCGATTGGCCAGCTTTGGCCGATCAAGAAAATCGCCGCTGCGGGCGCGTTGGCCGTAGCGGCCGTCTATCTCGCGCTGTCCGGCGGCAATGTCGCGACCGAGCGGGCCTTCGTCATGGTTGCGGTCATGTTGCTGGCGGTGATCAGCGACCGGCGCGCGATATCGTTGCGCGCGGTGGCACTGGCGGCGGTGATCGTGCTGTTGTTGCGCCCCGAAGCGTTGCTGGGACCGGGCTTCCAGATGTCGTTTGCCGCGACGACAGCACTTGTCGCGGTGTTCGGCGCGATCCGGGACGGGCCGGGCAACCTGCCGCGCCATCGTGTCCTCAACGGCGTCGTTTCGGTGGTGCTGTCGTCCGCCGTGGCAGGTGCGGCCACGGCACCGGTCGCGATGGCACATTTCAACCAGATCGCGCAATACGGGTTGCTCGCCAACCTCGCCACTGTCCCGCTGATGGGAATTTTGGTGATTCCGTCAGCAGTTCTGGGGCTTTTGCTGATGCCCATCGGCTTGGAGATGCTGGGCCTGAGAGTGATGGAACTGGGGCTTGACTGGATTCTGGCCGTCGCAGAACGCGTGGCGCTGTGGGAGGGCTCGGTGCGCCCGGTCATGACGCCACAGCCTGCGGTGCTGCCGCTGACCGCGCTCGGATTTTTGGTTTTGATCATCTGGCAGGGCCGATTGCGCTTGTTGGGCGTCGCACCACTTGCCCTGGCCACAGCGCTTTGGATCACAGCAGAGCGGCCCGATATCCTTGTCGCCGAAGGGGGAACTCTGGTCGGAGTCATGACCGAGAACGGACGTGCGTTATCCCGGCCCAAAGGGTCTGGTTTCGTTGCGAGCGTTTGGCTGGAAAATGACGGACACGGGCTGGATCAGGAGCAATCCGCCGCGTTTTGGGTGGAACACGGCGATCCTGCAATTCGACACATCCACGGCAAACGCGCCGCCGCCGCGTTCAAGGGATGCAAGGCGGGGGAGTTGATTGTCGCCAGCGCCGATCTTCGTAAGGGTGCCGATGTGTCAGGCTGCGAAGTGATCGACAGTAAGCGGTTCAAACCATTCGACGCTCTTGCCATCAGACGGCACAGCGACGGAACGCTGAGCATAGAAACGGCGCGCGACCGATCCGGCGCGCGCCTTTGGAACGACAGAACGCTGCGCGCCCCTTAATAGGTGCGGATCAGCCCCACCAAGCGTCCCTGGACCGTGACATTTCCAACTGGCAGGATGCGTGGTTCATAAGCCGGGTTCGCGGCTTCCAGAACAATACTGTCACCGGCCCGTTTGTACCGCTTCAGGGTGGCTTCGTAGCCATCAACCTGCGCCACGACGATATCGCCATTATCAGCCGACGATGTTTCGCGGATGACAACCACATCGCCATCATTGATCCCGGCGTCGATCATGGAATCGCCTTTGACCTCAAGAGCATAGTGCTTGCCATTGCCGCTGAGCATGGCGCCGGGAACAGCCACGGCGGGCGGCACGTCATTGATCGACTCAATCGGCACACCGGCGGCGATCCGCCCCATCAGGGCAAGATTGACAGACTGCACCGCCTCGACAGAAACCGCGTTGGACGGGGTCGGCCCGTCCGGCACATCGCCGTCGATGACACGTGGGCTAAAGCCCGCTTGCTTGTTGGCAAGAGAGTCGGGCAGTTTCACGATTTCGATGGCGCGCGCGCGATGCGCCAGTCGGCGAATGAACCCGCGTTCTTCCAGCGCGGTAATCAACCGGTGAATGCCCGACTTGGAGCGCAAATCCAGCGCTTCCTTCATTTCATCGAAGCTCGGCGGCACACCGTCGCGCAAAACGCGCCTGTTGATGAAATCCAGCAGGTCCAGTTGTTTTTTTGTCAGCATGTTCCGCCTCCGCTCGGGTGATCCTCACCCTTTGTTCTATGGATGTTCATGTTTTGTGTCAATCATCACCGGAACACTTGCGGAGAAAGGTAAATATTTAACGAATGACGATGTAATCGACCGTATCACCCACGTCCCGCGCCCCATCATCTGGCGGGCGTACGATCAGCGCATCGGCGTCGCTGAGGATGCCGAGCAGGGAGCTGTCCTGCGAGCCGAAGGCCAGCAGCGCGCCATCGGTCAGTCGCGCGCGCATGTAGTGTTCGCGTGACCCGTTGGCGGGCAGGGGCTTGGCCAGGGGCGCCGTCAGACGCGGTGCTGGCCGTGCGCTCAAGCCCAGCATTGCGCGGATCACCGGCGCCAGAAACACATGACCGCACACCATCGCCGACACCGGATTGCCAGGCAGGCCGATCATCATCGCCGTGCCGAAACGCCCGGCCATCAAAGGCTTTCCGGGCCGCATCGCGACCTTGTAGAACGACTGCTCGAATCCGAGTTGCGGGGCCAGATTGGCCACGACGTCATGGTCGCCAACCGACGCACCGCCGATGGTCACGATCAGGTCGGCCCCCCGGGCAAGATCGAACGCCGTATTCAGCGATGCTTCATTGTCGCGCGCAATCGGCAGCAAGCGCGGCTCTGCGCAGAGATCGCGCATCAGCGCATGCAGCCCGAGGGTGTTTGACGCGATGATCTGGTCGGGGCCGGGAGACTCGCCGGGCATGACCAACTCGTCGCCCGTCGAGATGAGCGCAACCACGGGGCGGCGCGTCACCGGCACTAGCGCAATGTTCATCGCCGCCATCAGCGCAATGTCATTCGGGCCGATCAATCGCCCGGCCGACACTGTATCGCCAACGCGGAAATCGCCGCCTGCGGGCCGGATATGGGAACTGGCATCCAGCGTCTCGCGCAGGGTGATCCAGTCGCCGTCGCGCTCGACATCTTCCTGTATAACAACGCGCTGCGCACCTGCGGGCACAGGCGCGCCGGTGAAAATGCGCACCGCGTCGCCATCGCCCACGCTGCCATCAAACCGATGCCCCGCGGCGGCCTCTCCGATCACGCGCAGGCGCAAACCGGGGCTGGCCTGCGTGACCGCATAGCCATCCATCGCCGAGCCATCAAAGGGCGGCTGATCGCGGGTTGCCGCGACATCCGAGGCCAAAACCCGCCCGTGCGCCTGCAGCAGCGGCACCGTTTCCGGCTCCAACGCGGTGGTGAGCGCAAACAACTGGTCGAGCGCCTCGGAGACGGAAATCATGCCGCCTCGAACCGTCCGGACTTGCCGCCGTCCTTGAGCATCACGCGAATGCCGGTGATCTCCATGCCTTTATCGACGGCTTTCGCCATGTCGAAAACCGTCAGCGCGGCGGTCGATACTGCGGTGAGCGCCTCCATCTCGACCCCGGTCTGACCCGTGGTCTTGACCGTCGCCTCGATCCGAAGGCCGGGCAAATCGGGCGCCGGTGTCAGTTCGACCGACACCTTCGTCACCGGGAGCGGATGGCACAGCGGGATCAGATCGGGGGTTTTCTTCGCCCCCATGATCCCCGCGAGTCGCGCCACGCCAATCACATCTCCCTTTTTCGCTCGGCCCTCGGTGATGATGTCGAACGTCTCTTGCGCCATCCGGACATAGCCCTCGGCCACCGCGATGCGGGCGGTGACGGCCTTGTCGGACACGTCCACCATATGGGCGTCGCCCTTGGCATCGAAATGGGTCAGCCCGCCGCTCATGCCGCCACCGGATCTACCAGAAGCGCGCGTGTCGCGCGGGCGACGTCGGACTGGCGCATCAGGCTTTCGCCGATCAGGAAGCTGCGCGCGCCGCAGGACGCCATGTCGGCAAGATCGGCGGGAGTGAACAATCCGGATTCCGAGATCAGCATCCGGTCGTTCGGGACATGCGCCGAAAGTTCGCGCGTCGTCTCAAGAGAGGTCTCGAACGTATTGAGATTGCGGTTGTTTATGCCGATCAACGGCGATGTCAGAGCAAGCGCGCGATCGAGTTCGGCGCGGTCATGCACTTCGATCAGCGCGTCCATTCCCCATGCGAAAGCCGCCGCCTCCAGATCCTTGGCTTGCGCGTCGCTGACGCTCGCCAGGATGATGAGGATACAATCGGCGCCCAGGCTGCGCGCTTCGGCGACCTGATAGGTGTCGTACATGAAATCCTTGCGCAACACCGGCAGGCCGGTCGCACGGCGCGCGGCGACAAGATAGTCCTTCGCGCCTTGGAAACTGGGCGTGTCGGTGAGCACCGACAAACAGGTCGCGCCGCCGTCTTCATAGGCCTTGGCCAGCGCTCCGGGATCGAAATCCGCCCGGATCAATCCCTTGGACGGCGAGGCTTTCTTGATCTCCGCGATCAGGCCGTAGCCGCTTGTCTGCGCATGGCGCAAGGCGGTCGCAAACCCTCGCACCTCCGGGGCGGCGCTTGCCGCGGCCTCGACCTCGGCCAAGGGGACGCGCGCCTTATCGGCGGCGATCTCCTCGAGCTTGTAGGCTTTGATCTTGTCAAGAATGGTGGCACTCATGGGCTTGTCCAGTTGATCGGGGGCTGTCCTTGATCTCTAAGCCAAGCGTTTACCCTGGAAAAGGGGCGCGAGCCGAAAAATCCGCGCCGTGCCGACAAGGGCGAGGGATGGGCGCTTTGCAAAACGAGATGGGCATCGGCGCAAAGGCGATCTGCATGCCTCTGCGCATCCTTGCCCCATAGAATAAAAGCGCGCGGCCGGTCCGAGAGCGCATCAAACACCTCTGGCACCAATTCTTGCCAGCCAAGCTTGCGATGCCCGCGTGCGTCATGCGCCGGAACGGTCAGCACGTCGTTCAGCAACAGCACGCCCTGATCGGCCCAGAACCGCAGATCGCCATTCGGTGGAGCAGCCCCGATATCGGCCTGCAACTCCTTGAAGACATTTCCCAAGGAGCGCGGCAACGGGCGCACATCAGGTGCGACCGAAAATGCCAGCCCATGCGCATGGCCGGGCGTCGGATAGGGATCCTGCCCCAGAATGACGACACGCACATCGTCCGGCGGACAGGACTCGAGCGCCGCAAAGACCTGTGGACGAGGCGGCAAGATGGTCCGAGCCTCGCATTCCAGCGCGGCGTTGATCGCAGGCAGGCGATCGCGAAAAAACGGCAAATGCGCCCACGCGGCGGGCGGCGTCAATTCCGGCATCACGCGGCCCGTCTTCTCTGGTTCGAAAATACCTCGGGGGTGAGGCCGCAGGCCGAGGGGGCAGAGCCCCCACCACACCACGCCTGCATTGCGCGCGCGGCCTCTTTCGCGGCCGCGATCACGCCGCTTGCGTGGCCTTGGCGAGCGCCGTGATCCGCGCTTTGGCCGCGCCGCTGTCAATGCTTTCGGCCGCCATCTCGGCTCCGGTTGTCAGATCGCTCACCTTGTCCGCCACGATCAGCGCCGCTGCCGCGTTCAGCAGCACGGCGTCGCGATATGCGCCTTTGGCTCCGTCCAGCAGGGCTCGAAAGGCCTTGGCGTTGTCGGCCGGCGTGCCGCCCATGATGTCGCGGAACGGATGCACCGGAAGGCCGGCATCCTCGGGGTGCACTTCGCGGCCACGCACCTTGCCGTCTTCCAGAACCGCGACCTGCGTCGGATCGGAGATCGAGATCTCGTCCGTTCCGTCGCCGCCATGCACCAGCCACGCCTTGACAGACCCGAGTTCCCGCAGCGTCTCGGCCATCGGAAAGATCAGGTCGATCGCAAACGCGCCGGACAATTGGCGTTTGACACCTGCCGGATTGGTGAGCGGTCCCAGAATGTTGAAGATGGTCTTGCACCCCAATTCCTGCCGCACCGGCATGACGTGCTTCATTGCAGGGTGATGCATCGGCGCCATCATAAAGCCGATTCCGGCCTCGGCGAGGGCGCGCTCCACCACCTCGGGGCCGACCATGACGTTAACCCCCATCTCTGTCAGCGCATCCGCCGCGCCCGATTTCGAGCTGAGGTTGCGATTGCCATGCTTGGCGACAGGCACCCCAGCACCCGCCACCACGAACGCGGTCGCGGTCGAGATGTTGAGCGTGCCTTTGCCGTCGCCGCCAGTGCCGACGATGTCCATCGCACCCTCCGGCGCGGTAACGGGTGTACATCTGGCGCGCATCACGGCGGCGGCAGCGGCATATTCGGATACGGATTCGCCGCGCGCGCGCAGCGCCATCAGCAGGCCGCCGATCTGGGCCTGTGTCGCCTCTCCGTCGAACAGAAGTTCGAAGGCTTGTTCGGCCTGCGACCGGCTCAGCGGTCCTTCGGAGGCGGCATAGATCAGGGGCTTCATCGCGTCGCTCATGCGGGGACCTTCAATTCGTTCACAAAATTCTGCAACAGGGCATGGCCATGCTCGGAGGCGATGGATTCGGGATGGAACTGGATGCCATGCAGCGGCAGGTCGCGGTGACTCAGCCCCATGACCGTACCGTCTTCCAGCCAGGCGGTCACTTCCAGACAGTCGGGGATGCTGTCCCGTGCCACCACCAGCGAATGATATCGCGTTGCCTTGAACGGCGTCGGCAGGCCTGCAAACACGCCTTTGCCGTCGTGATGCATCATTCCCATCTTGCCATGTACAATCTCGCTATGGCGCACGACCCGCCCGCCATAGGCCTGACCCAGTGTCTGATGGCCCAGACACACACCCAGCAGCGGAATGCCCGCATCACCTGCGGCTCGTGTCAGCGCAAGGCAAATGCCTGCCTTGTCGGGATCGCACGGGCCGGGGGAAAGAAGGATGCCGGCGGGATTGAGTGCAAGCGCGTCATCGACCGTTATCGCGTCGTTGCGCACAACTTTGACGTCCGTGTCCAGTTCACCCAGATAATGCACAAGATTATAGGTGAAACTGTCGTAGTTATCGATGAGCAGCAACATGGGCGTTTCTTCTTTGACAGGGCTGGCGGGGCAGGGCGCAATCGCGGTATACATGCGCAGGCAGACCAAGGCGCGTCAAGGGCGCGGGTGGGTCAACCGGCACGTCCGAGATGCCGGAACGCTTGAGACGGCAAGGCGAGGACAGTGAGCATGGCAAGAGGATTTTTGTCAGGGGCCATCTGGGGCACCGTGGTATCCGTGGTCGGTTTGACCACCGCGTCGATCTTGTCACCAAGGAGTGACGTGCCGCCGCAACCGGTAGCCGATCCGGTGGCCGAAGCGCCCGCTGTCGAAACCGCGCCGGCCGAGGTCGAAATTGTCATCGTGCCCGCCGAGGGCTCCGAAACGACAGCGCCCGAACCCGAGGTGGAACCGACGGACAGGACGCAAACCGCGGACGCGCCAGAGACCGTCGCAGAGATTGAGACCCCGGAGGAGGGCTTGCAAAGCGAGACCACCGCAGAAAGCCCGCCGAGCGAGGTGTCGGAGGAGAACCCGGAAGGCGAGATGACCGCGCAGAGCCCGCAAAGCGAGCCTGACATTCCCGACGAGCGCCCGCAGCCCACCGCATCGGAGCCGCAGCCGATCGTGGAATCGTCGCAACCGAGCCGCCGACCCGCCGATGTCACGACAGTCGCACCGGACACCGACTCGCCCGCGCTGAACACTCCTTCGCAGGGCGACGACGCCGCGCCGCAAGACGTTGCCACCGCGCCGACACCTGCGCCTGAAGTTACGAGTGAAGCAGGTAGCCTCCAATCTCCTGAAATGGTGGCGGTGTCTGACGCTCCGGCGCAGCCCAGCACCGAAGGCTCGCCAGACATCGCGCAAGGCCCGGCACTCGCGTCACCCGATACCGAGGTTGGGCTGGCGATTTCCACAGAACCCGCGCAGCCCCCGGCTCCTGCAGTTCCCACGCTAGAGCGCCCGCTCGAACCTGAACCCGTGACGGAAGCCGCGCCGGATCCCGAGCCGGAAACCGCGCCCGAGCCGGACATGGAAACCGCATCGCAACAGCCAGATGCTGCGCCGAACCAAGTCGGCGACGAGCCGGATAGCGCGGGCGACGACGAAATCGCTCAGGATCGTCCCAAAGTGCGGCGCTTGGTGCCCGACATCACGACACCCGATCCGGAAGGTGATGAAACCGACACCGCAGCCTTGGCGCGCCCCTCGATTGGCAAACCGGCGGGGGCGTTCGCCGGGCGAGACAGTGGTGCGTCGACCCGACTTCCCACCATCGGCACCGATCCAGAGACCGATGTGACAGAAGTGCAGCCTTCGGACGAGGATGCGCGTCCACCACTTGAGCGTTTCGCAGCTCCGGTCGGCACTGACTCCGACCTGCCGCGGATGGCGATCGTGTTGATTGACGATGGCACAGGCCCGTTAGGGCCGGATACGCTCGACAATTTCCCGTTTCCGGTCACTTTCGCGCTCGATCCGGGGCAGCCGGGTGCCGCCGAGCGTATGGCGGGCTACCGGGCGTTGGGTTACGAGGTCGCCACCCTCGTCGATCTTCCCTTGGCGGCGCAGCCCACTGACGTGGAGCAAATTCTTGCCGGATCCATCGCCGCTGTGCCCGAATCAGTGGCGCTGATCGAAGCACCCGACAGCAGTCTTCAGGACGTGCGCGGGAACACCGAACAAGC
Organism: Marivita sp. S2033; assembly: GCF_046592965.1. NCBI lineage: Bacteria > Pseudomonadati > Pseudomonadota > Alphaproteobacteria > Rhodobacterales > Roseobacteraceae > Marivita > Marivita sp. S2033. The sequence continues at coordinate 125,823 of NZ_JBISBV010000006.1, forward strand.
CACCAGCTTTGCTGCGGAAAGCGGGCATGGCCTGGTGTTCATGCCCAACGGGCTGAACACCGCTCAGGCAATTGCGCGGCGCGAAAACGTGCCTGCGGTCAGCGTGTTGCGGGATTTCGATGGCGACGGTCAGGACGCGCGCACAAAGCGCCGTTTTCTGGACGGCGCGGCGTTTCGCGCCCGTCAGGATGGCGCTGCGGTGATGCTGGGCCGCTATACGCCCGACACCGTATCGGCGTTGCTGCTCTGGAGTTTGCAGGACCGGGCGTCGAGCGTCACGATGGTGCCCGTCTCGGCCATTCTCACGGCGTCGGCAGACTAAGGGGCCGTGGTCCAATCCTGCATCTGGCGATCAAGATCACCATACCCGGTGAAGCGCCGCTCGAAGGCCAGCCCAAGCCGTTGCGCGCACTCCATCGCGGTTTCGGTCAAGTCCGGATCGTCGGTCTGCGCCTGATAGACCAGCTTGTCGTAATGGGCGAAATACATGTCGCGCAATTCGGGATGGCGGTCCAATCCCAGTGGTTTCCAGACAAACGCCTCGAACTGGCGGACCAGAAAATCAGTCAGATAGAAGGCAGTGAATTCGTCCCGCGCGGCGAAGGCGTCGTTGCCCTCGAAAAAGCTGTAACAGTGAGGACCGGCGATCATCTCGATGCCCATCGCATCGCACGCAGCTTGCAAACCCCCGCCTGTGCCGCAATCGCCGTACGCCACGTGAATGGTCCGATACGCCGCACGATTGGCCTCAACGACCCGTCGCACCGCATCGACAATTTTTTCAGGGTGATTGTGCAAGATGGCAGGCAGGCAGGTCAGATCGATATGCTGCCAGCCATTGGCCTCGCGCAGTGCCAGGATTTCCCGCGCCAGCGCGCCGCACGCGATGATCAGAACGCGCCCGTTCTTGCGCGCATCCATCCCGTCTTGAGTTAACGTAGAGTCGTCAGGCAGGCTCGTCATCGCCCGGCACATGGCTCAAACCCCAGCGCGCCACCAGCCCGAGGCCGATCAGCCAGGGAAGCACCTGAAACACCCCGAACTCGACCATCGCCCAGACGGTCAGCCCGGACGTCGCGATCACGGCAAAGATCAACGAGACAAAGGTGGTCACTGGCATGAATATCTCCTCTACTCACAAAGAAGATAAGATCAATCGGCGATCATTAAAACCCCTAGCCAGACCGAGTGGTCGGAAATCCGCCGTCGGTCGTGGCAGCGGAAGTCCATCGAAATCATCTGCGCAGTAGAAAATCCGCACGTCAGGCAGTGTGCAGATTGGCATCCGCAGCATGGTCCGCAGTTTCGGTCCGCGTCGCTCGACGCGCGAACAGGCCATCATAGATTGACCGCCGCGCGTTCACCCAAGCCACCAGGAACGCCAGCGACGCTCCGGCGACAAGATCAATGAAGTAATGTCCGCCAAAGACCGGCGATGACGCGATCATTGCCGCCGAATAGAGCAGAACCGGCCAGAACAACCATGTTCTGAAGACGCCGATGCAAAGCATGATCCCCGACGCCGTATGGTAGGACGGGAATGTGACCAGCCCGGGCAAGCCGACGGGATTGATCACGATCTCGCTCGCTCCGCGCAGGGTTTCGAAGTGGGAAAGGTGATAGATTCCGGGCGGTGTCGGGAAATTCGGATAGTCAGACAGGTTAACGATATAGCGGTCTACGGCGGCCAAGGCCGGGAAACATGCGCCAACGATCATCGTGATCAGCGCGGTGTAAAAGAAGATTTCCATGTAATAGCGCAAGCGCCGCTCGTCCCGAAAGAACGCGAGCGCTGCGAAAACGGCCAGACCTGCAAGCGCCAGATCGTTATAGGCCCATTCCAGGATCCAAATAGCTGTCGGGCTGGAATGAACGGCTTCGAAATAGGCCAGCCAGTTCAACCCGAGGGCTGCGTCCCAGCCTGCCAGCAGGTCATCCTGAAACGGAAATGGGATCATCATGCTGAGATTGTTGAGGGTCGCCATTGTGATGGCGAACATCGTCAGAAAGAACAGGCCTTCGAACAGGTTGCGCGTGCTGCGCAACAGATAACCGGGATCGTCTCGGAACCTGTGTGCCGCAAACCAGAGCAGGGCGAACCCGACCAATTGCAGTGCAATTTCGGGCATGTCGGACAAGTCCACAGTCGCGCGCGTGGTCGCGAACAGCGCAATATTCACAAAACTGACCGCAAGAATGCCGAAGACCAGCGGTTTGCTCGTGATGGAAAAGGGCATGTGGTCGTTTCCTTGTGTCAGCTCCGCGAGGAAATTCACACGCGAATCTGACGAAACTCGGTCTGGAAACGAGGCAACTTTGCGGCCCCGTTCCTCCAGCCCGTTGCCCTTTTGGTCAGTTCGCCGCCAGTTGGTTGTGCTTGCGCGACACAAAGGTCTTTGCGGTTTCCACAGCGACGGCGGCATCGCGGCAATAGGCGTCGGCACCGATGGCCTTGCCGAATTCCTCGTTGAGAGGCGCGCCGCCGACAAGCACGATATAGTCGTCGCGCATGCCTTTTTCGATCATCGTGTCGATGACGACCTTCATGTAGGGCATCGTCGTGGTCAGCAGGGCAGACATCCCCAGAATATCCGCCTCTTCTGCCTGAATGGCGTCAAGATAGCTTTCAACCGGGTTGTTGATCCCCAGATCGACAACTTCGAACCCGGCCCCTTCCATCATCATGGACACAAGGTTCTTGCCGATGTCATGGATATCGCCCTTGACGGTGCCGATCACCATCTTGCCGACCTTGGGTGCGCCGGTTTCGGCCAGAAGCGGCTTCAGGATATGCATCCCGCCCTTCATCGCGTTGGCAGCCAGAAGCACCTCCGGCACGAACAGGATGCCGTCGCGGAAATCATGCCCGACGATGGTCATCCCGCCCACAAGTGCCTTGGTCAGGATGTCGTAGGGTTGCCACTTGCGTTCAAGAAGGATGTTGACCGCTTCTTCGATCTCTTCCTTGAGACCATCGTAGAGATCGTCGAACATCTGCTCGACAAGTTCCTCATCGTTCAGTTCGGACAGGATGATGTCGTCGTCTTCGTCAGCCATGATTGTCTCTCCAGCCGTCGGCGAACCCCGCCAGACATGATTTACCTAACTATTCGTGGTTTTCGGATGTGATCACTTGGTGAAATCCGACATCACCGGATGCGCGACCGACCTCGCCGGGACGCGCGCGCGATGATGTGAGCAAAAACTCGGGCGTTGTCAGCCGCGCCTGCGGCCGCGTCGTTCACGCTTTGGCGCCTCCGATTGATCTCCGGTGCCATCTGACTCCGAACTGAACGGTCCGATCTCCTGAACGATCTCGTCCAGGGACGGGGCGGCGGATTTGGGCGTGCTCTCCAATGCCTCACGCATGGCGCGCAGGTGATCGGGCATGGTGCCGCAGCATCCGCCAATGATCGTCGCTCCGGCGTTGCGTGCCAGAATTGCATAGCGCGCCATCAATTCGGGCGTTCCGTCGTAATGAATGTGGCCGTCGATATACTTGGGGATGCCTGCATTGCCCTTGGCGATGATCGCGCGGTTTGTGCCCGAGGCGGAAAAGCCCAGCACCGTGCGCAAGAGGTCCGACGCGCCGGTGCCGCAATTTGCGCCAAACGCGAGCGGCGGGTTGGGCAGGCTGTCGACCAGCTCTGCCATGCCAGACGAGGTGACGCCCATCATCGTGCGCCCCGCCGTGTCAAAACTCATCGTGCCGCACCACGGCATGTTCGCCAGTCCGAACGCTTCTGCCGCCGCGCGGAATTCTTCCGGGGCGCTGATCGTCTCGACCCAGAGAACATCCGCGCCGCCGGCTTTCAGCCCTTCGGCCTGTTCGTGAAAGATCTCGACCGCGCTGGCGTGCGAGCGGGTGCCCACCGGCTCCATGATATCGCCTGTCGGCCCGACCGATCCGGCAACCACAACCGGGCGCCCTGCGGCATCGGAAACCTCGCGGGCGATTTCTGCCCCGATGCGGGACAGTTCGAACGCGCGTTTTTCCGCCTTGTGCAGCGCCAGACGCGAGGCGTTGGAGCCAAACGTGTTGGTCAGGAACAGATCGCTGCCCGCGTCCACCGCGCCGGAATAGAGCTTGCGGATATTGTCGGTGTGCGTCTCGTTCCAGAACTCGGGCGGATCGCCGCTTTCCAACCCCATGTTGAACAGGTTGGTGCCGGTCGCGCCATCGGCCAGAAGCCAGTCGCGTTCGGCCAGCAGCGTTTCGAGGGAAGTGCTCATGTCATATGTATCCGCGCAGAGTTTGCGCCTGCCTGACACAGTGCGCGTGGTGACGCAAATTCATAATGCTCAACACCATTATGAACGTGGCGCGATGCTAGACCAGTTCGGTCACCACATGCGAGGTGGCCTCCAGCGTCCGGTGGACCGGACAGCGATCCGCGATTTCAAGCAGCCGGGCGCGCTGGTCATCGTCCAGATCGCCGGTCAGGGTGATCCGCCGGTGAAACTGGTCGATCTTGGTCTTCTCGGAACTGTCGGCGTCTTGCGCATGGACCTTGTCGTGGGTCACATCGACCGACACATGCTCAAGCGGCCATTCCTTGCGGCGCGCGTACATGCGGATCGTCATCGACGTGCAGGCGCCCAATCCGACGGCAAGAAATCCATAGGGCGATGGGCCGCGATTTGTTCCGCCATAAGCCTCCGGTTCGTCGGCCAGCATGTGATGCGGTCCGGCCTGAACGTCTTGCAGAAAGCCGGCGGAATCGGCCTCTGAGACGCGCACGATACCTTCGGGGGCACCCTTCGGCGGTGCGGGCGGCTCGACATCGAGATAGCGACCGCTCCACGCCGCGATCACCGCAGCAGCGTATTCGGCGTCGTCGGGCCGGCTGATCAGGTGGTCCGCATCGTCCAGCGTGACAAAGCTCTTGGGGTGCTTTGCCGCGACGAAGATGTTGGTGGCGTTCTGGATGCCGACCACGGCGTCGCGCGGTGCGTGCATCACCAAAAGCGCGGCATCAAGATTTCGAATTGCCGGCGCCAGCGCCTGCGCCTTGACGTCCTGCACAAACGCCTTGCCAATCGTGAACGGGCGTCCGCCCAGATCGACCTCTGCCTGTCCGTCTGTCTCGATGTCGTCAAGCGCGTCCGCGAAATTGCGCGTGACATGCTCGGGGTCGAAGGGCGCGGCGATGGTCACGACCGCCTTGATCCCGTCGATGCCCGCCTTTGCGCGCAACACGGCAGCGCCACCAAGCGAATGGCCGATCAGCATGGATGGCGGCATATCGCGTTCGCGCAGGTAGTTCGCCGCCGCATAGAGGTCTTCGATGTTCGAGCTGAAAGTGGTGTCTGTGAAGTCACCCTCCGAATGGCCCAACCCGGTAAAATCGAACCGCAATACCGCGATCCCCATCGATGCCAGCCGTGCGGCGATCCGCCGTGCGGCGTGATTGTCCTTGGAACAGGTAAAGCAATGCGCAAAAAGGGCGGTGGCCTGATGCGGCCCGTCGGGCAGGTCGAGCCGCGCCGACAGGGTGTCGCCGGAATGGCCGGAGAAGGTGATGCGTTCGGTTGGCATGGTTTTTGGTCCTCTGGGCCGGAATTCGGTGTCATTCTGGGCGGATCGCTGAGTGTGAGAGTGTCGTCTGTGCAGGCGAGACGCAAGCGAAGTATCGGGAGCATCACGGGATGAAGAGAGTGAAGCGGCTGTTGGTGTGGGGTGTCACACTGGCGCTGGCACTGGCGTTTTTCGCCAGCTTTGCTGGCAGCGCCCATCCCGTCGGGGACAGTCTGGCGGCCTTCCGCCTGCCGCTCGCGATAGCCTTCGCGCTTTGGACGATCTGGTCGCCCTGGCCCTATTGGATACGGTGGTCGGTGGCGGTGCTTTGCCTGGCTGCGATGGGGCATATCGTGGCGCAGAAATACGTCTCGCACCCGCCGGGGCCGGTGACGATATACCAAAAGAACCTGCTTTATCAGAACGATCAGACCGACGCATTGGCGGCCGATATCCGCGATGCCGGTCCCGATCTCGTCGCATTGCAGGAACTCACGTCCCGCAACGCGGCGTTGGTGAAAGATCTGCGCGCGGACTATCCGCATCAGGCAAGTTGCGCGCTGACCGACTGGGCGCGTGTGGCGATCCTGTCGCGCTGGCCGGTCGAGGGAGAGCTTTGCGTTGAAGGGCAGGGGCTTGTGGGCATTCAGGTCGTATCGCCCGAGGGTACGTTCTGGGCCTTCAGCCTGCATGGGTTCTGGCCCTGGCCGCATGGGCAGGCGGGCCAGTTGCAGCGCATCCTGCCGCTGCTGGGCGGGTTGGAGGATCCGGTGGTGATCGCGGGCGATTTCAACATGGTGCCATGGTCGCACGCCTTGCGGCACACCGGGCAGGTGACCGGCACGACCCGCGCCGGACCGCTGTTTCCGACGTTCAGAAAGATGGGCGTTCCGTTGCCGATAGATCATGTCTATGCGCCCGGGGGCGGCCGTGCGACGCCCCGGGGCCTGCTTGGTTCGGATCACGCAGGCGTTTTGGCCGAAATCGTGGTGTTCGAGTAAACGCCGGTGCGTCAGCCGCCCGCGCGTTCGGCGGAATAGACGATGGCGCGCAGATAGTTTCCGCTGTCATTCCACACCGACAGCACGTTGAAGTTCTGCGTGCCTTCGCCGAACGGTTGACCGGCCTGCCAGCCATTGCGCCGCAGCATGTTGGCCGCCGTCGCAAGCGCATCAACCGCATTGTAAGGGTCGGCGCGCCCGTCGCCATTGCCATCGACGCGGTATTTCATCCAGTTGCCGGCAAGAAACTGCATATGGCCCAATTCGCCTGACGGTCCGCCCTGTGTGCCGGGCGACAATGTTCCGTCATCGACCATTTGCAGCGCCGCAATCGCATGTGGCTCGAACCGCGGGTGACGGCGGCAATAGGAGGACAGCGTCACCGCGCCGTCCACAATGTCGGTGCCCCCGAGATAGCCGCCCCAGCTGGTTTCCAGCCCCCAAATGGTTGCAAGGATCGACCCGGGCACGCCGAAGTTGCGCTCGATCGAGGCGAACGTGTTGGGGTTCTTGGCGATCTTGGAGCGGGTCTGGTTGATGAAGCTGTCGGCTGTGCTGCCAGAGCGTTTGGCCAGAAAACGCGCCGGATCACCTTGCAGCGTCCCGCTCTGGCTGCTGGGGTTGGATTCAAAGCGCCACGTGATGCCAGACAGGTTCGCCGCCTGCAACGCCGCCAGTCCGCGCTGGCCGACACCGGCAGCGGCCGCTTGATTGGCGAGGTTCTGCTTGTAGGCGTTGAAGTCGCTTTGGCTGGTGATGCACTGAGCCGCAGAAACGGGCAGGGCGGCGCAGGCCGTCATCAGGGCGGCAGCAATCAATCGACGCATTTGGAAAGTCTCCACAGGAAATGAGTTGCATTAAGTTAGCAAACGCCCGGACAGGAGCAAGCGTTCCTTCGCTTGCTCCGTCTTGCTGTGGAACCGGGCCTAGACGAGGTACAGGTAGGACAGCGCCGGAGCCATGCCGCTATGGGCCAGCGAGGCGAACAGACCGGCGACACCCAGCGCCATCGCACCCGAGCGTACATCCTCGCCGCGCACGAGGTTGTGGGCGATCAGCGGGATCGCCAAGGGCAGCATGAAGATGGCGGTCGTCAACGACAGCGCCCATGCGGCCAGCCGCAATGGCACAGAGGTTGCGCGGCGCGGATCCGTCTCGGTCCGGTCTGTTGTGGCGGCGTCGAATTCCTTGAACCGTGCGCGCAACCCGCGCATCACCCAGGTTTCCAGCTTTGCAGATGTCGGAAAGGGTGTTTGCCGCCGTGTCGACGGGCGCTGGACAGAGACCTTGCGCGGATAGACCGTGCGGCGGTTCGAGATTGAGCGACCATCCGTGCCCGGTTTACCAAGAAAGGCAGCAGCCGAAATCGGCGTGGACGCGCCGTTCCAGTACACCGTATGGACATCGAAGCTGCGGCACAATTCGGCTCCGATATTTGCAAGCTGTGCTGCACTATCGGCGCTGTTCGCGCTGCGTATCGCCACGAGGATGATGCTTGAGTCGTTGGCATCGTCGAGCGCGACGGTCAATTGATCGGACTCGTCCAGCGACCAGTCGATATAGTCGCGTGTGATCGGCAATCGCTGATAGCGAATTCCCAGAGAGGCCAGCGCGTCGGACACGCGGACCACCAGCGCCGCGCACACTTTATCTTTGGCCAGATCGGTGACCAAGCTGATTACAGTTACATCTGCCGCACACATACCAAACCTCCTTTTCGTTCAAGCAAAGGACTTGTCTGTTCATGATTCCGCCGGAATGTGGTCGAAATTTGGAGGAATGTTGTTCACTTGCAAACAATCAGGGTCTGGAGCGGGATTGTTTCGAGTGAGGTCGAATTATGCAGGCGTTCGTGAGCCTGATTGCCTCGCAATCCCGCACGTTCATTACGCGCCGCTTAAGGTCTCGGCTCCGTACCGTTGCGCGCTTCGGCCTCATTCATCTGCTCGAGCATGAGATCTCCGGTGGGAAGATCGCGCAAACTGTCTTCTGCCTCGACGCTCGTATCCACGCCGGTGGCCAATTTCACGGCCAGACCGGACTCCCCAAAACTAGAATTTTCGGTGGGTTGCGCGATGGCGGCTGTGCGGGCAGGCTGCGAATCCACTTGCGCCTTGATGTCGCTCATCGGTTCGCGCTCGATGAACAGGATCACCATCGTGACCACCGCGATTGTCGGCAACAGCAACACCCCGGCGACTCCGGCCAGAACCTTGAAAAGAAGCGACCTACCCTGAAAGGGGCCAGTGGACATCCTGCCAGCGCTGGGATCATTGCCGGAAGGCGCGGCGATCGCATCCTGTCTGGCTTGCTTGGCCTCGAGTCGCGCCAGTCGCTCCTTGAAATCCTGAGTCATGACGACGGCCTTTCCGTGTCGCGTTGTTGCTCGTCCGTCTTTGGATCTGCGCCGCTGCTATGGCGCGGTAACGACGACATCATGGCCAATTCGCGGCATCGGGGATGACGTGGCCGGGCACAAAAAAAGGGGCGCACCTGAATGCGCCCCCGTGTCAATCTGAAAGCTCCGGTCAGCAGCTGTAATACATACCGAATTCGACAGGGTGGGGCGTTTGGTCGTAAAGTTCGGCCTCACCCAGCTTCAGGCTCACATATCCGTCGATCTGATCCTTGGTGAAGACATCGCCGGCCAGAAGGAAATCGTGATCCGCCTTCAGGGCTTCGATGGCTTCGCGCAGCGATCCGCATACTGTCGGGATACCTTCCAGCTCTTCGGCGGGCAGGTCATAGAGGTTCTTGTCCATCGCCTCGCCCGGATTGATCTTGTTCTTGATCCCGTCAAGTCCCGCCATGAGAAGCGCGGCAAAGCACAGATACGGGTTTGCGGCCGGGTCGGGGAAACGGGCCTCGACACGCTTGGCCTTGGGGCTTTCGGTCCACGGGATACGCACACAGCCCGACCGGTTGCGCGCGGAATAGGCGCGCAGCACCGGCGCCTCAAAGCCGGGAACCAGACGCTTGTAGCTGTTGGTTGTCGGGTTGGTGAAGGCGTTCAGGGTCTTGGCATGCTTGAGGATGCCGCCGATGAAATACAGTGCCTCTTGGCTCAGGTCCGCGTATTTGTCGCCTGCGAACAAGGGCTTGCCATCCTTCCAGATCGACATGTTCACATGCATGCCCGAGCCGTTGTCACCAAAGATCGGCTTGGGCATGAAGGTGGCGGACTTGCCGTAGGCCTGCGCGACGTTGTGGATGATGTACTTGAATTTCTGCAATTCGTCGGCCTGTTCGGTCAAGCTGCCGAAAATCAGCCCCAGCTCGTGCTGGCATGACCCGACTTCGTGATGGTGCTTGTCGACCTTCATGCCCAGACGCTTCATCGTCGATAGCATCTCGGAGCGGATGTCCTGCCCGTCATCAATCGGATTGACCGGGAAATACCCGCCCTTGAGGCCCGGACGATGACCGGTATTGCCCATCTCGTATTCGGTGTCGGTGTTCCAGGAGGCATCAAGTGCGTCGACCTCGTAGGAGACCTTGTTGATGGTGTTGGAATAGCGCACGTCATCGAACAGGAAGAACTCGGCTTCCGGGCCGAAATAGGCCGCGTCGCCGATGCCGCTCGACTTGAGATACGCCTCGGCCTTCTGCGCGGTGCCGCGCGGGTCGCGCTCGTACGGTTCGCCGGTGTCCGGCTCGACGATGGAGCAATGCACACAAAGCGTCCGCTCGGCATAGAACGGATCAATATAGGCGCTTTCGGTGTCGGGCATCAGCTTCATGTCCGAGGCCTCGATGGATTTCCATCCGGCGATGGAGGAGCCATCGAACATGAACCCTTCTTCGAGGAAATCCTCGTCGACAAGATCGACATCGATCGTGACGTGCTGAAGCGTGCCGCGCGTGTCGGTAAACCGGATGTCCACATAGGCGACATCCTCATCTTTGATCTGCTTGAGAAGCGCATCAATGCTCATTCTCGTTCCCTTTCGCTGATATGGGATTGGGGGGTGTGTTTAACGTGACGGGGTAACGGATCAGATCGCGTCGGACCCGGTTTCACCGGTCCGGATGCGCACTGCCTGTTCGACCGGAGAGACGAAGATCTTGCCATCGCCGATCTTGTCGGTGCGTGCCGCCTCGACGATCGCTTCGATTGCACCATCCACCTGATCATCCTCAAGAACCACCTCGATTTTGACCTTTGGCAGGAAGTCGACGACATACTCGGCACCGCGGTAGAGTTCGGTATGGCCCTTCTGACGCCCGAACCCCTTGACCTCGATGACGCTGAGGCCCTGAATGCCGGCATCCTGCAACGCCTCTTTCACCTCATCGAGTTTGAATGGCTTGATGATCGCTTCGACTTTTTTCATGGTGGCATCCTCGTTCCGGTGTTGAAATCGAGAGACCATTTCTCTTTCTGGGTCACAATCGGTGATGTCGGACACGGCACGGGTAAAAGGGGCGCGACAGGAAAAACGCTTAAAAATTGTGCAAAGCGCTTGCCAAAGAGGCAGGATTAGAACGCTCGGAAGGACAATCGTGACCGAATTGCTGAGCTCGGCGCAAATGCGCGCCATCGAACTGGCCGAAATCGAGTCGGGTGCCGTGACCGGCCTGCAATTGATGGAGCGTGCCGGACGAGGCGCGGTTCAGGCGGCGCTGCGCAAATGGCCGGACCTCGCCAAAGGTGCGCATCGCGCGCTGATCCTCTGCGGACCCGGCAATAACGGCGGCGACGGGTTCGTGATCGCCCGGCGTTTGCGGGATCTCGGCTGGGAGGTCGACGTCTTCCTTTTTGGCGACGCGACCAGCTTGCCTCCGGATGCGAAGGTGAACCATGACCTCTGGCTGAACATGGGCACCGTCTCGCCCTTTGATCCAAGTGCGATCCAGCGGTGCGACCAGCCCGCGCTGTTTGTCGATGCGGTGTTCGGGACGGGGCTGACCCGGCCAATTCCCAAGGAACTGGCTGCGGTGCTCGATACCGGAATGATGACCAATCCGGCGCACGGCCCGGCTGTCCGACGACTGGCGATTGATTGTCCCTCGGGACTGAACCTCGATACCGGCATGGTGCCGGGGGATGATCAGGCAAATCTGGTCAACTCGGCGCATCTCACCATTTCCTTCCACAGTCTGAAGGTGGGCCACAAGCTGGGGCTTGGTCCGTCGCTTTGCGGCGATGTCGAGGTTGTCGATATCGGCCTGCGCGGCGCTGATGCGAAGGAGCGCGCGATGGTGGGAACCGCGCCTGACGCGGAACGCGCGCGCCTTGTGATCCCTGACTTCATGCAGCGACCCTTGCCGTTGCGCGTCTGGCCCGGCGCGATTGTGGCCAAGCTTCAGGGCAGCGGCCATAAATACGATTACGGGCATGTCATTGTCATGTCGGGCGGCGTCGGAAAGGGCGGCGCCGCGCGCATGGCGGCGCGAACGGCATTGCGTGCCGGAGCAGGGCTTGTGACCATCCTGTGCCCGCCGGCAGCACTTCAGGAAAATGCCACCCACTTGGATGCGGTGATGCTGAGCGCCTGCGCCGATCCGAGCACCTTTCGCGGAATTGCGGATGACCGCGTGACGGCGCTCTGCCTCGGGCCGGGCATGGGCGTGGGGGCGAGGACACGCGATTTCGTGCTTGCGGCTCTGGCCCATCGCGGCGGCGACCGCGCCTCTCGGCCCACGGCCGTCATCCTCGATGCGGATGCGCTGACGTCCTTTGCCGATGATCCGTCCGCTCTTTTTGCCCACACGCACGAACGAACGATCCTGACCCCGCATGAGGGTGAATTCGCGCGGCTGTTTCCGAACATGTCCCAGTCCGCGCGCGGCGAGACGTCGAAGATCGACGCGGCGCGACAGGCGGCCAACATGGCTGGATGCGTGGTGCTGCTCAAGGGCGAAGACACCGTGATCGCCGAACCCGGTGGCGGTGCCAGCGTGCACAGCGCAACCGGCGCGCGGGCTGTGCCGTGGCTGGCCACCGCCGGGGCCGGGGACGTTCTGGCGGGGCTGATTGCGGGGCTCGCCGCTCCATCGACGTCTGCGGGCCTGTTTCAGGTCGCCGAAGCCGCGGTGTGGCTCCACTGCGAAGCGGCCCGCGTATTCGGGCCGGGATTGATCGCCGAGGATCTGCCGGACACATTGCCGCGCGTGTTCTCCCGTCTGACCGGGTAAGAAACTTCGGACGAAGTTTCTTTGGCTTCAGAATTTTCGTACGAAAATTCTTCTCGCATCGGCGTCACAGCTTTGCTAGTGAGCAGCGCAATGCGGGTGTGGCGGAATTGGTAGACGCACCAGATTTAGGTTCTGGCGCCTATGGCGTGGGGGTTCGAGTCCCTTCACCCGCACCAATTTCATTACAGCTTCACGCGCTTACGGCCGTCCGCTCGGCGGCAGCAGGCTGTACCTTCCGGCTGGCATCGCGCCGGAACGCGAATTCGGGTTGGTGGAATGCTCGCTCCACCCCTGTCGAATCTGCCTTGCACACAGGGTTTTCGATGCATAGAAGGGCGCGAATTGTAAGGTACGGGGTGCAGGCGCGCCCCGTTAAGCTTTAGGGGAATGACATGCAGGTCACCGAAACGCTCAATGACGGTCTCAAGCGCGGCTATTCGATCACCGTCTCGGCGGACGAACTGGACGCGAAGGTCAATGAAAAGCTGAAAGAGGCGCAGCCCGAAGTCGAAATGAAGGGCTTCCGCAAGGGCAAGGTTCCGATGCCGCTGCTGAAAAAGCAGTTCGGCCCGCGTCTTCTGGGCGAAGCGATGCAGGAAACCATCGACGGCGCGATGAACAAGCATTTTGAGGAAAGCGGCGACCGCCCGGCGCTTCAGCCCGAAGTCAAGATGACCAACGACGATTGGAAAGAGGGCGACGACATTCAGGTCGACATGGCTTACGAAAAACTGCCCGAGATGCCCGAGGTCGATCTGTCGACCATATCGCTTGAGCGTCTGGTTGTGAAAGCCGGTGATGCCGAGGTTGACGAAGCCTTGGCGAATCTTGCCGAAAGCGCGCAGAATTTTGATGATCGCAAGAAAGGCTCCAAAGCCAAGGACGGCGATCAGGTGGTGATCGATTTCCTCGGCAAGGTCGATGGCGAGCCGTTCGAGGGCGGTGCCGCCGAAGATTATCCGCTGGTTCTGGGGTCAGGGTCGTTCATCCCCGGCTTTGAGGAGCAACTGGTCGGTGTGAAGGCTGGCGACGAAAAGAACGTCGAGGTCAAATTCCCCGAGGAATATGGTGCCGAGAACCTGGCCGGCAAAGACGCGGTCTTTGAATGCAAGATCAAGAACGTCAAGGAGCCGGTTGCCGCCGAGATCAACGACGAGCTTGCCACCAAGTTCGGTGCCGAAGATCTTGCCGCGCTGAAAGGCCAGATCGCAGAGCGTCTGGAGGCCGAATATGTCGGTGCCGCGCGCGCGGTGATGAAGCGTGACCTGCTGGACCAGCTCGACGAAAAAACCGACGTGGAACTGCCGCCGTCGCTGGTGGAAGCCGAAGCCAAGCAGATCGCGCATCAGCTTTGGCACGAGGAAAACCCGGATGTCGAAGGCCACGATCACCCCGAGGTCGAGCCGACGGACGAGCACAACAAGCTCGCTGTGCGCCGCGTGAAGCTGGGTCTGTTGCTGGCCGAACTGGGCCAGAAGGCCAAGATCGAGGTAACTGACGCCGAGATGACGCAGGCGATCATGAACCAGGCGCGCCAGTATCCCGGACAGGAACGTGCGTTCTTCGATTTCGTGCGCCAGAACCAGCAGATGCAGCAGCAGCTGCGCGCGCCGATCTTTGAAGACAAGGTTGTTGATCACGTTGCCGAGCAAGCCAAGGTGACCGAAAAGGAAGTCTCCAAAGACGATCTTCAAAAGGCCGTCGAGGCGCTTGACGAAGAGTGATCTGACTTCATCGCATTCAGGAAATGGCCGTCCCAAGGGGCGGCCTTTTTCGTTAGGCGGTCAGTGTGCGCTCGAACGTGACGTAGCGGCGAAGCGGGTCGGGAAACGCGGTGATGCCCAGACCGGGGCGCTCTGGCAAGGTGAGGGTGCCTTTCGTGGTGCCCGCTTGCCAGATCTCGAAGCCGTCGCGCAGGGGGTTGGGATTGACGTCGACTTCGAGCATCCCGTCGCCCCCCGTTGCCGCCAGCAGATGGGCAGAGGCCAGCAAACCGATGCCACCGCCGAGAAAATGCGGGCAATAGCGCAGACCGGCCGTGCGGATCGCCTGCGCTACCGGCCAACAACCGCTGAACCCGCCCCATTTGGCGAGATCGGGCTGGATGACGTCAAACACACCCGACGCGATGGCCTCGCTAAAGCCGCCTGTGCCGGTGATATTCTCGCCCGCGGCGATCGCAACGGTGCTTGCGTTTGCCAATGCAAGCCAATCGCTCTGCGGCGCGTCGGCGGGCAGGGGCTCTTCCAGCCAACCAAGAGGCAAACCGCGTATTGCGGCAAGGAAGTCTTGTGCGCCCTTCAATGTCCACGCTTGATTTGCGTCGGCGCAGATCACCTCGTTGGGCATGAGCGTGTCGAACAGGTCGTGCAGAATGCCGGTGTCGCGCGCCGCATCAAAGCCGACCTTCACCTTGAACGCGGCAAAGCCCTGCGTCCGGCTGTCCGCGATGCTTTCGAAGGCATGCGCGATGGCAATGCCGCTGGCGTAGCAGCGCACCGTCAAATCCGCGTGAGGGTTCAGAACCGCGCGACAGATGCGCCGGCGCGACGGGCGAGCAGGTCGGTATATGCCGTATCCAGACCAGCGATCACCTGCCGGAACGGCCCCCATTCACCCGATTGCAAGGCGCGGATATGGGTCTTGGCCGTCAGCGTTTCAAACAGCGCCCTGCGCCCTTCGAAAGACTGCCCGATCAGCAGTTCCGCGAAATCCTCGACCACCAGCCTGGCGCGGTGTTCGGCACCGGCGGCAGGCCAGTTGGCGAAAATCTCGCCCCAGCCAAACGTACCGTCCTGATCCTCCAGCCGTACGAACACCGCGGGGCGGCTAGTCATCACGCCAAAGGAGGTGGCAACCGGACGCTCGATAGGGACGCGGCAGGCCAGAACGGTAACATGCGTCAAACGTACGGGCATTGTCGCACCCCTTCAAATGTGCGCCGAAGCTGACTCCGGCGCACTGGTTTTCAGGTCTTACAACGTCAGTCGGAACTGTGCGAACCCGTCTTCGTTCGTGCCGACCTCTTCCAACTGCATGTCCTGCAAGCTGTCTGAGTACTTCGCCCCCGCCGGACCGGTTTCGAAGATCACGCTGGTGTCGTCCATCGGAGCAAAGCGCCAGTTGAAATCGGCCTTCGGGTTGATGGTGCCCTGTTCCACGATATAGCGCACGATCACGTCGCGGTTGGTGTCGGGTCCCTCGAAGATGATCGTGTCTCCGGTGCCGGGGAAACTGCCGCCGCCGCCGGCGCGGTAGTTGTTGGTGGCGATGATGAATTCCTGATCGGGTGCGATCGGCGCGCCGTCGTAGCGCAGATCCTTGATCCGGTCGGCGTCTGGGTTGATCACCTTGCCTTCGCGGTCGAACATCGACGGCTCGCTGAGGTCGATCTGGTAGGTCACGCCGTCAATCACGTCGAAATTGTAGCTCGGGAATTCCGGGTTGAGCAGCGGTGCATCCGTCGCTCCCGGTTCTACCTGGTTGAACATGCCCGCCGAGCGTTCAAGCCAGCCCTTGACCTGCTCGCCCGTCACCCGCACGGCGCGCACGGTGTTGGGGTAGAGGTAAAGATCGGAGACATTCTTGATCGCAACCGCGCCCTTCGGCACGTCGGTATAGTATTCCGGCCCACCACGACCGCCGGCCTTGAAGGGCGCGGCAGCGGACAGGATCGGCACGCCTTCATGTTCGGTGCCGCGCATCATCTGTTCGATATACCAGCGCTGCGCGTTCGAGACGACCTGCACTGACGGATCGTCGGCCACGAGCGCGAAATAGCTGTGCAGCGGAGCATCGGTGTTGCCCACGGCGCGGCGGACATAGGCCAGCGTTTCCTCGTGTTCTGCCATCGTGGCGTCGAGCACCGGTTGATAATCCTCAACCAGCGGCGTGACGGAGCGGTCTTCGCCGCGCTCGTAGATCGGGCGCGCCTCGGATTGGTGGCTGAGCACGCGCCAACCATTGCCATCGCGCTCCAGCATCAGATCGACCAATCCCATATGGCTGCCCCAAAAGCCGCCCATGACGCCGGGCTTGCCGTTGATCGTGCCGGCTGCCACATCAAGACCGGGAACCGCGTCATAAGTGGGCGAAGGAAAGACGAGATGCGAATGGCCGGTGAGGATCACGTCGATCCCATCGACACCCGCAAGCGGGACGGCCGCGTTCTCCATGCCATCCTCGGCCTGTGCAGGGCCGATGCCGGTATGGGCCAGCGCGATGACGATATCGGCGCCGTCCTCTCGCATTTGCGGCACCCAGGCGCGGGCGGTTTCGACGATATCGCGGGCTTGAACGTTGCCCTCGAGGTGGCGGCGGTCCCAGGTCATCACCTGTGGCGGAACAAAGCCGATGAGGCCGATCTTGATGTCATGCGCGGTGCCTGCGCCATCCGTCACGCTGCGCTCGATCATCACATAGGGCGGCACCAGCGGCGTGTCCTCGCGCGGCGACGCGCCGGTCTGTTTGACGACGTTGGCGCACACCACGGGGAACTCGGCACCCGCGATGGTCTTGGTCAGGAACTCCAGCCCGTAGTTGAACTCGTGGTTGCCCAGTGTCGACGCCTCAAACCCCAGCACGTTCATCGCTGTGATGATCGGGTGCATGTCGCCATCTTTCATCCCGCGCTCGTAGGCGATGCAATCGCCCATCGGATTGCCTTGCAGGAAATCACCATTGTCGAGCAGCAGCGAATTGGTCGCTTCGCCGCGAATGTTCTGAATGATCGAGGCGACGCGGCTTAGCCCGACCGTGTCGGAGGGGCGGTCGGCGTAATAGTCGTAGGGGTGGACATGGACGTGCAGATCAGTGGTTTCCATGATCCGCAAATGCGTCTGGTTCGCTGCCGCGCGGAGCGAGAACGGGTGCAGCGCGAGAAATCCTGCCGTGCTGGCAAGAAAGCTGCGTCGGTTGAGGTTGAATGCCATGTGCGTGTCCTCCCGGTTATTGGTTCATCGGTTCGATGTCAGGTCAGGTTAAAGCCTCGTTGTCGCGCAACCAAACGCAAAATGTCAGCGTTCAGGAAAGGCGAGGGATGCAAGACAGCACTCAGTGACAGGAGGCGAAAGATGACCAGCATTTGGCTCAAGCGCGCATATGAGGAGCCCGGTCGGTCGGACGGGCAGCGCATTCTAGTCGACAGGATCTGGCCGCGCGGGGTGTCCAAGGAGGATCTGGATCTCGACGACTGGATGAAAGACATCGCGCCGAGCGACGATCTGCGCGACTGGTTCGACCACGATCCCGACAAGTGGGACGAATTCCAGAAACGCTACGCCAAGGAGCTTGACGGCAAGGACGACGTTGTTGCCGAGTTGAAGGACCGGCTGAAGGAGGGGCGTGTCACACTGGTCTATGGCGCCAAGGACGAGGAGCATAACAATGCCGTGGCGCTGAAGGCGTATCTCGAAGGCTAGCTTCGTGGATGGCAACGAGGTGCAAACGCCCAACAAAAAAGGCCGCGCGGGATATCCGGCGCGGCCTTTTCGGTGTCTTGCAGAAAAGCTTAGCGGTCGAGCTTCTCGTCCAGCTCGGCTTTTTCCTGAACGGCAGGCTCGGCGGTCTTCTGTTCGACCTCGGTTTCCAGTTCGTCCAGTTGCGCCGCGCCGATATCGTCGAACAGCTCTTGAATCTCGAATTCCGCCTGTGCTTCTTCCTCTGCGGCCAGTTCCTGAATGGACTTGCCGGAGGCCTGAAGTTCGGCTTCCTCGGGAGAGCGGGCGACGTTCAGCTCGATGGTGACCATCACCTCGGGGTGCAGGTGCACCTCGATTTCGTGCAGACCAAGAACTTTGATCGGCTGGCGGATGATGACCTGCTTGCGGTCGATCGAGAACCCTTCCTCGGTCGCCACATCGGCGGCATCGCGCGTGGTGACGGAGCCATAGAGGTTGCCGCCGTCAGAGGCCTGACGAATCACGATGAACTGCTGACCGTCAAGACGGTCGCCCAGCTGTTCGGCTTCTTTCTTGGATTCCAGGTTGCGAGCTTCCAGCTGCGCTTTCTGGCCTTCGAAAGAGGCGATGTTTTCCTTGCTGGCGGTCAGGGCCTTGCCCTGAAGCAGCAGGTAGTTGCGGGCAAAGCCGGGCTTGACGTCGACGACATCGCCCATCTGGCCAAGCTTGGCCACGCGTTCCAGAAGAATGACTTGCATGTGCGTGTCTCCTTACTTCACTGCGTAGGGCAGCAGGGCGAGAAAGCGGGCGCGTTTGATTGCACGGGCCAGTTCACGCTGTTTCTTGGCAGACACCGCGGTGATCCGCGACGGAACGATCTTGCCACGCTCCGAGATGTAGCGCTGCAACAGCTTGGTATCTTTATAGTCGATTTTCGGTGCATTGTCGCCCGAGAAGGGGCAGACCTTGCGACGGCGGAAAAATGGTTTTGCGGCCATGGTTTAACGTCCTTTCTTCAGGCGATCAATTGCGGCGCTCGCGGCGGTCGCCACGATCATCGCGTTTTTGCATCTGGACCGACGGGCCTTCCTCGTGCTCATCAACCTTGATGGTGAGAATGCGCATCACGTCGTCATGCAAGCGCATCAGACGTTCCATTTCCTGAATGGCCGTCGCGGGTGCATCGGTGCGCAGATAGGCATAGTGGCCCTTGCGGTTCTTGTTGATCTTGTAGGCCATCGTCTTGACGCCCCAGTACTCTTGCTCAACCAGCTTGCCGCCGTTGTCCGCAAGGACTGTGCCGAAATGTTCGATGAGGCCTTCGGCCTGCGCGTTGGACAAATCCTGACGCGAGATGAAAACATGCTCGTATAGCGGCATGTGAACTCCGTTTCTGTTCTGGCGCATTTCAAAGGACAGGCAATGATCCCTTCGCACCTGCCCACGAGAGTCTGCGCGGATAAAATCGTCTTGCGAAAGGAAGCGCCGGTATACACGGAATATGGGTGGGTTCAAGCGGCCAAAGCACGCGCGTCGGGTTCTGCCCTTGTGTTGCCCGAAACGCGCCTTCGCATCGCGCATGTCCTGCCCAGTTTAGGGCATATTCGTCCAACAATGTGGTTCCAGCTTGTAAACAGGACACACTTCAATGGCGCATTTCAGCGATGATTACCCACCTGAAGCAAACCCTGTGGGGCAGCTTTTTCGGCGCATTATCGGCGTTGCCTGCCTGATCGCCGTACCGGGTACCTGGATCGCGGTGCACGGCGCTTTGCCCGAGGCGCGTATCATGGGGCTTGCGATGTCGGTCGTTCTGATGGGTTTCGCGGGCTTGTGCCTGTTGCGCCGGTAGCGGCCATCGTGATCATTCGCCGGTTCGTTGAGGCGAAACCCGGCATGAACGTTGCGCCGAAGCGGTCCGGGATGTAATGGCTTTCTCCAACTAAAACGGAGACTGAGCATGAGCCGAGCATTTCTTTTCCCCGGACAGGGCGCGCAGGCCGTCGGCATGGGACGTGATCTTGCCGACGCCTATCCAGCGGCACGTGCGGTTTTCGAAGAGGTTGATGAGGCACTGGGAGAGTCGCTTAGCAGCACCATCTGGGACGGCGACATTGAAACCCTGACGCTGACGCAAAATGCCCAGCCGGCGCTGATGGCGACGTCGATCGCCACCCTGCGAGCGCTTGGCGCGGAAGGGGTCGACGTGACTGCGGCAGCCTATGTTGCGGGTCACTCGCTCGGGGAATATTCGGCTTTGACGGCGGCCGGCGCACTCTCGGTCGCAGATGCGGCGCGCCTGTTGCGCAAGCGCGGAGCGGCAATGCAGGAGGCCGTTCCGGTGGGCGAGGGCGCTATGGCGGCCATTCTTGGCCTGACGCTCGATCAGGTGCGCGGCGTGGCAGCGCAAGCGCGCGGGGACGACGTCTGCGCGGCGGCGAATGACAACGATCCGGCGCAGGTTGTGGTGTCCGGCCACAAGGCCGCGGTCGAGCGCGCGATTGATCTGGCGAAAGAGGCGGGCGCCAAGCGCGCGCTGTTGCTGCCGGTCAGCGCGCCGTTTCATTGCGACCTGATGGCACCTGCGGCGCAGGTCATGCAGGACGCCCTTGGCGCGGTCGAGATCAGGGAGCCTGTGGTGCCGTTGGTTGCAAACGTTGTCGCCGAGGCCGTCACCTCGCCCGAGGCGATCCGCGCTCTGCTGGTAAAGCAGGTCACCGGTGCCGTGCGATGGCGCAAATCGGTGATGTGGATGGTCGATCACGGCGTGACCGAGTTCTGGGAAATCGGGGCAGGCAAGGCATTGACAGGCATGGTGCGCCGGATCGACAAAACCGCCACAACCCGCGCGATCGGCACCGTGGCCGACGTTCAATCCGCCACGACCTAAAAGGAAACAAGCGCCAGGCCGATGAGCAAAAGGCGCGTAAAAGGGAAGCACAGATGTTCGATCTGACAGGAAAAACGGCGCTGGTCACCGGCGCTTCGGGCGGTATTGGCGGTGCCATTGCACGCTGTTTGCATGAGGCGGGCGCGACCGTGGGCGTGTCGGGCACACGGCAGGGGCCGCTGGAGGAACTGGCCGCCGATCTCGGCGAACGGGCGCATGTCCTGCCATGCGACCTGAGCGACGGCGACGCGGTTTCGGCGTTGCCCACGCAAGCGGCAGAGGCCATGGGCAGCGTTGATATTCTGATCAACAACGCCGGGATCACGCGCGATGGCCTCATGCTGCGGATGTCGCAGGACGATTGGCAATCGGTGATCGACATCAATCTGACCTCGTCATTCCGCCTGTGCAAAGGCGTCTTGCGCGGCATGATGAAGGCGCGTTGGGGCCGGATCGTCAATGTGTCCTCGGTGGTCGGCGCGATCGGCAATCCCGGCCAGAGCAACTATGCTGCCGCGAAGGCTGGCATGGTCGCCATGTCGAAATCGCTGGCCTACGAAGTTGCCAGCCGCGGTATCACCGTCAACGCGGTTGCGCCCGGGTTCATCGAAACGGCCATGGTCGACAAGATGACCGAGGAGCAGCGAGCCGCCATTCCCGGGCAGATTCCCGTTGGCCGAATGGGCACCGCAAATGAGGTCGCCGCGGCGGTTCTTTATCTCAGCAGTCCCGAAGCCGCCTTTGTCACCGGAACGACGCTGCACGTAAACGGCGGCATGGCAATGGTTTGATTTATCATGCGAAATTCGGACGGCATCCGTGTTGAAGTTCCATCCCGCACGATCAACAAACAAAGATAATCTTTGCTTGCAAAGCGTTTGCCATCCGGTTCTCATGTGCTATAGCGGCGCAGGTTTCGGTCAGTCCGTTTCGGACAGAACTGGCCTTGTCGCGTTCGACCGGGACGCACATCACGACCCCTCGGGGCACTACATTTCCGCCCCGGTGAGGGTTAATCCGGCCAACAGCGCCGACGAAACTGTGAGGAAGAAAACATGAGCGACGTCGCAGATCGCGTTAAGAAAATTGTTGTCGAGCACCTTGGTGTTGAAGAGGACAAAGTTGTCGAGAACGCATCGTTCATCGACGATCTTGGCGCAGACAGCCTCGACACCGTCGAGCTGGTCATGGCATTCGAAGAAGAGTTCGGCATCGAAATTCCCGATGACGCTGCCGAGACCATCCAGACATTCGGCGATGCGGTGAAGTTCATCAAAGAAGCACAGTAAGCTTCGCATCCTTCGAGAATTTTAAAAACGCGCCCCGCCTCGGGGCGCGTTTTTCTTTTGCGCTGTTGGCTCAAGGTTCCATTCGGTTGAACAATAGCCGAACGTTCGGTTTGCGGATTTTGCAGACAGTCGCTTCGCTTGGATCAATGTCCCGTGTGGCAAACCGTTCAACAGATGGTCGGTTCTGGCAGGCGGTATGATGAAATCCAACGAGCTGTCACTACTTGGAATCATCATTGTCCTTACTCGTATGAACAGCTTTTGAATCTGCCGGTGCTTGCGTGCGGTCGAACATTCCGTAGTCACGAACCACGCTCGCAATCCGAAGACGGTAGTCGTCAAAGACGCCACCCCTTCCTTTGGCCTGCGCCCCTCGATGGGCGTTGAGCGTGCGCCACCGTGCGATTGCGGCCTCATCCTCAAAGAACGATAGCGACAGAACCTTGCGCGGGTCGGTCAGGCTTTGAAATCGCTCGACCGAGATGAAGCCCTCGATCTGGTCAAGCATCGGGCGCATTTCGGCTGCGATATCAAGATATTCATCCTTGCGGCCGTCCGCAGGCTCAACTTCAAAAATAACGGCAATCATCGGGGCGCAATCGGGCCGTGAGGCGTGGAAATAAGTTTCAGAAACGTGCGGTCCTCGCGCAGAAGAAACTTCTCTTTTTGGGCAAACTCATAATTTTCGCGCCCAAGCGGATCATCGGCTAGTCTGGCACGATAAGCTTCATAGTCGGCGAGACTTTTCACATTGTAGATGCCGTAGGCCAATGTGCTGGACCCTTCGTGGGGCGCGAAATATCCGATCAGGTCGGCACCGCAGCGGGGGATCGCCTGCCCCCAATTGCGCGCATATTCCCCAAACTGGACTTTCTTTGTCGGGTCGATTTGGTAGCGGATCACACAGGTCAGCATTGCAGGCTCCTTTTCAAAACTGTTGAGCCATTTCTATCCTGTTGCCGTGAGAAAATGCTTCGATTACGCTCGAACTATGAAAGAAGGTCCTGACATCGCTCACATCGCCGCGCTGATCGGTGATCCGGCTCGTGCGAACATGCTGACTGCTTTGATGAGCGGTAAGGCATTGACCGTGAGTGAGCTGGCCGAAGAGGCGGGCGTGACCATCCAGACTGCCAGTTCGCATCTGTCGAAACTTGACTACGGCGGCTTGCTGCGCCCCCGCAAACAAGGGCGGCACAAGTACTTTTCGCTGGCCAGTGATGATGTGGCCCATGTTCTGGAAGGTCTCATGGGTCTCGCCGCCGGATCAGGACATTTGCGCAAGCGCACTGGCCCCAAAGATACCGAGCTGCGCAAAGCGCGTGTCTGCTACAACCATCTCGCCGGAGATATGGGAACGCAACTGTTCGATAGTCTGATGGCGCAAAGGCACCTTGCTCTGTTTGGTGACGATCTGAGCCTGACCGTGAGCGGCGCAAATTTTGCGGCAGACTTCCAGATCGACCTCGATGGTTTGCGAAGCAACCGGACACCGCTTTGCCGCGAGTGTCTGGATTGGAGCGAACGCAGGTCACATTTGGCGGGAAGCCTTGGCCGTGCCTTCCTGAGGCGTTTCGAAGACCTGTCTTGGGCGAAGCGAGACCAGAAGTCCCGCGTAGTAACATTCAGCAAGGTTGGTGCGCAGGAATTTGAGAAGCTGTTTGCCGTAGCCTGATAGCGATCTGTTCTAAAAACCCTCGTTCTCGGAACGTCCGCGAAAATCGCCGTTTTCCAGTCTCACAAACTCCGTAGCCGCGATGCAGGAGCGCGGCAACAACGGCTCGGACCCGCCTTTCCCTGCGCCCGGATGAACTATTCCGTTCTTTGCGCCATCAAGGGTCCGATCTCGACCGATCAAGCCTGCTTCTCAGCCAGCTTTGCCGCATCCCAGAACGCATCCATCTCGGCCAGATCGCTTTCAGCCGGAGTCTTCCCCTTCGCCGCCAGTGCCGCCTCGATGCTCTCGAACCGACGGGTGAATTTTCCGTTCGCCGCGCGCAAGGCCGCTTCGGGGTCAAGACCCATGTGACGGCCCAGATTGACCATCACGAACAGCAGATCGCCGAATTCCTCGAACCGGTCCGCCTCTGTTTCGGCCTCGCGCACCTCTTGCGCCTCCTCGACGATCTTCTCCAGAACGTCGTCGCTTGAGGGCCAGTCGAAGCTGACGCGCGCGGCTCGGTTTTGCAGCTTGATCGCCCGCGTCAGGGCGGGCAGGCCCTGGGCCACCCCGTCCAGCACGCCGGTTTCCGCCTTGCCAGCGCGCTCGGCGGCTTTGATCTTTTCCCAGTCCTGAACCTGCTGTTCCGCCGATTTGTCGCGGCTTTCATCGCCGAACACATGCGGATGTCGCGCCACCATCTTGTCGGAGATTGCATTCGCGACGTCGTCGAAGGTGAACAACCCGGCTTCCTCGGCCATCTGCGTGTGATAGACCGATTGCAGCAGCAGATCGCCCAATTCGCCCTTCAATTCGCCCCATGCCTCACGCTCAATCGCGTCTGCCACCTCGTAGGCTTCCTCGATCGTGTAGGGGGCGATGGAGGCGAAATCCTGTTCGATGTCCCACGGGCATCCGGCGTCGGGATCACGCAAGCGGCGCATGATCTCCAGCAGCCGGGGCATCCCGCCTTGGGAGTCGTGGATCAGGTCATCGGACATTGCAGGCCTCTGTGCTTAGGGATTAGATGCAGGGATGCGGCATCAGGCCGAGGGAGTCCAGTCATGGCCATCATCAACCGGATCGGTAATTTTGCAGACGACATGACCGGCTGGCGGCGGCATTTGCACATGCATCCCGAGTTGAGCCTTGATTGCCATCAGACTGCGGCGTTCGTTGTTGAGAAACTGCGCAGCTTCGGGGTGGATGAGATTCACGAAGGGATTGCAGAGTCCGGCGTCGTTGCGCTGATCCGGGGTCAGGGCGACGGGCCGGTGACGGGCCTGCGCGCCGATATGGATGCGCTGCCGATCCTTGAGGAAACCGGTGTCGATTATGCGTCGACCGTTTCCGGCAAGATGCACGCCTGCGGCCATGACGGCCACACCACGATGCTCTTGGGCGCGGCGCGTTACCTTGCCGAGACTCTCAAGTTCAAAGGCACCGTGGCGCTGATCTTTCAGCCAGCCGAGGAAACCGTGGGCGGCGGGCGCATGATGGTCGAGGAAGGCATCATGGAGCGGTTCGGCATCGAGGAAGTGTATGCGCTGCACACCGATCCGTTCTCGGAAGAGGGCACGTTCAGCACGTGTTCGGGTCCGATGATGGCGGCGGTGGATGATTTTGAGATCACGATCAAGGGCAAGGGCGGTCATGCCGCCTTTCCGCATCAAACGCTCGATCCGGTGCCGTGCGGACTGGCCATCGGGCAGGCGCTGCAAACCATTGCCTCGCGCAACGCCGATCCGCGTTTGCCGCTGGTGGTGTCGCTGACCATCGTGCAGGGCGGCAGCGCAACGAACGTCATTCCCGAAACCATGCGCCTCGCGGGCACGGTGCGCAGCTTCGATGCCGATCTGCGCGACATGGTCGAAGCCCGCTTCCATGAGATCGTCGCCGGGCAAGCGGCCAGCTACGGCGTCGAGGCGACGCTCGATTACATGCGCAACTATCCCGCCACGGTGAACCACGCAGACCAGACGGCGTTCGCGGCCCAGGTGGCCGAAGGCATCGTCGGAGAGGCACGTGTGGACGCCAATCGCAGCCCGGAGATGGGGGCCGAGGACTTTTCCTACATGCTTGAGGCGCGGCCCGGCAGTTACCTGATGCTGGGGCAGGGGATCGGGCCGTCCTGTCACCATCCGGCCTTCAACTTCAACGACGAGGTGGCCCCCATCGGCGCGTCCTTCTTTGCGCGCCTCATCGAAACACGGCACGGGACATAGAATATGGGACTGGAAGACGCCAAGACACAGATTGACCACGCTTTCACGCGCGACGACCTCAAGGGTGGCAGTTTCGAAAACGCCTTTGCCGGCGCGACGTCGTTCCTGCGGCGAAAATACACCAAGGATTTGTCCGGCGTCGATGTGGCGATCACCGGCGTCCCGTTCGATCAGGCCGTCACCAACCGCACCGGCACGCGGTTCGGCCCGCGTGCCATCCGCGAGGCGTCGAGCCTGCAACCCTATGACATGCCCTATGGCTGGGGCTACAATGTGCTCGAAGAATTCGCGATTGCCGATTACGGCGATCTGGCCTTCGATTACGCGAAAACATATGAATTCCCCGAAACACTCAAAAACCACATCGCCGACATCCTCGCCACCGACACCGCCACCGTGACGCTAGGGGGCGATCACTCCATAACCCTGCCGATCCTCGAAGCCTATGCCGAGAAATACGGCCCCCTGTCGCTTTTGCAGTTCGACGCCCATTCCGACACATGGGCGGATGACGACATGGACCGCATCGATCACGGCACGTTCCTCTACAAGGCGGTCAAGCTGGGTCTGGTGGACCCGGCCCGCTCGGTTCAGGTGGGCATCCGCACCGACAATCCCGACACGCTGGGCTTCAACATCATCGACGCCCGCGAGATGCACCGGATCGGGCCAGAGGCGGTCGCCGGAAAAATCTGCGAAATCCTGAAGGATTACCCGACCTACCTCACCTTCGACATCGACTGCCTCGATCCGGCCTTCGCGCCCGGCACCGGAACGCCGGTTTGGGGCGGCCCGTCAAGTGCCGACATGGCCGCTATCCTGCGGAATATCGCCGGCATAGAGTTGATGGGTGGTGATGTGGTTGAGGTCAGCCCTCCATACGATACAACGGGCGCAACCGCGATTGCGGGGGCGCATGTGGCCACCGAAATTCTCAGCCTCTGGGGCTGGACCCGCCGCGGCTGAATGTCTTAGGCGTGACGATCGGGGCGGGTGCTCTGACTGAGGCGAGGAAAGAGGCGTCGTGAAGATGATTTTCTGGGCAATTATTCTGATTGTTGTCGCAGGTCTTGCTTGGATCAGGCTGGCACCTTCGGATCCTGCGGTCTGGCATGTCGATCCCAAGGTCACCTCCGATCAGGATCTTGCCGGGGGTGTGCGGCGCCGCATCCCCGCCACTGACACCACCTTTCAGGAGCTTGATCGCATCATCCTCGCCACGCCGCGCACCGAAGTGCTGGCCGGCAGCGTTGACGACGGCATGGTCACTTACGTCACCCGCTCGCAATGGATGGGATTTCCCGATTACACCACGGTGATGAAAGACGAAGACGTGCTCAAGCTTTATGCACGCCTGCGATTCGGCCAGTCCGACATGGGTGTGAACAGGGAACGCGTCGATGGCTGGCTTCAGATGTTGCGCGCGCAGCAGGGATAGGTCTTGACCACGCAGCGCCGATGACCGACAGAACCGCATGATCCCAGAAGACCGCCTCCGCCAAATCACCGCACGTTTCGAATACCTTGAAGCCCAGATGGCCGAAGGGTCCGGCGATATTGCGGCTTTGGGCAAGGAGTATTCCGACCTCAAGCCGGTCGTGGAACAGATCGCCGAATGGCACCGCGTTCGCGACGGGCTGGCCGAAGCAGAGGCAATGCTCTCCGATCCGGAAATGCGCGAATTGGCGCAAGAGGAACTGCCGGTGCTCAAGGCGCGCCTGCCGAAGGTGGAACGCGCGCTGCAACTGGCCCTTCTCCCCCGAGACAAGGCCGACGCGCGCCCCGCCATGCTTGAAATCCGCCCCGGCACCGGCGGTGAAGAGGCCGCGCTCTTCGCCGGAGACCTGCTGCGCATGTATCAACGCTACTCCGAGGCGCGCGGCTGGCAGTTCGAGATCATCGAAGAGCAGGCGACCGAGATCGGCGGCATCAAGGAAGTCGTGGCCCATATCAAGGGCGAAAACGTCTTTGCGCGGCTGAAGTTTGAATCCGGCGTCCACCGCGTCCAGCGGGTGCCGGAAACCGAATCGGGTGGGCGCATCCACACCTCCGCCGCCACCGTCGCCGTCTTGCCCGAGGCCGAGGACGTGGACATCCAGATCAACGCGAATGATCTGCGCATCGACACCATGCGCAGCTCCGGCGCGGGCGGTCAGCACGTCAACACCACCGATTCGGCCGTGCGCATCACCCACATCCCCAGCGGTATCGTCGTCACCAGCTCCGAGAAATCCCAACACCGCAACCGCGAGATCGCCATGCAGGTGCTGCGCACCCGGCTGTTCGATCTCGAGCGGCAAAAGGTCGATGACGAACGCTCCGCCAGCCGCAAAAGCCAGGTCGGCTCGGGCGATCGCTCCGAGCGTATCCGCACCTACAACTTTCCCCAGGGACGGCTGACCGACCATCGCATCGGCCTCACGCTCTACAAACTCGATGCAGTCATGGCAGGCGATCTGGACGAGATCATCGACGCGCTGACCGCGGACGCACAGGCGACGATGCTGGCCGAAATGGCATGAGCCACGATCCGGACGCGACGCTTCGCGACATGCGGCGCAAGCTGGAGTTGGCCGGATCACCCAGTCCGGCCCGCGACGCCAGCGCGCTGATGGATGTGGTGCAGGGCGACGCACCCCCCTGGACGCCGCTTGACGACACCCAGATCGCGCGACTGAACCAACTGGTGCAACGCCGGGTGCAGCGCGAACCGATCAGCCACATCACCGGCAAACGCGCGTTCTGGATGCACGAATTTGCCGTCACAGCGGATGTGCTCGATCCACGCCCCGACACCGAAACCCTGATCGAAACCGCTCTGACCGGGCCGTTTACATCAGTTCTCGACCTTGGCACCGGGTCCGGTTGCATCGTGCTGTCGCTGCTGCACGAACGACCGCAAGCGAGGGGACTCGGCACCGATCTGTCGGACGCCGCCCTCACGGTCGCGCGCAAGAACGCCGGCATCGTCGGAGTGACAGAGCGCGTCTCGTGGCAGCGCTCGGACTGGTTCTCGGATGTCACCGGCATCTTTGACCTGATCGTGTCGAACCCACCCTATATCGCGCTCGATGAAATGTCTTCGCTGGCGCCCGAGTTGTCGCACGAGCCGCAAATGGCGCTCACCGACGGGGCCGATGGCCTATCCGCCTATCGTACGATCGCGCGCGACGCGCCCCGTTTCCTCGCCCCGAATGGCCGCCTCCTGGTCGAGATCGGACCATCCCAGGCCGCCGCAGTGTCGGGGCTTTTTGAACGGAACGGCCTGCAAGAAATCGCCATCCATCGCGACCTTGATGGCCGGGATCGGGTCGTTTCCGGCATAAAATCGCCATGAACGCGTTGATTTTTGATGAGTTGACTCGTTTTTTGCCTATAATACCCTTGTGCCAACGTCCCGGACATGGTTACTCAGGGTATCGCGTCGGTTGAGGCTGGTCTGACCCCTCTCACGCGATGTAAGCCAAAATATGGATGCTATTGCAAACACCCAACGCGCACAAAGCGCACAATGCAATCGCAAAAACAGCTGAAAGAAGGCTGAAAAGTCAAATATGCGCTCTTCCAACAAACGTCCGCGGAACAAGTCGAACCGCAACCGCTCCAATACCGTCGGCAATGTCGTCAACCGGGTGTTCGACAGCTCCGGTCCCGAGGGCAAGGTGCGCGGCACGCCGCAGCAGATCATTGACAAATACAACCAGTTGGCGCGCGATGCACAGCTGAGCAATGACCGTGTGAACGCCGAGAACTTCCAGCAACACGCAGAGCATTACATGCGGATGCTCTCGGAGGCGCAGCGCGAGCAAGACGCACGCCGCGAACAGCAGGAACGCGAAAACCGCGAACGCCAGGCGCAGCGTGACGCCGAACGCGCCGCACAGACCCAGCAGCAGACCGACGATCCCTCCGGCGCGCCGCAGCCCGAGATCGTCGATGCCGATCAGCCCTCTGACAGCGGATTGGTCGATACGCCGGAAGCCAAGGCCGACGACAAGCCAAAGAAGCCGCGTGCACCGCGCAAGCCGCGCAAGAAGCCCGAACCCAAGGCCGACTCCAAATCCGGGGCAGACAACGAAACCTCCACACCCGACGCGGCGGAATAACGTTCAGCGGCGGTGTGCCGCTTGGATCACGCCAGCCGCCGGGCGAGGGCGCAAAACCCTTCCACCGACACCTGCTCCGCCCGCTCTGTGGGCGCGATCCCGACCGCAACGAGGTGGTCCTCGATCTGAGGTGACAGGCTTTTCAACGACGCGCGCAACATCTTGCGGCGCTGGTTGAATCCGGCTGCAACCACCCGTTCCAACGTTTTGGCGTCCGCATCAAATCGCGGTTCGGGCAGGGCGCGCAGATGCACGACAGCCGAACTCACCTTGGGCGGCGGCGTGAACGCTTCGGGGGGCAGATGCATCGCGATCTGAACGTCGCATCGCCACTGCGCCAATATGGCCAGCCGGCCATAGGCCTTTGATCCGGGCTGCGCGACGATCCGTTCAGCCACTTCCTTCTGAAACATCAACGTCAGACTGTCCCACACCGGCGGCCAGCTTGGCGGCGTCAACCACCGCACCAACAGCTCGGTGCCCACATTGTAGGGCAGGTTGGCGCAGATCGCGATCGGCGGCGTGAGCCGCTCCAGCGCATTGATCGCCAAAGCATCGCCCTCGATCACCTCAAGGCGGCCGGGATAGGCCGCGGCAATCTCTGCCAGCGCCGGCAGACATCGCGGATCCTTCTCGACCGCCAGCACCCGGCGTGCGCCTTCCGACAGCAACCCGCGCGTCAAGCCACCGGGGCCAGGGCCAACCTCCAGAACATCGGTGCCGCGCAGATCGCCCGCTTGCCGCGCGATCTTGGCCGTCAGGTTCAGATCCAGCAGAAAGTTCTGCCCAAGCGCCTTGCGCGCACTCAGCCCGTGGCTCGCAATCACCTCTCGCAACGGCGGAAGATCATCAATCGCGCTCATGTCTTCTTCTTGCCCGAAATATCCCGGGGGTGTGGGGGCTGGCCCCCACTCTGGTGCGGCCGCGACAGCGCCCACGCCATCCGCAATGCCTCAACCGTGGAGGTCGGGTTTGCCTTGCCGGTGCCGGCGATATCGAACGCCGTGCCGTGATCGGGCGACGTGCGCACGATCGGCAAACCCAGCGTCACATTCACGCCGCGGTCGAAATCGAGGGTCTTGATCGGGATCAGCGCCTGATCGTGATACATGCAGATCGCCGCATCATAGGTGGCGCGCGCGGCGGCGTGAAACATCGTATCCGCCGACAGCGGTCCGGCAATGTCCATCCCCTCGGCGCGCAAGGCCTCCAGAACCGGAGTGATCACATCGATCTCTTCGCGCCCCATGCGCCCGCCTTCGCCCGCATGCGGGTTCAACCCGGCCACGGCAAGACGCGGCGCTGCGATCCCGAATTGCGATCGCAGCGCCAGATGGGTGATGCGAATGCGGGTTTCGATCAGCTCCGGCGTCAGCGCGTGTTTGACCTCGGCCAACGGAATGTGGATCGTGACCGGCACCACCCGCAGTGCCGGACTGGCCAGCATCATCACCACGTCCGGCGTCTCGCACAGATGCGCCAGAAACTCGGTGTGACCGGGAAAGCCGAACGCCGCACCTTCCTGCAACGCCTGCTTGTGAATGGGCAGGGTGCAGATGCCGCCGGCCTTGCCGCTCGACGCCAATGCCACCGCCCGTTCGATCACCGCGACCACGCCCTTGGCCTGCGCAGCGTGCGGTGCGCCCGGAATGCGCGGCCCCTCGAAGCGATGCACCAGCACCGGCAGCGCTGCGCGGTCGGTGTCCACCTCGTCGGGCGCCGCAATCTCGACCCATTGCGCACCGTCGGGCAAATGCGCGGGGTCTCCGATCAGGAAAAACGGCACCTCGCCGCGCAGGGATTGCCACGCGGCCACCGCGAGCTCGGGGCCGATACCGGCTGGCTCACCGACCGTCAGGGCAATCGGCGCGGGCGTCATTGCGTTCGGATACGGGCATCGGCGCGCAGCTGTGCCAGGTAGCTTTCCGCAAGCGACTGGAACCGTTGATTGCGCAAGCCAAGCGCGAACTGGTCGCGGTCCACATCCTCGTTCACTTCGGCGGTGCGGCCACACAGCATCAGGAACATCAGCGTTTGCCCGTTCGAGCGCGTCAACGCCGTCGACACCTCGCCGGGATCAAGCTTTGAAAGCTCGAACGCCACGTCGGTGGGAATGTCGGATGGCGGCAGCGTCTGTCGTTCCAAAACCCCGGCCGGTTGGCCTTGGGCAACGCCGTAAAGATCGTCGCAGCGATCCAGCTTGCTTTCCAACACGCGCGCTTGCGCCAGCGTGGCGGCGCTGCGCCCGCCGGGCAGATAATAGGCGGCGTATTCGATGGCCGAGTAGGTCGCAGCTTTGTAGCCGGTCTCCTCGATGTCGCGCAGTTGGAACAGCGCGACCGCATTGGGAATCGGGATCGGATCGGTCACCTGACCGGGCGACAGGGCCAGCACCAGCGGACGCAGCACCGGCGGCAGATCCTCGAGGTTTTGCCAGGGCAACCGTCCGCCCGCCTGTTTGGTCGCAGTGGCGGAATAGCGTCGCGCCTCGGACGAGAACGCCGCCTCGGAGGTGATCTGGCTGATCCGCTCGGCACGCTCGCGCACCGCGTCGGCCTGCCCCGGGGGGGCCGGCATGATGATTTCCGACAACAGCACCCGCACCGACGACCCGCCAGCCGCTCCCAAGGCGCGGTCGATCTCGGTGTCGGTCAGGTTCACCCGCCCGGCGAACCTTGCCTGCACCAGCAGCCGCCAGCTCAAACCGGCGCGCACGAAGTCGCGGAAGGTCTGCTCCGCCACGCCGCTCCCCGCCAGAGCCTGAATAAACTCCTCCCGGCTCAGGTTGGCGCGACCGGCAAATTCGGTCATGCCGTCCAGCACCTCTTCCTCGGAGGGATCGATCCCCGCGGCCTCGGCAGCCTGCAGGCGCAGCCGGTCGTCGATCAACTGCTCGCGGGCCAGCGTTTGCACATTCCCCGGCGCGCTCAGCACCGTCAACATCCGCGCCCGCTGTTCAAGCTCGTAGGCGGTGACCACGCTGTCATTGATCCGGATCGCGGGCGCGAACATGTTTTGCGCTCCGGCGGTCACGGGGCCAAGCGCCAGCGTCAGGCCAAGGGCAAGCGCCCCCAGTTTGCGGGTGAAAATGCTCATTGGTTGCATGAACGACGGTACTCCTTGCCACTGCCGCCGGTGCTGAATCCAGTCAGCGCGACGGTCAGGCCGAAATCGGTAGATGGGTTCAGGTTAGAGGAAGAGGCAAAGCTGCGCGAGACCGAAAAGTCCACCACGACACATTCGTTGCGATACTCGGCACCCAGCCCCGCGTGCAGGAATTGCCCCTCCGCGATGTCATAGCGGGTGTTGCTTGTCGCGGTCCAGTGACGGTCGACATTGTAGCGCGCGTTCAGTCGCCACTGCGATTGCGCATCCGCGCGGTCTTCGGCGGCATCCGTGGTCAACAGGATATAGGACGCACCCAGCGCATAGCGCTCGCGGTTCAGGTTGGCGCGCATTTCGGCCTTGGTAAAGCGGCTGTCGACCATGTCATAAAGCCCCCGTGCGAGCAGCTGGATTCCGGTCGTGTGCGAGAACTGGCCCGACACCAGCCAGTCCGAGGTTTCGCTGTCGAGCCCCGAGGAGCGCGAGACATCGCCGTCCAGATCCTCGCGCCAGACGCGGCCCACCGTCAATGCAGCGCGCCAGCCATCGGGATCCTCGCGCATCCATCTAAGCCCCGCCGCTCCGATCAAGCCACGTTCGCGGCGGTCGGCGACCGGGAATCGCGACAGCGACAACAGGTTGCCCTCGTCAAACTCCACCCGCGTGCTTTCGTCGTTCGGCACGCCGGTCCGTTCGCCGCCGATCCAGCCCACCTGGGCCACCGGTTCGAGCAGCACCCGCGCGCCGTTCTGGTCGGTTCTGGTCCAGGGCCAGCGCAGTTCGAGCGACCCGGCGGGGGTCACTTCGGTGTAATCGCCTTCGGCCACCGCGTCCTGGCGCACCAGAAACCGGTCCACGGAGACCTTCGCCACAGCCCCCGCGCGCAGGCCGCCCGGCAGCGTCCAGCGATCGCGCCAGCTGAGGTCAAGATTGGCGCGCGCCACATCGCGCCCGTCGACCACGTTATCGGAATCGCTGCTGTCGATATCAAGGTCGGAGTAGCGGTAATGCCCGTGCAGATCGAAACCAAGCCGCACTTCACCGCCCACGCGCTTGGGAAAAAACCGCCGGCTGTAGCGCAGGTTGCCGATGATCGTCGGCTGGGTGGCATTGTTTTCGCCGTCTGTCAGGCTTTCGTAATGGATTGCGCCGGTGGAAAAGAAACTGTCCCGCTTGGTGCGCGACAGGGTGATCGCGCTGTCCAGCCGGTCTTTCTTGAAATCGTTGTTATAGTCGTTGAGATAGGCATCGTCGGTCACCGCTTCGATGTCGAAGGTCAGACGGAAATCGCGCGGCAGGCTGAACGCGCCTTCGGCAAAAAGCAGCCCGCGCAGATCGTCGTCCAGCAGCGTATCGCGGCTGACCGCACCGTTGATCTTGAGGTCGCCGGTACGAAACGCCTGACGGTAGCGCAGTTCAAGCGTGCGCGTGATCGAGGACAGATAGGGCGTGAGCGTCAGATCCGCATGATCGCCGATCGGGATGAAATAGGGCAGCTTGATTCCAAACCCCAGCAGGCTGGAGGTTTTGAGTTCCGGAATCAGAAAGCCGCGCGCGCGCTTCAAAGTCGGGTCGGGCAGGCGCATATGGGGGATATAGAACACCGGCACGCCCAGCACCCGTAATTGGGCATCGTCGAAATAAATCTGGCGCTCCTCGGCGTCGTGCACCACGCGGCTTGCGCGGATCGCCCAGAGCGGGGGGTCGTCGCTGCCGCACACCTGACAGGACGTGGCGGCAATCTGGCTCATCGCGGTATAGCGCCCGTCAACCCGCGCGGCGCGTGCGGAGGCGATCTGCAACTGCTCGTCCAGTACGAACCGGGCGCTGTCCAACAAGCCGTTCTGGAACCCCTGATCCAGTTCGGCTTGCGTCGCGGTCAGGATGTTGCCTTCCGGATCGGTGATCCGAATGGGCCCCTGAATGTCGAGCGTGTTCGTGGCGCGATCATAGATCACGGTTGCGGCTGTCATCCGCATGCCGCCGCTCAACGCCT
Source organism: Marivita sp. S2033 (assembly GCF_046592965.1). Taxonomy (NCBI): domain Bacteria; kingdom Pseudomonadati; phylum Pseudomonadota; class Alphaproteobacteria; order Rhodobacterales; family Roseobacteraceae; genus Marivita; species Marivita sp. S2033. The sequence continues at coordinate 161,150 of NZ_JBISBV010000006.1, forward strand.
CGACGTTTCCGGTTGCGATCAGCTTGTCGCCACCCTCCTGCACCAGCACGGAATCCGCCAGCAGCACAACGTCGTCCGATTGTGCCGACGCGGATGGCGACAGGATCAGCGCCACACCGACGGCAGCCAACAGTGCGCGCCACATCACCCGTCCTCCCGTTGCAGGATCAATCCCAGCGCCAGCAGCACCGACGCCAGGGGCGGCGCCCACGCGGCGACCAGCGGGTTCAACTGGCCGTTTTCGCCAAGGATTTGCGCAAAGTTGCGCACATAGTAGAGCGAGAAGCCCAGCAACACCGCCGTCAACACGCCAATCCCGGTGCCGCCCATCCGGCTGTGGCGCATGGTGAAGGCCGCGCCGATCAGGACCATCGACAACAGGAACACCGGCCGCGCCATTTCCATCTGGAGCCAGACCGCGTGGCGGCGCGCCGAAAAGCCCGCGTCTTCGAGATCGGTGATATAGCCGCGCAAATCCCAGACCGAGATAGCGGACGGGCGGCCGAACCTGTCCTTGATGCTGTCTTCGGTCAGGGTCGAGGAAACGGTCAGTTCATCGTATTGCTCTGCATTGGTTTCGGGGTTGACCCCGGCCTCGAGCGGCCAGACCTTGGCGTTCGTCAGCGACCATGCGCCGGGGTTCAATTCGGCCTCCTCGGCCTCGATGCGGCGCACCGGGCCGGCGTCTTCTGCGTAGGCGACGAACATCACGTCATAAAGAACGGTGCCGGTCGCATTGGCGCGCGCCGCACGGATCACCGTCTGGCCGCGCGGATCGGACTGGCGCAACCACAGCCCCTCGGCCCCGATCGACAGCGCCGAGGTGCCCCCGTTGCGGTAGGTTTCGCGCAAGTCCGAATATGCCTTCGATGTCGCTGCCACAATCGGATTGCCCATCGCCACGGCAAGCCCGCCGATGATGACAGCCACCGACACCGGCCCGATCAGCGCGACCAGACCGGATCGCCCTGCCGCGCGCATCACCACCAGTTCCGAAGAGCGCGCCAGCGATACGAACAGCGCGATTGCCGACAGGATCATCACCAGTGGCAGGATCTGGTACATGCCTTCGGGCGTGTTGAGCAATGTCAGACGCATGACTTCGCCAAAGCTGACCGAGTCGTCAAAGCGCCGGATCTGTTCGACCAGATCAAGCAGCATCTGGAACAGGAAAAACACGGCAAAGATGCCGAGGAACGTCCACATGAAACGGCGCGCAAAATAGAGATGCAGGGTCATGTCGCTGCCTCTGGATCAGTAAGAGCGCGCCCCGGTCGGAAGGGACGCGCCGCCAGATGCAGCAAGAAGGCCGAGATCGCCAGCCCGACCGCCGATGGCAGATAGACCAGCGGCCAGAGCATCGCAGTGTTGCGTGTCGGATCGCTGACTCCGCTTTCCACCAGCTTGACCACCACCAGCAAGAAGATCGCAACCACGATCTGACGGCCAACGCCGAAGCGGCTGAAGCTTCCGGTCATCAAGGTCGAAAAGCCGATCAACGCGGCCACCAGCCCCAGCAGCGCCTGCTGGAACCTGCCGTGCAATTCCTCACCGATGCGCGCGATGGAATCGCCGCTGATCTCGGCCATCTCGGCCGGTCTGGTCATCAAATCCCATGTCGACATATGTCTCGGCTGCAAGTCCTTGTCGCGATCCTGAACGATCAGGTTGCTGATATCGTAGGTGAAATTGGTGAACAGTGTGGTCGACAACGTTCCGGTCTCGACCTGGAGCGTCTGCGCCAGACCGCTGATCATCACCAGGCGCGGGCCCTCGTCGCCCTGCACGACATAGGCGCGCTCGGCGGTATAGGTCACTTCGCGCGAGGGGCGCCGCCGGTCCGACAGATAGACGTCGCGCAATTCCCCCTCGGGGGTGATCTGGCGGATGAAGAACGTCACGCCGGGGCCGGGGTGCAGGAACGTACCCTCGCGCAAAAGCCGCGCGCTTACCGAACCGGAGATCTCGACTTCGCGCTCCTTGAGCTGGTTGACCGAGGCGGGCACCAGAAAATGCGTGAGCACCGACATCATCACGGCCACGATCACCCCGAACACCAAGACCGGGCGCGCCAAACGCCACGGGCTGTATCCCGTCGCCTGCACGACCGTGAGCTCCGAATCTCCCATCATCCGGTTGCTCACATAGACCGCGGCGGCGAATGACGCCATCGGCAGCACCACCGCGATCACGCTGGGCAGGCTCAACGCCGAGAATTCGAGGAAGACACCCGCAGAATGGCCATCCGCGATCAAGCGGTCAAACAGGACAACCGCGCGGTTGACCCAATAGACGGACACCAGCACCAGCGCGAAAAATCCAAAGAGGACCATGAGTTGCGACAGCATGTATCTGTCGAATCTTGGCACAGCGGACCCCTTCACACGACATGGAGTGGGCCTTGCGGCCCGATCCTCTAGGGTTTGGGGGAAAAGCCGCCTCTGGTCAACCGCGCGCACGGGCGCTAGGCCTAGGCGCGAACCAATTTACGGAGCATGAAATGGCGGAACTTCGCGCACTCACCTTTGCGCCTGTCGATCTTGACGGGCTGTCCACGGCCAAGGGCCGCATCGCGGCCTTCATCACCCCCGAGCAAAAGCTCAGCCCCGGTGCGCGCCGCGCCAACCGGCTGACCAAGGGCGCGGTGGCACGGGCGGTTGCGTCAGAGGCGTGGGACAAGCTCGACGAGGGCAAGGTGATGACGCTGGCCTGGCCGGTCGGAATGGCGGCAGAGGCACTTGATCTCGTCAAACTGTCACGCCGCCCGACACCCGATCTCGCGCGCAAGGCCGGTGCGGCCCTCGCGGCGGCGGGTAACAGGTCCGAAGTGACCGTGCTGGTCGAAGGCACACGGCGCGCCGCCGAAATCGCGCTGGGTCTGGCACTGCGCGGGTATGATTTTGACGCTCACAGATCCAAGAAAGCGGATCCCCTCGGCGCAGTGACGGTGATGTGCACCAATCCCGAAGACGCCGAAATCGCGTTCGCCCCCCGCCGCGCGGTTGCGGAAGGGGTTCTTTTCACCCGCAATCTGGTGAACGAGCCGGCCAATGTGCTGACGACAAGCGAATTCGCAACCCGTCTTGAGGGTCTGCGCGATCTGGGTGTCGAGGTCGACATCCTCGAAGAGGACGCGCTTGAAAAGCTGGGCATGGGTGCGCTGCTTTGTGTCGGGCAGGGGTCTGACAGCCCGTCGAAAGTTGCCGTGATGCGCTGGAACGGCGGCACCAAGGGCGACGCGCCCTTGGCGTTGATCGGCAAGGGCGTCGTGTTCGACACCGGGGGTATTTCGCTGAAACCGGCGGCGGGCATGGAGAACATGACGATGGACATGGGGGGCGCGGGCGTTGTTGCCGGCGTCATGCACGCCATCGCCAAACGCAAGGCCAAGGCCAATGTCGTCGGCATGGTGGGTCTGGTCGAAAACATGCCTTCGGGCAACGCGGTGCGCCCCGGTGACGTCGTGACCTCCATGAAGGGCGACACGATCGAGGTGATCAACACCGACGCCGAGGGCCGTCTGGTTCTGTGCGATGTCATGTGGCACGCGCAGGAATCCGAGAAACCCGCCGCGATGATCGACCTCGCCACCCTGACCGGTGCCTGCATCATCGCGCTGGGGCATGAAAACGCCGCCGTCTATTCCAACGACGACCCACTTGTCACCGCCTTCCTCAAGGCCGCCGAAACCGAAACCGAAGGCGCATGGCGGATGCCGCTGGGACAGGCCTATGACGACATGCTGAAATCCCCGGTTGCGGATATGAAGAACGTCGGCGGCCGCCCCGCCGGGTCGATCACTGCGGCGCAGTTCCTCAAGCGGTTCGTCAAGGATGAAACACCGTGGATTCACCTCGATATCGCCGGTGTCGCGCATGTCGACAAGGATCTTGACCTGTCGCCCAAAGGCGCAACCGGCTGGGGCGTGCGTGCGCTCGACCGGCTGATCGCTGACCGGTTCGAGAACAAGGAGTGAGCTGAGTTGGGGGCCGCGTATTTCTATCACCTGACGCAAAAGCCGCTGGAGGCGACCTTGCCGATGCTGTTGGCAAAGTCGCTCTCTGCGGGCTGGCGGGTGGCGGTGCGCGGCACCGATCCCGAACGCATGGACTGGCTGGATCAAAAGCTGTGGCTGGAGCCGGAAGACGGGTTTCTGCCACATGGTCTGGCGGGCGGCCCGCATGATGCGGACCAGCCCATTCTTTTGACAACCGAACCAAACGCGGCAAACGCGCCGCAATGCGTGATGACAATCGACGGCGCGGAGGTCGCTGCGGACGAGGTGCAGGCGCTGCAACGGGTCTGCGTGCTGTTTGACGGTAACGACGCCCGCGCCGTCGAGGTCGCGCGCGGCCAATGGCGCAGCCTGACCGGCGCGGGATGTTCGGCACAATACTGGTCCGAAGCGTCGGGGCGCTGGGAGAAGAAGGCCGAGGCGTGAAAAGCTTTTGTTAACAAGGCGTTAAAGGGTCAGCGATCTTGACGCATTGTTTCGCATGCGAAACATTCGGTCCGTTTCGGACCTAACGCCGCCGCCCCATTGTCGGCCATCCCGGTTTCGCCTAGGCTTTGTGCAATCACCGAGGGAGAGCGCGCGATGGGCAAGAGTTTCGACATGATCGTGATCGGCGCGGGGCCGGGCGGCTATGTCGCCGCAATACGTGGCGCGCAGTTGGGTCTGAGTGTCGCCATCGTCGAGCGCGAACATCTCGGCGGCATTTGCCTCAACTGGGGGTGCATCCCGACCAAGGCCATGCTGCGCACGTCCGAAGTGTTCCACCTCATGCACCGCGCCAAGGAATTCGGCCTCAAGGCCGACGGCATCGGCTTTGACCTAGACGCGGTTGTCAAACGCTCGCGCAAGATCGCCAAACAGCTCAATTCCGGTGTCGGGCACTTGCTGAAAAAGAACAAGGTTCAGGTCTTCATGGGGGAGGCGACACTGCCCGCCAAGGGCCAGGTCTCGGTCAAGACCGAGACGGGCACCGAGGAGTTGAGCGCCCGCAACGTCATCATCGCCACCGGCGCGCGCGCTCGTGAGTTGCCGGGACTGGAAGCGGATGGCGATCTGGTCTGGACCTATAAACATGCGCTGGTGCCCAAACGGATGCCGAAAAAGCTGCTGGTCATCGGATCGGGCGCGATCGGCATCGAATTTGCCAGTTTTTACAATGCTCTGGGTGCCGAGACCACCGTGGTCGAGGTTATGGACCGTATCCTGCCAGTCGAAGACGCCGAGATCAGCGCGTTCGCAAAGAAGCAGTTCGAAGCGCAAGGCATGACACTGCGCGAAAAGGCGATGGTCAAGAAGCTGGATCGCGCCAGCGGCACGGTGACGGCGCATATCGAAAGCGGCGGCAAGGTCGAAACCGCAGAGTTCGACACGGTGATCTCCGCCGTCGGCATCGTCGGCAATACCGAAGGTCTTGGTCTGGAAGATTTGGGCGTCACGGTCGAGCGAAGCCATATCGTGACCGATCCGCAGTGCCGCACCGGCATCGACGGGCTTTATGCCATCGGCGATATTGCAGGCGCTCCCTGGCTTGCGCACAAGGCCAGCCACGAGGGCGTCATGGTGGCCGAACTGATCGCGGGGCAAACGCCGCCCGCCGTGTCACCCGACAGCATCGCGGGCTGCACCTATTGCCAGCCGCAGGTCGCCAGCGTCGGGCTGACCGAAGCGCAGGCGACAGAGCAGGGTTATGACATCAAGGTGGGCCGGTTTCCGTTCATCGGCAACGGCAAGGCGATTGCCCTGGGCGAACCGGAGGGGCTTGTGAAAACCGTGTTCGATGCGAACACCGGTGCGCTGCTGGGCGCGCATATGGTGGGGGCGGAAGTGACCGAGCTCATTCAGGGCTATGTGATCGGACGCCAGCTCGAGACCACGGAGGAAGACCTGATGCACGCCGTGTTCCCGCATCCGACCCTGTCGGAGATGATGCATGAAAGCGTGCTCGACGCGTGGGGACGCGCCATTCATTTCTAGCCGTCGGGGACAAAGAATTTTCGAACGAAAATTCTGACGCCGAAGAATCTTCGTCCGAAGATTCTTGCCCCGCGTGTCACACGTGCTGCGCGCCGTTCACCTCGATTTCGGTGCCCGACACATAGCTGCTCTGGTCCGAGCAGAGGAAAAAGATCACGTCCGCCACTTCGCTTGGTTGGCCAAGGCGACGCATCGGCAGGCCGGCGACGATCTCGTCGGTGCCCTCGCTCAGGATGCTGGTCTCCACCTCGCCCGGCGCAATCGCGTTGACGCGCACGCCGAGTGGGCCGAAATCATGCGCCATCTCACGCGTGAGCGCGGCAAGCGCGGCCTTGGATGTGGCGTAAGCGGCACCGGCAAAGGGATGAACCCGCGCGCCGGCGATCGAGGTCACGTTCACGATCGCGCCGCGCGCCTTGGCCAATTCGTCCTTGAGGCCGCGTCCCAGAACGACGGACGCAAAGAAATTGACGTGAAACACCTTGCCCCAATCGCTCAGATCGGTGTCGAGCGTGCTGAGTCGCGCGCCGTCCTCGCCCTTGGGCGACACGCCGGCATTGTTCACCAGCGCATCGAGCCGCCCGCCCTCGAGCCGCTCTTTCACCGTCGCGACGGCCTGCATCGTCTGCTGCGGATCGCTGAGATCGACCTGAATGTGATTTCGCGCGCCACCGGGCCAGGGGCAATCGGACGAAAAAGCCTGGCGCGAGCAGCTGATCACGCGCCAGCCCTCGGAGGCGAATTTCTTGACGGTCGCGTGGCCGATCCCGCGGCTGGCGCCGGTCAAAAGAAGGGTGCGGGATGGGGCGCTGTGCGACATGTCTTTCCCTGGGCGTGTTGAGCGGTTGGCGCGAGCAAGAAACCCGCTTTCGATCTCGATCCGGGGTCAGCGCCCGAAATTCTCGTCCTTCAATTGCCCCTGAACCCGCGCGCGGATGAAGGCGCTGGCCCTGCGCTCGGCAAGGCGCACGCGGATCGCCGTCAGGAAGGCCTCTTCCAGCGTTGTGGATGCGGCACCGAGCTCGGCGGCCACCTCCATGAAAAAGCGATCATCGTCGAGATGCTTCATCGCCTTGAGCGTGTCATCGGCGAGCTTTTCTGCGAGGTCTTCGACCTTCGACATGTGTGCGATCCTTAACGGGTGTTTTCGGTGAGGCGGCGTTTCACATAGGTGGTCACGTGGTCGATCATCGTGTCCATATGCGGTTCCTTGAAGAAATGGTCCGCGCCTTCGATTTCGGTATGGGTGACGGTGATGCCCTTCTGCTCGGCCAGCTTGGCAACGAGATTGGTCGTGTCCGCGGGCGGTGCGACCCGGTCTCCGGTGCCGTTGATGATCAGTCCCGAGGACGGGCAGGGCGCGAGGAACGAGAAATCATACATGTTCGCCGGCGGGCTGACCGAGATGAAACCGGTGATTTCAGGCCGGCGCATCAGCAGCTGCATTCCGATCCACGCACCGAAACTGAAGCCCGCGACCCAGCAATGCTTGGAGTTGTTGTTCATCGATTGCAGGTAGTCGAGCGCCGAGGCGGCGTCACTCAATTCGCCCACACCCTGATCGTATTCGCCCTGGCTGCGCCCGACACCGCGAAAGTTGAAACGGAGCACGGTGAAGCCCATGTTGTAAAAGGCATAATGCAGGTTATACACCACCTTGTTATTCATCGTGCCGCCGAATTGCGGATGCGGATGCAGGATGATGGCAATCGGGGCATCGCTTTCTTTTTGCGGATGATAGCGGCCTTCGAGGCGGCCTTCGGGTCCGGGAAAAATCACCTCGGGCATGGGCGGGGGTGGCTCCTGACTGGGGCATGAGCGGTGTGTCGTGGAAATTTGACAACTTCGCTCAGGCATTTTAGAACGGTTCTAAATCCGGGGCGATCCCGAATTGGTTATCCGCACATAGGCAATTGATCTGCCAAGGTCAATTGTGCGCAACGGGCTTGGAAGGGACGACCATGAAGCTGAGCACAAAGGGGCGGTACGCAATGGTGGCGCTGGCGGATATCGCGCTCCAGCCGGAGGGCGGGTTGGTGACGCTGGGCGATATCGCGCAGCGCCAGGACGTGTCGTTGCCCTATCTTGAACAATTGTTCGTCAAATTGCGCCGCGCCGGGCTGGTGGCCTCGGTCCGTGGGCCGGGCGGCGGTTACCGACTCGCAAAGCCTGCCAGCGAAATCCGTGTCGTCGATGTTCTGTCGGCGGTCGATGAGACGGTCGATGCGATGCACAAGGGTGCGGGCGCGTCGGGCGGGTTGTCGGGCAGCCGGGCGCAGTCGATGACGAACCGTTTGTGGGAGGGGTTGTCGGCGCATGTCTATGTCTTTTTGCACCAGACCCGGTTGTCGGATGTCGTGAACAACGGGCTCGCGCCCTGTCCGGCGGTTCCGACGCTGTTTGCCGTGGTGGACGAGACGTGAGGCAGTCATGCTGCACTGGCGGCTTGCGGTGGAACGAGGGGCCAGCCCCTCGTGCTCCCCGAGGTATTTCTGAACCAGAGAAGCCGGGACCTGGCTGATGTCGCGGGTCTATCTGGATCACAATGCCACGACCCCTTTGCGGAGAGAGGCGCGCGCGGCGATGATCGCGGCAATGGACGTGGTGGGCAACCCGTCGTCGGTTCATGCCGAAGGACGCGCCGCCAAGGCGCTGGTCGAGCGGGCGCGGACGCAGGTGGCGACGGCCTTCGGGGCGGACGGCGCGGATGTGATCTTTGTGTCCGGCGCGACCGAAGCGGCGGCGCTGGCGTGCGCCGGGCGTGATCTCAGCGGGTCGGACATCGAGCATGATGCGGTGCGAAGCTGGATCACGCCGGGCTTGCCGGTCGACGCGGATGGGCGCGTCGGCGTGGATGATCCGGCGCGATCGGCGGTGCAACTGGCCAATTCCGAAACGGGGATCATCCAGCAGCTTCCCCAAGGTGTGGCCGTGGTGGATGCCACCCAAGCCTTTGGCAAGATACCGGTCGCATTCAACTGGCTGGGCTGCGAGATGGCCCTGATCTCGGCGCATAAGCTGGGTGGGCCTAAAGGTATTGGCGCGTTGGTGGTCAGGCGTGGGACGGACATTACTGCCCGTATCAGGGGCGGTGGACAGGAAATGGGCCGCCGGTCGGGCACCGAGAACGTGATCGGGATCGCCGGTTTCGGCGCGGCAGCCGAGGCTGCGGTGCGCGATCTGGAGGCTGGAACCTGGTCGCGGGTGGAAAAACTTAGAAACATTCTAAATTCATCTATTGCAGCTGCGGCAAAAGAGACTATTTTTGTCGGGAAAGGGGCGACACGGTTGCCCAACACGTCGTGTTTCGTCACACCCGGCTGGAAAGGCGAGACTCAGGTGATGCAGATGGACCTGGCGGGATTCGCGATCAGTGCGGGATCCGCCTGTTCCAGCGGCAAGGTTAAGGCCAGCGCGGTGTTGACCGCGATGGGATATGACGAGGCACTGGCTGCAAGCGCGATCCGCGTGTCGCTGGGGCCCGAGACCACCGAAGATGAGGTGGGCCGGTTCGTGGAGACATGGCTGGCGAAATGGGAAAAACACCGCGCGCGGGCCGCGTGAGGCAATCAAGAGGTGCAAGCATGGCTGCTTTGGATAATGAGACCATCGTCAAGGAAGGCGTGGATCAGGAGACCGTCGATGCGGTGCGCGAGGTAGGCGGAGCTTACAAGTACGGCTGGAACACCGATATCGAGATGGACTACGCCCCCAAGGGGCTGAACACCGATATCGTCCGCCTGATCTCGGAGAAGAACGAAGAACCCGAATGGATGACCGAGTGGCGGCTGGCGGCATACGAGCGCTGGTTGCAAAAGGAAGAGCCAAAATGGGCGATGGTCGAGTATCCCGAGATCGACTTTCAGGACCAGTATTACTACGCGCGGCCCAAGAGCATGGAAGTGAAACCCAAGTCGCTCGACGAGGTCGATCCCAAGCTGCTGGCGACCTATGAAAAGCTGGGGATTCCGCTCAAGGAGCAGATGATCCTTGCCGGCGTCGAGGGCGCCGAGGGCGCGGCCGCCGAAGGCCGGGTCGGCGGCGGCGAGGAAGTGCGCAAGGTGGCGGTCGATGCGGTGTTTGACTCCGTTTCAGTGGGCACGACCTTCCAGAAGGAATTGCGCGCCGCCGGTGTGATCTTCTGCTCGATTTCGGAAGCGATCAAGGAGCATCCTGAGCTCGTCAAGAAATATCTTGGCACCGTTGTTCCTGTCTCTGACAATTATTACGCGACGCTCAACTCCGCGGTCTTTTCCGACGGATCGTTTGTCTATGTGCCGCCGGGCGTGCGCTGCCCGATGGAGCTTTCCACCTATTTCCGCATCAACGCGGAGAACACCGGCCAGTTCGAGCGGACGCTGATCATTGCCGACAAGGGCTCTTACGTCAGCTATCTCGAAGGCTGTACCGCACCGCAGCGCGACGTGGCGCAGCTTCATGCGGCGGTTGTTGAAATCATAGTCGAGGAAGATGCGGAGGTGAAGTATTCCACCGTCCAGAACTGGTATCCCGGTGATGAGAACGGCAAGGGCGGCATCTACAACTTTGTCACCAAGCGTGCCGATTGCCGGGGCGCACGGTCCAAGGTGATGTGGACGCAGGTCGAGACCGGATCGGCGGTGACATGGAAATACCCCTCCTGCATCCTGCGCGGCGACGACAGCCAGGGCGAGTTCTATTCGATCGCCATCACCAACAACATGCAGCAGGCCGATACCGGCACCAAGATGATCCATCTGGGCAAGAATACCAAGAGCCGGATCGTGTCCAAGGGCATCAGTGCGGGCCGCGCGCAGAACACCTATCGCGGTCTGGTGTCGATGCACCCCAAGGCCAAGAACAGCCGCAATTTCACGCAGTGCGACAGCTTGCTGATTGGCGACAAGTGCGGGGCGCATACGGTGCCGTATATCGAGGTCAAGAACAATTCCTCGCGCGTCGAACACGAGGCGACGACATCCAAGGTGGATGACGACCAGCTGTTCTATTGCCGCCAGCGCGGCATGGACGAGGAAGAGGCGGTGGCGCTGGTCGTCAACGGCTTCTGCCGCGATGTGTTGCAGGCGTTGCCGATGGAATTTGCGATGGAAGCGCAGCAGCTTGTGGCGATCTCGCTTGAGGGATCGGTCGGCTGATGAGGGGCGTTGCGCTTGGCACCCTTTTCGCGGCGCTGGTCTTCCTTGGCCTGAACACGGCGTTTCGGTTTTTCGACGGCGACATGTGGACCGTCGCCGAGGCGTCATACACCACGCTGATCTTCGCGCTCGTTTATGGCGGGGGTCAGCTGATCTATTACTGGATGAAAGAGCGTAAACGATGATCGTCACGACCACACATTCCATCGAGGGCCACAAGATCCTCGACTACAAGGGCATCGTTGTCGGTGAAGCGATCATGGGCGCGAACGTCGTGCGCGATCTGTTCGCGTCGATCACCGATATCGTCGGTGGTCGATCGGGCGCCTATGAAGCCAAGCTGCAAGACGCGCGCGACGTGGCGATGCGCGAGTTGGAACAGCGCGCCTCGGCCCTCGGGGCCAACGCGGTGGTCGGCGTCGATCTGGATTACGAGGTGGTCGGCAACTCGATGCTGATGGTATCGGTCAGCGGCACGGCTGTGCTGACGGATCGGGGTTAGACTTAGGTCGAGAAGGGCTTTTGATCGTGATAGCGCCAGACAACGTTATTGAAAGACCGGTCCTGACCTTTCCGGATGAGGTTGGTGACTGGGTGCGTGCGCACTATCAGAACGCCACGACGATCCTGGAATATGGCAGCGGCGGTTCGACGGTTCTGGCCTCGGAGATGAGTGGCAAGACCATTTACTCGGTCGAATCCGACGCGAAATGGTGCGCCATGATGCAGAGCTATCTTGATGCGAATCCGGGCCGCTCGCCGGTCGTCATGCATCACGCCAATATCGGAAAGGTCGGCAAATGGGGGCGGCCGAAAAACGACGACGAGTGGGCGCGCTATCACCGCTATCCGAACTCCGTATGGGACATCGACGGGTTCCAGGCGCCTGATCTGGTGATGGTTGACGGACGCTTTCGTGCGGCCTGTTTGATAACTGCGATGCTGCGCACTGAAAAACCGCTGACGCTGCTTTTCGACGACTATGTTGGGCGCAAATCGTATGCCCGCGTCGAGGCGTTCGTCAAACCGGCCGAAATCCGTGACCGGATGGCGCGCTTCGAAATTGTTCCGACGGAATTGCCGAAGCGCGATCTGACGGAAATCCTGACGCTCTACACAAAATCCTTCTGACCGCAGGGCGGTCGGAGACTACGTTTGAAGGGGAAGAAAATGCTGAATATCAAGAACCTGCATGTCGAACTTGCGGAAGAAGACAAGAAGATCCTGAAGGGTGTGGACCTGACCGTTGAAGCGGGCAAGGTGCATGCGATCATGGGTCCGAACGGGTCCGGCAAATCGACCCTGTCTTATGTCTTGTCCGGGCGCGACGGGTATGAGGTGACCGAAGGTACGGCAACGCTCGAAGGCCAGGACATCCTCGCGATGGAACCGGAAGAGCGCGCGGCGGCGGGGCTGTTTCTGGCCTTCCAGTATCCGGTGGAGATTCCCGGTGTCGGCAACATGACCTTTCTGCGCACAGCGGTAAACGCGCAACGCAAGGCGCGCGGGCAGGACGAGATGTCGGCGACCGATTTCCTCAAGGAAATCCGGGCCCGTGCGAAAGAGCTGAAGATCGACGCGGACATGCTCAAACGTCCCGTCAACGTCGGATTTTCGGGCGGCGAGAAAAAGCGCAACGAGATCCTGCAAATGGCGATGCTGGAGCCGAAGATGTGCATTCTGGACGAAACGGATTCGGGTCTGGACGTGGATGCGATGAAACTGGTTGCGGACGGCGTGAACGCGCTGCGCGACGCCGGGCGCGGATTTCTGGTGATCACGCACTACCAGCGTCTGCTGGATCACATCAAACCGGATGTTGTGCACATCATGGCCGATGGCCGGATTGTCAAAACGGGTGGACCGGAACTGGCGCTGGAAGTTGAAAACAACGGCTATGCGGACATTCTGGCGGAGGCAGTGTAATGGCTTTGCCCCAAATCAAGCAGGACGCGACAGAGGCGCGTCTGGCGGCGCTCGACCTTCCGCAAGGCGGCTGGTCGGATGCGGCGCGCAAGGATGCTGTGGCGCGGGTGCGGGCGATGGGTCTGCCGAACGCGCGCGATGAGTACTGGAAATACACCCGGCCCGACACGCTGGTGCAACCCGATGCGCCGAAGGCGGCGGTGTTCGAGGATACCGATGCACCGGTGTTTGGCGAGGTGGACAGCCTGAAGATCGTCTTTGTTGACGGTGTGTTTGACGCCGACGCATCCGACGTGCTGGCCTTGGAGCATGTCTCGATAGACCGGCTGGCCGAGAGTAAAGACATCCATTGGGCCAAGGACTTGTACGGCGTTCTTGAAGCGCGCGGACAGACCCCGGTGCATCGCCCATTGGCGACGTTGAACACTGCCTTTGCCGCGGACGGGGTGCTGATCCATGCAACGGGCAGGTGCCCCAAGCCGATCAACGTGATTTATCGTCATGTATCAGAGGCTTCTGATGTGTTCTTGCACCATGTTGTGAAGATCGACAGCGGCGCGGAACTGACCGTGTTGGAGAACGGCCCGGCAGCGTCGCGCCTGAACAAGGTGATGGAGGTCGAGGTCGCGGATGGTGGCACGTTCCATCATGTTCGGGTGCAAGGGCGCGACCATGAGCGCCGCGCGGCGACGGCGATCTTTACCCGTCTGGGCGAGGAATCTGTATTCAAATCCTTCACGCTGACGGCAAATGGTGTTCTCACGCGCAACGAATGTGTGATCGAACTGACAGGTGACAACGCGATTGCGCATGTTGCCGGAGCCTGCGTCGGTGATGGCGATTTCCACCATGACGACACGGTGTTCGTCACCCATGACGCGGTGAATTGCGAAAGCCGTCAGGTGTATAAGAAGGTGCTGCGCAACGGCGCGACGGGTGTGTTTCAGGGCAAGATCCTTGTCAAGGACGGCGCTCAGAAAACCGACGGCTACCAGATCAGCCAGTCGCTGCTGCTGGATGAAGACAGCCAGTTCCTCGCCAAGCCGGAACTCGAGATCTATGCCGATGACGTGGCCTGTTCACATGGCTCCACCTCGGGCGCGATTGATGACGAAGGTCTGTTTTACCTGCGGTCGCGCGGCATCGAAGAGGGGCCGGCGACCGACCTTCTGACCATCGCCTTCCTCGCGGAAGCGGTGATGGAAATCGAGGACGAGGCGCTTCAGGACGAGATCAATATTCTGGTGGAGGCGTGGCTGTCGCGCCGGCGCGGCTAGTTCGATTTATGCCGTTCACCCGAGACATCGCGGCCACCTACCGACGCCCCGGCAAGGTGATGCGCCGTCTGCTTGACGCCGGCCAGCGCGAGGATCGTGCCTTGGCGATCCTGATGGGCGCGTGCGTGATCCTGTTCGTCGCGCGCTGGCCTGCGCTGGCGCGCGACGCCTATTTGCAGGGTGAAGAGCTGAACATGTTGCTCAGCACAACGCTGATGGGAACGGTGTTTCTGCTTCCGTTGCTGCTTTATGCATTGGCATTTGTCGTGCATTGGATCGCGCGGCTTTTTCGCGGCAAGGGGCCGTCTTATAACGCGCGGCTGGTGCTGTTCTGGAGTCTTCTGGCGTCAAGCCCGCTGATCCTGCTGCACGGGTTGGTCGCCGGATTTATCGGGCCGGGCGTCGAATTGACGCTTGTGGGCGGTCTCTGGTTCGCCGTCTTCTTGTGGTTCTGGGGTGCGGGGATGCTGGCCGCCTATCGCGGGAGCGCGTCGTGACCTTTGAGGGTTTTTTCCGGCTCGCGTTGAACACGGTGATGGCGCCGCGCGACGTGGCGCGGCTGCTGCTGGCGCTCAGGCTGCCGTCGCAGGTACTCTGGCTGGCATTCGCGCTTGTGATCGTTCTGAACACGCTGGTGTTCTCGCTGTCGATGTTCGTCACGCCGGTCGACGACATGCTTGGCCCGTTGCTGGCCAGCCCGATCGTGTTCGCCGCGATGCTGGCCGCGTCTGTCGCGGCACTGGTGGTTGCCGTGACGCTGTGCGGCCGACCGCTTGGCGGCAACGCAAGTTTTGCGGATATCGCCATTCTGGTGATCTGGTTGCAGGCGTTGCGCGTGCTGGTGCAGGGCGTTGTGGTGTTGCTTGGGCCCGCCAGCATGATGATTTCGGGGATCGTCATCACTGCGGCGTCGCTCCTTGGGGTGTGGATTTTTGTGAACTTTATCGCTGTCGCCCACGATACGGGCGGCGTGCTCAAGGCAGGGGTGATCCTGATCTTGGCTGTTGTGGGCATGATGCTCGGGCTGAGCGTGATATTCAGCCTGTTGGGCGTGCAAGCCGGAGGGCTTTCTGGATATGTATGACATAGATGAAATACGCGCGGATTTTCCGATCCTGTCGCGCGAAGTGAACGGCAAGCCGCTGGTTTACCTGGACAATGGGGCAAGCGCGCAAAAGCCCAAAGTGGTGATCGACGCGATCACGCAGGCGTATGGCGACGAATACGCCAACGTGCATCGCGGGCTGCATTACCTGTCGAACCTCGCCACCGACAAATACGAGGCAACGCGCGGGATCATCGCGAAATTCCTTGGCGTGGCCGATGAAGGCCAGATCGTGATGAACACCGGCACCACGATGGGGATCAACACCGTCGCCTATGGCTGGGCGATGCCGAACCTCAAGGCGGGCGATGAGATCATCCTGTCGGTGATGGAGCATCACGCCAATATCGTGCCCTGGCATTTCCTGCGCGAGCGGCAGGGGGTGGTCATCAAGTGGATCGATGTGGACAGCACCGGCTATCTTGATCCGCAAGCGGTCATCGACTCGATGGGGCCGCGCACCAAACTGGTGGCGGTGACGCATCTGTCCAACGTGCTGGGCACGGTGGTGGATGTCAAAACCATCTGCGACGCGGCACGCGATCGCGGCATCGCTACGCTGATCGATGGCAGTCAGGCGGCGGTTCACATGCCGGTCAAGGTCGATGATCTGGGCTGCGATTTCTATGCGATCACCGGACACAAGCTCTATGGTCCGTCCGCCTCTGGCGCGATCTTCATGCGCCGCGAGCGGATGGCCGAGATGCGCCCCTTCATGGGCGGCGGCGACATGATCCGCGAGGTCCACAAGGACGAGATCACCTGGAACGACCCGCCGATGATGTTCGAGGCGGGCACCCCCGGCATCGTGCAGCAGATCGGCCTTGGCGTTGCGCTGGAGTACATGATGGGGTTGGGGATGGAGAACATCGCCGCCCATGAAACCCGTCTGCGCGACTATGCGCGCACCCGGCTGGACGGGCTGAACTGGCTTCAGGTGCAGGGCACGACGCCGAACAAGGCGGCGATCTTCAGCTTTACGCTCGATGGTGCGGGCCATGCGCATGACGTCTCGACCATTCTCGACAAGAAGGGCGTTGCAGTGCGCGCCGGGCATCACTGCGCCGGGCCGTTGATGGATCATTTGGGCGTCACCGCGACGTGCCGCGCGTCTTTTGGGCTTTATAATACGGAAAAAGAAGTGGATGTTCTGATTGATGCGCTGGAACTGGCGCACGATCTGTTCGCCTGAGGGCGGCTGAGGGAGGGGAGACCAACATGCCATCACTGTCGCTGCGCCGCGCGCGCACCATCATTCGCAAGACGCTGGAAAAGGGCCGCGAGGCGGAGATGAAACCACTGTCGGTGGTCGTGCTTGATCCGGGCGGTCACGTCAAGGCGTTCGAGCGTGAGGACGGCGCCAGCCCCGGACGGTTCGAGATCGCGCGGGCCAAGGCCTATGGCTCGGTCATGCTGGGCATGGGGGGCACTGCACAGAATGCGCGCGCCGAAGAACAGCCCTACTTCGTCACAGCCGTGAATGGCGCGTTCGGCGGGCGGGTGATCCCGGTCAAGGGCGGCGTGCTGGTGCGCGATGCCAAGGGCCGCGTGTTGGGGGCGGTCGGAGTCACAGGCGACAGCTCTGACAATGACGCGATTGCCGCCACCGCAGGCATCGAAGCGGTCGGACTGGTGGCGGAAATCTGAGGGAGAGGTCCATGACCCGACCGGTCGTTGGCATTATCGGCAACCAGCATCTCATCAACAATGAATATCCCGCCCACGCGGGGGGGTTGATGAACTCCGAAGCGGTGGCGCAAGTGTCCGGGTGCATGCCGTTGCTGGTGCCGGCCGATCCGCGCCTTGTGTCGGTGGAAGAGTTGATGGCGGTTTGCGATGGCTTTCTGTTCACCGGCGGACGCCCGAACGTGCATCCCGAGGAATATGGCGAGGCCGAGACCGAGGCGCATGGCGCGTTCGACCGCGCACGCGATGCGATCACGCTGCCGCTGATCCGCGCCTGTGTCGAGCGCGGGCAGCCGTTCCTCGGCATCTGTCGCGGCTTTCAGGAGGTGAATGTGGCGATGGGTGGCACGCTTTACCCCGAGATCCGCGATCTGCCCGGCCGACAAAACCACCGGATGCCGCCCGATGGCACGCTGGAAGAGAAATTCGCGTTGCGCCACTGCGTCACCCTGACGGATGGCGGCGTGTTTCATCGCCTGTTCGGTGCCCGCGAGGTGATGACGAACACGCTGCACGGACAGGGGATCAAGTCTCCCGGTGCGCGGATCGTGATCGACGGCCACGCGCCCGATGGCACGCCCGAAGCGACCTATATCAAGGACGCGCCGGGATTTACCTTGTCGGTGCAGTGGCATCCGGAATGGAACGCCACCAATGATCCGGTGTCTCGACCCTTGTTCCATGCCTTTGGCGACGCCGTGCGTGACTGGGCGCGCGTGCCGGCGCGCCAGAGCGCCTGAATTCAGGTGACGGCCTTGCGGGCCAGGTATTCGGGCTTGTTCCAAAGCCCGTCGCCAATCACCCGCGCGATCGCCTCTGCGGCGGCGTCGATCTCGGACTCGCCCAGATAAAGCGGCGTGATCCCGAAGCGCATGATGTCCGGCGCGCGAAAATCGCCGATCACCCCTTGCGCGATAAGCGCCTGAATCGCCGCATAGCCGTTCTCGAAGCGGAAGCTGACCTGAGAGCCACGTTGCTGCGGATCGCGCGGGCTGGCCAGTTCGATCTCGGGGCAGGCCGCCTCGACCGCAGCGATGAAGCGTTCCGAAAGCGCGATGCAGCGGTCGCGCAGATCGCCCATATCGACCCCGTCCCATACGTCCATCGCCGCTTCCAGCGCAGCGATCTGCACGATGGGCGGCGTGCCGACCCGCATCCGCGCGATGCCCTCGCCGGGTCTGTAGGCAAGATCGAACGCAAACGGGCGGTCATGGCCGAGCCATCCCGACAGGGCCGGTTGCGCCGCCTCGGCGTGGCGCGGCGCCACGTAGATGAAGGCCGGCGCGCCGGGGCCGCCATTGAGGAACTTGTAGCTGCACCCCACCGCGAAATCCGCCTCTGCACCGGAAAGATCGACCGGCAGCGCGCCCGCCGAATGGGCCAGATCCCAGACCGTGATCGCGCCCGCCTCATGCGCGCGGCGCGTGAGATCGGCCATGTCGTGCAAACGCCCGGTGCGGTAATCCACTTCGGTCAGCATGGTCACCGCCACATCATCGGTAATCGCCTCCGCCACGTTGTCCGGCGCGACCAGCCGCAGCTCATACTCCGGCCCCAAGAGCCGGATCAGACCTTCGGCCATATATAAATCGGAGGGGAAATTGCCCGTATCCGACAGGATCACGCGGCGATCGGGATTGAGATCAAGCGCGGCGGCCAGCGCCTGATAGACCTTGATCGACAGGGTGTCCCCGACCACCACATGCCCCGGCTCGGCGCCGATCAACTTGCCAATGCGGTCGCCCATGCGGGCAGGGGCCTGCATCCAGCCACACTCGTTCCAGCCGGTGATCAGATGGTCGCCCCACTCGTCGCGCACCACCTGCGCCACGCGCTCGGTCGCGGCCTTGGGCAAGGGGCCAAGGGAATTGCCGTCGAGATAGATCATGCCCTCGGGCAGATGAAACGCGGCGCGCGTGGCTGTGAAATCGGTCATGCAGATGTCCTTCATCAGAGATCGGTGCGCAGATGCCAGAGATCGGGGAAGAGTTCCACCTCAAGCATGCGTTTGAGATACGACACCCCGCCAGTGCCGCCGGTGCCGCGTTTCAGGCCGATGATCCGCTCGACCGTTGTGACATGGTTGAACCGCCAGCGGCGGAAGTAATCCTCAAGATCGACCAGCTTTTCCGCCAGTTCGTAGAGATCCCAGTGGCGCGCCGGATCGCAATACACTTTGGCCCACGCCGCTTGCGCAGCTTTGTTTGGCGCATGTGGCTGGGTGCGGTCGCGCGTCAGCGCCTCGTGCGGGATGTCCACCGCCTGCTCCAGCCGCGCCAGCGCACAGTCGTAAAGCGACGGGCGCTCCAGCTCCGCCTCCAGCCGCGCAGCCACCTCGGCGCGATGCGCATGGGGGCGGATCATCGCGCGGTTGCGGTTGCCCAGCAGAAATTCGATCTCGCGATACTGCGCCGATTGAAAGCCCGAGCTTTGGCCCAATGCCTCGCGGAACGTGGTGTAATCGCTCGGCGTCATGGTGCGCAACACATCCCAGGCGGAATTCAGCTGTTCAAACACCCGCGTCACCCGCGCCAGCAGCTTGAAGGCCGGGCGGATATCGTCCTGCCCCATCAAGTCGCGCGCCGCGTGCAGCTCGTGCAGCGCAAGCCGCATCCAGAGCTCCGAAGTCTGGTGCTGGACGATGAACAGCATCTCGTCATGCGCGCGGCTCAGCGGGTGTTGCGCGCTCAGGATGGCGTCAAGACCCAGATAGTCGGCATAGGCCATGCGCCCGTCAAACGCCATCTGTGCGCCCTCGGTTTCGGGGTTATAGGGATCGCTCATATCGCGCCTCCTGTGCGGCGTTGCGTGGGGCGAACCGTAGCTGTCTGGCGGGCGGTGGCAAGATCGACCCCACGCAAGGGATTGCATTTATTATTCGCATTCGTGAATGTATGGCCAACCCAGAGGAGGTTCCCATGCGTTTGACAGCCATCACAGCCGCAACCCTGACCGCATCCGCCGCTTTTGCCAGCGAGGACATTGCCGACAAGTATCCGCAATCGGAGCTTTACAACAAACCCGTCGAAGTGATCCCGCATGTCTTTTCGGCCATCGGCGCGACTGCGCCGCCGACCTATGAAAACTCGGGCCATAACAACAACCTCAGCTTCATCGTCACCGGCGACGGCGTGGTGGTGATCAATGGCGGTGCCTCCGCCCGACTGGCCAAGGCGCTGCACGAGGAAATCAAGGCGGTCACCGACCAGCCGGTCAAGCTGGTGATCAACGAGAACGGGCAGGGCCACGCCATGCTCGGCAACTCCTACTGGGCGGAGCAGGGCGTCGATATCCTCGCCCATGAGGATGCCATTGCCGAGGTCGAGAAGAACGGCGATTTCATCCTGCAAGGAATGCAGGGCTACAACAAAGACAAGGCCAAGGGCACCGAGGTCGTCGTGCCCAATCTCAGCTTCTCGGACAAACACGTTGTCGAGATGGGCGACGTGACAATCGAGGTTCTGCACCTTGGCCCGGCGCATGATCCGGGCGATGCGCAGGTCTGGATTCCCCAATGGAGCATCGTGATCGCAGGCGATATCGCCTTTCACGAACGGATGCCGCCGATCTTTCCCGAAACCGACACCGACGCCTGGATCGAAACCTTCGATGGCCCGTTCACCGACCTTGGCGCAACATACGTCATTCCCGGCCACGGCCACCCGACCAACATGGCACAGGTGACCCGCTATACATCAGATTACATCAAGGATTTGCGCGCCAAGATCGGCGCCCATATCGACGCCGGTGGTGATCTGAGTGATGCCTATTACGTCGATCAGTCCAACTGGGCGCATCTTGACACGTTCGAGGAACTGGCGACCAAGAACGCAGGCCGTGTCTTCGAGGAGATGGAGTGGGAATAGGCATCCCGCCCCGGCTTCTTTGGGCCGGAAATACCTCGGGAGTGTGAGGGCAGCGCCCTCACGCCGCGACCGGCTTAACCTTTCCAACAACTTTTCATTGTATTGCCAGATTCTGCGCCGATATTTACGGCATGTTAAGGAATTTGTGTATCACCGCCGCGCTCTGCCTCGCGACCACCGCCATCGCCGCGCCAGAGGGTCGGGTTCATGTCATTGATGGCGACACGATGGATATCGGCGGCACACGCGTTCGCCTGCACGCCATCGACGCGCCGGAACTTGACCAGATGTGCGATGATGACACCGGCGCGACCTGGGCCTGCGGTGACTGGGTCAAGCGCGAAACCCGCGCTCTGTTCGAGGGGAAATCCGCGATCTGCAAGTCCCGCGACACCGACCGCTATGGCCGGACCGTCGCGACATGTCGGATCGACGGCATCGACATGGGCGCGACGCTTGTCACCTCCGGTCTTGCCTTTGCCTATCGTCGATACGGCATGGAATACGACCTGGCCGAGAAGGGCGCGGCCATCGCGGCGCGCGGGCTGCACGCCACGAACGTCATGTCGCCGTCGGCGTTTCGCGCGGCCCGCCAGGTGCCGGGACATTCCGTACAGGTCCGTGGGGAGACGGGTGCCAAGACAGTCAGGGTGCCCGATAAAACCGCATCCGCAAAACGCGGCTGGTTGCCCAATGCGCTGAACTCCGCGTGCACGATCAAGGGCAATATCAGCAGCAAGGGTGTGCGCATCTACCATGTGCCGGGGCAGGACTATTACGACGCGACCCGCATCTCGGCCACCAAGGGAGAAAAATGGTTCTGCTCCGAAGCCGAAGCGCGCGCTGCCGGATGGCGGAAAGCGCGAAAGTGAGGCGCGGTTTGATCGGGGTCAATGCGACGCGGTCACCGCTCTGTCAGACTGAGAATTGACACAGTCACAGAGGATACCGACGATGACGCACACACCCCATGAACTTGCCGAAGAATTTCCCGAACACGCCGGAAAGATGAGCGAACTCAAGCAGTCGGATGCGCATTTTGCCCGGATGTTCGACGAATATCACGAGATCAACCGACAGGTGCATCGCGCCGAAACCAATGTAGAGCCGATGGATTCGCTTGCCGAAACCGACCTGCGCAAGAAGCGGGGCGCGTTAAAGGACGATATCTGGCGCTACCTGCAAAACTGATCACTCAAGAAGGCTGGTGATCGCGCTGGTCACCGGCCGCGACATCGGTCGCGCGTTCGATCCGAAGGTCGCCGCGACGCGGCCGTCAGGCCCGATCAAGACCTTGTTGAAATTCCAGCCCGGCTCGAAGCCCGTCTCCGCCTTGAGCCAGCGATAAAACGGATGCGCTTCGCTGCCACGGACGGGTGTGATGATGGTCATCGGCAGATCCAGATCGAAATTCACCGCACAGAAATCCTTGACCTGCTCTTCGGAGGCGAGTTCCTGGCGAAAATCGTTCGACGGCACCGCCAGAACCACGAATCCATCCGCACGGTACGTGTCATACAAGTCTTGCAACCCGTCATACTGGGGCGTGTAGGCGCAGCGCGATGCGGTGTTGACGACAAGCACCGGTTGCCCGCGCCAATCCGCCAGATTGATTTCGCCGCCGTCAATCGAGGCAAAGACGTGATCGGTTGCGGCGGCATGGGCCAGTCCGGCGATCGAGATGAAGATTGCTGTCAGAAATATGCGCATGTGACCTCTCCTTGGACTGCGACATAGCGGGCGCCGGGTCAAAGGAAAGAGCGGGCCGGTGCGCTGATCTTGCCAAGTCAGAGCCCGGTCCCCATATTTTGAGGATCGGCAAGAACACGATCCGGAGGATGACATGGCAGGCGGATGGGCACGCGATGGCGCGGTGCAAGAGCAGATCGACGCGTCGATCAACGATGAACTCGCGCGCCTGAAAGCACGCAAGGCACCGGTTGGCGAAAGCCTCACCCATTGCGCGGAATGCGAGGAACCGATCCCGGAAAAGCGCCGTCTTGCGCTGCCGGGCGTGAAACTGTGTGTCGACTGCCAGCAGGAACGCGACAGCGCCTTTCAGGCGCGCGGCGGCATCAACCGGCGCGGATCGAAAGACAGCCAGTTGAAGTGACCGCCAGAGCAAGTCCGAGCGTGCAAGGGGGCGCTGCCCCCGTCCGCCGTTGGCGGACTCCCCCAGGGATATTTTCAGCAAGAAGAAAGGGGGCGCCCCGATCGGGACGGCCCCTCGAAGAAAGCACGAGGGTTTTCTCCTTGCACGGTCATCGGCGTCCCCGCCTGTACCGTGCGTCCATTATCGGGACGAACCGTTAAGAAGGTGTTACCTTTTTCTTCTTGCCTCAAATATCCCCGCCGGAGGCTCCGACGGGAAAATATCGCGTCACGCTTCCATGGCTTCCAGTTCGTCGATGAAGCCCGAGATCATGCTCAGCCCCTTGTCCCAGAATTCGGGATCGCTGGCATCAAGACCGAACGGGGCAAGCAGATCCTTGTGGTGTTTTGATCCGCCCGCCTTGAGCATGTCGAAATACTTGTCTTGAAACCCGTCGGGGTTTTCCTCGTAAACTGCGTAAAGCGCATTCACCAGACCGTCACCGAACGCGTAGGCGTAAACATAGAACGGCGAGTGCACGAAATGCGGGATATAGGCCCAGAAGGTCTCATAGCCATCCATGAAATCGAATGCCGGCCCAAGAGACTCGGCCTGCACGCTCATCCAGAGCGCGTTGATGTCATCGGGTGTGAGTTCTCCACCGCGCCGGGCCTCGTGCAATTTGCACTCGAAGTCGTAAAACGCGATCTGGCGCACCACCGTGTTGATCATATCCTCGACCTTGCCGGCGAGAAGCACCTTCTTTTCGGCGTCGTTCTTGGCGTTGTCGAGCATCCGGCGGAAGGTAAGCATTTCACCGAAGACGCTTGCCGTCTCGGCCAGGGTGAGCGGTGTGGAGGCCAGCATCTCGCCCTGATCGGCGGCCAGAACCTGATGCACACCGTGGCCCAGCTCATGTGCGAGGGTCATCACATCGCGGGGTTTGCCGAGGTAGTTGAGCATCACGTAGGGGTGCACGTCGGTGACCGTGGGATGGGCAAACGCGCCCGGTGCCTTGCCCGGTTTGACCGCCGCATCGATCCAGCCCTGGGTGAAGAACGGCTTGGCGATCTCGCCCATGCGGGGGTCAAATTCGGTGTAGGCGTTCATCACCGTTTCTTGCGCTTCGTCCCAGCCCACGGTCCTTGTGGTCTCCATCGGCAGCGGCGCGTTGCGATCCCAGACCTGCATCCGCTCAAGCCCGAGCCATTTGCGCTTGAGTTCGTAATAGCGGTGGCTCAGCTTGGGGTAGGCGGCAACCACGGCATCGCGCAGCGCCTCGACGACTTCGGGTTCCACATCGTTGCTGAGGTGGCGTCCGGTCTGGGCCGATGGCATCCCGCGCCAGCGGTCCATGACCTCTTTTTCCTTGGCCTGTGTGTTGTGGACGCGGGCGAAGATCTTGATGTTTTCGGCAAACACCGCCGCCAGTTCGCGCGACGCCGCTTCGCGCACCGAACGATCCTGCTCGGTGAGCAGATTCAGAACGCCTTCGATGTTGAGCGGCTCTCCGTCGACTTCGAAATCCAGCCCGGCGATTGTTTCATCAAACAGGCGCTCCCACGCGTCGCCAACGACGCCCATGTCGTGCAGGAACTTCTCCATCTCGTCGGACAGCTGATACGGCTTCATCGCGCGGATGCGGCGGATGGCGGGCTTGTAGCGCGCCAGATCGGCGTTTTCCTCGAACAGCGCGTCGATGGTGGAATCCTCGATCCGGTTCAGCTCCAGCGTGAAGAACACCAGCGGCGTCGTGTAGACGGTGATCTTTTCCTGGTGATCAGACAGGAACTTGGCCCGATCCGCATCGGTTGTGAGCTGGTAATAGCGCAGACCGGCGTAGGACATGATCCGTCCGGCGACGTTTTCGATCTTTTCGTGCCGGTGGATCGCGTTCAGGAATTCATCCGCGTCCAGCCCTGCAAGCTTCCCCTCGTAATCATTGGCAAAGCTGCGGCACGCCTCTTCCAGCCAATCAAGATCGCGCTTGAGTTCGGCGGCGTCCTCGGAGGCGTAAAGGTCACTCAGATCCCATTCCGGCAGGTCGCCCAGATCCTTGCTGCCGTTGGAGGCGTTAGCGTCATGGGTCGGTGTGGGCGTGCGCAGCATGTGGTGTCTCCTGTGATGTGTTGGTGTGAAACCTGTGCCCCAAGGGCCGAAGGTTCAAGGGCAAAGCGTTCAAAGCAGCTAGTGACACCCGGCTTAGCCGTAGGTTTCCAGCAGCGCCTTCAGATCGTCCAGACTGTTGGCCTCCTGCATCGGCTTGTCATGGCGCCAGCGCGACATGCGTGGAAACCGCAATGCAATGCCGGATTTGTGGCGCGGCGAGGCATGAATGCCCTCGAAGGCGATTTCGAAGACATGGTGTGGTGTGACCTGGCGTACGGGGCCGAACCGTTGCAGCGTGTTCTTGCGCACCCATGCGGTGATCTTGCGGAATTCGGCGTCGGTCAGCCCGGAATAGGCTTTGGTGAACGGCACCAGATCGTTGCCGTTCCACACCGCGAAGGTGAAGTCGGTGAACAGGTTGGCGCGTCGTCCGCTGCCTTGCTGGGCATAGATCATCACCGCGTCCACCGTCAGAGGATCGAGCTTCCATTTCCACCAGTCGCCTTTCTTGCGACCGGCAAGATACGGGCTGTCCCTGCGTTTGAGCATCAGCCCCTCGGCGCGGTGATCGCGCGCGCTGGCGCGGATGTCTGCGAGGGCGTCCCATGTGTCGAATGCCAGAGGCGGCGCGGCGCGGATCGGGGCGTCTGGCGGCACGTCGTCAAGCAGCGCCTCCATTCGCGCGCGGCGATTCTCCAGCGGTAGGGCGCGCAAATCCTGTCCGTCCGCCTCAAGCAGATCATAGGCGATGAGGACCACAGGCGCCTCGGCCAGGAGCTTTTTCGGCACCGTCTTGCGGCCAATGCGGGCTTGCAGCGTATTGAAGGAATGCGGCTGCGCCCCGTCCCACGCGACAATCTCGCCATCGAGGACCGTGCCGTCGGGCAGGAAATCGCGCAGCCGTGCAAATTCGGGAAAGCGGTCCGTCATCAATTCCTCGCCGCGCGACCAGACGTGATGCGCACCGCGCCGCACGATCAGCTGTCCGCGGATGCCGTCCCATTTCCATTCCGCCTGCCAATCGCCGGTATCACCGAGCGGTTCTGGCCCGTCTTCCAACTGGTAGGCGAGGTAGAACGGATAGGGGCGGCTTTCGTCAGCCTCTGGGTCGTCGGCCTCGATCAGCGCATGAAAGCTGGTGGTTTCGGGCGTCCAACCGCCCATCAGGCGATGCGCAAGGCTGGCCTCCTCCTGACCTGTAGCCTTGGCCAAGGCACGTGTCATCAGTTTCTGGCTGACGCCAATGCGAAAACCGCCGGTGATCAGCTTGTTGAACAAGAAGCGCTCGGTCGCATCAAGCTGGTCCCACGCGTCAAGGATACGGGTCTTTCGCTCGCCGATGTCCTGACCGGCAAGTGCCTTGAGTTCGGTGATCCAATGGGTCAGCGGCAGATCGCTTTCGCGGCTGGGGGGCGGCAAGGTGAGCGCGATTGTTTCGGCCAGATCGCCGACGATCGGATAGCTTTCCTCCAGCAGCCACAACGGGATGTTGCCGACCTCGGCCGCCCATTCGCGCAGTTGCGTGGTGGTCACGGCGCGCTTGGGGCGGCGGCCCGAAAAGAGCGCGATGGTCCAGAGTTTATCCTCGTCACTCGCGGTGGCGAAGAACTCTGCCAGGGCGTTTGTCTTGAGCGTTGTCTTTGTGGTTTGGTCGACGGCGGTGAAGAGGGCGGCGAAATCTTTCATGCGGCCTCCGTCTCGTCATCCTCGCAACCGAATTCGGTGGGCACCACTTGGGCATTATAGCCTTGCGTGTTCAGCCATCGCGCGAAGATATCCGTGTAACCATGCGTCGCATATATGTTTTCCGCGCCCGTTGCCTTGATCGCCTGCATCAGCCCCGGCCAATCTGCATGATCGGAGACGACAAACCCGCGATCCGCCGCGCGTCGGCGGCGCACACCGCGCAAGCGCATCCAGCCCGATGCAAACGCGGTCGAGGACGCCCCGAACCGTCGTGCCCATTGCGAGCCGAGCGCCGAAGGCGGCGCGATCACCAGCGCTCCGGGGTGATCTTTCGGGTTGAGGTCTGGCGTGACATGGATCGTGTCGGGCAAGTCATAACCTTGATTGCGAAGCACCGCGTTGGTGTTCTCGACCGCGCCATGCGTCAGGATCGGGCCGATCTCGGGTGTGACCATCGACAGCAGACGCTGCGCCTTGCCCAGAGAGTAAGCCCCGAGAATCGAGGTCTTGCCGTCTGCCGCATTGCGCGCCCACCAGGCGTTAAGATCGGTGGCCACATCGGCCTGATCCTCCCATTTGAAGACCGGCAACCCAAAGGTGCATTCGGTGATGAAGCTGTGGCAGCGGACCGGCTCGAACGGCTCGGATATGCCATCGGGCACAACCTTGTAGTCACCCGACGCCACCCAGACCTCGCCCGCCACCTCGACCCTGATCTGGGCAGAGCCGGGCAGGTGGCCCGCCGGGTGAAAGGACACCGAAGCTTCGCCGATTTTACGCGTCTCGCCGAATTTAACGGTTTCTACAGAAATATCGCCCAGCCTGTGCTTCATCACCGGTGCACAGCCGTCGGTGCACAGGTACCGGCGATGGCCGGGGCGGGCGTGATCGGCATGGCCGTGGGTGATCAGTGCGCGGTCCACCGGACGCCACGGGTCGATGTAGAAATCGCCGGCGGGGCAGTAGATGCCGCGTTCGGTAAAGGTCAGGACTGGGTTTGACATAGGGCTCATTGTAGTGCCAACGCCGCGTGCGGCCAGTGGGTTGCCTTGGTGTCCGACCGGCGGCGCGCTTCGGCTTGACAGTATGTGTCAGACCGGCCCGTTGATCGCGCCCTTGTTACGGCGCAAAACTCGAGAACAGCGAGATCGCCGCGCCTTCCACCTGACGGCGGGTGTTGAGGCTTTCCATCAGAACCTCGTGCTCTGCCCCATCGACCAGCAACAGCTTGCCCCCCGGCCAGTGCATCATGCGTTCGCGAATACGCGCCGTGTCGACGATGCGTTCGTTCGACCCGACAAAACACAGCGCCGGGATCGCGGGCGAGGGTTCGCCGGCCAGCGCGTTGCATTCCTTCAGGGCACTGCCGAGCCAGGCCAGCGACGGTCCGCCAAGACCGAACTGCGGCTCTTCCTCGACCTGATGGCGCATGTAATCATACATATCGCGATCGGTTGTCAGCAGGTTGTCGTCAAACGGTTCGGCCTTGGGATAGCTCATCAGAGACATCCCGGGCGCGATACGATGCCCCTGGCCCAGCTTTGATGCAGCCCATGTCAGCGACCATGCCGCCGGGCGCAGATAGCTTGAAATATTGATGCCCCACATCGGGCCGCTGAACATCACCGCCTTGAAATCCGCGCCGTTCAACAGCGCGCGCAATCCAATGCTGCCACCCATCGAATGCGCCACCAGATGCCAGGGGCGCGGAAGGTTCTGCTGCTTTGCAAAGGCGCGCACGGCGGCCCAGTCTTTCTGGAAATCCAGAAATTCGTCGACATGACCCACCATCGCGTTGTCGATCAGCCGGTCGGCCATGCCCTGACCGCGCCAGTCAATCGCCACGGTGTCAAACCCGGCGCGCACGAAATCCTTGGCGTTGCGGCCGTATTTCTCGATATATTCGGTGCGCCCCGGAAAAATGAACACCGTGCCCTTGGCACCGCTGGCACCTTTGGCGCACGCGTGCCCCACCCGGATGCGCACCCCGTCAGAGGTGTGCAGCCAGAATGCGTCGGTCGGTGGCCCTTCGGCCAGATCGGCGCGAAAGGGGGCCGGTTCGGCCATCAGGCCAGCGTGGCCGCCAGCTTCATCGCCAGACCCATGTCGCCGTCGATGGTCATGCGGCCCGACATGAACGCCGTCGTCGGGTTGAGCGAGCCGTCGAAGATTTCGCGGAACGTATCGGCGTCGGCGTTGAAGGTCACGTCGGCATCGCCATCGCCCGCGCGTGCACCGGCGTCGTCGACGATCACGCTGCCTTCGCCTTCGATGTTAAACAGCGCGGTGCCGTCAATTCCGCCGCCGTCCAGCTTTTCGTTCAGTCCGGTCACGGCCTGTGCCACAACATCGCTCATACGCTCTTCTCCTTGTGATCGCGTTCCTGTTCAGGGTGCTGGCATTTGGCCAACGTCACGCTAAACTCAAGATGAGGTATGAGGTTCACGATGCGCAATTACAAATCTGCCGTTGCGGCACTTCTTTTCGTCACCGGGTTCGCAGCAGCCCCGGTCTTCGCGCAGGACGAGGACGCGCCGTCACTGCTGGACCGCCTCGCACAGGCCGAAGACGACACCACGGCGGCGCGTCTGGAGCGTCAGGTGCGACGGGAATGGTCGAAATCCGGCTCGCCGACGATGGATTTGCTGCTGAAACGCGGTCAGGATGCAATGGAAACCGGAGATACGGATGCCGCGCTCCAGCATCTGGGCGCGCTGACCGATCACGCGCCCGACTTTGCCGAGGGCTGGCACGCGTTGGCGCTGGCGTATTACCGTGTCGAGATGCTGGGACAGGCCGCAGATGCGCTGGAGCGGACACTGGCGCTCAACCCGCAGCATTTCGGAGCGTTGCGCGGGCTGGGCGCGATCCTGGAACAGGTCGACAAGCCCGAGCTTGCCTATGATGCCTATTCACGGGTACTCACCCTGAGACCGCACGATTCCGACGTGGAAGATGCGTTGGAGCGGTTGGAGCGTCGGGTGACGGGAACGTCCCTTTAATGAACCGACGCCCTGATGGGGCGGCACAAGGCAGGTGACATGGCCGAATACGCGCGGGTCGCGGCCATTCTTGGCCCGACCAACACTGGCAAGACCCATTACGCCATCGAACGGATGCTGGGCCATCGCACCGGCATGATCGGCCTGCCGCTGCGCCTTTTGGCGCGCGAGGTCTATGACAAGATCGTCTCGGTGCGTGGCCCCTCGGTGGTGGCGCTGGTCACCGGCGAGGAACGCATCGTGCCGCCGCGTGCGACCTATTGGGTCTGCACGGTCGAGGCGATGCCCGAGGGCATGGGCTGCGATTTCGTCGGTATCGACGAGATCCAGCTTTGCGCCGATCCCGAGCGCGGCCACGTGTTCACCGACCGCCTTCTGCGCATGCGCGGGCAACGCGAAACGCTGTTCATGGGGTCGGACACGATGCGCGGCCCGATCGCCGGGCTCGTGGATGGTGTCGAGTTTGTCCGCCGCGAGCGGATGAGCCAGCTCTCCTATACCGGATCGAAAAAGATCAGCCGGTTGCAGCCCCGCACGGCCATCGTCGGTTTCTCGGTGGAAAACGTCTATGCGATTGCGGAGCTGCTGCGCCGCCAGAAAGGCG
This sequence comes from Marivita sp. S2033, assembly GCF_046592965.1. Lineage (NCBI taxonomy): Bacteria > Pseudomonadati > Pseudomonadota > Alphaproteobacteria > Rhodobacterales > Roseobacteraceae > Marivita > Marivita sp. S2033. The sequence continues at coordinate 191,627 of NZ_JBISBV010000006.1, forward strand.
GGGCGGCGGTGGTCATGGGCGCGTTGTCGCCACGCACCCGCAACGCGCAGGTCGATCTGTACCAGAACGGCGAGGTCGATTTCCTTGTGGCGACCGACGCCATCGGCATGGGGTTGAACCTTGATATCAACCATGTCGCGTTTTCTTCGCTGACGAAATTCGACGGTCGGCGGATGCGTCCCCTCATGCCGAACGAACTGGCGCAGATCGCCGGACGGGCAGGGCGCGGCATGTCGAACGGCACATTCGGCGTCACCGGAGAGGCCGGGCCGATTCCCGACGAGGTGGCCGAGGCGATCTGCAACCATCGCTTCACGCCGCTGAAAAAGCTGAACTGGCGCAGCTCCGATCTGCGCTTCGGCAGCATCGAGACGCTGATTGCCTCGCTTGAAGTCAGCCCGAATGACGACCGTCTGCTCAAGGCGCGCGAGGCCGACGATCTGCAAGCCCTGAAGGCGCTCAGCGCAGTGGCCGAGGTGCAGGCGCGTGCCTCTGATCCGAGATCCGTACAGCTTTTGTGGGATGTATGCCGCATTCCGGATTTCCGCGGCATATCTCATGCGGAACATGCTGGCCTTTTGGACGTTATCTTTTCGCACCTGCACCAACGCGGCGCGATCCCTGACGATTTTCTTGCGCGTCAGGTCAACCGGATCGATAGGACAGATGGCGACATTGACACTTTATCCAAACGACTGGCGTATATCCGCACGTGGACCTATGTCGCGCAGCGCAAAGGCTGGGTGCAGGACGAAAGCCATTGGCGCGACCAGACACGCGCTGTAGAAGACAGATTGTCGGACGCGCTGCACGAGCGTTTGACCCAGAGATTTGTTGATCGGCGCACATCCGTGCTTTTGCGCCGGTTGAAACAGAAGGAGGCCCTTTTGGCCGAAGTGAATGACAAGGGTGAAGTCACCGTCGAAGGCGAATTCGTCGGCAGGCTCGAAGGGTTCCGGTTCCGCCAGGACAAGGACGCGACCGGACAGGAAGCCAAGACGTTGAAAACAGCGTCCTTGCAGGCGCTCGCGCCGCATTTCCATCTCCGGGCGGATCGGTTCTACAATGCCCCCGACACCGAGATGGATTTTACCGAGCAGGGTGGTCTCATGTGGGGCGATCAGGCGATCGGTAAACTGGCGGCGGGTGATGATCCGTTGAAACCGCGCGTCGTCGCGTTCGTTGATGACGAAGCGGGACCGGATGTTGCGGCCAAGGTGCAGCGCCGCTTGCAGCACTTCATCGACCGCAAGATTGCCGCCCTGTTCGAACCGCTGATCAACCTTCAGAACGATGAAACGCTGAGCGGGCTTGCGCGTGGATTCGCGTTCCGCATCGGCGAGGCGATGGGCATCTTGCCGCGCTCGGAAGTTGTCGAGGACGTCAAGGCGCTCGATCAGGATGCGCGCGGGATGCTGCGCAAGCACGGGCTGCGCTTTGGCCAGTTCACCATTTTCATGCCGCTCTTGCTGAAACCTGCACCGACTCGGCTGCGGCTGGTGCTGTGGAGCCTGTCCAAGAACCTCGACACGTTCCCCGAAGCGCCACCACCCGGACTTGTCACCGTCCCGAATACGCCGGGCACGCCGCCGGAACATCACACCGTGGCCGGATACCGCGCCGCCGGTGATCGGGCGATCCGCATCGACATGCTGGAACGTCTGGCCGATCTTCTGCGCGCGCAAGACAGCCGGGGCGGGTTTGAGGCCAACCCCGACATGCTGTCGATCACCGGTCTGACCTTGGAGCAGTTCGCGGACCTGATGCAGGGTCTTGGCTACAAGGCCGAGCGCGGAGAGCGCGAGAAGGTGCGTGCGGTCGATGCCGTCGTACCGGGTGCGGATGCTGCCACGGCGAGAGAGCAGGACGCGGCCGAGGATGGCGCGGTGCCGATTTCGGACACTCCGGTCATGGACACCGCACAGGAAGGCGCGCCGGGCACCAACCCCGATCCGGCAACCGCCCCCGAGGCGGCCGATATTTCCGACGCGGCTGCGGAAATGCCCGCCGACGGGATCGCGCCCGTGGCCGATACGCCGACAGATGCGCCCGAAGAAACTCCCATCCCGGTCAATTCCGAAACCGAGATCTCGCCCGGTGCGGTGCCAGACGCGGCCATTGCCGGTCCGGAAACCGAGGTGTTCTACCGCTTCACCTGGCGCGGCACCCGCCCCGACCGGCAGCCCCGCCGTGATGGCGGTGCAAAACCACGCCGTGACGGGAAGCCGCAGGGCGACCGTCCGCGCGGAAAAGGCAAGCCCAAGGGCAAGCCGGGTGGGGACAAAGGTGAGAAATCCTTCCAGTCGCGCCCCCCGAAGAAGGAAAAGCAGATTGACCCTGACAATCCATTCGCCGCCGCGCTGATGGGTCTGAAGGGCAAAGACTGAGTTGACCGAGCCGACAACGAAGCTGCGCGTGGACAAATGGTTGTGGCACGCGCGGTTCTTCAAGACCCGCAGTCTTGCCGCCAAGATCGTGTCGGCCGGCAAACTGCGGGTGAACGGGCAACCGATTTCCAAACCGGCCCATGCGGTGACAGCCGAGGATGTTCTGACCTTTCCACAGGCGCGCGAGGTGCGGGTGATCAAGGTATTGGCGCTTGGCGAACGGCGCGGTCCGGCCCCCGAAGCGCAGGCGCTCTATGACGATCTGTCGCCGTCCCAAGCGCGCGAGCCAGAGCCGCACACCCCCCGCTTTGAGGGCAAGGGACGTCCAACCAAGAAAGATCGTCGCGCTTTGCAACAAACCCGCTCGGACATGGTTGAATGATCCGGAGCGGTGGACTAGCTAGCCTGCAAAGCACGAACGGACCGCGCCCATGACCTATATCGTCAACGACAACTGCATCGCCTGCAAATACACCGACTGCGTCGAGGTGTGCCCGGTGGATTGTTTCTACGAGGGCGAAAACATGCTGGTGATCCATCCTGACGAATGTATCGACTGCGGCGTGTGCGAACCCGAATGTCCGGCAGACGCCATCCGTCCCGACACCGAGCCGGACATGGAGCAATGGGTCGAGTTCAACCGCAAGTATTCAGAGATGTGGCCGGTGATCATCACCAAGAAAGATCCGTTGCCCGGTGCCGACGAAAAAGATGGCGAGCCCGGAAAACTGGACAAATACTTCTCCGAAGCGCCGGGTGAGGGCGGATAGCGATTCGCACCCCGACCGGGCGCTGCCGGTCGGTTTTTAGCCTAACGCCTTGATCGCGAACGCATTTAACGCGTCAACCACCAGACTACCGCGATCACGCGATTCGTGCTATAGTGTCTTCAGAAATGAGACCTGTGGGATACGCGCCTTGCCAGTGCAGGGTTTGAAGCTGAAACAAGCTTGCTTTGAAACGCGATATGGAAACGAACGGAAGCTGTGCCTCCGTGCGTTGTTTTTGTCTGTTATCACACGGGTGCACGCCAAGAAAGGTACCGAATGTCCAAGTCCAAGAAATCCGAATTCCGCCCGAATGATTTTGTTGTCTACCCCGCGCATGGCGTTGGCCAGATCGTGTCGATCGAAGAGCAGGAAATCGCCGGCATCACGCTGGAGCTATTCGTGATCTCGTTCGAGAAGGACAAGATGACACTGCGCGTGCCGACACACAAGGCAACGGAAATCGGCATGCGCTCGCTCAGTTCTCCCGATGTGATCGGGCAGGCGATGAAAACGCTCAAAGGCAAGGCCAAGGTCAAGAAGGCCATGTGGTCGCGCCGGGCGCAGGAATACGAGCAAAAGATCAACTCCGGCGATCTGATCGCGATTGCCGAGGTCGTGCGCGACCTGCACCGCGCCGACGACCAGCGCGAGCAGAGCTATTCCGAGCGTCAGCTTTACGAAGCGGCGCTGGAGCGTCTGACACGTGAGGTCGGTGCGGTATCGGGTGGCGACGAAGTGGTTGCGGCCAAGCAGATCGGCGATGTGCTGACATCTCGCACCGCTGCTGCGGCGTAAGCCAAACCAGCCGGAAGATCGAAAAATGCGGCCCCTGCGAGGGGCCGTTTTTTTTATTTAACATCGTCCTCGGTGTTTTCCAGCGCGGCGAGAAGCGAGGCTTCCAGCTCCTTCTCAAGCTCGACGGCACGGGCGATGTAGGGTTCGTTTTGTGCCGAGGGCACGTCGGAGCGCCAGAGCTTGGCAAGCTCGCGCACCGAATGGCGGTCGTGACGGTAAAACAGCTTTTCGGCCTCTGCCGCTTCAAATTCGCTGAGCCCGATATTTTCCAGCACATAACGGCCTGCGCGCAACGAGCCGTCGAACAATTCGCGCACGATGTCGTTCGCCCCGGCCTGATACAGCCGGTAGGTGTGGGTGCGATCCCGCGAACGCGCGACGATATGGATGTCGGGCCGGATGCGGCGGGCGTATCGCACCAGCCGTTCGGCAGCATCCGGATCATCCAGCGCCACCATCAGAACGCGCGCCTCGTCGATCCCGGCCGCGTGCAGCAAATCAGGGCGCAGGGGGTCACCGAAAAATCCCTGAAAGCCAAAGCGGCGCATCAGTTGAATGGTTTGCAGATTGTTGTCGATCACCACCGTCTTGGCCCCCACCGATTGCACCAGCCGGTTGACGATCTGGCCAAACCGCCCGATGCCAGCAATGATGACAGCGCCTTTTTCGTCGATGGTGTCGTGTTCGGGGTCGTCCAGCCCGTCGTTGATCCGCTTCGAAAGCACCTCGTAAATCATGAACGCCAGCGGTGTGATCAGCATCGACAGCGCCACGATCAGCGACAGCCGATCCGCGAGGCCGGCAGGCAACACGGATTGCTGCAGCGAGAACGAGATCAGCACAAAGCCGAATTCCCCCGCCTGCGCCAGCCCCAGAGTGAACAGCCATTGATCGCGCCCGCGCAGCCGGAACGCGCGCCCCAGACCATAAAGGATGAGACCCTTGAGCACCATGAGGCCAAGCGCGAGCCCCAGGAACGTCAGCGGTTCGGAGGAGAGCAGCCCGAAATCAATGCCCGCACCCACGGTGATGAAGAACAACCCCAGCAGCAAACCCTTGAACGGTTCGATGTCGGATTCCAGCTCATGCCGGAACTCGCTGTTCGCCAGCACCACTCCGGCGAGGAAGGTGCCAAGCGCCGGTGACAGGCCGACAGTTGTCATCAGAAACGCGATCCCGATCACGATCAGCAAGGCCAGCGCGGTGTACATCTCGCGCAGATGGGCGGCGTGGATATAGCGAAAGATCGGACGCGCGCCGTAGATGCCGCCAAGAATGATCATCGCCACCACCCCCAGCGTGACAAGCGTCACCCCCCAACCGGGAAGCCCTTCGACCAGCGATATCGCCACATCATGCGCCTCGTCGCCATGCTCTGCGAGGTTGCGCGCGATGGAACCGTCCTCGTTGATTGTCGGCTGATGTGGAAGCGCCAGCAGCGGCAGGAAGATCAGCATCGGAATGACGGCGATATCCTGCGTCAGCAGCACCGAAAACGCCGAGCGTCCGCCGCCGGTTTGCATCAGGTTCTTCTCGGTCAGGGTTTGCAACACGATCGCGGTCGAGGAGAGCGCAAATATCATGCCAATGGCCAGCGCGACTTGCCAGACCTGGCCCATGAACAACGCCGCGACCATGACCGTGAGCATGGTCACCAGGAGCTGCAAACCACCCAGCCCGATCAGGCGATGGCGCATATCCCACAAGGCGCGCGGCTCCAGCTCTAGCCCGATGAGAAACAGCATCATCACCACGCCGAACTCGGCAAAGTGCTGGAGGTCGGTGGTGTCGGTGACAAGCCCGAACCCCGGCCCTATGACAACTCCGGCAAGCAGGTAGCCCAGCACCGACCCGAGGCCGAGGCGTGACGCGATGGGAACCGCGATCACCGCAGCCAGCAGAAAGACCGATGCCAGAAAAAGAAACTCACCCATGCTCGACGTGCCTTTTTATTGATGCGCAGGATGCAAGGGTCGGTGGCGGCTTGGCAACCGGATGTGGCGCGGTTTTACGGGTTGATTGGAAATTACCGTCGTGCCGCGACAGGAAATGCCCAATCCTTGGGCGCTCAGCCGCCCGGCATGTCCAGAACCACGTTCTTGCCCCGCTTCACATAGCGCAGTTCGCTGTTGCCGATGGCGGCAACCTGCCCGCCGTCCAAACGGTCGCCCACCTTGACCTTCTGGTAGCGCCCGTTCGACAGACGCACCAGCGCGCGGCGGTTTGCGGGTTTGCCATAAACGCCGATCAGATTGATGCGGCGCATGTTCATCGCATTGCTGATCGTGGCCTGCCGCGCCACATTGGCGGACGAGGGGATCTTGGGCTGAACCGCACGCGGCGCAACTGCGGCGGCCTGGGTCACTTGAGCGGGGCGTGATTCTTCGGCCTTTCGCGCGCGCTCGACGATGGCGGCGAAGTTGCGCGGCCGTGTGACGGGCGCTGAGGATTGCGCAACCGCGAACCTGGTGGCTTCGGGCTGGGCCTCTTCCTCTTGCGCCTTGAGGGTTTCGGGTCGCGCGGAGGGGCGCAGCGCGGCCAGTTCGGCGCGGGTGTTTCCGGCCAGTTGCGCGCGTTCGTTGCCTTCCACCAAACCGCCGGGGCGCGGGCGCGGGCGGAACCCTTGCAACACCGCATCCGCAATCACCGCGTCGGTATCGAGTTCGGGCACAATTTCGGGCGCTTGCGGGCGCGCGGGTGGGACGACGGGCGGAAGACCGGCAAAGATGCGCACTCCTTCGGGGTTGAGCGCGCCTTCCGGTGTCGCGATGACCAGACCGCGCTCGTCCAGATCATAGCGCGTGCCGGGCAGGGCGGGATTGGGCAGCGACAGGTAAGCTTCGTCGTTGCGCAAGGCTTGCGCGCCGGGCAGGGCAATCGCGTCGAATTGTTGAACGCTCTTGTCGATGGATGCAACGTAGAGATCGTCAAGCGTCGTCAGAGCCGGAGGCGCTGGCGCTGCGGGTGCGCGTTGCCAGATGCCGGTTGCGGCATAGCGCGCGTCGGCTTCTTCCGGGGTCAGCGCGGCGGGCGGCGGCAGCAAGTCGGAGAGCCCGTCAGCTTCAGGCGTGTTCACATCGCCGGTGTCGAGCGCCGCCATTTCGACGTCGCTCTCGGTGTCGGGCGGTGCGGTGACTGATCCGTCGATCGGCTCGAATTCGACATCCGGCATCCGTGCAATCGACGGGGTGGCGTCGTCGCGATTGAAGAACCGCGAGATGCCTTCGTCAAGGAAAACGCTCGCCCACGCGGCGACGGCCAACAGGAATACCAACAGCGCGGCGGTCAGCATCAGGCCGAGGAAGCGCGGCTTGCCACCGATCTGCGGCTCGGTGCGCGCACCGAATACCGTCATGCGCTGGCGCTCGTTCGGGGTCGCGGTCTGGGCGTCCGGCGTTGCGTCAGGATCGCGCCCCGCCCGCATCGCCGCAATGCGCGCCACAGCGGCGCGCGCCGGACCGGGATCATGCGGGGGTTTGGCTGGCTGGGGCGCTGCGCCCGGTTTTGACGGACCGGTTTGAGCCTTGGCGGGCGTGGCGGCCGGTTCCTTGGTAGCGCGGCGGGTGAAAAAGCCGAACCCCTTGCGTGGCGCCGGATCGTCGGCCGTCTCGACCTGCAAGACTGGTCCGGTCACATCGGCCTTGCCTGTACCTGTACCTTTGCCAGTGCCACGCGCGCTACCCAGTTTGGAGGGTGGCGCGGCGCTTGGAGCGGTCGGCACCCGCGGCGCGGGTTTGGAGGCAGGTTGCGGCGGGACGTCCCCGCGCGAGGCGCGGATCGACGTGAACGCGGGGGCTGGCGTCGCGTCGGGCTGTGCGACTGCCAGCGGCGTGGCGTCAGCGGCAGGGGTGTGATCGGTCTCGTCGGCGTTTGGTGTGTCTTTGGCGGCACCGGGCTTCAATGCCTCGGTCGCGTCGGACTGATCGTCCTTTGCGCTGTCCTTGTCGGCCGTATCTTCGGAACCCGCGTCTGTCACCGTTTGATCGGTCACATCGTTTGCCGTGGGCAGGGGCGTGGCGACGATGGTGATCGCGGAGTCGGCCCTGGATGGTGCAGATCCGGTCCAACTGGCGGCGGCTCCGAAAAACACCTCGCCGCTGAACGCGCCGTCAGGTGCGGCCGCGACAAACGAAACCGGTTCGAAATGGTGGCTCTTTGCGAAGGCTTCAGCCTCGTCCAGAGTCTCGTTGGCGACGGCTGCGACATGGATCTGGCCATCCGACCGGGACCAGTCAAAACTCAGATCCTCGACCGCATAGGGCGTGGCGCCGTCCAGCGCTGCGCGGATGTCGTCTTGCAACCTGTCGGCATCCTGTCCGGCGTCGGGCAGGCTCAGATATTTGATCTGCTCGTTCGGAACGACCAGCATGACCTTCCCGCCGGTGCTTGAAAGCGCGTCCGCTTCGGTGCGCAAATCCGCGAGCGCGGCGCGCAGATCATCGGCATCCAGCGCAACATCGCCAACACGCGCCCAGCCACCGGGCACGCGGTGCAGCAGCGAAATACCGTCAAACGAAAGGGTGAGGGCCAGGTCTGGAGTCATACCGCCATTTTAACAGCCATTCTCGCAGGATGGGAGTCATCTGAATAACTCTTTGGTGCGTCAAAGCAGGCTTTCGCGCAAGACCATAAGACCGCTTGCCAGCGGGTGCCCGCTTGGGGATGGTGGCGACAGACATGCAGACATCAGCAAAATGAAGGCAATCATGAACCGATTTACAACCTATCTCGCAGCAATCGCGGTCGTTCTGGGCGTTTCGAGCGCTTGGGCCGATGAAAGCGGCCGGATCACCGTGTCCGGCGAGGGCAGCGTTTTTGCGGTGCCCGACATGGCCGTCATCACCATGGGGGCCAGCGCCGAGGCGGACACCGCCAAGGCGGCGATGGACGAAACCTCGGCGATCACCTCGGCGATTCTGGACCAGTTGGCAGAACTGGAGGTCGCGCCGCGCGATATTCAAACCTCCGATCTGACGCTCAACCCGGTCTGGACCAACCGCTCGAACAATGACGAGCGGCCGCGCATCGACGGCTATCAGGCGTCAAACCGCGTGACCGTGCGGATCCGCGATCTGGAAAAGCTGGGACAAGTGCTCGACGCGGTGCTGGGCGACGGTGCGACCGATCTGGGCGGCTTGCAGTTCAGCCTGTCCGAGCCGGAGCCTTTGATGAACGAAGCCCGCATCAAGGCGGTCGCGGACGCACGTGCGCGTGCCGAGCTGTTTGCCAAGGCCGCCGGCGTCACCCTGGGCGATCTGATCGACCTCAGCGAAACCGGCCGTGGGTCGCCGCGACCCGAGATGCTGGGCATGGCGCGGGCGTCGGACTCGGGCGTTCCGGTGGCGCAGGGTGAGACCGAACTGCGCGCCGGGGTAACACTTGTCTACGAGATCGACACACCCTGAACTCTGCTCTAGGCGGAGCGGGGCGGCGTGCCTATAGTGGCGGAAAAACCAAGAGCAGACCGCCAAAGGATCGTCATGGCACGCCGCCCGGCACCCCCGAACCCCATCAATGTGTTGATCATCGGCCAGATGGGGCGGCTGGCGTATGAGGCATTGTTATTTGCGCTCTCGATGACGGCCAACACCAGGGATCCGCGCTTCAGGCTCTATGTCGCCGAGCCGCAGCCCGGCGCGCTTTGGAACACCGACCCAACCATCCGCCCCGAGCCGTTGCGGGAGATGATCGAAGCGCAGGGCGCGACGATACTGCCGTTCGAAAATCGCCAATTCGGCAGCGATTACCCCTATGGCAACAAGATCGAGGCGCTGTTCGCGCTGCCCAAGGGCGAACCGTTTGTGTTTTTCGACACCGATACGCTCATCACCGGCGAACTGGGGGACGTGCCGTTCGATTTTTCAAAACCCGGCGCGTCGTTGCGGGTCGAGGGAACGTGGCCGCAGCTCGAACTCTACGGTCCGGGGTATGGCGAGATCTGGAAGTCGCTCTATGACCGCTTCGATCTCGATTTCCAAAGCTCGCTCGATCTTGACCAGCCCGATGAATACTGGCGGCGGTATCTCTATTTCAACGCCGGGTTCTTCTATTACCAATGCCCGCATGAGTTCGGCCAACTCTTTCTCGATATGGCGCTTTCGATCCAGCAAGACCCGCCAGAGCCACTGATCTGTCAGCCGCTCAAGCCGTGGCTCGACCAGATCGCGCTGTCTCTGGTGATCCACAAGCTGGGCGGCGGGCGCGACGCGCTTGCGCCGGGGTATCTGGACGGCAAGACAAGCGTTCACTACCGCAACATGCCGCTGCTCTACGCGCGCGAAAGCGACGGCGTGGTCGACCTGCTGGAACGGATCGCCGCTCCCAATCAGGTGAAAAAGCTGCTCAAGGGCTATGAGCCGTTTAAGCGGATGATCTATCAAAACCGCGGCCACAAGGTGCGCGCGCTGTTTGACCGGGATCATCTGCCGTCGCGCGAACAACCCATCCGCCAGCAGATCAAGAAGAACGGCTTCTGGATGGTCTGATCCGCGCTGTGCAGAAACGGCGCTCCAACGGCGCTGATTTTCTTGCCAGATCAAAAATGACTCCCTAGGCTCGGCTTCAATGAGAACAAGAAAAGTCCATAGGGGGACCACAAACATGACGAAATTCAAGACATTGACCGGCGCATCCGTGCTGGCATTCGTTGCAGCCACCGGCGCGGCATCAGCCGACAAGCTGACGTTCTATTGCTCGGCGCAGGAAGAATGGTGCCAGTTGATGGCCAACAGTTTCGAGGACGAAACCGGCATCGACGTGGCGATGACGCGCAAGTCCTCGGGCGAGACATTTGCCCAGATCAAGGCGGAAAGCTCCAACCCGCGCGGCGACGTCTGGTGGGGCGGCACGGGCGATCCGCATTTGCAGGCCGCCGAGGAAGGCCTGACGGCGGAATACATCTCGCCGATGCGCGACCAGTTGCACCCTTGGGCTATCTCGCAAGCCGAAAGCGCCGATAACAAGACCATCGGCATCTATTCCGGCGCGCTGGGATATGGCTATAACCGCGATCTTCTGGAGTCGAACGACCTGCCCGTACCGGCCTGCTGGAAAGACCTGCTCAAACCCGAGTACAAGGGCCATGTGCAGATGGCGAACCCGAATTCATCCGGCACAGCCTATACCGCACTCGCCACCATGGTGCAGTTGTTCGGCGAAGACGAAGGCTTTGAATTCATGAAGGGCCTGCACGCCAATATCAACCAGTACACAAAATCCGGCTCTGCCCCGATCAAGGCGGCCGGGCGCGGCGAAACCACCATCGGCATCGTGTTCATGCATGACGCCGTGGCACAGGCGGTCAGCGGCTTCCCGGTCGAGGTAGTCGCACCCTGCGAAGGCACCGGCTACGAGATCGGCTCCATGTCGATCATCGACGGCGCGCGCAACATGGACAGCGCCAAGGCGTTCTATGACTGGGCGCTAAGCCCGGAGGCACAGAACCTTGCGTTGCAGGTCAAGGCGTATCAGGTGCCCTCCAACGTCAACGCCGAAACCTCCGACAGCGCGCCCGACATGAGCCAGATCAAGTTGATCGACTATGATTTCCGCACCTATGGCGCGTCCGACACCCGCCAGCGGCTGTTGCAGAAATGGGATGAAGAGGTCTCGACCCTGCCGCAATAACCATGCGCAAGGTCACCTCTGACACCACGTCCAACCCGGTTCTGATCTTCTGGATCGTCGCCGGGTTGGTCGGCTTTTTCGTGCTGCCGTGGTACGGGATCGAAGATGTCTTTGCCTTCGAATGGGTACTGGATGGCTATCCGTTCGACAGCGATTACGCGCCCGCCGCGTTCCTGATCGGGCAGGGTGAAAAGCTGTGGCTTGCGCCGATGATCCTGCCGCTGCTGGCCCCGCTTGCCGTTTTGGGGCGGCGCAAGAGCGATCCTGTCTATGCCAAGGTGCTGATTGCGGCAGGCGCCTTCGGCTTTGGCTGGCTGGTGTTTCAGGGCTTTGCCATCGGCATCAGGGGCTGGAGTTTCGGCTGGCTGGAAGCGCTGTTCGGGGATCTCGAGGATCGCCAGTACGGCATGGGTTATGGTGCTCTGATCTGCGCGTCGGCATTCCTGTTCATCTTTACCCAAGGCATCGCCGCGCGTGGCGCGATCAATGGCGATGTGTTTGTCGTCAGCTCCATCGGTGGCGTCGTGGTGATCGTCACGGTGTTCGTGTTCTTTCCCATCGCCAAGATGCTCACCGCCGCCTTCATCACGCAGGATGGCGACTATTCCTTCGCGGTGTTCTTTGGCAAGTTCTTTGACGACAGGCTCTGGGGGCTGGGGTGCCTGACCGGCGGGCGCTGCGGTGTGGCGTGGAATTCGCTGTTTCTGGCGGTGATGGTCGGGCTGATCACCACCATCCTCGGCCTCGTCTTTGCGCTGGTCGTCACCCGCTCGGGCTTTCGCTTCAAACGGGGGTTGCGGGCGCTGACGGTGTTGCCGATCATCACGCCGCCCTTCGTCATCGGCCTTGCGCTGATCCTGCTGTTTGGCATGTCGGGCTCGGTCACCGTGTTCGTCGCCGATGTGTTCGGCGTGCAGCCGACGCGCTGGCTTTACGGCTTGCCGGGCATCCTGATCGCGCAGACGCTGGCGTTCACGCCCATTGCGTTCCTGGTGCTGATCGGCGTCGTCGAAGGCGTGTCGCCGTCAATGGAGGAGGCGGCGCAAACCCTGCGGGCCAGCAAATGGCAGGTGTTCAGAACCGTGTCGCTGCCGCTGATGCGCCCGGGTCTCGCCAATGCGTTTCTGCTGGGGTTCATCGAGAGCATGGCCGATTTCGGCAACCCGCTGGTGCTGGGTGGCAATTTCGACGTGCTGTCCACGGAAATTTTCTTTGCCATCGTCGGGGCGCAATACGATCAGGGCAAGGCCGCCGTGCTGGCGATGGTGCTGCTCTGCTTCACGCTTGGCGCGTTTTACGCCCAACGCTTCTGGCTTGGCAAGAAAAGCTATACCACGGTGTCGGGCAAGGGCGACAGTGGCGTGCATCCGCATATGCCAAGCGGGTTGTCGATCCCAGTGCTGGCCATCGCGATGATCTGGGTGGCGTTCACAATCGTGGTCTACCTGATGATCTTCTACGGCTCGGTGGTCGAGCTTTGGGGCGTCAACAACACCCTCACGCTCAAGCATTACGGCACCGCCTTTTCGCTGCGGCTTGACGAGGACGGCATCCGCTGGACCGGCGCGGCGTGGGACAGTTTCTGGACCACGCTCAAGATCGCGAGCATTGCCGCGCCGCTGACGGCCGTGGTCGGGCTGATCACCGCCTATCTGCTGACGCGGCAGACGTTCCGGGGCAAGAACGCGTTTGAATTCGGCACCATGCTGTCATTCGCCATTCCCGGCACGGTGATCGGGGTCAGCTATATTCTGGCCTTCAACGTGCCGCCTATCGAGATCACCGGCACCGGCATCATCCTTGTCGTCAGCTTTATCTTCCGCAACATGCCAGTGGGCGTGCGCGCCGGGATCGCCAGCATGTCGCAGCTGGACAAATCGCTTGACGAAAGCTCCCTGACGCTGGGTGCGAATTCATGGCAAACCTTCCGCCGCGTGATCCTGCCCTTGCTGCGCCCGGCGATCCTTGCGGCGCTGGTCTACAGTTTCGTGCGGGCGATGACGGCGATTTCGGCGGTGATCTTCCTCGTGTCGGCTGAATACGACATGGCAACGAGCTATATCATCGGGCGGGTCGAGAATAACGACTACGGGCTTGCGATTGCCTATTCCACAACGCTGATCTTCGTCATGCTGGCGGTGGTGACGGCGATGCAACTGATGGTCGGGCGTACCGCGATCGGGCGGCGATTGGGCCAGTCGCGCACCAATGTTTGAGGGATCACAGCTATGAGCATCAATGCAAAGGCCGCGCCGGTCAGCTTTCGCAATGTCACCAAGGTCTATGGCAAGGATGTGGTCGCCGTCGACAGCATCAACCTCGAGATCGAGGCGGGAAAGCTGGTCACGCTGCTGGGTCCGTCGGGTTGCGGCAAGACCACGACGCTGCGGATGATCGCCGGGTTGGAAATCGCCACCGAGGGTGCGATCTACATCGGCGATCAGGACGTGACGCTGCTGCCCGCAACCGACCGCGACGTGTCGATGGTGTTTCAGTCCTACGCGCTGTTCCCGCATATGAGCGTGATCGAGAACGTGTCCTACGGGCTGACGTTTTCGGGGTTCGACAAATCCGAAACGCTCAACCGCGCGCATCAGGGGCTCGATCTGGTGGGCCTCAAGGGCTACAGCGACCGTTTGCCGTCCGAACTTTCGGGTGGCCAGCAACAACGCGTCGCAGTCGCCCGCGCGCTGGTGCTGGAACCGCAGGTGCTGCTGTTTGACGAACCCCTGTCGAACCTTGACGCCAAGCTGCGCCGACAGGTGCGCGAAGACATCCGCGACATCCAGCAATCGCTTGGCCTCACGGTCGTCTATGTCACCCACGATCAGGAAGAAGCGCTGGCGGTGTCGGACGAAATCGTCGTGATGCGCAACGCCGCCATCGCGCAGGTCGGCCCGCCACGCGAGCTTTACGATGCGCCGGCCGACCGGTTCGTCGCGGATTTCATCGGCGAGGCGAACATCATCCCGTGCGAGATCACGGACGTGCAGGGCGATATGGCGCAGATCCAGGTCGGCGATCTGCACCACCAACTCCCCGCGCGCGGATTGACAGTCGGACCGGCCAACCTTGCCGTGCGCCCGACGCGGTTCAAACTGGGCGCAGAGCAGGGCATCGGCATGACCGTCACCAAGGCGACCTATGTCGGCAGCCGGATGGAATACACGCTTGAGGCCAGCTTCGGCGCGGTCTTTGCGATCAGCGAAAACGTGGACACCCCGTGGGTCGCGGGGGATGAGATCACTGTGGGGCTGGACAGGATCGGCCCGGTCCTGCTGCCTGCGGATTAACCGTCAAGCACCTTGTCGGCGATCTCCACCAACTCGTCGAAGATACCCGCACTGCTCGCCACGACGCGGCCGCCATGCGCGATCATGTCGTCGGCAGATTGTTGTTCAACGCACCCGCCCGCCTCGGCGATGATCAACTGTCCGGCCAGACAATCCCACGCGTTCATATGCTCCTCGACATACCCAATCAGTCGCCCCGCCGCCGTATAGGCCAATGACAGCGCGCCCGACGCATTGCGGTGAAACACGCCGTCGCGCGCCAACACTTCGTCGATCAGCCTGACCGTCTTGCCCTTGTCCGACCGGTTGCAATAGCCGGTGCTGAGGCTGCCACGGTCGAACGCCGCGTCCGCCGGACAGACCAGCTTTGCGCCATTGAGGGTTGCGCCTTGTCCGCGCACCGCGTGGAAAATCTCGTCATGCACCGGATCAAGGATCACGCCGATCTGCGTGGCGTCATCCTTGACCACCGCCAGAACGACCGTCCATGCGGGAATCGCGCTGATGAAATTGGTCGTCCCGTCAATCGGGTCGATCACCCAGCGATAGCCGGAGGTGCCTTGTTTCGGCGCGTGTTCCTCTCCGACGATGCCATCCTCGGGAAACGCCTGTTCGATCAGAGAGCGGACATGCAGCTCGACGTTCTGATCGGCCTCGGACACGAAATCCTGCACGCCCTTGTCGACGATCTTCAACTCGTTCACACGCCGGAAATACTCCAGCGCCATCGCGCCGCCGCTCTTGGCAATCTCGATTGCGGCTGTTGATCTGCTGTCCATATCTCGCGTCCCCGTGTGGCGTTTCGTGCAGAGTTGCAGGCGCTTGGCCGCTTGTCCACTCGTCTCAGACGACCCGAACCGTCAGGTCGCCCAAGCTGGCAATCGACATCTCCAACACGTCACCCTTGGCCACCGGGCCAACCCCCGCAGGTGTTCCGGACAGGATGATATCCCCTGCGGCGAGCGTGAAATACTCCGACAGATAGGAAATCATCTCGGGCACCTTCCAGATCATCTGGTTCAGATCGCCCTCCTGCCGCAGATCGCCGTTCACCGACAGAGCAATGCGCCCATGATCGGGATGGCCGACATCTGTAACGGGATGGACCGGCCCACAGGGGGCGGAACGCTCGAACGCCTTGCCGATTTCCCACGGGCGGCCCATCTTCTTGGCTGTGCCCTGAAGATCGCGCCGGGTCATGTCGAGCGACAGGCCATAGCCGAACACATGCTCCAGCGCATTGCCCACCGCGATATCGCTGCCGCCCGATTTCAACGCGATCAGCATCTCGGCTTCGTGATGCACATCCGTAGAGCGGGGCGGGTAGGGAAACTCGCCCGACGGGTCGAGGTTGTCGGGGTTCTTCTGGAAAAAGAACGGCGGATCGCGGTCGGGATCATGCCCCATCTCGATCGCATGTGCGGCATAATTGCGCCCGATGCAATAGACCCGGCGGACGGGAAACCGCGCCTCGGTGCCAGCGACAGGCAGGGTGACGAGGGCGGGCGGCTCGATAACGTAAGGGGGCATCTGGGTCTCCGGAAACTGGGCTATGCCACATCGCTACAAGAGCGCAGACACCAAATCAATCAGCCTGCCATCTGTTCGGCCTCGATCGCGCGTGACAGCATCAGGCGGAACTGCTTGGCCCCGGCATCCAGCCCAAGGTCGATATAAGGCGTAGCGGGGTTTTTCATGCCCTTGTGCACCTTTTCGAGCACCGCGCGGTCTTCTTCGAACGCCATGCGCGCGCCCTTGTTCATCTGGTCCGACACCGCCTTGTTATGCGGATCGGTGTTGCGATGCTGAAACCAGAAATAGCGGGTTTTGTCTTCGGTGATCGGGGTCATGAAATTATACGAGATGTTGATCAGCGTCAGATCCACGGGCGCGCTGTCAGGCCCGCCGGTTCCTTCGGGCGTGTAGATCGACTTGTTCAAACCGATCCCCGGCAGGCACATTTCGTAGTGCTGAAGCCGGTCGCACGCGCCGTCGAATTTGACGAGATTGGCATAGTAGGGCGATGGCGGCTGGCCGTAGATCCAGCGCGATACGATCATGCCGCGATCTGTCTTGCTCACGTCAAGGGGGCCGTCGTCGGTTCCGGCGCCAGCGAAGGACGTGACATGCACCCAGGCGACATGGCTGGGGTCCAGCAGATTGTCGCAGACCCAGAGGTAATTGCAGTCGATGTCCAATGCGCCGCCTTCCGTGTATCCCCAATCAGGGTTCTCGAAATTCTCGATGGGAAAAATCAGGGCCGGATCGGCGTTGTCCGGATCGCCCATCCAGATCCAGAGCAGCCGGTAGCGGTCCACCACCGGATAGGATTTCACTACCGCGCGGCGCGGGATCTGGCCGCGTTGCGTGGGCGCTGCGACGCATGTGCCGGTGCAGTCGAATGTCAGCCCGTGATAGCCGCATTCCACCGTGTCGCCCTTGAGATTGCCCTCGGAAAGCGGCAGTTTGCGGTGCGGGCAGGCATCTTCGAGCGCGACGGGATCGCCCGCCTCGGTGCGGTAGATGACCACATCCTCGCCCAGATAGGTCTCGGCCTTGAGTTCGCGCCCATACTCCCGCGACCATCCGGCCACATACCAACAATTCCTGAGAAACATGCCCATCCCGTCGCCAACCGAAATCCGTTTGCGCAAGACTGCACCGGATCGCGGCGGCGCGCCAGTGTGGCCTGCTGATGGATCTGATTAACGTGACTAATCCCGATATGCAGTCCCGCCAATCGGCGGCGGCAACGCGATGTGCATCTCGGCTTCGGCCTCGGCCTTGATCCAGTCTATGAACAGCCGGTTTCTTGCGCATCTGCCGTGGTCTTGCGGATAGACCAGCCAATATTGCAAAGGCGAGCGCACGATCTGCGGAAACGGTCGTACCAGACGTCCGTCGCGCAGTGCATGAAGCACCAGCGGGCTGCGCCCCAAGGCCACACCGCCGCCCTGTATCGCCGCCTGTACCACCATGTTCGTCTGCCCGAAACTGCGCGTGCGGGCCGGTGTCGGCAGGGCCAGCCCGGTTTCGCGCGCCCAGTATTCCCAGTTGGGCAGGTCCGGCGCATCCGAGGTGAATTCGTCGCGGATCTGCGTGTGAAATGCCAGATCGTCGATGCTGCGCAACGGGTGCAGCCCTTCCAGCAAGGCGGGCGCGCAGACCGGAAACAGGTCTTCGCCCATCAGCGGCTCGACCACGTAGCCGGGGCGTTCGATCGCGCCGTAATGGATGGCGATATCGGCGTCGGTCTTGGCCGCGCTGCCGGGTCTGGGTGCCGTGGTGATGGAGATCGCGCATTCGGGATGCGCCTGATCGAATGTCAGAAGTCGCGGGAACAGCCAGATGAACGCAAAGCCGGGGTGGCAACTGATCACGATAGTGGCGTCGTCGCGGCGCTTGTCGCGAATGGTGTCGCAGGTTTGCGAGATCCGTCCCAGCCCGTCGGCGATGCTCTGCGCCAGCCGCGCGCCATCGGGCGTGGGTTTGGAACGGCGCGCGCCGCGCGTCACCAGATCGTGCCCCAGCCATTCCTCAAGCGCCTTCACATGCTGGCTGACCGCGCTTTGACCGACGCCCAATTCGTCGGCGGCCTCGGAAAAGCTGCCATGCCGGGCGACCGCCTCAAAGGCGCGCAGGGCAGCGAAGGGCAGGTTCAGGATCATATTAGCCAGGCTAATATAAATCATCACCGGATTCAATTAGCCCGCGCGGCGCATCGAACCTAGGCTCGGTTTGTCAGGAGACCAGATGTGAAACCGATGTCAGGCGCCGTGAATATGCTGTTGCGCTGTGCTCACGCCCAACCGGGCGAGCATGTGCTGATCGCCTATGAACCTGCGTCATACGGCTATTTCGACGACGATGTGCACCACGACGTGGCGACCACCGCACGCGATCTTGGCCTGACGGTCGAGACGATGGACGTGGGGTTCACACCATTCGCAAACGCCTTGCCCGACCCGTTGAAAGCCCGGATGGAGCAGGCCGATATCGTGATTTTCCTGGCGCGACTTGGCGATCAGTTGCGGTTTTCGGAAATGCCGAAGGACAAGCGGATCGTCGTCAGTTTTGCGTTGAACCGCGCCTTGCTGAACGCACCGTTTTGCACCACGCAGCACGACGCCATGCTGCATCTGAAAGACTGCGTCACCGAAGCGCTGATGCGGGCCGATGACATCCACGTCACGTGCCCGCGCGGCACCGATCTGCGCGGCACTCCGGCCATGCCTGACACCACATCGGGCGACACGAGCATCCTGCGGTTTCCGATGTCGGTGTTCAAACCCGTTCCGGGCGCGCAATTCTCGGGCCGCGCGGCGATCTGCGGCTTTCTCACCGGCACCGGCGCGCATTATTACGATGGCTACACGGTCGAGTTCGACGGCCCGGTCCTCGCGGTGATGGAGTGCGGCCGGCTGATCGGCTTTGAAGGCTCGCCACGCGATGTGGCCACGGCCCATGCGCAGTATGATCGGGTTGCAAACCTGTTCGGCATCGACCGAAATTGCGTGCATTCATGGCATGCGGGCATCCATCCCGCCTGCGCCTTCACGCAAGATGCGCGACAGGATTACGAACGCTGGAGCGGGCTGGCGTTCGGCAACCCGCGCATCCTGCATTTTCACACCTGCGGAGACTACGCACCGGGAGAGATCTCGATCAACGTGCTGGATCCGACGATCCGGTTCGACGGCGTTCCGGTCTGGCAAGACGGCACCTTCCATCCCGCACGTCTGAAGGGCGGGCAGGAGATTCTGGACACCTATCCAAGCGTCGCCCGCATCTTTGCGCATCCCGACCGCCGTGTCGGCCTCGACTGGCTGGATGCCCGGACCGCGCCGTTGCAAACCGCCCGCTAAGAGGTGCGGTTCTCCAGCTTGCGAAACAGCATCGACAATCCGAAACAGATCACGAAATAGAAGGCCGCAGTGGTGATCCACGCCTCAAAGATCAACCGGGTCGAGGCGACAAGTTCCACGGTCTTGAATGTCAGTTCCTGTACGGAAATCAACGAGATGATCGCGCTGTCCTTGATGAGCGTGATGAATTGGTTGGCCAGTGGCGGCAGCACCCGGCTCACGGCCTGCGGCAGCACGATATAGCGCATTTCCTGATAACGGCTCATCCCGATCGAGCGTGCGGCCTCGCGCTGGCCGTTCTCGATGGATTGAATGCCCGCGCGCACAATCTCTCCGACAAAGGCGCTTTCGAACAGGGCAAGCACGATCACGCCGGAAATCAGCGAGGGAAAGCGCCGCATGTCGCCAAAGAAGAACTCCCAGACGCCGCGGTTTTCGGACTTCGCGATCTCGCGTGCCCAGTTTTCTATATTCAGCGCCTCAATGAGTTGCTGCGACAGGAAAAAGAAGAAGATGAAGATCACCACCACAGGCGGGATATTGCGCAAAACCTCGAGATAGGTTCGCGCCAACATGCGCACCGTCAGGTTCTTGGCGCAGCGCGCGATGCCCAGGATCGTGCCGAGGATCACGGCGAGGATGCTGGCGTATATCGAAATCCGAATGGTGGTGATCAGACCCTGCAACAGCAGGTTGGCAAACCATTCCTCTCGCCCCGTGTGATAGCGCAGGATGTAGTTCGGGATCAGATGCCAGCGCCATGTGTAGTTGAGCGATCCTTCGATCTTCCACCAGATATAGCCGAAAAACGCCACCACCACGGCCAGCACAAGCCAGTCGAGCCAGTGGAGTTTTCTCAATCGTTTCAGCACGCTGCCTGTCCCGGTTCCAAAATGCCCCCCGGCGCGTGGCCGAAGGGCAGGAGATGATTATTCGGCCACCATGTCGGCCCATTCGTTGCCACGGAACCAGTAGTCGTGCCGCTCTTTCAGCCAGCCGGTATTGGCGCTCGCGGTGATCCAGCTGTTGAAGAACGCCAACGCATCCGGGTCGCCCTTGCGAATGGCAAAGCCCTCGCCACCGGCACGGAACGCTTCACTGAAGGGCACGCTCAGAACGTCGGGATTGGCCCGCGCCTCGTCGGACGGGCTGGGTTCCGACATCATGGTGGCATGTGCGTTGCCGTTCAGCACTTCCTGTGTCGATGCGCCGTCCTCGTCAAACAGCAACAGTTCGGCCTTTGGGAACATCTCGGCGATCACGGTCGCCGGCGTCGCCCCGCGGCGCGCGGCAAAGGTGACGTCGGCAGAGTTGTAATCCTCAAGCGTAAAGCCTTCCGTCATCGCGGTGTTGGCCAGAATGGTCATGCCGGAATAGGCGTAAGGTATGGTGAAGTTGACCGTCAGGTTGCGTTGCGGCGTGATCGTCATGCCGCTGATGATGGTGTCGAAATTGCCCGACACCAGCGCCGGGATGATGCCGTCCCACGAGGTTGGCACGAACTCCACCTCGACGCCCATATCCTCGGCCAGCTTGCGGCCAACGTCCAATTCAAAGCCGACAAGCTCGCCGTTAAGATCGCGCATCGACCACGGCTTGAAGATCGACAGACCGATCTTGATCACGCCGCGTTTCTTGATCGTCTCGATCACGCTTTCATTCGACAATTGCTGCGTGATGTCCTGCGCCAGAGCGGGCAGTCCGGCCGCGCCGACCGACAGCGCCAATGCCGCGGCCATGAACCGTCTTGTGATTGTCATCTCGATACTCCCTGTGGTGATGCGCAGGTTCTGCTGCGCGGATTAAGTGTCTGTTGCATAACGCTTTTCCACCATCGACACACCGATCGACAGGGCCAGTGTCACCGCCATGTAGACGGCGGCAATGGTAAACCATACTTCAAAACTCATGTATGTGTCTGAAATGATGTTGCGCCCGATGGTTGTGAGTTCGGCCACCGCAATGACGCTGACGATGGCCGAGGATTTGACGATATGCACCGCCTCTCCGGTCATCGGGGGCAGCATGAAGCGGATGGATTGCGGCAGCACGATATAGCGATAGGCCTGAGCACGCGACATCCCGATTGAGGTTGCGGCTTCCCATTGCCCCTTGGGCACCGCATTGATCGCGGCGCGCAGGATTTCCGAAATCAGCACCGAATGGAACACTGCAAGGCACAGGATGCTGGCCCAGTAGCGGTCAAACCCGAACACCGGCCCCAGCACATAGTAAAACAGATAGAGCAGCACCAGCAGCGGGATGTTGCGGATCAGTTCGAGGTAGCCGACAGCGACACCCGTGCACACCACCAGCCCCGACAGGCGCAAGAGCGCCGTCACCAGCCCCAATACGATGGCCAGGGCAAAGGCCGTCGCCGACAGCGTCAGCGTCTTGACCAGCCCGATGCTGATCTCGCCCCATTGAAAGCCTTCATTGGTCACGGTGTAGAAATACTGCGGCATCCGATACCATTGCCAATTATACCCCATCGCCTGTGCACCGGAATAGGCAAGCCAGATGATGCCACCCACGATGACCGCATAAAGGATCACCGAAAACGTGATCGAATCCACCACCTGCGCCACCGGCCTGCGGCCGGGCAGGGCGCGCCCTCGTGCGGGTTGGAATGTGTCGCTGGCGCTCACTCAATGCTCCAGAATCTGGTCGAGGAAGGCCCGGCAGCGGGCGCTTTCGGGATTGGTAAAGAACGTCTCGGGCGGCGCGGTCTCGACAATTTCGCCGCCGTCCATGAACACCATCGTATCGGCCACCTTGCGCGCGAAGCCCATTTCATGCGTGACCACGACCATCGTCATGCCCGTGTCGGCCAGTTCGACCATCACGTCGAGCACTTCGTTGATCATCTCCGGATCGAGCGCCGAGGTCGGTTCGTCAAACAGCATGATCCGGCTTTCCATGCACAGTGACCGGGCAATCGCCACGCGCTGCTGCTGACCGCCCGAGAGCGCGCGCGGGTATTTGTCGGCCTGTTCGGGAATCCGTACCCGCTCCAGATACTTGCGCGCCGTCGCTTCGGCCTGGGCTTTGGAGACCTTGCGCACCTTGATCGGGCCGATAGTCAGGTTTTCCAGAACGGTGAGGTGGGGAAACAGGTTGAACTGCTGAAACACCATCCCGACTTCCTGACGCAGTTTGAAGATCTCCTTTGAGTGTTCATGCACCTCGATCCCGTCCACGATCAACACGCCGGAGTTGTGGAATTCCAGCCCGTTAATGCAGCGGATCAAGGTCGATTTGCCCGATCCAGACGGCCCGCACACAACCATGCGCTCGCCTTCGCGCACGGAGATCGAAATGTTCCTGAGGGCTTGGAAATCGCCATAGAACTTGTCGACATGGTCAAACGAGATGATGGGCGTGTCACCCGTCATGCGAAAAAGGCCATTCGTCGTCCCCCGGTATCTGCTTGCACCAAACCAAGGAAGTCCTTGTGGACGCAAGCCAATTTTGCAGTGAGTGGCGTGCACGCCCCAATCACAATTCCGTTTGTGCGCGACTTTAGCCCAGCCGCGCACCGCCGTGAACGCTTGATCTAGAGCGCGTTTCGCGATGTGGTAGCGATCCCTAAAATTTGCTGCGACGATGCCGGGGGCCGATCATGCGGATGTGGCTCAGGCTTTGTAATATCCGACCACATCGCCTTCGGTCGATGCTCCGAGACCGTTCAGCAAGCGATTGGAATAATTGAAATAAGCGCACACCTGATTGACCTCGAGTATTTCCCCGTCATCACATCCGGCGATCTTGAGCGCCTCGAAATCCGACTTCACCATCTTGCCCACCGACACTGTCAATTTCGCCGCATACCGCAACAGCGCCAACTCCTTGCCGTCAAATTCATCTTCGGGCCGATGCGCCTTGAGCGCGGTGAAAATCCGGTCCGAGCGGGGCTGGTCCTTGAGCAGGTTGCGGACGTTCATGAAGTGATGCGTCAGCGAATAGGTGCAATCGTTCAGGATCGACGTGTAGCTGGCGATCACCTCAAGAAACCAGAACGGCAGCTGGTTGTCGTCGGAATGCAGCACCGAGCGATAGAGCGTGACATGCCCGTGCATCGTTTCGGGCCGCAACGAGTGCACCCGCATCACCGTATCCACGGTGCCATGTGGCGTGCGGGCGCTGTCCAGCAGCTCTTTCAGGCGCGGCGAGGCTTCCTCGTCCGCGACCATGTCGATCCAGGCTGTCATGTCGGGTTCCTCATTTTAGCGGATGTTGAGCCATTTCCTGCGCGATTGCGGCGTCAATTGGCGTTTCAAACGTATTCAGGATATAGCCGAGCGTCGAATAAAACCCGACGGTTGCGATCACATCGAACACCCCATGCCGCCCGACCAGCGTGACGGTCTGCGCGAGCGTGTCGGGATGCAGGCGCTTGTCGTGCATCAGTTCGTCCACGCATTTTGCAAGAATGTCGTCATCTCGCGCCATTTTAGCGGGATCATTTTGCAAGGATGCAATACGCGCATCGCTCATCCCCAGCTTGCGCGCCCGCGAGACGTGATGTGCCCATTCGTACTCCGACCCGAGATGGGTTGCCGCCCGCAGAATGACGATCTCGCTGCGCTCATGTCCCAAGGTGGTGTCCACAACCACATGCTGGCGCAACTGCGCCCACGCCCGCACCAGCGCCGGATGATGGGCCATCACGCGGTAAACGTTTGCAGAGCCGAGAAACCCACCGCGAAACTCGGCCAGCGCGTCGGGCCAGTCCTTGTCGGGAATGGGTTGAAAGTTCTCAGCGGGATCGGTGTGCATGATGTCGGCTCTTTGAAACAACTGCTCGGGCGACTATCGGCGCAGTCCCGTCCCGGGCGCAAGACCCAAGCGCGATGTTGCGTTGCCCGCGCGCGTGACCTATCCGCGCCGGGGAACCTTTCTCGCCGCCACGCGTTATGCGGGCTTAGTTTGTAAAAATAATTCACGAGGCAGCATATCATGGAAGAGATTGAAACGGTCGCGGACGGGGTTTGGGCCAAGCTGACCTCGATGTTCACGATGGAGATCTATAACGGCAAGTCCTTTGCCGATCTGCTGACGCTGGAAGCGCTGATGTCCTTCGCCGGCAACGTGGTTGGCGCGGCGGTCATCCTGATCCTCGGCTTCGTCATCTCGGGTATCCTGCAACGCCGGATCGCCAAGATCAGCGAACGCCATCCCGGACTTGACGATACGCTGTTTTCCTTCCTCGGCGACATCACCCGCTACACGGTACTGGCCTTTACCGCGCTGTTCGTTCTCAACACGTTCGGCGTGCAGACCACCTCCATCGTCGCCGTCATCGGTGCCGCCGGTCTGGCCATCGGCCTCGCACTTCAGGGCACGCTGTCGAATGTGGCGGCGGGGGTGATGCTGATCCTGTTCCGGCCTCTGAAAAAGGGCGACTTCGTGCAGGTCAATGACGTGGTCGGCACGGTGATGGAGATCACGCTCAACTATACCGAGATCGCCGATATGGGCAACGTCAAGGTCGTGGTGCCGAACTCCGAAGTCTGGGGCAATACGATCAAGAATTACTCGGCCTACAAAACCCGTCGCGCGGAATGGGAATTCGGCGTCGGATACGGCGCCAATCTGGCGCAGGCGGAACAGGTCATCCGCGACACGATCATGTCCGATCCGCGTTCTCACGCGCAACCTGAGCCGTTCATTCAGGTCAACAACCTCAACGCCAGCAGCGTGGATTTCCTGGTTCGGGTCTGGTGTTCGTCGGGCGATTATTTCCAGTACCAGGCCGATATGAAACGCGCCGTCAAGGAAGCGCTGGATGCCGCCGGTGTGGACATTCCGTTCCCGACGCGCACCGTGATGGTGGAGCGCTCCGGCGATGGTGAGGAAGACGATACACGCTCGATGGCGGCGCAGTAGCGCGGGCCTCAGGTGGGGCGCGCGACCACCACTTCGGTGTCCCACTCCGCGCAGCGCGCGGGTAGATCGCCGGGCAGAGGGGCGTCGGTGAACAGCGTGTCGATCCGTTCTAGCGAGGCGATCCGCGCCGGGGCGCTGCGCTTGAGCTTGGAGGCGTCGGCGACGAGAAAGGTCTGGCGCGACTGGCGCAGGATCGCCTGACTGACGCCGACCTCCTGAATGTCGAAATCCAGCAAATCGCCGTCGCGATCCAGCGCCGAGCAGCCGATGATCGCCAGATCAAACTTGAATTGCAGGATCGTCTCGATCGCCAGCTTGCCCACCAATCCGCCATCGGTTCGGCGCAGGTGGCCGCCGGTGACCACGACGCCACATTCCGGCGTATCGACCAGAATGTTGGCGACATTCATGTTGTTGGTCACCACCAGCATGTTCTTGTGATCGCGCAATTCGCGCGCCACCGCTTCGGTGCTGGTGCCGATGTTGAGGAACAGCGCGATGTTGTCGGGAATGCGCGCCGCACAGGCCCGCGCAATCGCCGCCTTGGCCTCGAGGTTGAGGCGGCGCCGCTCCTCGTAGCCGATATTGCTGGTCCCCGAGGGCAACATCGCACCGCCGTGCACACGCTCGACCTGACCCTCCTCGGCCAGATCGCAAAGGTCGCGGCGAATGGTTTGCAAGGTGACGCCGAAATGTTGCGCCAGCCCGTCCACCGTGACCTTGCCGTCCTTGCGGATGATGTCGAGGATGTCTTGTTGGCGAAAGGCGTGGGACATGGGCAAGGCTCACGGGGGCAGGAGGGTTGGTGTCCCTACCATAGGTTGGAAAAACTGTGCGCGCCTAGCCCGAATTTCCGTGACTGCGTCGCAAAGGCCAAAGCGAACATAAACGAACCAAAACGCTTGCCTAACGCGTGGCGGGTTGACATAGTTTTGCCAGACCCAAGCGATCAGGAGGCGTTGGCCATTGGCAGAAAGCAGGCTCAGCAACCCGGCGGATCTTTTCATCATCGGCGGCGGCATCAATGGCTGCGGGATCGCGCGTGATGCTGCCGGCCGCGGGCTGTCCGTGACGCTGGCCGAAATGAATGATCTCGCCTCCGCCACATCGTCGGCGTCCACCAAGCTGTTTCACGGCGGCCTTCGCTATCTGGAATATTTCGAATTTCGCCTCGTGCGCGAAGCTCTGATCGAGCGTGAGGTCTTGCTCCGGGCAATGCCCCATATCAGTTGGCCGATGCGGTTTGTGCTGCCATATCATAAGGATATGCGGTTTGAATCCGACACGCCGACGTCAAAGATACTTGGCATTGTGATGCCTTGGATGAAAGGGCGGCGGCCTGCGTGGCTGATCCGGTTGGGGCTGTTCATGTATGACACCCTTGGTGGTCGCCATATTCTGCCCGGCACCAAAACGCTCAGTCTCGATGGCACACCCGAGGGCGCGCCGCTGGAGGATCGCTTCTCCAAAGCCTACGAATATTCGGATTGCTGGGTCGAGGATTCCCGCCTCGTGGTGTTGAACGCGCGCGATGCCGAGGCGCGGGGCGCAAGGCTGTTATTGCGCACCAAGGTCATGTCGGCAACCTGCGACGACGGCCTGTGGC
Organism: Marivita sp. S2033; assembly: GCF_046592965.1. Classification (NCBI taxonomy): domain Bacteria; kingdom Pseudomonadati; phylum Pseudomonadota; class Alphaproteobacteria; order Rhodobacterales; family Roseobacteraceae; genus Marivita; species Marivita sp. S2033. Next base: position 218,858 of record NZ_JBISBV010000006.1, read on the forward strand.
GCGTAGAAACGCAAAATTGCGAAAACAGCGAGACGCAAACCCATTACGCGCGGATGCTGGTGAACGCCGGTGGTCCGTGGGTGGGCGACATCATCCAGACGAAAATCCGCGTGAACTCGACCGAAGGCGTCCGGCTGGTGCGCGGCTCGCATATCGTGACGCGAAAACTTTACGATCACGACAAGTGCTATTTCTTTCAAGGCACCGATGGACGCATCATTTTCGCCATTCCCTACGAGACCGATTTCACCCTCATCGGCACCACCGAAGCAGAGCATGACGACCCCTCTGTTACGCCGGTCTGCACGCCCGAGGAACAGTCCTACCTGCTGGATTTTGCCAACCGGTATTTCAAGCAGGATCTGACCGATGCCGATGTCGTCTGGACCTATTCCGGCGTGCGCCCGCTTTACGACGACGGCAGCAGCTCTGCCACGGCGGCAACGCGGGATTATACGCTCAAGGTCAACACCGATGGCGGCGCGCCGGTGTTGAACGTGTTCGGCGGCAAGATCACCACCTATCGCCGTCTGGCCGAAAGCGCGCTGGAAAAGATGGCGCCCCATCTGCGCGATGTGCCGGGCGCCTGGACGGCTGGCGTGCCCTTGCCCGGAGGCGATTTTCCGGTCGATGGGGTGGATGCGCTGATCGGCAGGCTTAAAACGCGCTATCCGTTCCTGACCGACTTCTGGGCACGCCGGCTTGTGCGCGCCTATGGCACCGAGGCGACCGACGTGCTGGGCGATGCCAAAAGCGCGGCCGATCTCGGCCGCGATTTCGGCGCAACGCTGAGCGAGGCCGAACTGCGCTGGCTGATAAGCCGGGAATACGCCCGCACCGCCGAGGACGTGGTGTGGCGGCGCACCAAGCTCGGACTGCGCCTGAGCGGGGATGAGATCGCGGCACTTGACGCGTGGATGGCGGCGCAGAGAAACGGCGATGTGGAATGACGCTGGAACTTTGCCGGTTCATCCGTCACCTTTCGGGTATCCGGCACCGCTTTGAGGAGGGGCGACGCCCATGACGCATATTCTTGCCATCGATCAGGGCACGACTTCGACGCGTGCCATCCTGTTTGACGACGCGCTCAACACCGTGGCGTCGGCACAAGAGGAATTCCAGCAGCATTACCCCAATAGTGGCTGGGTCGAACATGACCCGTCCGATCTGTGGGCCACCACCGCCGCGACCTGCCGGTCGGCGATTGAAAAGGCCGGTGCAGGAACCGCCGACATTGCCGCCATCGGCATCACCAATCAGCGCGAAACGACGGTTGTCTGGGACCGCACCACCGGCAAGGCGGTGTTCAATGCCATCGTCTGGCAGGACCGGCGCACGTCCGAATTCTGCAAGGCGCTCAAGGCGGACGGTTTTGAAGAGGTTGTCGCGGACCGGACGGGCCTGTTGCTTGATCCCTATTTCAGCGGCACCAAGCTGGCGTGGATTCTGGACAATGTCGACGGCGCGCGCGCCCGTGCCGAGGCTGGAGAGCTGGTGTTCGGCACCGTGGACACCTGGTTGGTGTGGAACCTCACCGGCGGCAAGGAGCATGTGACCGACGCCACCAACGCGGCGCGCACCATGCTCTATGACATTCGCAAGGGCCGCTGGTCCAAAACGATCTGTGACACGCTCAAAATCCCGATGTCGATGCTGCCCGAGGTCAAGGATTGCGCGTCCGAGTTCGGCGAGACGCGCCCCGACCTGTTTGGCCGGGCGATCCCGATCCTGGGCATTGCTGGCGATCAGCAGGCGGCCACCGTGGGGCAGGCGTGTTTCAAGCCGGGGATGCTGAAATCCACTTATGGCACGGGATGTTTCGCGCTTCTGAACACCGGTGACACGCCCGTCACCTCGACCAACCGTTTGCTCACGACCATCGCCTATCAGCTTGATGGCAAGCCGACCTATGCGCTGGAAGGCTCGATCTTCATCGCGGGCGCGGTGGTACAATGGCTGCGCGACGGGCTCAAGATGATCCGTGACGCCAAGGAAACGCAGCCGCTTGCAGAACGCGCTGATGCTGCGCAATCCATTGTTCTCGTTCCGGCGTTCACCGGCCTTGGCGCGCCCTATTGGAACGCCGAATGTCGCGGTGCGATCTATGGCCTGACCCGCAATTCAGGGCCGGAGGAATTCGCCCGCGCCGCGCTGGAAAGCGTCGGCTATCAGACCCGTGATCTGCTGGATGCGATGAAGGCGGACTGGTCCGGTGATTCCGAGACCGCGCTCAGGGTCGACGGCGGCATGAGCGCGTCGGACTGGACGATGCAGTTCCTCTCCGACATCATCGACGCCCCCGTCGAGCGACCCCGCGTGCTGGAGACCACCGCGATGGGCGCGGCCTGGCTGGCGGGGTACAAGGCCGGGATTTTGCCGGATATGGAGGCTTTTGCCGAGCAGTGGACAGCCGATGCGCGCTTTGATCCGGACATGAGCGCCGATATGCGCGATCAGAAGTACGGCGCGTGGAAACGGGCGATTGACGCCACGATCAGCTTTGCCGGGTAAAGGGCGAACGGTGATATTGCGGAAGCATCACCCCACCTTCAACACGATCTTGCCGATATGCTCTGACGATTCCATCCGCGTATGCGCCTTGGCGGCATCGGCCAGCGCGAATTCGCTGTCCATCACCGGCGCGATCCGACCCGAGGCGAGATGCGGCCACACCTCACTTTCCAAATCGCGGGCGATGGCGGCTTTGGCGGCAACCGATTGCGGGCGCAGGGTCGATCCGGTGATCGTCTGACGGCGCATCATCAGCGGCGCAAAGTTGATCTCTGCCTTCGGGCCTTGCAGGAAGGCGATCTGGACCAGCCGCCCGTCCTCGGCCAGCGCCTTGAGGTTGCGCGCGATGTATTCGCCGCCCACCATGTCGAGGATCACATCCGCGCCGCCCTGGGCCTTCATCTGCTCGACGAAATCAACCTCGCGGTAATTCCATGCGGCTTCGGCACCAAGATCGACGCAGGCGGCGCATTTCTCGTCTGACCCGGCCGTGGTGAACACCCGTGCACCGCGCAGCGCGGCAAGCTGGATCGCCGTGGTGCCGATGCCGGACGAGCCGCCATGCACCAGAAACCGCTCGCCCGCCTGCAAGCGGCCGCGTGTAAAGACGTTCGACCAGACGGTAAAGAACGTCTCGCAGAGCGCGGCGGCCTGATCCATCGCCATGCCCTCTGGCACGGGAAGCGCGTGATCGGCAAAGGTCACGACGTATTCCGCATAGCCGCCACCCGGCAACAGCGCGCAGACCGCGTCGCCCACCGCCCATCGCGATACGCCTTCACCGACCGCCGCCACATGACCCGACGCCTCGAGCCCCGGCAGCGGCGAGGCGTCGGGTGGCGGGTTATAAGCTCCGGCGCGTTGCAACGCATCAGGGCGGTTCACGCCCGCATATGCCACCTTGATGACGATCTGCCCGGCCCCCGGCTGCGGCACGGGTGCTGTCACCGGTGTCAACGCCTCCGGCCCGCCGGGCTTGGAGATTTCGACGGCTTTCATCGACGAGGGCAGGGACATGAGGCAACCTTTCTTGCGCGGCGGTGGTCGGGCGCATGTTTGCCGGATTGCCCCCGAACCGCAAGGGCCGGGAAACGTTGTTTCGGACGAGACCGATTGCGCGGGACAGAGTTCCACCACAGATCCCGCACTCCTTGACGCGCGTTCTTTCCAAGCCAAGGGCAGTTGTGAGCGCCCGCGCGATGGCCTAATCCTGTGCGCAACTGACATTTCAATGGGGACACCAACATGACAGACGCACCCGAACACGGCTTTGACACGCTTCAGATCCACGCCGGCGCTCGGCCCGACCCGGCCACCGGCGCACGGCAGGTGCCGATCTACCAGACCACGGCTTACGTGTTTCGCGATGCCGATCACGCGGCGGCGCTCTTCAACCTTCAGGAAGTGGGTTACATCTATTCCCGCCTGACCAACCCGACCGTCGCGGCATTGCAGGAACGCATGGCGACGCTCGAAGGCGGGGCCGGTGCGGTTTGCTGTTCCTCGGGCCACGCGGCGCAGATCATGGCGCTGTTTCCGCTGATGGGGCCGGGCAAGAACATCGTCGCCTCGACACGGCTTTACGGCGGCACGGTCACGCAGTTCAGCCACACGATCAAGCGCTTTGGCTGGTCCTGCACCTTTGTGGATTTCGACGATCTCGATGCGGTCAAGGCCGCCATCGACGATGACACCCGCGCGGTGTTCTGCGAATCCATCGCCAATCCCGGCGGCTACATCACCGATCTCGATGCGATTGCGAAGATCAGCGACGACGCCGGTATCCCGCTCATCGTCGACAACACCTCCGCGACGCCCTACCTGTGCCGCCCGATCGAACACGGTGCGACCCTCGTGGTGCATTCGATGACCAAGTTCCTGACCGGCAACGGCACCGTCATGGGTGGCGCGGTGATCGACAGCGGCAAATTCGACTGGTCGGCCTCCGACAAGTTCCCGTCGCTGAGCGCGCCCGAGCCGGCCTATCATGGCCTGAAATTTCACGAGACCTTTGGCGCACTGGCCTTCACCTTCCACGGCATCGCCATCGGGTTGCGCGATCTGGGCATGACGCTCAATCCGCAAGCGGCGCATTACACGCTGATGGGGATCGAGACATTGTCTCTGCGGATGCAGAAACATGTCGCGAACGCAAAGGAAGTGGCGCAATGGCTTGAGAATCACGATGCGGTCGAGGCGGTCACCTATGCCGGCCTGCCGTCCTCGCCCTATCACGACCGGATCGCGAAGATCTGCCCCAAGGGCGCGGGCGGGTTGTTCACCGTGACGCTCAAGGGCGGCTATGACGCCTGCATCAAGTTCGTCGACGCGCTCGAGATTTTCAGCCATGTGGCAAACCTTGGCGACACCCGCAGCCTTGTGATCCATTCGGCTTCGACCACCCACCGCCAGTTGACGCAAGAGCAGCAAGAAGCGGCGGGTGCCGGGCCGAACGTGGTGCGTATTTCGATCGGCACCGAAGACCCGAAGGATTTGATTGCCGATCTCGATCAGGCCCTCAAGGCCTCCGCGTAAGTCAAAGGTCGCTCGTCAACCCTCTGTGCAAGCCCGGTCTTTCGGGCTTGCATTGCCCCACAGCTTCAAGGGTATAACGGCCCGGTATGCCGTTAACCGCCAAGGATAAATACCTGCCTGTGGACGATTTTCCAGCCAAACCGATCCCGCATCACTCCGACGCGCTGAACAATGCGCAACGCCTCGCGGCGTTGGATCGGACCGGCATGATGGACAGCCTCCCCGAAGAAGAGTTCGACCGGTTCGTGCGGCTTGCCACCCAGATCATCGGCGTGCCCGTGGGGCTGGTGTCGTTCGTCGATAACGAGCGCCAGTATTTCAAGGCCCATCAAGGCCTGCCCGAAACCATGGACGATGCGCCGGAAACGCCGCTGACGCATTCATTCTGCCAATATGTCGTCTCGACAGGGACGCCTCTGGCGGTGAGCGACGCCAAAGTGCACCCGCTCCTCAAGCATAATCTCGCCGTGTCCGAACTGGGCGTATCGGCATATCTCGGTGTGCCGATCCGCTCGCCGGAAGGCCAGACACTTGGCTCTTTCTGCGCCATCGACGATCAGGTGCATCATTGGAGCGACGCCGATCTGGCCGTTCTGCTCGATCTTGCCGCGATGCTCGAAACCGAGTTGCGGTTGCGCCACGAACGGCGCGCCTTGCGCATGTTGGCGCAGGAGTTGAACCACCGCGTCAAGAACCTGTTTTCCATCCTTGGTGGGATGATCTCGCTCACCGCGCGCACCGCAGAGACTCCGGCTGACATGGCAAAAGCCCTGCAAGGACGTCTTTCGGCGCTCAGCTGGGCGCATGAGCTGATCAGCCCGGCCATCGCGTCCGGGGACAGCGCGCAGATGTCGATCGCGCTTGATGCCCTGGTGCGCCGTCTGCTCGAACCGCATGTCGAGCAGAGCGACAAGACATTGCGCATCGACCTGCCGGACCTGCGCCTGGAAGGCCGTCCCGTCACCGATATCGCCCTTGTGCTGCACGAACTGACGACCAACGCCGCCAAATACGGAGCGCTGGCGGCACCGGATGGAACGCTCGCCATCACAGGGCAGGTGGAGGACGATGGTGGAGTGACACTGGAATGGCGCGAAACCGGCGGGGCAGAGATACCGACAGTGCCGAGCGAAACCGGGTTCGGCAGCAAACTGATCGACATCACCGTCCGGGCACAGCTTGGCGGCCAGATCGAGACCGACTGGCTGGCCACCGGCGTGCATCATCGCCTGCGGTTTCCCGCCACCGTGTTCAGCGCAGGCGAGGCGCACCGCCGCCGCCCGGATCGGCCGCGTTCCGCCACTTGAACCCACGTCGCGGGATCGCTAAACGCATCGCCAAAGGCAATCCCGCAATCCAAAAGGACGACGCGCCATGTCCATCGACATCGAAACCGCTGCCCGTGTGGCCAAACTCGCGCGTATTCGCGTGGAGGAGGGCGATCTGCCTGCATTGGCGCAGGAGTTCAGCGATATCCTTGGCTTTATCGAGCAGTTGAACGAGGTCGATGTGGATGGTGTTGACCCGATGGTCAGCGTCACCCCGATGCGCCTGCCGCGCCGCGCCGACGTGGTGACGGATGGTGGTATGCAGGACAAGATCCTCGCCAATGCCCCAGACGCCCGCGAGGGGTTTTTCGCTGTGCCAAAGGTGGTTGAATGATGTCCGATCTGACGAAAATGAAAATCGCAGACGCCCGCGACGCGCTGCGCAAGGGCGATGTGACCAGTGTCGCGTTGACCGAGGCCTGCCTCTCCGCCATCGACGCGGCCGATACGCTGAACGCCTTTGTCCACAAGACGCCCGACATCGCACTGGAACAGGCCAGGGCGGCAGATGCCCGGATCGGGTCGGGCGACGCGCCTGATCTCTGCGGTATCCCGCTCGGCATCAAGGATCTCTTCTGCACGAAAGGCGTCGCCAGCCAGGCGGCCAGCCGCATTCTGCAAGGCTTCAAGCCGGAATACGAAAGCACCGTCTCCAACCGGTTGTTCGATGCCGGTGCGGTCATGCTGGGCAAGCTCAACATGGACGAATTCGCCATGGGCTCGTCCAACGAAACCAGCGTTTACGGCAATGCGGTCAATCCGTGGCGGCGCGGCAATGACGACAGCGCGCTGACACCGGGCGGCTCGTCCGGCGGCTCTGCCGCCGCGGTCGCCGCCGATCTCTGCCTCGCGGCCACCGGCACCGATACCGGCGGCTCCATCCGCCAGCCGGCCGCCTTTACCGGCATCACCGGGATCAAGCCGACCTATGGCCGCTGTTCGCGCTGGGGCATCGTGGCCTTTGCCTCCTCGCTCGATCAGGCCGGACCGATGACCAAGGATGTGCGCGATGCCGCAATCATGCTGACGGCCATGTGCGGCCATGATCCCAAGGACAGCACCTCGGCCGATCTGCCGGTGCCCGATTTTGAATCGATGCTGACAGGTGACATCAGGGGCAAGACCATCGGCATCCCGCGCGAATACCGCATGGAGGGAATGCCCGAGGAGATCGAGGCGCTCTGGGCCGAAGGGCGCAAGATGCTGGAGGATGCGGGTGCGACGATCAAGGACATCTCGCTGCCGCACACCAAATACGCGCTGCCGGCCTATTACGTCATCGCGCCTGCCGAAGCCTCAAGCAACCTCGCGCGCTATGATGGCGTGCGCTACGGCCACCGGGCCAGTCTTGCCAAGGGCGACGGCATCACCGAGATGTACGAGAAAACCCGCGCCGAAGGGTTCGGCGCCGAAGTGCAGCGCCGCGTGATGGTGGGAACCTATGTGCTGTCCGCGGGTTTCTACGACGCATATTACAACCGCGCCCGCAAGGTGCGCACCCTGATCAAGCGCGATTTCGAGCAGGTGTTCGACGACGGCATCGACGCCATCCTGACACCCGCCACACCCTCGGCGGCGTTTGAACTGGGCCGCACCGTGAAGGATCCTGTCGAGATGTATCTCAACGATGTCTTTACGGTGACGGTCAATCTCGCGGGGCTGCCGGGGATCTCGGTGCCTGCGGGTGTCGACCAACAGGGCCTGCCGCTGGGCCTGCAACTGATCGGTCGCCCTTGGGAAGAGGGCGATTTGCTGAATACCGCTTACGCTCTGGAGCGCGCGGCGGGGTTTGTGGCGAAACCTTCGCAATGGTGGTAAACCACGCCAAACGAGGCAGGACATGACACAGAACCGAAAGATTTTCCACGCAGTCCCGACCATCGCGCTCCTTGCGCTGGCGGGCTGTACCCATCAGGTCCCCAACAGCGCGCAAGGCGTCGGGTTCGACAATTACGACGGCTATACGCAGCGTCGCGAAGCCGTGCTCGAAGGGCGTGCTCCTGCGTCGGTCATCGCTGCACCACCCACAGTGACAGGCGCGCCGCTCACCGGCATCTCGCCGCAAGATCAGGCCCGTCTGGCAAATTCGGGCGTTGCGCCGCTGAACGCCTCGCCGTCCAACCCCGCACCGGCAATCGTCGAAAACGCCGCCGGCATATCCGGTGAGAACGATTTCAACGCGGTGTCCAGCAGCCGCACCATCGAAAGCGACGCCGCCCTGATCGCGCAGAACCGTGCGCAGTATCAGGTGATCCAGCCCGAGGCGCTGCCAACCCGCCCCGGCACGAACACCCCCAATATCGTGGCCTATGCCTTGCAGACCACCAATCCCAAAGGCGTGTCGCTCTACCGGCGCGGTGGCTTTGCGTCCGAATCCCGCACCCAGCGCAATTGCGCCGGCTTTGCCTCCGCCGATCTGGCACAAGAGGCGTTCTTGGCCGAGGGTGGCCCCGAAAAGGACCGCAACAAGCTTGATCCCGATGGCGACGGCTTTGCCTGCGGGTGGGATCCGGCACCGTTCCGCGCGGTGCACAACTGACGGCGATCTGGCATCCGTCACCCAATTGCGGCCCGCGCCGGAATGGCGCGCGCCCCGACATGGTGGTGCTGCACTATACCGCCATACAAAGCGCGGAGGGCGCGCGGGACTGGCTCTGCAACCCCACGGCGCAGGTATCGGCGCATTACGTGATCGCGCCCTCCGGCACGCTCTATCAGTTGGTTGATGAAGCAGAGCGCGCGTGGCACGCCGGGGCAGGTGCCTGGGGACCGCTCACGGACATTAATTCCCGCTCCATCGGCATCGAGATTGCCAACACCGGATCGACCCCGTTCGCGGCGGCTCAGATGGATGCGCTCGATGAGCTCCTGTCCGACATCCTGAACCGCCACGCGATCCCGCCGGAACGGGTCATCGGCCATTCCGACATGGCTCCGGGGCGCAAGATCGATCCGGGTCCCCGGTTTGACTGGCGCCGCCTTGCGCGACGGGGATTGTCGGTCTGGCCCGATCCGACCGGCACGGATGATTTCGCTGCCAATGCGCGCATCTTCGGTTACACCGCTTCAGCGCCGCCAGAAACGATGCTCCACAGCTTCCGCATGCGCTTTCGCCCGCACGCAAGCGGCCCGCTCGACGACACCGACCGCGCCTTGATGGCCGACCTCGCCAACCGCTGGCCCGTCGCGGGCGTCTAGGCTTCTTTGGGCCACAAATACCTCGGGGTTTGGGGCAGAGCCCCAAGATGGCTCCGTCAACTCAACTCGTACGGCAAGACACCGCGCCGATGGGTTTGTACCGTCAACTTGCGCTCGAGTGGCGGCACCGAGCGCTGATGGCAATTGGCGCGTTCGCAGATGCGGCAGGAGATGCCGATCGGCTCGAACGCGGAATCGCGGTTCAGATCCAGACCGTCGGCATAGACCAGCGCGCCCGCGTGTTTGACCTCGCATCCAAGCGCGATGGCATAGCGGCGCACCGGCGCGCCAAAGCGACCCCCCGTCTTGGACACATCACGCGCCAGGTTGATATAACGCACCCCGTCGGGGGTTTCGGCCAATTGCCGCAGAAAGCGCCCCGGTGTCTCGAAGGCGCGGTGCACGTTCCACAGGGGACAGGCACCGCCGAAGCGCGCGAATTGCAACCGCGTGGCGGAATGGCGCTTGGTGATCGTGCCGGCCTGATCGACGCGGGCGAAAAAGAACGGGATTCCCTTGGCACCGGGGCGTTGCAACGTCGACAGCCGGTGCGCCACCTGTTCGATCGATGCGCCGAAGCGGCGCGCCATCAGTTCCAGATCGTGCCGCGTGTCATGGGCGGCTTGCAGGAAGTGGCCGTAGGGCATCACTGCGGCACCGGCAAAGTAATTGGCGAGTCCCAGACGCGCGATGTCCCGCGCCGCGTCGGACTGAAAGCGCGCCAGATCGAGCGTTGCGTCCAGCAATTGCCCGTGCCGGGTCAGAGCCAGTTGCAGCATCATCTGAAAGGTCTGGGTTTCGGGTGTCGCCAGCGACGACAGGGTCAATTCGTGACGCTGCTCGTCAAAGCGGCGCAGATCCGATGAATTGGAAAACCGCACATGCAGACCCTCGGCCTCCAGCCCGCGAATGGCCGCGCGGACCTTGTCCGATCCGGTCAGCTTGGTTGCCACCCGTTCCGCAGCGCGATCGACTGCGTCGATGTAGTTGTCGCAGTAATGGAAAAAGTCGCGCACTTCTTCCCAGGGGCTCGGTTGAAGCTGCGCACCCTCGCGACCCAGCGCTTCGTCGAGCGAGGCGAGCCGTTCATGGGTCTGACGATAGGCACGGTGCAGTTCCAGAAAGGCCCGCGCGAGGCCCGGCGCGTTCGAGGCGGTGAGGCGCAGATCGGCAACCGGCGGCGCGGCATCTGCAAAGACCGGATCGGCCAGCGCTTCTCGCATGTCCGAAATCATCCGCTCCGCATCGCCTTGCCCCAGCTCGGTGACATCGACGCCGAACTCCTGCGCCAGCGCCAGCACCACCGTCGTGGACAGCGGGCGCTTGTTGTTTTCCATCTGGTTGAGATAGGGCAGGGAGACGCCCATCTTGGCCGAAAAATCGCGTTGCGTGATGCCAAGCCGCGTGCGGATCTCGCGCAGCTTGGCCCCGGCGTAGAGTTTCTGGGTGGCCATGTCGTCCCTTTGCAGGTTTGCAATGCGTCAGGGGCGAGTTTGCAAATCCGTCAGGCGCTGTCCAGCCCTCCAAGCTGCGCGGCGCGCCAGATGACGAACTGGATCGCGGCAATCGCACCGATGGCGGTCGCCATCATGATCCAGAGCAGCGGCAACGGCCCGGACCCTGGCACCAGCACCACACCGGCGAGCGCCGACAGACCCGCGCCACCCCCCAGCATGATTGCCCCGCCAAGCCCCGATGCGGTGCCCGCAAGATGCGGGCGCACCGACAGCATCCCCGAGGTGGCGTTGGGAATGACCATGCCATTGCCCAGCCCGACAAAGGTCATGAAGCCGAAAAAGGTCCATTCCGACCCCAGACCAAGCCAGGACAGCGCAATCGACATGCCGATCCCGGTCGCGTTTATCAGTGATCCGATGGACACCATCCGGTTGATCCCGATCCGGGCGGAGTAGCGCCCCGAGAGGAAGTTGCCCGCGAAATAGCCGATCGCCGGAGCACCGAAGAACAGGCCGAGGATCGCAGGCTCCATGCCGTAGACATCGGTGCCGACAAAGGGCGCGCCGCCCAGATAGGCAAAGAACGCCCCCGAGGCGAGGCCAGCGGCCAAGGCGTAGCCCCAGAAACGCGGACTGACGAAAAGCTCGGGATATTGCCGGAACTGCGCGCCGAGGCTCAGCCCGCTGACGGCGGCGGTTTCGCCCAGATCGGCCCATGTGAGCCACAACATTCCGACGCCAAGGCCAAGCAGCAGCCAGAAATTCGACTGCCAGCCGAACATCTGATCGAGCACGCCGCCAAAGGTCGGGCCGATCATCGGAACGACGGCCATGCCCATCGTCACGTAGCCGATCATCGACGCGGCCTGGTTGGCCGGCACGCAATCGCGCACCACTGCGCGCGACAGCACCATCGCGGCGACGATCACCGCCTGTGCCATGCGGAAGGCCAGAAAGCTGTAGATGTCGGGTGCGTAGATGCAGCCCAGCGTCGCCAGACAGAAGCCCACGATCCCCCACAGGATCACCGGGCGGCGGCCCATCTTGTCGGAGATCGGGCCGATCAGGATTTGCAGCACCGCGTTGACGCCAAGATAAACCGCGACCGACAGTTGCATCAGGCGGTATTCGGTTTCGAAATACGCGGTCATGTTGGGCAGGGACGGCAAGAAGATATTCATCGCCAACGCTGAAATTCCTGACAGGAGGATCAGTGTGACAATATGCGGCGGAGTGGTGCGGTCGAGAAACCTGACCTTACTGGCGTAGCTCATTGCCATTCGGTACGCTTGGGGTGCGGGATTGTCCATATTATTGGTGTCTCGACACAATTTGCAGTTTTGCAGTTTGCAAAGACTGCGATTTCCATAGTTTGCAAATTTGCTCATTAACGCTTGAGGCCGCGCTGCGCCGCAGTATTGTCCGGCCAAAGCCAAAAGGGACGGTCCATGAAAGATATTCTGCAAGAGCTGGAAACCCGCCGCGCCGATGCCCGCCTTGGGGGTGGACAGAAACGCATCGATGCACAGCACGCCCGCGGCAAGCTGACGGCGCGCGAGCGGGTCGAATTGCTGCTCGATGAAGACAGCTTTGAAGAATTCGACATGTTCGTCACTCACCGGTCCACCGATTTCGGGATGGAGAACAACCGCCCGGCGGGCGACGGGGTGGTGACGGGTTGGGGCACGATCAACGGGCGCATGGTCTATGTGTTCTCTCAGGACTTCACGGTTCTGGGCGGCTCGGTCAGCGCGACGCATGCGATGAAGATCTGCAAGATCATGGACATGGCAATGCAGAACGGCGCGCCGGTGATCGGGTTGAACGATTCAGGCGGCGCGCGGATTCAGGAAGGCGTCGACAGCCTTGGCGGTTACGGCGAGGTGTTCCAGCGCAACATCATGGCGTCCGGCGTGGTGCCGCAGATCAGCGTCATCATGGGGCCATGTGCCGGGGGTGCGGTCTATTCGCCAGCGATGACGGATTTCATCTTCATGGTGAAGGACACGTCCTACATGTTCGTCACCGGCCCGGACGTGGTGAAAACCGTCACCAACGAGCAGGTCACGGCAGAAGAATTGGGCGGGGCGACAACCCATACGCGCAAATCCTCTGTCGCCGATGGTGCGTTCGAGAATGACGTGGAGGCCTTGGCCGAGGTGCGGCGGCTGGTGGATTACCTGCCGCTCAACAACCGCGAAAAACCGCCCGTGCGGCCGTTTTTCGACGATGTGGATCGGGTCGAGGCGTCGCTCGACACATTGGTGCCTGCAAACGCGAACACGCCCTATGACATGAAAGAGCTGATCCACAAGCTGGCCGACGAGGCCGATTTCTATGAGATTCAGGAAGAGTTCGCCAAGAACATCGTCACCGGGTTTATCCGGCTGGAGGGGCAGACCGTGGGCGTCGTCGCCAATCAGCCGATGGTTCTGGCGGGCGTTTTGGATATCGACTCTTCGCGCAAGGCGGCGCGGTTCGTGCGCTTCTGCGATTGCTTTGGCATCCCGATCCTGACGCTGGTGGACGTTCCGGGGTTCCTGCCGGGAACGTCTCAGGAGTTCAACGGCGTCATCAAGCACGGTGCGAAACTGCTGTTTGCCTATGGCGAGGCGACGGTGCCCAAGGTCACGGTGATCACCCGCAAGGCCTATGGCGGGGCCTATGACGTGATGGCGTCAAAGCATCTGCGCGCCGATATGAACTATGCCTGGCCGACGGCTCAGATCGCCGTGATGGGGGCCAAGGGCGCGACCGAGATCATCCACCGCGCCGATCTGGGCGACGAGGAAAAGATCGCGGCCCACGCCGCCGAGTACGAAGACCGCTTTGCCAATCCGTTTGTGGCCGCCGAGCGTGGCTTTATCGACGAGGTGATCCAGCCGCGTTCCACCCGCAAGCGGGTGGCGCGGGCCTTTGCGGCGCTGCGCTCGAAGAAACAGGATATGCCGTGGAAGAAGCACGATAACATTCCGTTGTGAGTGAACAATGTGCGTGTGCACGCGCACGTCTTGGAGAGGGAAGTGGTGGCACAAGGGCGAGCTTGGCGGGGGTTCGTGGCGGGCGCATTGGCGTTGTTCGCGGTGCCTGTGTCTGCCGCTGACAGCGTTTTGGCGGTGCCGTCAGGTCAGCCGGTGACGTTTCAGGAAGTGCTGCAAGAGGCGGCGGTTTACAGGTTCCGCTTTGTCGCGCCGCAGATCGGTGCGGCGGGGCGGGAATACGAGGATGTGGAGCGGGACATGCAACATCTGTGCGAATCCTATGCGCTGCCGCGCCTGCCAGAGGGTGACGCCCAGCCCGACCAGATCGTCATATCGCTGTCCCAGAGCGAAAGCGAATTCGGGGTCGCGGACCCGGAGATCGTTCAGTATTTCGAAGCCTACCGTGTCGAGAACGAGACCTGCATCTTGGAGTTTTTTTGATGGTTCCACACTATGTTGCGCATCGGTGGCATCACGCGCCGCAGGCTGAGTCTTTTGCATCACAGCGACGCGCTGTGTTTGGCGATTGCACTCGTTCTGTCTGCGATTCAGGCTATCCTGCGCGCGGTTGCACCCAAGCAGCCATTACCTCGAAACGAGGACAGGCAGGACCCACAGGTCCTGTCGGGTCCTGTGAGCCTGACAGGAGATCAAGTTGTCCAAGAGCATTAAACTACTCGCCGCGTGCGGACTTTTTGCGGCATTGTCCGCATGTGCCCAGCAACCGGCTGAAGAGGAATTCGTGGTCATCACCCCCGAGCCTATCAGCCAGGAGCCTATGCAGACCGGCAAATACAAGTAAGCCAGCGGCAGGGCGGGCGCCTGCGCTCGCCCTGTTTTGCCGCCCTTGCGCGATGGGGGCATCATGCTGAAACATCGCGGCTTTCCCGGTCGTCTTCCGGGCACAGATCATCAATTCGTCGTGCGGCGGGCCAACCCCAAGGGTGTGACGCCGCTCAAGCGACTGGAGCGGTATCGCGACCGGCGCCCCGGTGACAAGCGCGCGGATGCGGCCTTCATGGCCGCGCTGTGGCAGTGTTTTGGCACCGAACCGTTCGAGCGGGGCAATCTCGATGCGGGACGGCTGAGCTGGCTGTTCGGGCGTGAAGTGCTGCCATATGACGATCCGTTCGATCCCGCGAGCTATGAGTCGCGCTTGATCATCAACGAGCCCGTGGCCCGTGTGTCCTTCCCGGATGCCTTTGATGACGAGGATTGGGCGTGAAATCGCCTATCGACATAGCTTACGCGCGGGAAAGCGCCGATACCTTAGGTTGTATATCATCAATGATTGACGCCTTTCGCGGTTGTGTCACAGTGGATGTGTTCCTAGTGACATGGCGCTGGCAGATTGCGCTAAATGTTCACCGTTACCCTTCCCTTGTCGGGCGCCTTGGTCACACCCCATGCCAAGCGCCCGACTTTTTTGTGCGCCGCCCTGACGGCCGCGCCGCAGGGCGTTCCAAGGGCCATGGTCTAGAGCGGCGATCCGCCCAAATTTCCGTGCGGCGAAGATCTGGCTGGAACTTCCAGTGGGGCCGGGGTGTTACTTGCCCAGAGGTATCCACATTCAGAGGAGTCAACCGATGGACCGTCAAAGCCGTAACTCAAAACTCATTCTCGCAACCTGCGCATTGCTCGGCCTTGCGGCCTGCGGTGACACAATCGGCGAGCAGGCGCTTGGTGGCGGTGCTGCCGGTGCCGGCGTCTCGGCTGTTGCGGGCGGCGACCTGCTCACCGGCGCGGCCGTCGGGGCAGCGGGCAACGTTGCTTACTGCCAGACCTATCCTGACCGCTGCTGACGCGGCCAGTTCAAACATCCAATCACGGTTTTCGACCGTCAGGGCCCCGCGCCTTGGCGGTCTTTTTCATGCCATCGCTTCGGGACGCGTTCCGGGCCAAGAAACGACTGACGGAAAGGGACGTTTATGTTCGACAAGATCCTGATTGCCAACCGGGGCGAAATTGCCTGCCGGGTCATCAAGACCGCCCGCAAGATGGGCATCAAGACGGTGGCGATCTATTCCGATGCCGACAAGAACGCGCTGCATGTGGAGATGGCCGACGAGGCGGTGCATATCGGCCCGCCACCGGCGAACCAGTCTTACATCGTCATCGACAAGGTGATGGACGCCATTCGCCAGACCGGCGCGCAGGCGGTGCATCCGGGCTATGGCTTCCTGTCGGAGAACCCGAAATTCGCGCAGGCCTTGGAGGCCGAGGGCGTGGCCTTCATCGGCCCGCCGGTGAAAGCGATCGAGGCGATGGGGGACAAGATCACCTCGAAGAAACTCGCGCAGGAGGCCAATGTCTCGACGGTGCCCGGCTATATGGGCTTGATCGAGGATGCCGAGGAGGCGGTGAAGATCTCCAACGAGGTCGGCTATCCGGTGATGATCAAGGCATCCGCAGGCGGCGGCGGCAAGGGGATGCGGATCGCCTGGAACGACGACGAGGCGCGCGAGGGGTTTCAAAGCTCAAAGAACGAGGCGGCGTCGTCTTTCGGGGATGACCGGATCTTCATCGAGAAATTTGTCACGCAACCCCGCCATATCGAGATCCAGGTTCTATGCGACGCGCACGGCAACGGGATTTACCTGAACGAGCGCGAATGTTCGATCCAGCGCCGCAACCAGAAGGTTGTCGAGGAAGCGCCGAGCCCGTTTCTGGACGAAGCCACCCGCAAGGCGATGGGCGAACAGTCCGTCGCGCTGGCCAAGGCGGTGGGCTACACGAGCGCCGGGACCGTGGAATTCATCGTCGATGGCGACAAGAACTTCTATTTCCTGGAGATGAACACCCGCTTGCAGGTGGAACACCCCGTCACCGAACTGATCACCGGTGTGGATCTGGTGGAGCAGATGATCCGTGTCGCAAACGGCGAAAAGCTGTCGATGACCCAAGGTGAGGTGCCGATCAACGGCTGGGCCATCGAGAACCGGCTTTACGCCGAAGACCCGTATCGCGGGTTTCTGCCGTCAATCGGTCGGCTGACCCGCTATCGCCCCCCCGAGGAGGGCGAGATGGGGGCTGGGATCGTGCGCAACGACACCGGTGTGTTCGAGGGCGGCGAGATCTCGATGTATTACGACCCGATGATCGCGAAGCTTTGCACCTGGGCGCCGACGCGGGGCGAGGCCATCGAAGTGATGCGCACCGCTCTGGACAGTTTCGAGGTCGAGGGGATCGGGCATAACCTGCCATTCCTGAGCGCGGTGATGGATCATCCGAAATTCGTGTCGGGCGACATGACAACGGCCTTTATCGAGGAAGAATATCCCGACGGCTTTGAGGGTGTGGAACTGGGCGAGGACGTTCTGCGCCGGATCGTTGCGGCGACGGCGGCGATGAACCGGGTGGCCGAAATTCGCCGCGCGCGCATTTCCGGCACGCTCGACAATCACGAGCGCCGCGTCGGCGAGGAGTGGAACGTCGCGCTTCAGGGGCGCGATTTCGACGTGACGATTGCCGCCGACAAGGGCGGCTCGACCGTTCGGTTCGCGGACGGGACGGAAATGCGGGTTTCGGGCGACTGGACTCCGGGCGATCCGCTGGCGCGGATGAGCGTGGATGATGCCCCCTTGGTGATGAAGGTCGGCAAGGTGTCGGGCGGCTTCCGCATCCGTTCGCGCGGGGCCGATCTCAAGGTGCATGTGCGCACGCCCCGTCAGGCCGAACTGGCGCGCCTGATGCCGGAAAAAGTGGCCGCCGACACGTCGATGATGCTGCTCTGCCCGATGCCAGGATTGATCGTGAAGGTCGATGTCGAAGAGGGCGACGAGGTGCAGATCGGTCAGGCGCTGTGCACCGTCGAGGCGATGAAGATGGAAAACATCCTGCGCGCCGAGCGCAAGGGCACCGTCTCAAAGATCAACGCCGCCGCAGGAGACAGCCTTGCGGTGGACGATGTGATCATGGAGTTCGAATAAGCCGTGGAACCCGTCGCCCCCCTCTATGACCCCCGCCTTGGTGCCGCTTTGGTCGGTGCCACGGTTGTGGCGTTGGGGTGGTTGGTGGCGGGCTACCGCGAGCGCGGGCGGGACCGTCGGCGCAGGCAGGAGCGCAGTGTGGATGTGCAGACCGCCCTGGTGGCGGAGATCCAGCACTACGTCGATATTCTGGGCAATCCGGCCTTCGATCTGGATCAGGCCTGGAACGACATGGTGGCGCAGATGGATGCGGACGAGCATTACGTGCCGCTGATCCCGAGCGAGCGCAACGACACGATGTTCCAGTCCATTCTGGCGGATGTGCAAATCCTGCCGGAACCGGTGATCCGGCCTGTCGTGCGCTATTACAATCAGGTGTTTGCGATCGAGGCGATGATCGAGGATCTGCGCTCGGATCATTTCCGCGCAACGACGACGCCGCAGATTCAGCGGATTCGGATGTATACGGATTACATTTCGATGAAGAAAGAGGCCCTGACCCTAGGCAAGGATGCCTGTCGGGTCTTGGGAGAAAGCCTGAACGGCGAGCAGGTCAGTAGCCCGGGCGCGGCCCGGTCTGACCCGTGATCGGGGGTTGGTGCTTGATGGGTTTGTTCGACATATCACAGCCTCCGGTACGCAGCGCAGCTTTGCGCTACAGTGTTAATATAGGGTATGCGGGGCGTTCGTGCAATAATGCCGGTTACGGGACAATGGTCTTTCGGTCGCGGATTTCCTGCTGCCGGATGGGCATCTTGTCGATCGAACGGCTGAGTTCGCGCACGCTGAAGGGGAGCGGTTTTCGCAGCTTGATCTGGCCATCCTTGCCGATCAGCACCAGCATGAAGCCGCGCGGCCGCAGCTTGGTGCGCAGGGCGGATTTGGCGGCGGGATCGGTGTCGGTGATCACCACCACATCGCGCAGCGCCAGTTCGTCGGGCCGGTCGTTGATGAACTGCATCTGCTGCACAAATGTCGGATCGGCGGGCGAATCCGCGAACACGATGACCGGCCGCTTGAGCCAGAGGAACCTGTCAAGATCAACATCTGCGGAGTCAAAAACGATGCCGATCCCCGGCGGGTCAAGTTCTTGCGAGGTGTCGGCGGCAGAGACCCCCATCGGCGCAACCAGAGCCGCGAGGGCCAGCAGGAATGGTATCGGTTTGTTCATATTCAACAACATAGTGCGTCGCAGGCCCAAAGCGAAGGGGGCGAGCGTGCGGCACCGTGAAAATTTTAGCGTTAATCCCTTTGTCATAAAGAGGCGCGCATGATGGTGGTCCGGATCAATGTTCCGGGTCTTGCCGAGGCCCGGTCAGGGCTTGGCAGGGCGAATTATGGACGTGATTTTGCACCTTGGGGCACATCGCACGGGAGCGACCTCGTTCCAGCGCTACATGGCGCAGGCACGCGCGGAAGGGGTGGCATTCTGGGGTCCGCCGCAGACGCGCGGCGGGATGTTGGACGGGGTGCACGACTACGGCGCGAGCGCCAAGACGCTGGCCCGGTTGCAGGGACGGCTGGCGCTGCGCATGGCGCAGACCAAGGCGCGCGGCGCGGAGGTTTTGGTGATCAGCGATGCGGCGCTGATCGGCCCTGTTCCGGGCGTCCGGGGCGCGCCGTCGCTTTATCCCCAGATCGGCACCCGCATGGCACGGATAGATGCAGCCTTCGGCGGGCGGATCGGATCGGTGGCGCTGCAAATCCGCGCGCTCGACGGATTTTGGGCCTCGGTGATGGCGCTGTCGCTTGCGCGTGGCGCACTGGTGCCGACGCCGGAATACTTCGCCCGGATCGCGCAGGACACGCGCAGTTGGCGCGATGTGATTGTCGAGTTGTCCTGCGCCATGCCCGATGTGGCGGTTGTGGTGACTTCGTTCGAGCAATTCGCCCAGCGCCCCGATCTGGTGGCGTCACATCTTGCCCATCGCGCCATGCCCTGTATGCCCTCGGGCGGCATCTGGGCCAACAGATCACTGGCGCTGCCGCAATTGCGGGCCGCTCTGGCCTGCACCGACCCAAGCCAGTTGCGCCATCTGCCCGAGGCAGAGGGGCGTTGGCAGCCGTTTTCATCCGCCCAGCGCCAGACCCTGCGCGCACTTTACGCCGCCGATCTGGCGTGGTTGCGCGGCGGTGCGGACGGGCTTGCACGATATCACGAACACCCGACACCAATGTCCGCCGCAAGAGCGGACGGGGCGGCGGGGCAGACAAGAGGATCAAAAGACAATGACATCCAAGAAAGAGACATGGCGCGCCCTTGCTGAAAAGGAATTGC
This sequence comes from Marivita sp. S2033, assembly GCF_046592965.1. NCBI lineage: Bacteria > Pseudomonadati > Pseudomonadota > Alphaproteobacteria > Rhodobacterales > Roseobacteraceae > Marivita > Marivita sp. S2033. Next base: position 239,075 of record NZ_JBISBV010000006.1, read on the forward strand.
GTGGCAAACCGCTTGACGCGCTGACGTGGAACACCCTTGAGGGGATCGACGTGCAGCCGCTTTATACGGCCGAGGATGTCGAGGGGTTGCCCCATATGGGCACCGTGCCCGGCGAAGCGCCGTTCACGCGCGGCGTCAAGGCGACGATGTATGCCGGCCGTCCGTGGACGATCCGCCAATATGCCGGGTTTTCGACGGCCGAGGAATCAAACGCGTTCTACCGCCGCAATCTGGCTGCCGGGCAGCAGGGCGTGTCGGTGGCCTTCGATCTGGCAACGCATCGCGGGTATGACAGCGATCACGAGCGCGTCACCGGTGACGTGGGCAAGGCCGGTGTGGCGATTGATTCTGTCGAGGACATGAAGATCCTGTTTGACGGCATCCCGCTCGATCAGGTCAGCGTGTCGATGACGATGAACGGGGCGGTGATTCCGATTCTGGCCAGTTTCATCGTCGCGGGCGAAGAACAGGGGCATGACAAGGCGGTGCTGTCAGGCACGATCCAGAACGACATCCTCAAGGAATTCATGGTCCGCAACACCTATGTCTATCCACCGGAACCGTCGATGCGGATCATTGCGGATATCATCGAATACACCAGCGACGAGATGCCCAAGTTCAACTCGATCTCGATTTCCGGCTATCACATGCAGGAGGCCGGCGCGAACCTGGTGCAGGAGCTGGCCTATACGCTGGCGGATGGCAAGGAATACGTCAAAACCGCGATGGATCGTGGCATGGACGTGGACAAGTTCGCCGGGCGGCTGTCGTTCTTTTTCGCCATCGGAAAGAATTTCTTCATGGAAGCGGCCAAGCTGCGCGCGGCGCGGATGCTGTGGTATCGGATCATGGATGATCTGGGCGCCAAGAATGACCGCTCCAAGATGTTGCGCACCCATTGTCAGACCTCCGGTGTGAGCCTCGCCGAGCAGGATCCTTATAATAACGTGATCCGCACGGCCTATGAGGCGATGAGCGCGGTTCTGGGTGGTACGCAATCGTTGCACACCAACGCGCTGGATGAGGCGATTGCCTTGCCGACCGAGTTCTCTGCACGAATTGCACGCAACACCCAGTTGATTTTGCAGGAAGAAACCGGCGTGACTCATGTGGTCGATCCGCTGGCCGGGTCTTATTATGTCGAAAAGCTGACCCATGATCTGGCCGAGGAAGCCTGGAAACTAATCACCGAGGTGGACGAGATGGGCGGCATGACCAAGGCCGTGGCAAGCGGCATGCCAAAGCTCAGGATCGAGGAAACCGCCGCCACGCGGCAGGCCCAGATCGACCGGGGCGAGGACGTGATCGTTGGCGTCAACAAGTACCGCCGCGAGACTGAAGACGCTCTCGACATTCTGGATGTGGACAACGTCGCGGTGCGCAAGTCCCAGATTGCGCGGCTGGAGAAAATTCGCGCGACACGTGATCAGGCGGCCTGTGATGCGGCGCTTGCGGAATTGGAAAAACGGGCTGCCGAAGGTGGCAATCTGCTGGAAGGCGCGGTCGAGGCGGCGCGTGCCCGGGCCACTGTGGGAGAGATCAGCATGGCGATGGAAAAGGTGTTCGGACGTCATCGGGCGGAAGTGAAGACGTTGGCCGGGGTGTACGGCGCCGCTTATGAAGGCGACGAAGGCTTTGCCGCGATCCAGCGGTCGGTCGAGGCGTTTGCCGAGGATGAAGGCCGCCGCCCGCGGATGCTGGTGGTCAAGATGGGGCAGGACGGGCATGACCGGGGTGCCAAGGTGATCGCGACCGCGTTTGCCGATATCGGCTTTGACGTCGATGTCGGGCCATTGTTCCAGACCCCTGCCGAGGCGGCGCAGGATGCCATCGACAATGATGTGCACGTGATCGGCATTTCAAGCCAGGCGGCGGGACACAAGACCTTGGCGCCCGAACTGGTGAAGGAACTGAAGGCGCAAGGTGCGGGGGATATTCTGGTGATCTGCGGCGGCGTCATTCCGCAACAGGATTACCAGTTCTTGAAGGATGCCGGGGTCAAGGCGATCTTCGGGCCGGGAACGAATATTCCGGAAGCGGCGCAGGACATCTTGCGGTTGATTCGCGCGGCTCGCGACTGAGTGGCGGGCTGGGGGCTCTGCCCCCGGCCTGCGGCCTCCCCCGAGGTATTTCAGGCCCAAAGAAGCCGGGGCGGGTGAGCATGAAGGAGCAGAATGTGTTTGTTCTGGATCATATCGCGGTGGCGGGCGAGACGCTTGAGGCGGCGGTTGCCTATAGCGAGACGGTCTTGGGGATGCCTCTTGGGGCTGGCGGACAGCACGCGCATTACGCGACGCACAATCGGCTGTTGGGGCTGGCGGACGGTCTTTATCTTGAGGCGATTGCACGCGACCCGTCACAGCGTGCGCCGGATTATCCCCGTTGGTTCGGGCTTGACCGGTTTGCCGGACCGCCGCGATTGGACAAGTGGATCCTGCGCTGCGCCGATATCGCGGCGGCCAGGCGCGCCTTTTCCGAGGCGGGCGCGCCGGTGCATCTGACGCGCGGCGGGCTGCGTTGGACGATGCTGGTGCCTGCCGACGGCGAATTGCCGTTTGACGGCCTGTTTCCGGCGATCCTTCAATGGCACACCGACACGCCACCGGGGCTGGCCTTGCCTGCGAGGGATGCCCGTCTGTTGCGGCTGACGCTGTCGCATCCGGACGCGGCCTCTCTCAAGGCGCGGTTGGCGGGTGTTCTGGACGATCCGCGCGTCGCGTTCGCTGCGGCCGATCATCCCTCGCTTGCAGCCGAGATCGCGACGCCGCAGGGCGTGCGCACCTTGTCGCGCGATGATGGCTGAGATGGTCGCGATCACGCAAAAGACCGTGATTTTGCTGCAATGTCGCAATGACATGCGGGGCGGAGTGTTCTAGACAGTCGCCCATGTCGATCTGGTCCCGCATCTCCGACGCCGTCGCGGCGCTTGCGAATGGTGAAAGCCTGTCGCTGGTGTTTGACCGGTTGCGCAGCCCGCCGGAACGCACCGTGGCATTTACCATTGCCGTGATCGCGCTGTCGGCCAAGATGGCAAAGGCCGATGGCCAGGTCACCCGCGCCGAGGTCATGGCGTTCCGCGAGGTGTTTCACATCGCGCCCGAGGACGAGGCCGGAGCGGCGCGCGTGTTCGACCTTGCGCGGCAGGACGTCGCCGGATTCGAGCACTATGCGCGCCGGATCAGCGCGATGTTCGGAACCGACCGCGGCGCATTGTGCGACCTGATGGAGGGGCTGTTCTACATCGCCATGGCGGATGGCAGGTTTCACCCCGAGGAAAACGTGTTTCTGGCGCGCGTGGCCGAGATTTTCGAGTTGCCCGACGGCGCATACCGCCGTCTGAAATCGCGCTTTGTGCCGGATGCGAAACCCGATCCGTTCGATGTGCTCGGGGTAGACCGTGACATGTCACTGGAGGACATCCGCAAAGTCTGGCGGCAGCTGGTGCGCGACAGCCATCCCGACGTGATGATCGCGCGTGGGGTGCCACAGGAAGCGGTGAAACTGTCGGAGAAACGCCTGATTGCCATCAACCGCGCGTGGGAGGAGATCGCCGCGCGCGAACACGCCTGATGCGGATCGCGACCTATAACGTCGAATGGTTCGATGCTCTGTTTGACGATGACGGGCGGCTTTTGCCCGATGGCGGCTGGTCGGCGCGCCATAACGTGACGCGGCAGATGCAGATCGAGGCGTTGGGCGTTGTGTTCACCGCTCTCGATGCCGATGCGGTGATGGTCATCGAAGCCCCCGACACCAACCGCCGCCGCGACACGGTGCGGGCGCTTGAGAGCTTTGCGGATACCTTTGATCTGCGCATCCGCAAGGCGGTCGTGGGTTTTACTAACGACACCCAGCAAGAGATCGCGCTGATGTATGATCCCGATCTCTTTGCGGCGTGGCACGATCCGAGGGGGCCCGCACCGCTGGCCGGGGTGCCCCATGCCGACGGCGCGCCACGGTTTGACGGGACGTTCCGCATCGACCTCGATATCGAGGCTACCGCCGACAAGGTGACGTTTTCGAAACCTCCGCTGGAAGTGGCGTTGAAGGTGCGCGAAACCGGCAAGGAACTGCGCTTGATCGGAGCGCATCTGAAGTCCAAGGCACCGCATGGCGCGACCAATCGCGACGAGGTGATGCGCCTGTCGATTGCCAACCGGCGCAAGCAGCTGGCGCAGGCAATCTGGCTGCGGGCGCGCGTGCAGGAGCATCTGCTGGCGGGCGAGCCGGTGATGGTTCTGGGAGATTTGAACGATGGTCCAGGTCTTGATGAATTCGAGGATCTGTTTGGCCGCTCTTCGGTCGAGATCATTCTGGGCGAGGGCGAGCGGGCGCTTTACGATCCGAATGCCTCGCAGGCATTGTCGCGCCGTATCGGGCCACAACCGACCACGGCGCGGTTTTATCTCACGCATGAAGGGCGATATTTGCAGGCGTTGCTGGATTACGTGATGGTGTCGCCCGATCTGCGCGCACGTGCGAAACGCTGGCGTATCTGGCATCCGTTTGACGATCCGGTCTGCTGGACGACGCCCGAGCTTTGCGAGGCGCTGCTGACCGCGTCGGATCATTTTCCGGTGACTTTGGATATCGATCTTTGAGGTGAAATCCGGCCGGAGATGTCCTATAGTCAGGGGATGAGACATTTACCTGCCACCGCGATTGCGGCCACCCTGATCGCCATGCCCGTGTTTGCCGAAGACGGCACCAGCCTGATGGAAGAGGGCGCGAAGCTGTTTTTCAAGGGTCTGGGCGAGGAAATGGAGCCGGCCTTGCGCGAGTTCGAGAACCTGGCCGAGGAGATGGGGCCGGCGCTTCGACGGTTTGCGCGGGATATGGGCCCGGCGATGAAACAGCTTTTGCAGGAGGTCGAGGACTGGTCGGCCTATGAGCCGCCGATCAAGTTGCCAAACGGCGACATTCTGCTGAAGCGCAAGCCGGAGACCGCGCCGCCGCCCGAAGGCTTGCCAGCCCCGGACGACGGCGAGATCGACCTTTAGCGCTTACTCTGCCGGTTGCGCCACGATCCGGCCCGCGCGGGGTGCGCGTTTCAGGGCCGTGTTGGTGAGCAGCGCACCAGCCGCGATGGAGGCGATTGCGAGCAGTGCTGCGACCGAGAGCGTCGGCACGCCGGAGAGGCCCGCTCCAACGGTGCAGCCGCCTGCCAGAACGCCACCGACACCCATCAGGACAGCACCGCTGGCGTAGCGCCCGGTTTCGGCCGGTGCGGTGAAGGACTGCCACTGGAAGCTGCGGAAGATCAGCGACGCGGCCAGCGATCCGATCAGCACGCCGCCGATCAGTCCGACACCGAAATTGGCCGGGATCGATGTGGATGCGATGCCCCAGAACAGGGTGTCGGCGAACGGGGAGGTGAAGGACAGGCTTTCCAGGGCGACGGGATCGAAATCGTCATAAAGCACGAACCCCGTGCCGATCCAGCCAAGCGGCACCAGCGCGCCCAGCAGGGCGGCCAGAGCAAGCATGGAGGCGCGGTTGCCCGAGCGCCAGGCGAGCGTCAGGGCCGCCAGTGCGAACAGAGCGGACCAGAGCAAACCGCCACCGGGCAGCGCGGCGAGTGACCCCGCGTCGCCAAGCGGCAGGGTGAGCGCGCCGAGCGTCGTGCGCAGAGGGGCCAGAACGCCTTTCAGAGTGGCGTGAGCGGTGATTGCGAAGATCAGCAGCACGAACACCGCGCGCAGGTTTCCGGTTGCCGACAGGACGGTCAGGCGCGACACGCATCCGCGCGTCAGCACCATGCCCGCGCCAAACATCACGCCGCCGAGGACGATGGCGAGAATGGGCAGATCGCTTGCCATGAATCGATGGCCGTCAAAGCTGATGAGACCGGCCCACACACCGGCTTGCGTGCCGATGATTGCCACTGCAAGCGCGGTGAGCCAGATGCCCATCGCCTGTTGGCGATCCTCTCCGACAAGGCCGCGCCGGAAGCAGAATTTCGTGCGCTCTGCCAAAAGGCCGAATGCGGCGCCGAGCGCCAGTGCAAGATACACCGCCGCCTGCGGTGCGGTCAGTGTTTCAAAGCCGAACGTTTCAAACATGGTGTCCCCCTTGGGTCGCGGTTGAGCGCGATGTGGCGGGAAATTCGTCTTTCGGCAAGAGCTCGGGGCGCTGGTTATTCGGCGCGCGCCGGACTGATATTTCGGGGTTGGCTTTGGGGTGAGGAAAAATGTTCTGCATGGGGCGTTTCGTGTTGGCTGCTGGACCAGCGCGGTCGCGTCGGGCGTCGTATTTGGTTTTATTTCGCCAATCGGATCATCGGGGTGTTTGTCGCGTGACGGAGGGAGGGGCTTTGCCCCTCGGCGCTGTCGTGCCTCACCCCAAGGTATTTCGTGCCCAAAGAAGCGTCGGCTGTAGAAGAATGGGGTTCTCGGGTGGCGGAACGCCTATTGCGATGTTCGGGCCTTGAAGACCTGTCGGCTCTGGGTCAGGTTGCCGGGAACGTGTACAATTTCGATCTCAAGGAGAGTCCCCATGCCGGTCAAGAACCGATTTGCCGAGCTGCAAAGTGAAATCACCGCGTGGCGGCGCGATTTGCATGAGCATCCCGAGATCCTGTTTGATACGCATCGCACCAGTGGGCTGGTTGCTGAGCGGTTGCAGTCGTTTGGCTGTGACGAGATCGTGACCGGCATCGGCCGCACCGGCGTGGTGGGTGTCATCAAGGGCAAGAGTGATCAGAGCGGCAAGGTGATCGGCTTGCGTGCCGATATGGACGCGCTGCCGATTCACGAGGCGACGGGGCTGGACTATGCGTCCAGGACCGACGGCGCGATGCATGCCTGTGGGCATGACGGCCACACCGCGATGTTGCTGGGGGCCGCGAAATATCTGAGCGAGACCCGCAATTTCGACGGCACGGTGGTGGTGATCTTCCAGCCTGCCGAAGAAGGCGGCGGCGGGGGTCGGGAAATGTGCGAAGACGGGTTGATGGAGCGTTTCGCGATTGATGAGGTGTACGGGATGCACAACTGGCCCGGGCGACCGGTCGGCAGTTTTGCCATTCGCCCCGGTGCGTTTTTCGCGGCGGCGGACCTGTTCGAGGTCACGTTCGAGGGGCGTGGCGGACATGCGGCCAAACCGCATGAGACGGTGGACCCGACCGTGATGGCGGCGCAAGCGGTGACGGCGTTGCAGACCATCGCGAGCCGCAACGCCGATCCGGTGGATCAGGTGGTAGTGTCGGTGACGTCGTTCGAGACGTCCTCGAACGCGTTCAACGTGATCCCGCAACGGGTGCATCTGAAGGGAACGGCGCGCACCATGTCGAACGCGATGCGCGATCTGGCCGAGCGGCGGATCGAGGAGATTTGCACCGGCGTCGCCGCAACCTTCGGCGGCAGCGCCAAGGTCAGCTATCATCGCAACTATCCGGTGATGGCCAATCATGCCGAACAGACGGATTTTGCCGCTGATGTCGCGCGTTCGGTGTCGGGCGGATGTGACGAGGCGCCGTTGGTCATGGGGGGCGAAGATTTCGCCTTCATGCTCGAGGCGCGCCCCGGTGCGTATATCCTTGTCGGTAATGGCGACACTGCGGCGGTGCATCATCCGGAATATAACTTCAATGATGAGGTGATCCCGGCGGGCTGTTCCTGGTGGGCTGAGATCGTCGAGAAACGGATGCCGGCGGCCTGACTTAGTCGGGGTCGCGCTTTTTGCGGCCCCGCGCCTGACCGTCCTTGACCATCCGCCCGAACGCCTTTTGCTGCGCGCGTGATTGCGCCAGGGTTTGCGTGTTGTGACGGTCCTCGCGGCTGAGTTTTTGCCAGCGCGCGAGCCGCGACGCGCTCAACGTGCCGGACTGGATGGCCGCCTTGACCGCGCATCCGGGTTCGGACTCGTGGGCGCAGTCGGAAAAGCGGCACTGGGCGGCGAGGGTTTCGATGTCGTCGAACAACTCCTCCAGCCCCTCGCCAGAGCCTGATAGTTGCAATTCGCGCATCCCCGGCGTGTCGATCAGCCAGCCGCCGTTGATGGTGCGCCGCAGCGCGCGATGGGTCGTGGTGTGGCGGCCCTTGTAGTCGTCCGAGCGCACGGCTTGCGTTGTCGCGTCCTCGCCGGTGAGCGCGTTGCGCAAGGTTGTCTTGCCGACGCCGGACGAGCCCAGCAGGGCCAGGGTTTGTGCGTTTCCGCACCAGGAGGCGAGGCGCGTGACCTCGTCGGGGTTCTTGGCGTTGAGAGCGATGGCGGTGACCAGCGGAGACAGCCGTTCGGCCTGACGGCGGAACGGGGCCGGATCGTCGCACATGTCGGCCTTGGTGAGGATCACCAGCGGCAGCGCGCCGGACGCCAGCGCGAGCGCGAGGTAGCGTTCCAGCCGGGCGATATTGAAATCTTCGTTGCAGCTTGTCACCAGTCCGACGGTGTCGACATTGGCGGCGATCCGTTGCGTGGCGATCGTGTGACCGGCGGCCTTGCGATGCAGATCGGTGCGCGGTGTGAGGCGGCGCTTGGCGGTGCCGGCCTCATACAGCACCCAGTCGCCCACGGCATAGGCGCTGGCGGGTTCGGAGGGGGTGAGGCGGATGTCGCCATCCTGCGTCAGGGCAATCAGTTGGGTGCGGTGCACTTCGGAGATGCGGGCGGGCACCAGACCCGCGTCGTCCGGCGTGATCTGTCGGGCGAAATGGTCCGACCATCCAAGATCGGTGAGTGAATATCGTGTCAAAGACTGTTTCCTGACGGCGCGGTCCGCCGTGGGTTCATGGCCCCTCCAAAATACGGTGCCGCGCGGCGTGGCGCAAGCGCTCTCTGGTCATTTGGCAAGGGCATTGCTAAGCGGTCGGAATGACTCTGCCAGCACCCGCAACCGTTGCCTGTATCAAATGGGGCACTCCGTTCGGACCGGAATATGTGAACCGGCTTTATTCCGGTGTGCGCCGCAACCTCGCATGTCCGGTGCGCTTTGTATGTATGACCGAGGATGCGCGCGGTCTGCACCCGGATATCGAGGTGATCGACCTGGCGGTCGAGCCGTTTGCCGAACCGATGGGCGAGGCGCTGAAGGTCGCGAACCGGCAAGGCGCGATGCGCAAGGTTTCGCTGTTCCGGCGCGGTGTCATCCCTGATTTGCAGGGGCCGGTCTTGGGCTTTGATCTCGACGTGGTGATCACCGGCGGGTTGGATGAATTGCTTGACCTTGCGCCCGGTGACGTTGTCATGCGCCATGACTGGGTGGAGGCGCGCAAGGGACGGCCGACCGGGCATGGATCGGTGTTTCGGTTTGATCCGGCGGTGCATGGGTTTCTTTATGATGATCTCGCGGCGCAGCCTTACGGAGAGGTTGAAGCTGCGCGGGGTTCGGAGCAGAGATACACCTCGCACAAGGCGATGGAGAATGGAGTTTTCACATATATTCCGGAGGATTGGGTGGTCAGCTTCAAGTATGACTGCAACCCGTTTCCGCGCAATTACCTGCATGAGGCGAGATTGCCGGAGCGCGCGAAGGTGGTGTGTTTTCATGGTCGTCCCAAGATGCCCGAAGCGATTGCGGGGTATCACAAATCGCTGATCCGCTACGCCAGGCCGACGCACTGGTTGCAGGATCACTGGGTCGATCGGGCGCGGGCGGATTTGGGGGATCGCTGGGCATAGTGGTGCTGCGACGGCCGTTTCGGGAGCGATTCCCCAAACCCCCGGAGTATTTTTCAAGAGAAGAAGGATGCGGCGCGGCGTGTGTGTGCGCCCTTGCGAGAGTTGAGGCGATCGCGCTAAGAGCGAACCTAGAGAATTTGAGGGAAGGACGAGGCCATGCGTCGTGTTGTTGTGACAGGCTTGGGATTGGTGACACCGCTTGCGGACGGGGTCGAGGCGACGTGGCGCAGGCTGCTTGACGGGCAGTCGGGCGCTGGCACGATCACGCGGTTTGACGCGAGCCATCTTGCCACGACCTATGCCTGCGAGGTGCCGATGGGAGACGGGTCGGACGATACGTTCAACCGGGACACCTATCTGGACAAGAAAGAGCAGCGCAAGGTTGACGATTTCATCCAGTTCGGTCTGGCGGCTGCGCATCAGGCGGTGCGGGATGCCGATTGGATGCCCGAGGACGAGGAAAGCCGGTTGCGCACCGGTGTGATGATCGGCTCGGGGATTGGCGGGTTGAACTCGATTGCCGAAACGGCGCTGTTGATCCGCGACAAGGGGCCGAAGCGCGTGTCGCCGTTTTTCGTGCCCGGCGCGTTGATCAACCTGATTTCGGGCAATGTGTCGATCAAGTACGGCTTCAAGGGGCCGAACCATGCGGTTGTAACGGCGTGTTCGACCGGCGCACATGCGATTGGCGATGCGTCGCGGTTGATCATGTTCGGCGATGCCGATGTGATGATCGCCGGCGGGGCCGAGGCCACGATTTCCGAGATCGGGATTGCCGGGTTCAACGCGTGCAAGGCGCTGTCGACCAAGCGTGGCGATGATCCGCAGGCGGCGAGCCGGCCCTATGACGCGGATCGCGATGGGTTCGTGATGGGCGAAGGTGCCGGAATCGTGGTGCTTGAGGAATACGAGCACGCCAAGGCGCGCGGTGCGAAGATTTATGCCGAAGTGTGCGGCTACGGTCTGTCGGGTGACGCGCATCATATCACGGCACCCTCCGAGGATGGCGAGGGCGGCGAGCGGTCGATGCGGGCGGCGCTGAAGCATGCCGGACTGGAGCCTGCTGACATTGACTATATCAACGCGCATGGCACCTCGACGATGGCTGATGTCATCGAACTGGCGGCTGTCGAGCGGCTGATGGGGAACGCGGCATCGAGCGTGACGATGTCATCGACCAAGTCGATGACGGGGCATCTTTTGGGGGCGGCCGGTGCCATTGAGGCAATTTTCTCGATCCTGGCGATCCGCGATCAGGTGGCGCCGCCGACGATCAATCTGGACAATCCGGCTGTCGACACGCCCGTGGATTTGGCACCGAATGCCAAGCGCGAGCGCGAGATCCGCTATGCTTTGTCCAACTCGTTCGGCTTTGGCGGCACCAACGCAAGCGTCGTGTTCGGCCGGGTGGACAGCTAGGGTATGTGGCGGAATATTGCGTCCAACGCTTTGACATTTCTGGTTATTCTGGTGTTTCTTGCCGGTGGGGCGCTGATTTGGGCACAGAACGAATACACCGCGCAAGGTCCGCTGGAGCAGCCGATTTGTGTGCAGGTCGAGCGGGGATCGAACTTCCGCCGGGTGTCGCAGACGCTTGAGGGCGACGGTGCGGTCTCCAGCGGGGTTCTGCTTCGGGTCGGGGCCGATTATGCGGGCAAATCACCCGAACTGAAGGCGGGCTCCTATCTGGTGCCTGAGGGCGCGTCGATGGCGGAGATTGTCGATATCGTCACACGGGGCGGTGCCAGCACCTGTGGCACCGAAGTGGTGTACCGGGTCGGCATTACCGGCGCGACGGTGCAGGTGCGCGAACTTGATCCGGCGACGGGGCGGTTCGAGGAATTGGTAAAGTTCGATCCCGCCGAGGAGGGTGCGCCCGAGGCCTATGCCAAGGTCAAGGCGGAAGCGGACACGCGCTACCGGGTGGCGTTGGCTGAAGGGGTGACAAGCTGGCAGGTGGTGCAGGAGCTTGGTCAGATCGATGTGCTGGAGGGTGAGGTTGCAGAGGTGCCCGAAGAGGGCATGCTGGCGCCGGACAGTTATGAAATCAGCCCCGGTGACAGTCGCGCCGATCTGGTTGCACAGATGATCTCGCGACAGGAGCGCATTCTGGCGGAGGCTTGGTCGAACCGGCAGGATGGGTTGCCGTTGGAAAGCCCCAAGGAAGCCTTGATCCTTGCCTCGATCATCGAAAAAGAGACCGGTACGCCGGAGGAGCGGTTCCTTGTGGCGAGCGTGTTCACCAACCGGCTGGAGCAAGGCATCCGCTTGCAGACCGACCCGACGGTCATCTACGGGATCACCAAGGGCGAGGGCGTTCTGGGGCGCGGCATTCGGCAGAGCGAGTTGCGACGCGAGACGCCGTGGAACACCTATGTCATCGATGGGTTGCCGCCGACACCGATTGCCAATCCGGGGCGCGCGAGCATCGAGGCGGCGCTCGATCCGGCGGACACGGATTATATTTTCTTTGTTGCCAAAACGTTAGAGCCGTCTGACGGGCACAATTTCGCGGAAACTCTGGACGAGCATAACCGGAACGTCGCGGCGTATCGTGCGCTGGAGCAGCAGCGGGAGAACTGACGCGAACGCGGGAGCGGCGGCGATGGGTCTGGTCGAACTTTGCGCGCTTGGCGCGGTGGTGTTGCTGCTTGCGGGAACGATCAAGGGATTGGTCGGAATCGGATTGCCCGCGGCGTCGATCAGCCTTTTGACGCTGGTGATGGAGCCACGACTGGCGATTGCGCTGGTGCTTGGCCCGATGGTGGTGAGCAACGGCTGGCAGGTCTGGCAGATGGGCGAGATCGGGCGGGCGTTGCGCGAATACTGGCTGTTTGCGCTGGTTCTGGCGGGCACGATCTTTGCCACGGTGATCTGGGCGGCGGATGTGTCGGACCGGGTGATCTTTCTCGCAACGGGTCTTTCCATCGTTCTGTTTTCCCTGGTGAACCTGCGATTTGAAGTGCCGGCCATCTCACCGCGTTTCGACGCGCTTGCACAGGGTGTCTTTGGCGCGATTTCGGGTGTTCTGGGCGGATTGTCCGGCATCTGGGGTGCGCCGTTGGTGATCTACCTGACAGCGCGGCGGGTTCTGAAAGACGAATTTGTCCGGGTGACCGGATTCCTGATCTTTCTGGGTAGCCTCCCGCTGGTGGCGGGATATATCCGCGAAGGTCTGCTGACGCCCGAGCTGGCGGGTGTGTCGGCGTTTCTGGTTCTGCCAACGCTGATCGGGTTCACGCTGGGCGCGCGGGTGCGCAGACGGATGACGAACGAGGGGTTTCGCAAGGTGCTGCTTTACGTGTTCCTTGTGCTGGGGTTGAACCTGTTGCGGCGCGGTCTGTTCTGATCGGCGCGGCTTGTGGTTAAACAAAGCTGAATCACTTCAATTTGTGTGCCGCTCATGGGTTGTGTGCCCGGTGGTGGCAGACCTTGTTCAAAGGTTAAGGCCGCGCGCGGGGCGTTAGCGGCGTCTTTGTCCTTTTCCTGTTTATTGCTTTTTGCGTGCCGGGCATCGGTGCGGCGCATCGGTGCGTGATGGACGGAGATCCATTCAGCACAAGGGGGCAGGGTTTGGGAATCCTTATCACTGCGAGCGAAGAGGGCGGCGCGCTTGAAAACGAGCGCGCGGCCATTGCGCGGGAATTGGCGACCATTCGGGAGATGGTGGCTGTCCTGCGCCAGAAGGTTGAGGCCGGAGAGAGTGGGACGGGGGTCGAGGCGAGGAAAGTCCTGTCAGACCTGCGTGTCTGGCTGAAACACGCCAAGGAAACGGAGGTGCAGATTGAACGGCTTCGCAGAGAAACCGCACGGGTCAGCGGAAGCTATGGGCTCGATCTTGACGCGGCGCGGGATGTTGTCGGGTGCCGATTGGATCGGCTCCGAAAGTGCTGCCGTGAGAGAGGCGTTTCTGACGGAACTTGAAGCGGTGCCGGGGGCGCTTTTGGCGTTGCCGTACCTGTTCGAGTTCTGGGCCCATGCGCATCAATTGCCCCCGGAGGGGGACTGGTGTGAACCGGCATGCAAGATTGACCCCTGTATTGGGGTAATCGGCGTCCAAAAGTGACCCCCCTGATATTTCTGTTCAGAAGCTTCCTCGACG
>NZ_JBISBV010000007.1:0-155073 GCF_046592965.1 Marivita sp. S2033
CGTCCGTCCCGTCAACCGCCCCAACGTGCACCTCAGCGCCGCCGGTGAAGGGGGTTCTAAGCCTACCAACCCAAACCCGCAAGCAGAAAATGAAGGAAAATCGGGAAAATCGCCAAGTCCTGTGCAACCTACTGTAATTACGAGGATATTAACCCGAGATAATGTTCAAAATCGTACTTCGGCCACGACCCGACGCACTCCCGGACCATCGCGTTCATGGTTATCCACAGGCTTACCCACATATGCCCCTGCGTCAAGCAAGAGACTCACCCTCTGTTTCGACGGGAATCACACGGTGACGGTCTGCCAGACGCTCCACCATCGCTTTGACATGGGGCAGCGGCGGACAGGATCGGCGCGTTTTCAACGATACGTGCAGCAGGAACTGATCGCATGTCGCCAGACATGCACCGTCGGCCGAGCGAACCATCTCGTGCCAAAGCCTCAGCTTCTTGCCCTGGCCCAGCGTCACACGGGTCGTGACGCGAATGTCTTCCCCGGCATGGGTTTCGTTCAGATAGCGGATATTCGTCTCGGCGGTGAAATAACTGTTGCCAGCGGCGATGTAGGCCCGGTCCGCGCCGATATGGGTCATCAGTTCTTCGGAGGCATCCGAGAACAGTTGCCCGTATCGACCCTCGTTCATGTGGCCGTTCATGTCCGTCCAATCCACCGGCACGACACGACGCACCGTGACCAGCGGGACCGCATCGCCCAATGGTCCGCGCAGGGTGTTGTCGTGCTCAAGGATCAGGCGGCCGGCGCCGACCTCCTGCTGCTTGAGCGCACGCAAGACGGCCACGAGCGCGTCATCGCGGCGCCCTGCCCCTTCGCCCGCAGCGGCATCAGCGTCAAACAACGCTGCTTGGCCCCAGTTCAAGCCGGGACGATCACGGTCCCTGATGTCGATCCCTTGCGCCGGGGCCATGCCGACCGCGCTCAGGATGGCGGTCGCAGATTCGATCATGACATGCGACGTCGTTGCGTTGGAAACCAGCTCGACCAGCGGCAAAAGGTAGACAGGAGACACCGCGCGCGCGGACACGATCTGTTCGGGCCGCTCTGCATGTCGCTGACACGCGAGCAAGGCCTCGGGGTCCGACACAACGATGACCGCATCATCGGCGCAGTGGATTTGCACCTCTTGCACGGTCTTGAGGCTTTCGACCAACGGCCCCGCCCCGCTCAAGTATATCCACTCGGCCTCCTGAACGGCCTCGGCCAAACTTTCCGCGACCCGAACCGTTCCGCGTGTCGGCATCGGGGCTTCATACAGCATCGGCAGGACGCGCGCGGCGTTGGCGATGGTGTCGTCCATGTTGTGATCGGGCGTCGCCACGGGGTCGAAGATGCGGACATCCCAGCCCATCACCACAAAGCGCGCCGCCCATTCCTGGCCCGCCGCATTCGCGCCGATTATCGCCGCTTTTCTAGTCATTCTGTCGTCGGGCGCGGCATGTGATGTCCTCTTTTTTGACGATCACCAGTCTGCCACCGGATGTGCGCTCAACCAAGAGATTGGTGCTCGCCAGAGCGCAAAAGCCCATGTTTTCATAGCGCACATGCCGTCAAAGCGGCACAAAAACGCCGTATTGAGCGGGTATGGATCAGAATGTGTCAAACCGCCTGGAGAGGCTTCATGCGACATTATCCTGATCTATATGCCGCCGATCCGCGTGTGGATCGCTTGTTTGAATTGCACCGACAAAGCGCGGTTCAGGCGCTCTTGCGCGATGCGGGAGATATCGGCGACAGTTTGCGTCCTGACATCGCGTTAGGCTTGCGGGAACGCGCGATACGGTCGTTGCGTGCAGATCAGTCCTCATCGCCCCGAAACCCGGTTGCGATCACGAATTTCTCGGAGCTATCGGAGCGCGACGCCGGAGGTTTGACGTTCATCACCTTGGTAAAGCGTTGTTTCAAAAGCTTTTGCAGCTCGCCCTCCGCCCCTCCGGCGAGGACTTTGGCCACGAACGTTCCGCCCTCATCCAGCACGTCAAAGGCGAAATAGGCGGCGGTTTCGCACAGGTGGATGATGCGCAGATGGTCGGTCTGTTTGTGCCCGGATGAGGATGCCGCCATGTCCGACATGACCACGTCGGCCTTGCCGCCAAGCCAGTTTTTCACTTTATCATCAGCACCTTCGTCCAGAAAATCGAGCTGGTGAATTTCGGCTCCGGCAATCGGTTCGACCTCTTGCAGGTCGATCCCCAGAACGGTGCCCACCTTCTTGCCCTGCTTTTCGCCAAGCGCATTGACGCGCTTCACGGCCACCTGACACCAGCCGCCGGGTGCGCAGCCAAGATCGACGACCCGCGCACCGGGGACGAGAAACCGGTATTTTTCGTCCAATTCCAATATTTTATAGGCCGCGCGCCCGCGATACCCATCGGCCTGCGCGCGTTTGACGTAAGGGTCGTTCAACTGCCGTTGCAGCCAACGGGTCGAGCTGAGCTTGCGGCCACGGGCGGATTTCACCTTGACCTTGAGGTCGCGTTGCCCGCGTCCAGAGGTGTTCTTGCCGTCCGGGGTCTTGGCCATGTCGTCACCGTTTGGTTGCCTTCAGCTCGCTCTAACACGGCGGTCGGGAAAGGTCAGCAGCGGATCGGTGTTCCGTACGGACAGGACGGATCGTACGCGCGAACCGTACGAAACTTCCGTACAGATGCGAAAACCCCGGCCCGAAGGCCGGGATTTTCGGAAATTCAGCCCGCCGCCGCGACGGCGCGTTTGGTCATCACGCCGACCAGATGCGCGCGGTAGTCGCCCGAGCCATGGAGATCCGAGATCATCCCATCGCCCGGCACCGACAACCCGTCCAAAGCATCGCCCGAGAAATTCGACGACAGCGCCTCTTCCGCCTCGCGCCAGCGGAACACCCCTTCCTCGGACGCGCCGGTGACGGCGACGCGCACGCCGTCCTTGAACCGTGCGACGAACACCGCGACCAGCGGAAAGCGGGAGGCAGGCTGTTCGAACTTCATGTAGGCGGCGGATTGCGGGATCGGGAACCGCACTTCTGTGATGATTTCGCCCTCCTCCAAGGCGGTGTCGAACATGCCCTGGAAATAATCATCCGACGCGATCTCGCGGTCGTTGGTGACGATGGTGGCCCCCGATGCCAGTGCCGCCGCCGGATAGCAGGCTGAAGGGTCGTTATTGGCGAGGCTGCCACCGATGGTGCCGCGATTGCGCACCGCGGGGTCGCCGATCTTGCCTGCAAGTGCGGCGAGTGCAGGATAAGCACTGGCCTCTCGCATGATGTCGCCGTGGGTGGAGCTGCCGCCGATGGAGAGCTGGCCGTCATCCAGCGTTCGGATTCCCCTCATCTCGTCGATGCCGGTCAGGCTGACCAGAACCGATGGTGCGGCAAGGCGCTGTTTCAGCGTCGGGATCAGGGTTTGCCCGCCCCCCAGCGGCTGCGCCTCGTCGGCCTTGAGCGCCGCGACAGCCTCGGCGATGGTCTTGGGCCGTTCGATGTCAAAACTATACATGGCTCAAGCCCTTTCCTGTTGCGTGTTCATGGCCGCCCAGACGCGCGAGGGCGTGGCGGGCATGTCGATATGTTCCACATTGTGACCACCCGATTGCATCGCGTCGATGATCGCGTTGATGACGGTGGGCGGCGAGCCGATGGCCCCCGCCTCGCCGCAGCCTTTGACGCCGAGCGGGTTGTGGGTGCAGGGCGTCTGGCAGGAGTGGTCGACGACATAGTTGGCCATGTCGGGCAGATCATCGGCGCGGGGCATGGCGTAATCCATGTAGGACGCCGAGAGCAATTGGCCGTCCTCGTCATAGGTGCAGTTTTCAAGCAGCGCCTGCCCGATGCCCTGCGCGATGCCGCCATGCACCTGGCCTTCGACGATCATCGGGTTGACCACATTGCCGAAATCATCCGCCGAGACGAATTTTTCAATGGTCACCTCGCCGGTTTCGGGATCAAGCTCCACCTCGCAGGCATAAGCGCCCGCCGGATAGGTGAAGTTGGCCGGATCATAGAAGGCGGTTTCTTCAAGCCCCGGTTCGATGTCTTCGAGCGGGTAGTTGTGCGGAACGTAGGCCGCCAGAGTCACATCGCCCCAAGCGACCGATTTGTCGGTGCCGGCGACGGTGAACTGGCCGTCCTTCAACTCGATATCGGCGTCGGATGCCTCGAGCAGGTGGCCGGCGATCTTCTTGGCCTTGTTGATGATCTTTTCGGTGGCGCGCACCATCGCAGAACCGCAAACGGCAAGGCTGCGCGAGCCGTAGGTGCCCATGCCGAAGGGAATCTTCGCGGTGTCGCCATGCACGATCTCGATCATCGATTCGTCGATGCCCAGCATGTCGGCGACCACTTGCGGGAAAGCGGTTTCGTGTCCCTGCCCGTGGCTGTGCGCGCCGACCATGACGCTGATCGAGCCGGTGGCGTTCACCCGCACGGTGGCCGCATCGTAAAGCCCGGCGCGGGCACCAAGCTGGCCGACAAGGCGCGACGGCGCGATGCCGCACGCCTCGATGAAGCAGTTGACGCCAAGGCCGCGCAGTTTGCCGTTCTTTTCAGACTCGGCACGGCGCGCCGGAAAGCCCTTGATGTCGATGAGCTCTTCCATCTTGTCCATCGTGGCGACGTAATCGCCGGTGTCGTATTCAACGGCAACCGGGGTCTGATAGGGAAACTCGGTGATGAAATTCTGCCGCCGCAGCGCGATCGGATCGACGCCAAGCTCGCGCGCCGCCTTGTCGATCACGCGCTCAAGCTGGAACGTCGCTTCGGGGCGGCCCGCGCCCCGATAGGCATCGACCGGCACAGTGTTGGTGAACACCGCCTTGACGTTCACATAGACATGCGGCGTCTTGTAATTGCCCGCCATCAGCGTGCCGTGCAGCCATGTGGGAATCGACGGCGCGAACGAGGACAGATACGCGCCCATGTTGGCGTAGGTCAGCGTGCGCACGGCGGTGAAGTTGTTGTCCTTGTCGAGCGCCAGTTCGATCTTGGTGACGTGATCGCGGCCATGCGCATCCGACATGAACGCCTCGGAGCGGCTAGACGTCCACTTGACGGGGCGGTTGCAGGCCTTGGCGGCGAAGGTCACGAAGGCCTCTTCGGCGTAGTGGAAGATCTTGGTGCCAAAACCGCCGCCCACGTCAGGCGCGACGACGCGCAGCTTGTGTTCGGGGATGCCGAGCACGAATGCCCCCATCAGCAGACGGATGACGTGGGGGTTCTGGGAGGTGGTGTGCAGCGTGTATTCCTCGTTGGCGCGAGCGTATTCGCCCACCGCCACGCGCGGCTCCATCGGGTTGGCGACGAGGCGGTTGTTGACCAGTTCGAGCGTGGTGACGTGATGGGCGTTCTTGAACGCCTCGTCGGTCGCGGCCTTGTTCTCTTCGACAAAGCCCCAGTCGAAACAGAGGTTGTCGGTGAGGTCGTCATGCACGAGCGTGGCGTTCGGCTCCAGCGCGGCTTTCATGTCGACGACGGCGGGCAGATCCTCGATATCGGCGACGATCGCCTCGGCAGCATCACGCGCCTGTTCCAGCGTTTCGGCAACCACGGCGGCGTAAGGGTCGCCGACATGGCGCACCTTGCCTTGTGCGAGCACCGGATGGCCCGGTTCCTTCATCACCTCGCCGTGCTTGTCGGTCACCTGCCAGCCGCAGGGGATTGAGCCGACGCCCTCGAAATCGGTGCCGGTGAAGATGCGCACGACGCCGGGCATGGTTTCGGCCTCGGTCGTATCGATGCCGTTGATTCTTCCATGCGCCACGTCCGAGCGCAGGAAATAAACATAGGCCTGATTGTGGATATTGATGTCGTCGGTGTACTGACCGGCTCCGGTCAGGAAGCGGACGTCTTCGCGCCGCTTCGGGCTTGCGCCAATGCCATGATCTTTGGGCATGTCGGGTCTCCTCCCTGGAGTGCCGGGCTTGCCCCGGCGTGCGTTTTATTCGGCGGCGACGGCTGGCACGTCCTGTCCGGATGCGGCCAGGATCGCCTTGACGATGTTGTGATAGCCGGTGCAGCGGCAGATATTGCCTTGCAGGTACTTGCGGATCTCGGTTTCGGACGGCTTGGGGTTGTCCTTGAGCAGCGCGGCGGCGGACATCACCATGCCCGGAGTGCAAAAGCCGCATTGCAGGCCGTGGTGATCCTGAAACGCCTGCTGGATCACGCTGAGCGAGCCATCCTCGTTGGCCATGCCCTCGATGGTGCGCACCTCGGCGCCATCGGCCTCGGCGGCGAACATGGTGCAGGATTTCACGTCACGCCCGTTCACATGCACGACGCAGGCACCGCATTGCGAGGTGTCGCAGCCGACATGGGTGCCGGTCAGGCGCAGGTCTTCGCGCAGGAATTCGGTCAGCAGCGTGTTGCCCTTGACCTCTCCGGTGACGGATTTTCCGTTCACCGTCATGGTTATCTTCGTCATCTTGCTCCTCCCGTCGATGTCGTTTCTTGCTATGGTGGGTCAAAGAGGCGTGCCGCTCAAGACACGATTTTGCGGAACCAGCCTTTCTTGGGCGCGTCTTTGGCCGTGTTGGTGTCTTCCTCTGATTCCGGTTCTTCGGACGGGCCTTCGACGGCCTGTTGCAGATTGGTGAAGAACTGATCGGCCATCTTCTTGGCAAAGCCGTCGATGATGCGGCTGCCGAGCTGGGCCAGCTTGCCGCCGACCTTGGCATCTACGTCATAGTGCAGTTCGGTGCCGTCCTCGACGGCGGCAAGCTTGACGTCGGCGGCGCCCTTGGCAAAGCCGGCCGCACCGCCCTTGCCTTCGCCGGTCAGGGTCAGCGATAGCTCGGGCACCATGTCGGTCATGACGACGGTGCCCTTGAACGTGGCCTTCACCGGGCCGACCTTTTGCACCACGACCGCCTCGAAGCCGTCATCGGCAGAGCCGGTCATTTCCTGACAGCCGGGGACGCATTGCTTGAGCACGTCCGGATCAAGCAGCGCTTTCCAGACGATATCGGGCGGGGCGGCGATCACGCGGGATTCGCTCATCTGCATGGGGGCCTCCTGGGTCGGTTTGGACCGACGCTACCGCGCAAACCGCGAATGGCAAAGGAGAAGTTGGAGAGACGCCCCCCGAAAGCGCCTAGCCGGGTTTCTTGCCGAGGTGCTTTTTCAATGCGCCGGCGTTGCGTTCGCGGCGGCCCTTGTAGGGGTTCTTGTCGCCCTGCCCGCGCAGTGTCAGGCGAATGGGCGTGCCCGGCATGTCGAAATCCTCGCGCAGCGCGTTCACCAGATAGCGTTTGTAGCTTTCGGGCATCTTGTCGGGATGCGAGCACATCACCACGAAGCCCGGCGGACGGGTCTTGGCCTGCGTCATATAGCGCAGCTTGATCCGCTTGCCCTGCGGCGCGGGGGGCGGATGCTGTTCGACCATGCCACCAAGCCAGCGGTTGAGCTGCGCGGTGGTGACGCGGCGGTTCCAGACGTCATGCGCCTTGAGGATGGCGGCGTGCAGACGGTCGATGCCGCGGCCTGTCTTGGCCGAGACCGTGACCAGAGGCGCGCCGCGCAGTTGCGGCAGGAGGCGTTCGAATTCCTCTTTCAACATCCGCAGCTTGTCCTGCTTGTCGTCCTCGACGTCCCACTTGTTGACGGCGATCACCACGGCACGGCCTTCGCGCTCGGCCAGGTCGGCGATGCGGAGATCCTGGCTTTCGAAGGGAATCGCGGCATCGAGCAGGACCACCACCACCTCGGCGAATTTCACCGCGCGCAGACCGTCGGACACCGAGAGCTTTTCGAGCTTTTCCTGCACCTTGGCCTTCTTGCGCATGCCAGCGGTGTCGAAAATCCGCATATGGGTGCCGTTCCATTCGGTCTGCACCGAGATGGCATCGCGGGTGATGCCCGCTTCGGGGCCGACCAGCAGGCGGTCTTCGCCAAGGATCTGGTTGATCAGCGTGGATTTACCGGCATTGGGCCGCCCGACCACGGCGATTTGCAGCGGCTTGGCCTTAGTGATCGCGCGCGGTGCGTCTGGGTCGTCGTCGTCCACATCGACTTCGGTTTCGGGTGCGTCGGGTTCGGCGCGTTCGCGGAACGCATCGGCCAGCGGTTGCAGCACGGAATAGAGCTCGGGCATGCCTTCTCCGTGTTCGGCAGAGAGGCGCAACGGTTCGCCAAGACCAAGCGCGTAGGCTTCGAGCACGCCGGCATCGGCGGCCTGCCCCTCGGCCTTGTTGGCACCGAGGATCACATGATTGCTGCGCTTGCGCAGGATTTCGGCGAACATCTCGTCGGTCGGGGTCACGCCGGTGCGCGCGTCGATCATGAAGAGGCACACATCGGCCATGTCGACGGCGCGTTCGGTCAGCTTGCGCATCCGTCCCTGAAGGCTTTCGTCGGTTGCCTCTTCCAGACCGGCGGTGTCGATCACGGTAAAGCGCAGATCGCCAAGCCGCGCCGCCCCTTCGCGCAAGTCGCGCGTGACGCCGGGCTGGTCATCGACCAGCGCCAGACGTTTGCCGACGAGGCGGTTGAACAATGTCGACTTGCCCACGTTGGGGCGGCCGACGATGGCAAGGGTGAAGGACATGTGCGCGCAAGGCTCCGGTTCGTATCAGACCGCTCGCCTAGCCTATTTCCCGCGCCCGCGAAAGGGGTCAGCGATAGGCGTGCAGCACACCGGCCTTCGAGACGACGTAAAGCGTGCCATTGGCCACAACGGGGCGGGTCGTGGCCCCCTTGGGAATTGCCGTCTGCCCGATCAATGCACCCGACGCCGGATCGAAGGAGCGCAGCACACCATCGGAGGAGGCGACGACCAGGCGGTTCCCGGCCATGATCGGTCCGTGATTGGTGAACATCGCATCGCGGCTCTTTTGGGGTTTGCGCACCGGTTCATAGCCCGGCAGATCGACCGCCCAGATTTGCGTGCCGTCGGTGGCGTCCAGGCGGATCAGTTCGTTGAGATCGGACACGAAATAGACCGAGTTGCCCGCCGGCCAGACCGGATTGAGCGCGCCGTGCTTGGCCGTCCAGAGCCGCTCGCCGGAATTCACGTTGAGCGCGACGACGCGGCCGGAGTGGTTACCGGCATAGACCGTGTTTCCGTCGATCACCGGATAGCCGGTGATGTCATCGACCAGCGAAATCGCAAAGCCCTTGCGCGCGCCGACGATATCGACGCTCCAGAGGCGCAACCCGCCTTGGCGGAAGGCGCCCTGCACGGCACCGCTGCCGAAGGAAAAGACCACATGTCGGTCACTGACGGCAGGCGGAGCGGCTCCGGCGACGTTGTTGGAATCGCCCAGACCCTCGGATTGCCAGCGGATGCGGCCATCGCTTTGTTCGATGGCCCAGGCGGTGCTGTCGCCGGCGACGAGGTAGACAAGATCGCCGAACACCGTGGGTGCGCCGGTGGCGGTGGCTTGCAGTTTCTGGGTCCAGATCTCGCCCCCGGTGCTGGCGTCGAGCGCCGAGAGGGTGCCGAAACCCGATGTCACATAGAGACGCCCGTTGTCATAGGCGAGCCCACCCGCCAGCGCCTGACCGGCATCGTCGCGCAGCGGCACGAGGCTGTAGGACCAGAGAGCCTGCCCCGCCGTCGATGTGGCGGACACGCGCCCGGCGCTGTCGATTGTGAAGATGCGGCCATCCGCGACCACCGGATCGGTGATGATGCGGGCGCGGCGTTTGTCGCCCTGCCCGATCGAGGTGGACCAGAGCGGCGTGAGATTTGCCGCCAGCGCGGCATTCTCGGTGCGCAGCGACGGGCTGACATGGCTTTGCGGCCACGCGGCATTGGCGCGGGCGACGGGGATGTTGGCGGGCGCGGTGAAGTTGGCGGCGTCTGCGCCGGTCGCGCTGTCGGTTTCCTGAAGGATGTCGCGCACCCCGAGGCGTTCGCCGGGCAGGATGATTTCGCGTTCGGTGCAGGCGGCAAGTCCGCTCAGTCCAAGCACTCCGGCCATCAGAATCGTTTTGTTCACTGCCCTGCCCTCGTCATTATATCGTGCCGTGGTTCCGCGCCTCTGGCATCAGGATGCGTTAAGCTCGCCTCCGAGCGCCACAATCAACTGAGATGCGCGTCTGCGCAAGCCTGCAGTGAGTTCGGCATCGCCCAGAATGGCGTTGAGGCGGGTCACGGCGGCATCGGTTTCGCCCGCTTCGATGTCGAGCAGCGCCAGCTGTTCCTCGGCCAGAAGGCGCAAGGGGGCACCGGGTGCGGCCATCGCCTCGAACGCCACGCGGCGCTCGTCTGCGGCGAGCGGGCTTTCGGGACGGGTGAGCGCCTTGTAGCTGGCGATCTGTCGGTAAATCTCGGGCAGCGCGCCA
Source organism: Marivita sp. S2033 (assembly GCF_046592965.1). Lineage (NCBI taxonomy): Bacteria > Pseudomonadati > Pseudomonadota > Alphaproteobacteria > Rhodobacterales > Roseobacteraceae > Marivita > Marivita sp. S2033. The sequence continues at coordinate 10,280 of NZ_JBISBV010000007.1, forward strand.
TTGGTGGCGGTGTCGTTCAAGCGCTGTGCGGCCTCCGCGCCGTTGTCGGCGGCGGACTGCTCGGCAGCGATGAGCATGTCGAGCATGGCGGCGCCCTCGGGTGTGGGGGCGTCGATCCCGGTCATGGCGGCCACCCGGTCTGTGGCATCGTCGTTCTCCAAAGCGGCCAGAACCGCATCGCCGAACGCCTGCGCGCGCGCGGCTTCGGCGGAGCGGGCGTATTCGCGATAGGCGGTGCCGCCCACGAGCAGGAGAACCGCGACAATCGCGATCCAGCCGTAGCGGCGCATCAGGCGGAACAGGCGGTCGCGGCGGACCTCTTCTGTCACCTCGTCGATAAAGCTGTCTGTGTCGCTCACCCGTCTGCTCCCTTGCGCGTGCCGGTTCGCGCCCCTCTTAGCGCGAGAGGCCACAGGTGCCAAGCGGTGCGTTGCGTTGAGCGCTTCGCGCGCAGAACCGCCCGGTTTTGTGGCGCTTGTTGTGAAAAAACCGCGCCAATGTTAATCTGATGTCATTGGTTTAGCGTATCTCTATTGTCTGCCGTCAAGATGAAATATGGGGATTTGACCCTCGCTCAGTGCGGTGCGGCGAATTGATTTTTAGGCAGAAAACAAGGTTTTCCTGATGCGTATCGTTCCCCTCGTAACGGCAGCTCTGGTTGCGGCCTTCCTGTTTGCGATCGTGATCGAGCGCGAGCGGTTGTTTGCGCTGGTCAGCGATCTGAGCCCGCGCGAGGCCGCGACCGTTGAGCCAGAGACCGAACCGGAGGATGCAGATGCGCATGACCCCGACACCATCGCCGAGGGTGTGATCCGGGTGATGGCGACACGCTCGCTCGCGCAGGAGATCGAAACCCAGGTGCGCTTGCGCGGCCAGACGCAGGCGGCGCGGCAAGTGTCGGTGATGTCGGAGGCCAGCGGCAAGGTCATCTCGGAGCCGTTGCGCAAGGGCGCGTTTGTTGATCGCAACGAGGTGATGTGCGAGCTGGACCCCGGCACCAGCGCCGCGTCGCTGGCCGAGGCCGAGGCGCGGCTTGCCGAAGCGACGGCGCGGCAGCCCGAGGTCGAGGCGCGCATTCCAGAGGCGCAGGCGCGGCTGGTGGAGGCGCAGGCGCGGTTGCAGGAAGCCGAGATCAATTCGATAGCCGCCCAACGGCTGAGTGAAGGCGGGTTCGCGAGCCAAATCCGCGTCGCCAATACCGAGGCGGCGATGCAAACTGCGCAGTCCGCGATCCAGAGCGCACAGGCCGGGATCAAGGCGGCGGAGGCCGGGCTTGACGGGTTGCAGGCCAACATCGAGAGCGCCGCCGCCGCGGTGGCGCGGGCAGAGACCGAGATCGGTAAGCTCAGGATCAGCGCGCCCTTCGCGGGCGTGCTGGAATCCGATACCGCCGAGATCGGCAGCCTGCTGCAACCGGGCGCGCTCTGTGCGACGATCATCCAGCTTGATCCGATCAAGGTGGTGGGGTTCGTGCCCGAAGCACAGGTGAACCGCGTCCGGGTCGGTGCCCCGGCGGGCGCAATGCTGAATGACGGCACCGAGCTGCGCGGCGAAGTGACGTTCCTGTCGCGCGCCGCCGATCCGACGACGCGCACCTTTCGGGTGGAACTTGCGGTGCCGAACCCCGATCTCGCCATTCGCGACGGCCAGACAGCCGAGATTTCGATCGACTCCGAGGGGGTCGAGGCGCATTTGCTGGCGTCCTCGACACTGACGCTGAATGACGAGGGGACGCTGGGTGTGCGCACGATCGACGGTGACGCGCAGGCGCGGTTCATGCCGGTCACGGTGCTGCGCGATGCACCCGAAGGTGTGTATCTGGCGGGTCTGCCCGATCAGGTGGACGTGATCACCGTGGGGCAGGAGTTCGTCACCGACGGCGTGCCGGTCGCACCCAGTTTTCAAGAGGTCATCCAATGACCGGCATTGTCGATTGGGCCGCCGGGCGCGCGCGCATGGTGCTGGCCTTCATCGCGCTGTCGCTGATCATCGGCACCGGTGCCTATCTCAACCTGCCCAAGGAAGGCGAGCCGGATATCGAGATTCCGGCGCTGTTCGTCTCGACCGTCTTTCCGGGCATTTCCGCCGCCGACAGCGAAACGCTGCTGGTCAAGCCGATGGAAACCGAGCTGTCCGATCTCGACGGGTTGAAAACCCTGTCGGGCACTGCTGCCGAGGGCTATGCGGGCGTGGCGCTGGAGTTCGAGTTCGGCTGGGACAAGACGCGCATCATGGCCGATGTGCGCGACGCGATGAGCAAGGCGCAATCGAAGTTTCCCGCCGGGGCCGAGCAATATACGATCACCGAGATCAACTTTTCCGAATTTCCCATTCTCATCGTCAACCTAACCGGCCCCGTGCCCGAGCGCACGATGGCGCGGGTGGCCAAGGATTTGCAGGACCGGCTGGAGGCGCTGGACTCGGTTCTCGAGGCCGGCATCGCGGGCAACCGCGACGAGATGCTGGAGGTGGTGATCGACCCGCTCAAGCTTGAAAGTTACAACGTCACCGCCGGCGAATTGATCGGCGTGGTGCAGAACAACAACCAGTTGATCGCGGCGGGCGACATCAGCACCGAACAGGGCAGTTTCGCGGTCAAGATCCCGTCCAGCTTTGACGATCAGCGCGATGTCTATGACCTGCCGGTCAAGGTGAACGGCGACCGCGTGGTCACGCTGGGCGATCTGGCGACGATCAACCTGACATTCGAAGACCGCGAGGGCACCGCGCGGTTCAACGGGGAAAAGACGCTGGCCTTGCAGGTGGTCAAGCGCAAGGGCTTCAACCTGATCGACACCGCCGATGCGGTCAAGGCCGAGGTGGCCGCTGCCGAGGCCGGGTGGCCGGCCGAATTGCAGGCCGCCGTCACCGTTGGCAGCTCCAACGACCAGTCGCGCATCGTCGACAGCATGGTGCGCCAGCTTGAAGGATCTGTGCTGACGGCGGTGGCGCTGGTGATGATCGTGGTGCTTGCCGCCCTCGGCCTGCGCGCCGCGCTGCTGGTGGGCTTCGCGATCCCGACCTCGTTCCTGCTGTGCTTCCTGTTGCTGACGATCATGGGGGTGAGCATTTCCAACATCGTCATGTTCGGCCTGATCCTTGCCGTCGGGATGCTGGTGGACGGGGCCATCGTCGTGGTCGAGAACGCCGACAAGCGCATTCAGGCCGGCACAGGCCCGATGCACGCCTATGTCGAGGCTGCCAAACGCATGTTCTGGCCGGTGGTCAGCTCCACCGGAACCACGCTTTGCGCATTTCTGCCGATGCTTTTCTGGCCGGGGATACCGGGCGAGTTCATGGGGCTGTTGCCGGTCACGATTATCTTCGTGCTGTCGGCCTCTTTGGTGGTGGCGCTGGTTTATCTGCCGGTGATGGGCGGCGTCACGGGTCGGTTCAGCCGCGTGCTGGAGCAGGCATCGGCACGCTTGCGCGACGCCCTGCCCTGGATGGTGCGGCTGGCGCTTGTTCCGGTGGTTCTGGGACTGTTGCTCTTGGGCGCGCTGATGCTGCTTGATCCCGGCTTTCTGTTCGCGCCGATTGCCAGCGGGCCGCTGGCCCATGCGCCGGGAATTGCGCTTTTCCTGATCGGGTCGGTGCTGGCGTCCATCGTGCTCGACGCCGCGTCATTCAAATGGCGCAAGCGCAGGATCGAGCAGCGGCGACGCACGCTATTTGGCCATTTCATCAAGCTGATCACCAGCAATCCGATCATGCCGGTGATCGCGGCAGCAGGCGTTCTGGCCTTTGTCGTCAGCGTGTTCCTGTATTACGGCGAGAACAACCGCGGCGTTGAATTCTTTGTCGAATCCGAACCGGAACAGGCCATCGTCTATGTCCGCGCGCGGGGCAATCTCAGCCTTGAGGAAAAGGACGCGCTGGTCAAACGGGCCGAGCGCATCGTGCTGGCCCATCCCGGCGTGCAGAACGCCTTTTCCTTTGCCGGGCGCGGCGGTCTGAACACCGATGCCAGCGGCGCGCAAACGCCCAAAGACACGATCGGGCAGGTCCAGCTTGAGACGATCCCGTGGGAGGACCGCGCTGACCAACCGGAGCTTGACGGCGATCTAGTGCTGGATGAATTGACGGCGCAGCTTGAACGCATCCCCGGCGTGCAGATCGAGATCCTGTCGCAGAACCGTGGCCCGGCCAGCGGCAAGCCGGTGCATCTGCGACTCAAGGCAGACGACTGGGACGCACTGATGGCCGCGACCGAAACGGCGCGGGCAAGGTTTGACGCGACGCCGGGGCTGACCCTGATCGAAGACACCCGGCCCCTGCCCGGCATCGACTGGCAGATCGACGTCGATGTCGAAAAGGCCGGGCGCTACGGGGCGGATGTGGCGACCGTGGGCGCGATGGTGCAACTGGTGACGCGCGGGCTGATGCTCGACACGATGCGGGTGGACAGTTCGGACGAGGAAATCGAGATCCGCGTGCGCCTGCCCGAGGAGGACCGCGTCCTCTCGACGCTCGACACCCTGCGCGTGCGCACGGCGGACGGGCTGGTGCCGTTGTCCAATTTCATCACCCGCAAGCCGGTGGCAAAACTGGCCGAGATCACGCGCGTCGATCAGAAACGGTATTTCGACGTCAAGGCGGATGTGGTGCCGGGGCTGGCGAAAGTCATACTGGACGCGGACGCGCAGGCGGTCACGTTGCAGGCGCGCGACGACGGACCGATCATCGCCGCCAACGGAGCGCGCTACGCGGTCTTTGGTGCGGGTGACGCGGGCGCGGTTCAAAACGCGCTCGCCACCGGCGCGAAGATCATCCCCGTCAACCCGAACGAGCGGATCGCGGAATTGACGGCTTGGCTTGAGACCGACCCGCTGCCCGGTATCGACTGGGAATGGACCGGCGATCAGGAAGAACAGGCCGAGAGCCAGGCGTTTCTCGGCAAGGCGTTCGGCGCGGCGCTGGGGCTGATGTTCATCATCCTGCTGGCGCAGTTCAACAGCTTTTACAACGCGGTTCTGGTGCTGCTGGCGGTGGTGTTGTCAACGACCGGCGTGCTGATCGGGATGCTGGTGATGGACCAGACCTTTTCCATCATCATGACCGGGACGGGAATCGTGGCGCTGGCCGGAATCGTGGTGAACAACAACATCGTGTTGATCGACACCTATCAGGACTATGCACGCTACATGCCCCGGATCGAGGCCATCGTGCGCACTGCCGAAGACCGCATCCGCCCGGTCCTGCTGACCACGATCACCACGATGGCGGGGCTTGCACCGATGATGTTCGGCCTCAGCCTCGATTTTTTCGGCGGCAGCTATGCGATCGACAGCCCCACGGCGCTCTGGTGGAAGCAACTGGCGACGGCGGTGGTGTTCGGATTGGGCATCGCCACGGTGCTGACGCTGGTGTTCACGCCGTCGATGCTGGCGCTCAGGGTCTGGTTCACGACATATGCGCTCTGGGTCTTTCGCCTGATGGCACGGCTTGGCGGCGGCAAGGCCAGCCGCGCGGGGCGCGACTGGGCGCTGCAACGCGCGGCGCGCAAGGTGAAGGCACCGACGATCCTGTGGGATGACGCCGACAGCAGGGGCGCGGAATACGACGATGGAGACGGCTCCGCGCCGCGGCTGGAAGACCTGCAAACGGTGCTGCGCCGCAGACGCGCCAAGGGCAAGGATGCGCCGGTTCAGGCGGCGGAGTGAGGTGTGGCGGCCCAGAGCCTTCGAAGGCTCGGGGGACGGCGTTTGCAACTGCCCTCCCGCTTCACGCCGCGTCTTCCTCCTGCATCTGGCGTTGCCAGAGCGCGGCGTAGCGGCCGCCGCGTTTCAGGAGTGCGTCATGGGTGCCGTCTTCGGTGACCTGTCCGTCCTCGAGCACCACGATGCGGTCGGCATCGGCGATGGTGGACAGCCGGTGTGCGATGGTGATCACGGTGCGGCCCTCGCCGGCGCGTTTCAATGCGCCCTGAATTGACGCTTCGGTCTCTGAATCGAGCGCCGAGGTGGCCTCGTCGAGAATGAGGATCGGCGGGTTTTTCAGCAGCGTGCGCGCAATGCCGACGCGCTGCTTTTCACCGCCCGAAAGCTTCAGCCCGCGCTCGCCCACCATGGTGTCATAGCCGTCGGGCAGCGACAGGATGAAGTCGTGGATGCGCGCCGAGGTGGCGGCGGCGATGATGTCATCCTCGCTCGCGCCGTCGCGGCCATAGGCGATGTTGTAGCGGATGGAATCGTTGAACAGCACGGTGTCTTGCGGCACCACGCCGATGGCGTCGTGCAGGCTGTCCTGCGTGACATCGCGCACGTCTTGCCCGTCAATCGTCACCGCGCCGCCATTCACATCGTAAAACCGGAACAGCAAGCGCCCGATGGTCGATTTGCCCGACCCGGACGGCCCCACCAGCGCCACGTTCTGCCCCGGATCGACCCGCAGCGTCACGCCCTTGAGGATCGGGCGAGCGGGGTCATAGCCGAATTGCACATCCTCAAACCGCACCGCGCCGCGCGTGACGTTGAGGTCGGGCGCGCCGGGCTTGTCGGAGACCTCTTGCGGCTGGCCCAGCAGATCGAACATTTCGCCCATGTCGACAAGGCTCTGGCGGATCTCGCGATAGACGGTGCCGAGGAAGTTGAGCGGCATGGTGATCTGGATCATGTAGGCGTTGACCATGACGAAATCGCCAACGGTGAGCGTGCCGTTCTGCACCCCTAGGGCGGCCATCACCATGACGGTGATCAATCCCGCCGTGATGATGAGGCTCTGGCCGAAATTGAGCATGGCGAGCGAGGTGGCTGTCTTGATCGCGGCGCCTTCATAGGCTTCCATCGAGCGGTCATAGCGCGCGGTTTCGCGCGCCTCGGCGCCGAAATACTTGACGGTTTCGAAGTTCAGCAGGCTGTCGACCGCCTTTTGACTGGCATCGGTGTCCTGCCGGTTCATCTCGCGGCGCAGGCGGACGCGCCATTCGGTGACCTTGAAGGTGAAGGCGACATAGACCGCGATGGTGATCAGCACGACGATCATGTAATAGACGTCAAGCAGGAACAGCAGAAACACCGCCACCAGCGCCAATTCGAGGATTAGCGGACCGACGCTGAACAACAGGAACCGCAACAGGAAATCCACGCCCTTGACGCCGCGTTCGATGATCCGGCTGAGGCCGCCGGTCTTGCGGGTGATGTGATAGCGCATCGACAGGCGGTGGATGTGGCCGAAGGTTTCGATCGCCAGGCTGCGCAGGGCGCGCTGGCCGACGCGGGCGAACACGCCGTCGCGCAATTGCTGGAAGCCGACATTCATCAGCCGCGCCAGACCATAGGCCAGCGTCAGCCCGACCCCGCCCAGCATCAGGTCCGGCACCTCGCCGCTGAGCGCATCGACGGCGCGGCCGAACAGCAGCGGTGCCATGACGTTGACGAGCTTGGCCAGCACCAGACAGACCAGCGCGATCACGACGCGGCGCTTGACCCACGGTTTGTCGGCGGGCCAGAGATAGGGCCCCACCTTGCGGATGGTGCGCAGGCCGGAGCGCCGTTCCTGGGCTGCGATCTGGGCGTCGGTTGTGGTGTCGGCGGGCATGGGCTGGCTTTCTGTCGGTGACGCTGTGACTTAGCCCAGCGACGTCGCGGTGGCCAGCCGATTGCAGGGGGCGCTGCCCCCGTCGCGCTGTGCGCGACTCCCCCGAGGTATTTTGAAACCGGAGATGTTCAAGGATGGCCGCCGGGGTGGTCAGCGGCCCTTGAAGAAGCCGCCGAGAATGCCGCGCACGATGCGGCGTCCGGTTGTGCCTTTGAGCTCTTTCATCACCACGCCGGCCATCGCTTCACCGAAACTTTCCTGTTTTTTGGCGCGGCGGTGCGGTTGTGCAGTCGAGCGTCCGACGCGGCTGGCCGAATAGCGCCGGCCTGCATTGTATTCACGCATCGCGCCGTCAAGATCGGCGGCATTGCGTTCTGCCGCCTCTGCGGCGGCGGCGGCGTCCTGTGCGCGTTTGGCGAGGATTTCGAAGGCCGATTGGCGGTCGAGCGTCTGCGTGTAGGTGTCTGCGAGATCGCTGGCAGCAATGATGCCGCCGCGCTCTGCCGGGGTGATTGGGCCCAATTGCGACGAGGGCGGGCGGATCAATGTGCGTTGGACAATGCCGGGGATGCCCTTGCGTTCGAGCATCGAGGTCACGGCCTCGCCGACGCCAACCTCGCGAATCGCTTCCTCGGTGTCGAATTCGGGGTTTTCGCGGTAGGTCTCCGCCGCCATGCGCAGCGCCTTGCGGTCGCGCGCGGTGAAGGCGCGCAGCGCGTGTTGTACGCGATTGCCAAGCTGGCCGAGGATGTCTTGCGGGATGTCATCGGGGTTCTGGGTGATGAAATAGACCCCGACCCCCTTGGAGCGGATCAGCCGCGCCACCTGTTCGACCTTGTCGACCAGCGCCTTGGGGGCGTCATCGAACAGCAGATGCGCCTCGTCAAAGAAGAACACCAGCCTGGGTTTGTCGGGATCGCCAACCTCGGGCAGTTCCTCGAACAGCTCGGACAGGAGCCAGAGCAGGAAGGTTGCGTAAAGGCGCGGTGCGCCCATCAGCGTGTCGGCGGCGAGGATGTTGATCTGCCCGCGGCCCTGAGGATCGGTGCGCATCAGATCGGCGAGATCGAGAGCGGGTTCACCGAAGAACTCCGTCGCGCCCTGATTTTCCAGCACCAGCAAGCGGCGCTGGATCGCGCCCACGGAGGCCACCGAGATATTGCCATAGCGCAGCGACACGTCCTTGCGGTTCTCGCCGAGCCAGACCAGCATGGATTGCAGATCCTTGAGATCAAGGAGCGGCAGACCCTCTTCGTCAGCGACGCGGAAGGCGATGTTGAGGATGCCCTCCTGCGCTTCGGAGAGTTCCAGCAGGCGGGCAATCAGCAGCGGGCCCATCTCGGCCACGGTGGTGCGGACCGGGTGGCCCTGCTTGCCGAAAAGATCCCAGAAGGTGACGGGGAACGCGTCATAGCTGTAGTCGTCAAAGCCGATGGTTCCGGCGCGGGTTGTGAAGGCCTCGTGCAGTTTGAAATCCGCGCTGCCCGGTTTGGCCAGCCCCGAGAGGTCACCCTTGATGTCGGCCATGAAGACCGGGACGCCTTGTGCCGAAAACCCCTCCGCGAGGATTTGCAGCGTGACCGTCTTGCCGGTCCCGGTTGCGCCCGCGATCAGGCCGTGGCGGTTGGCGTAGTCCAGCCGCAGCCATTGTTTGACACCGTAGCCTGTACCGCCGCCGCCGACAAAGACACCGTCTTCCATGCGCACCCCATTCCCTGTTCAGTCTTCAGGCACTCAACATACAAATTTAACCTTTTGCCACCAGTATGTTTCTGGCCGGGGCCGTTCTGTTCCTCTGATGGCCCCGGCGTTCCTCCTTGTTGGACTTGGCCGCGCTGAAAGGCGCGGCCCTTTTTTGGGTGTTGATTTTAGAATGATTTCAGGTTGGAAATTGGCTGTTGACGGGTCCGATTTCATTTCGTAGCGTCACCGCAATAATAGTCGGCCGGTCCGACAGGGAGAAAACGGGGAAGATGCGGAAACGTGTCTTCCCTTTCTTTTTCAGCAACTTCGCGCAACCTCCTTAGACGTCGATTTAACCTGTGATCTTGATTGGCGCGTCCCGCTCAACGCAAGATCCCGCGCATCGCGCGATCAACTTTTTGCGTTTTGGCCTGACACTGTCAAAGACCCGTGCTACGCCATTGCGAAACGTGACCCGATGTTTCGGAGAGGACTTTATGACCAACCCCCTGTTTCTTTTGACCACAGTTGCGAGCCTCACCCTGGCGGGCGTCGTCGCAGCGCAGGACAGCACGGCGACGGACGACACCGCGACGCCGCAAACCACCGAAGAGAGCGCGACACCGGACGCGCCTGCGGCGGACGCACCTGCTGGCGAGGACGCCGCGACGAGCGCCGATCTGTCGGTGCTCGACACCGGCGAGGCGGTGTCGGACGGCGCGCCGAACGCGCAGGAGGAAGATACCTATGTCAAAGCCACGCATGGCGATTGGGCGGTGCAATGTCTGCGGGTCGAGGAAGGCCCGGAGCCCTGCCAGATGTACCAGCTGCTCAAGGACGAGAACGGCGGCAGCGTGGCCGAAGTCAGCATCTTCCGTCTGGTCAATGGCGGCAAGGTTGCGGCGGGGGGCACGTTTGTGGTGCCATTGGAAACCCTGCTGACCGAGAAGCTGAACGTGCGCGTCGATTCCGGTCAGGCCAAGCGCTATGATTATTCGTTCTGCACCACTGTCGGCTGCTATTCGCGCGTCGGCTTTACCGCCGAGGACGTGGCTGCGTTCCGCGGTGGCAAAGAGGCGAAAGTGATGTTGGTGCCTGCGCTTGCGCCCGATCAGCGCGTGACCGTGACGATGTCCTTGTCGGGCTTTACCGCCGCCTATGACGAGATCACGGCGCTGGAGCAGCGCACCCAGTAACGCGGTTGCCGGGCAGAAATCGAAACGGGGTCGGCTATGTCCGGCCCCTTTTTTCGGTCAGCCCGTCCAGTACGGCCAATGCGGCGCGTTCGCCGGGGGGTGGGCCGCCCTGCCCCAGACGCTGCATCGTCAGCGCCATCGCCGCTTTCTGGTCTTGCGGGTGGGCAAGTGCGTCAAGCACCGCCGTGGCGATCGGATCCGGCAGGCAGTTCGCGCCGATGAATTCCGGCACGGTGCGGGTGTCAGAGACCAGATTGACCAGCGTCACCGTGTCCACGCGCAGCATCCGCCCGATCAAGAGCCGCGAGATCCAGTTCATGTCATAGGCGATCACCATCGGCGTGCCGTTGGCCGCCAGTTCGAGCGACACCGTGCCCGACGCCGCAAGCGCCACATCCGCCGCTGCAAATGCGGCGCGTTTGGCGGCCAGTCCGTCTCGGGAGGGCTCGACGATGACCGGTTCTACCGGCCAGCCCTTGATCGCATCGGCCACCATGCCGGCGACGTTGGGCGCGACCGGAAGGACAAAGCAGAGGTCGGGGCGTTTGGCGTGCAATCTGGCGACCACCTGAGCGAAGATCGGCATCAGCCGCGACACCTCGCTGCGCCGCGACCCCGGCAGGATGAGCGCCAGCGGCGCGTCGGTCAGGCTGTGACGGGCGCGAAACTCGGCAACCTCTTGCGCGTTGGCCACCGGATCGGTGACGACCGGATGGCCGACGAAATCACAGCGCATCCCTGCGGATTCCATATAGGGCGGCTCGAACGGGAAAAGCGCCAGCACCTGATCGATATGCGCCGCCATTTTTCTGGCGCGTCCCGGCCGCCATGCCCAGACGGTCGGGGCGACGTAATGCACTGTGCGGATGTCGCCTTGCTCTTTGACCAGACGGGCGACGCGCAGGCCGAATTCGGGCAGATCGATGGTGACCAGAACGTCGGGATTAGCGGCGATCACCGCGTCGGCGGTCTGGCGGATCCGCGCCTTGAGCGCGCGGTATTGCGACAGGATTTCGGTGATCCCCATGATCGAGATCTCGTCCATCGGAAACAGGCTGTGCAGCCCCTGCTCGATCATCCGGTCGCCGCCGATTCCCTGAAACGTCACATCCGGCGCGTGCTGGCGCAGGCCAGCCATCAAGGCCGCGCCCAGCTTGTCCCCGGACGCCTCTCCGGCAATGACGAACACGCGCATCAGACGCCCGCGTCCCGCACCCAGAGGAACAGGCCCAACGCGTCGCAGCGCGCGACCGTCTTGGCGCGCTCCAGAAGCAGCACGCCACCCGATGCGATCACGATCCCGTCCAGCCCCGCGGCGGCGACCCGCTCGGGCGTGTCCGGCCCGATGGCGGGCAGATCGGCGCGGCGGTCCTGTTGCGGTTTGGGCGCCTTGTAGAGAATGCCGCCCTCCCCGTGCGCCAGACGGTCGAGCATCGCATCGGTTCCGGCGGCATCTTCGCGCGCAACCACGCTGGAGCCGCGGATCACGCAGGCCTGTCCGACATCGCGCGCACCCATCTCTGCGACCGTGCGTTGGCCCAGTCGCGCCTCGTCGTCGGTGCCGGACCTTGGGGCTTTCAGCGTGTAGATCCCCGGCTCGGGTATGAGATCGGCCACCAGATCATGCACCGGAGCGATCTTTAGTCCGGCTTCCTCGAACAGCGTCATGACGATGCGCAACGCGCTGTCGTCGCCGGACGTGAGCGCCCGTTGCAGCCGTGGCACCAGAGGCGCGGTCGCGGCGTCGATGAGGGTCGGATCGACCGGCGGGCGGCGAATCGCGCCGCAGAGACAGACCTGCGTGACACCCCGAGCCTTGAGATCGGCGATGAAGGTGCCAAGCTGTTCCAGCCGGAAGGTGACATCGGCAGGCAGGTATTCGGGTTCGAATCCGCGCAACACGCAGACCAGCGGAGGGCGCGATTGTGTGCCTGCCACGATGCGCGGCAAGTGCCCCTGCCCGCAGATCAGCGCGAGGGTCATGACGCTAGCCCGGTGTCAGGAACGACCGGCCGGTGTCGCCCAGAATGAAATCGACGATATGGTGCACGTATTCGCTGTCCGTCTCTTCGCCCAGACGTCTGGCACGATCCTGGAACGCGCCTTCACCTTGCGCCAGCATCTGGAACGCGGCGCGCAGGGCGGTGATGTCGGAGCGATTCACGCCCTTGCGTTTCAGCCCGACAAGGTTCAACCCGTCAAGCCGCCCTCGATCGGCCTGCACGAGGCCGTAGGGAATCACGTCATTCGTCACCATCGTGACCGCGCCGATGATCGCGCCGCGACCGATCCGCACCCATTGATGCACACCCGATAGGCCACCGATGATCACGTCATCCTCGATCACGCAGTGACCGGCCAGGGCGGCGTTGTTCACCACGATCACCCGGTTGCCGACCTGCACGTCATGCGCGATGTGACAGCCAGCCATGAACAGGCCGTCATCGCCCACGCGCGTCAGCCCCCCGCCGCCCTTGGTGCCGGTGTTCATCGTCACATGTTCACGGATGCGGTTGCGCGCGCCGATCTCAAGTCGGGTCTTCTCGCCGCTGAACTTGAGGTCTTGCGGGATCTCTCCGATGACCGCGAAGGGGAAAACCTCGGTGTCCTCGCCGATGGTGGTCTGGCCGGTGACGACGACATGGCTCTTGAGCGTGACGCCGGCGGCCAGTGTGACCTCGGGGCCGACATGGCAAAACGGGCCGACGGTGCAGCCGTCGCCGATCTGCGCGCCCTCTTCGATCACCGCGCTTGGGTGGATCCGCGCTGTCACGCGGGCAGGTCCATCATGGCGGAAAACTCGGCCTCGGCGGCCATTTCGCCGCCGACCGTGGCGACGCCGCCGAATTTCCAGACCTTGCCGCCGGGCTTGCCGCGCAACGTGGTCAGGCGCATTTCCAGCGTGTCGCCGGGGATCACCTTGCGGCGGAACTTGCACTTGTCGATGGCCATGAAATAGACCTTCATCTCGCGGTCGGCCATGTCGAGCGTGGTGCCCACCATCACCGCCGCCGTTTGCGCCATCGCCTCAATGATGGTGACGCCCGGCATGATCGGCATACCGGGAAAATGGCCCTGGAAATGCGGTTCGTTCATGGTGACGTTCTTGATGCCAAGCGCCGAGGACGTGCCGTCGATCTGATCCACACGGTCCACCAGAAGGAACGGATAGCGGTGTGGCAGAATACGCTGGATCAAGTGGATGTCGGCGCGAAGAAGCGTGTCGCTCATGGGGCGTCCTTTTAGAATTTATGCGCTCGTGAGTAGCAATCCCGCGCAATCGGGGCAAGGGATCAGGGCGCTTTGGGCAGGATATCGGCGCCTTCGCCAAGGTCTTCGTTCACCCGTGACACCGCCTTGTCGGTGATGTCGACCGCATCGACACTCAGCAGGACCGCCCGCCGGTCGAGCACCGCGACAGCGCCGCTTTCAACGAGCAGTTCCAACAGCACCGGTTGCGCCGCCGTCAGCAAGGCACGGCGCGCCTCTTCGGTGCGTTGGCCCAAGGCCCGCGCCTTTTCGTCCTGCTCGCGGCGCAATTGCTGAACCTTTTCGTCGAATGCATTGGCCCGCGCGCGGAATTCAACCGGCGACAGGGTGTCGCGCAGTTCGGTGAGGTCACGTTCCTCGGCCAGAAGTTCGGCCTCGATGCGGCGGTTCTCGGCGGCGATCTCGGCGCTTTCCTGCTCGATTTCGCGGGCGATGCGCAGTCCGAACTTGCTCTCGGCGTAAAGCCTGTCCGGTGCGACTGTCAGGATCACGCTTTGCACTACGCCGACATTCGAGAGGCCGCCGTCCTGTTGCGCCAGAACCGGCGGTGCAACGCTCAAAAGCGCTCCGAAGAGCGCTTTTGGCAGGTGTCGGAAAAGGGTGCGCATCTAGAACTGGGTCGAAATGGTCAGATCGAAATTCTGTTCCTCATCGAACGTTTCCTTGCTGACCGCTTCGCTGAAGTTGAACCGCAAGGGGCCAAGGGGCGTGGTCCAGAAGACGGAAATACCGACCGACTGGCGCGCGGTGAAATCTTCGTAAAGCACGTTGTCGTTGGTGTCTTCCAGGCCCCAAAGGCTGCCGATGTCGTAAAACACGCCACCCGAGATGCCGTATTCCTCGGGCAGAGGCAGCGGGAATTCCGCCTCGAACCGGGCCACTGCGAAGTAATTGCCGCCAAGCGCGTCGTTCACGTCGCCGGGGCCAACCTCGCGCGGTCCAATGCCGCCGCCTTCAAAGCCGCGCATCCGGCTTGAGCCGAGCGCAAACCGGTCGGTGACGCGCGAGGCGCCTTCCGAATAGCTGAGGGCGCCGGCCTCGAACGTGGCGCGCAAGGTGACTTCGTCGCTCATCACCTTGGTCTGGGCGATGGTGCGCAAGGTCGATTCGATATAGGTGTTGTCGCCACCAATTCCGCCGAAATCCTGACCGAATTCAAACAGCACACCGGCGTTGGGATTCAGCCCGGCGCGGCGCGTGTCATAGCTGTAGCGGTAGCCGACAAAGCTGTCCCACACCTCGCCCTTCGCGGCTTCGGCGCGAATGATCTCACCAACGTCGGTTGCCAGATCGGTGATCTCGGAATAGCGCGCGCCGTAGCGCAGGCTGAGGCGACCGTTCTCGGAGACAGGGAAGGTGAAGCCGGTCGAGAAATTACCGATGGTGGTATCGAATTCGGCGTCGGAATTGTCTGTCTCAAGGTAATTGAGGTTGAAATTCCACGCCAGATCGCGGCCCAGGAAGGCCGGTTCGGTAAAGCTGAACGTGTAGTTCGACGTATCGACACCGGTTGTCACGCCTAGCCCGAGCTGTTGGCCACGGCCCAGGAAGTTGCGTTCGCGGAAGGTGATCGCAGCGCCGAAGCCGCTGCCCGTCGAATAGGAGCCACCAAAGCTGAGGGAGCCTGTCGGCTGTTCCTCGACATCGACGTCGATGATGACCTGTTGCGGGGTCGATCCCTCGCGCGCTTCGACCTGCGCGTCGCCGAAGAAGCCAAGCGCGCGGACACGTTCGGCGCTTTCGCGGATTTCGCGCGGATTGAACGGGTCGCCTTCCACCAGGCGGAACTGGCGGCGCACGACGCGGTCGAGCGTGGTGGTGTTGCCTTCGATGTCGATGCGTTCGACGAACACACGTTCGCCGCGCGTCAGCAGGAATTCGACATCCAGCGTTAGATCGCGGTCGTTGCGCGTGACGCGCGGTTCGACGCGCACGAAGTTCAGCCCCTCGCGGATCGCCAGACGTTCCAGACGGACGATCTCGTTCTCGACGGCCGTGGGCGAGTAGACCCGGCCCGAGCGCAGACGGAGCGCGTTCTGGAACACATCCGCGTCAACTTCGGGAAGATCGGACGATGCTGTGACCTGACCGAATTTGAACTGCTGGCCCTCTTCGACGTTGAAGGTGATGAAATAGCCGTCGCGTTCCTGGCTCAGCTCGGCATTGACGCCGGTGGTGCGAAAATCGACATAGCCGCGCGACTGGTAGAAATCGCGCAACACCTGGCGGTCAAATTCGATGCGATCCTCGATGAATGTGTCGCTTTGCACCAATGCGCGGAAGAGGCCGGCCTGCTTGGTTTCCAGAACGCGGCGCAAGCGGCGGTCGCTGAATTTCCGGTTGCCGGCAAAGCCGATGCGCTCGACCTCGGAGACGCCACCCTCGAACACTTCGAACACCAGATCGACGCGGTTGTCGGAGCGGCGGATCACCTTGGGCTGCACCCGCGCGGCGATACGGCCTTGCTGCGAATAGGCTTCGGTGATGCGCGCGGCGTCGGCCTCGGCGGTGGACGGGCTGAACACGCGACGCGGTTCGGATTGCACGATGCTGGCAAGCATGTCGTCGTCGATGCGTGCGTTGCCCTCGTAGGTGATGCGGTTGACGGTGGGGTATTCGACAACGCGCACGACAAGCGTGTTGCCGCGCGGTTCGATCTCGACGGTTTCGAACAGGCCGGAGGCGAGAACCCGCTGATAGCCGTCGTTCAACTCGGCGGCGGAGACCGTTTCACCGCGCGCGACACCGATGTAATTGGCGATTGTGCCCGCCTCGATCCGCTGGTTGCCCTCGATCGTGATGGCGTTGAACCGGAAGTCCTGAGCCAGCGCCATGTCGGGCGCGGCAAGATATCCTACGGAAAGGGCAACCGACGCTGCGGTCAGAAGTGGGCGAAGGGAAGACTTGCGCACTGCTTGCCGCGCCACCTGCCCGCCTGTTTTATGTGTCATTGTTGGCAACCTACTCGGACATTCTTTTCAGAAGTGAGTACCGAGATTGCCGTGACTTGTCAAAAGCGCAAAGCCCTTTGCGGTCAGTGAATCGAGGGTTGTGACATAAGCTCAATCATCACGGTGCCAAAGAACGACCCCAGAAACAGCGCGCAGACGATTGCAAGGCAGTAATATAGCCGGTCCCAATTGACGGACAACAGCACGCTGAAGCCGCGATAGCCTTCCTGAATTGCTTGCATGACACACCTCTTCTGACGGGTCTGTCGCTGGTATCGCCGGAAAATGTGTCAGCATTCTGACGCCGATTGTGACGATTATGCGACATCGGCGCCGCTGCCCTGAACAATCCTAGCAGAACAGATCGTTTGCCAGCGCAAACAGCATCAGGGAAAGCAGAAGCGTCAGACCGATCGCCATCATCACCCGCAGCGCCTTGTCGCTGGGCGGACGGCCCCGCACGGCTTCGTAGGCGTGAAACACAAGGTGACCGCCATCAAGCACCGGAATCGGAAACAGGTTGAGCAGGCCGACGGCGGTGCTGAGCACCGCGATGAACCAGATGAAGCTGGCGGTGCCCTGGGACGCCATCGAGCCCGAGGTTTCCGCAATTCCGATGGGCCCGGAGAGGTTGCAGGTGCTGATCGCGCCGGTGATCATGTGCCACAGGCCCGACAATGACCCTTGGATGATGCGCCCGGTTTGCTGAACGCCGGAGACAAATGCAGCGCCGGGGCCGACGAATTCGGTTGCCGGTTCAAAGAACATGCCGCCGACCACCCCCATCCGGTAGGCCGCCTTGAACGACCCGTCGGGTTGCGGCTCGTCGGTGCGGCGCGGCGTCAGTTGCAGGTCGCGAAATTCGCCATCGCGCCAGACTTGCAGATCAATCGTCGCCCCCTCGGACCCCTCGACCGCATTGCGCAACTGTTCGAAGGCGAAAATGTCCTGTCCGTTGACTGCCGTGACGATATCTCCGGGGCGGAAGCCTGCATCATCGGCGGCAGAGCGCGGGATGATCTGGGTGGCGACGGGGGGATAGACATATGGCCCGCTGACAACTTGCTCGGTGCCGTTGCGGCGGATGGTATAATCCAGATTGGCCTGCATCGGCAGCGCATCCATCAGCGCCTCGAATTGGTCGCCGTCGTCAAACGCGGGCAGATCAATCCCTTGAATCTGCACCAGTTCATCACCGACTTGCAGTTCGTTCTGCGACGGGACGGCGCGCAATTCGCCCACTTTGACCGGATCGGTCACATCGCCCCGCAGCATAAAAACGCCGGTGAAGATGAGGATCGACAGCGCGAAGTTGAATATCGGCCCGGCAGCGACGGTGGCGGCGCGCGCCCAGAGCGGCGCGCCGTTCATGGTGCGGCGACGCTCGGCCTCGGAAAGATCGGACATGGCGTCCTCGTCCTTGCCGCCGGAGGCGTTGCTGTCGCCCCGGAACTTGACGTAGCCGCCCAGCGGAAGCAGCGCGAACTGCCATTTGGTGCCGCGTTTGTCGATACGGGAATAGAGCACCGGGCCAAACCCCAGCGAGAACACATCCGCGTCAATGCCCGACCAACGGCCGACGATGTAATGGCCGTATTCGTGAATCGCGACAATGACCGACAGCGCGATCACAAAGGCCAGAACGGTCCAGATCACGCTACCGAATTGCGGCAGCATCGCTGCAATATCCAAGGCTCAACCCCTTTTTTGGTGTATGATTTCTTCGGCCCGTACCCGAGCGAGATGGTCTGCTTGCATCACGTTATCAAGGGTGATGGCGGCATCAATGTGGCCTGGTTGGGCCGAAACGCGGGTCAGCACCTCTTCCACGACCTCTGCGATTTGCAGGAAACCGATGTCGCGGGCCAGAAATCCGTCAAGCGCGCGTTCCTTCGCGGCGTTGAACACGGCCCCCGCCAGACCACCCGCCGCCATGACCTCGCGCGCCAGGCGCAGCGCGGGCCAGCGGGTCTCACAGGCGGGGCGGAAGGTGAGTTGGCCCAGAGCGACCAGGTCGAGCCGTTCGACCGGAAGCGCGCGGCGGTCGGGGTAGTGCAGCGCAAAGCCGATGGCGTGGCGCATATCGGGCGGTCCGACATGCGCCATCAGCGCCCCGTCGCGAAAACCCACAAGGGCGTGGATCATCGATTCCGGGTGTACCACGGCCTCGATCTTGTCAGCTGACAATCCGAAAAACTCTTTTGTTTCAATCAACTCCAAAGCCTTGTTAAACATGGATGCGCTGTCTATCGTGATCCGTTGTCCCATGTCCCAATTGGGGTGCGTCGCGGCCTGTTCCGGCGTTGCGTTGGCAAGTTCGGCCAGCGGCCAGTCGCGGAACGCGCCGCCGGAGGCGGTGATGATCACTCTTTCCACGGCACTTAAATCTTCGCCTATAAGTGCCTGAAAAACAGCGGAATGTTCACTATCGACCGGCAGGATCGTCGCCCCGTGTGCGCGCGCGGCGGCAAGCATCAGGGGGCCGGCGCAGACCATGCTTTCCTTGTTGGCCAGCGCCAGCGTTGCGCCCTGCCCGAGCGCGCTGAGGCCGGGAGCGAGCCCGGCTGATCCGACGATCGACGACATGACCCAATCGGCCGGGCGCGCGGCGGCGTCGCTCAAGGCCTCCGGTCCCGCTGCGGCCTTTATGCCGGTACCGGCAAGCGCTGCCTTCAGGTCGGGGTATCGCGCCGGATCGGCGGTGACGGCGATGTCAGCGCGAAAGCGGATCGCGTCGCGGGCCAGCTGGTCGATATTCTGCCCACCGGTCAGGGCGACCACCTTGTAGGCGTCGGCGTCACGCCCGATCAGGTCGAGCGTGTTCTGCCCGATCGAGCCGGTGGCTCCCAGAATGGTGATACGCTTCATGGTGTGCCCGGAGGAAACCCGATGAGCTGACCGGCGATCACGATGAAGATCGCGGCACCCAGCATCCCGTCGAACCGGTCGAGCAACCCGCCGTGACCCGGAATGAGGTTGGAACTGTCCTTGACGCCGACCTGCCGCTTGATGGCGCTTTCGGCGATGTCACCGATCTGGCTGGCCATGCTGACGGCGATACTGACGCCGATAAGGCCGGCGCCGGCCTCTGTGACGCCCGCGAACAGAATCGCGACAATCGCCGCGCCGACCCACCCCGCGCTGGTTCCGGACCATGTTTTCTTGGGGCTGACGCGTGGCCAGAGTTTCGGCCCGCCGATCAGGCGTCCGGCGAAATAGCCCGCGATATCGGTCACGACGACAACCAGGAGCAACCAGACCATCCATGTCAGGCCAAAGTCATCGCGCAGCGCCATCAACCCATATCCCGCAAGCAGAATGAGTGCGGTAAAGACGGCAAAGGTCACGCCGCCCCGCGTCATTGCGCCGAGCCCGGCCATCGAGGGCAGCATCAGCAGCGGCAGTGCAAAGGCGCCCGGAAGCTCGATCGAGACCATTGCGATCACCCCGGAAAGCAGCCCCAGCCAGATCGGCGAGCGGTTGCGGTCGGCATCGAGCATGACGGCAAGTTCCCAGACCATCATTCCGACGATGATCGCGATCATGGCGTGGAACCACAGCCCGCCCAGCCAGACGCCGAGCGCGCCGATCCCGACCATCGCCACCGCCGAGATCAGGCGCGGCGCGAGATCATCCCAACGCCCGCCGCTCATGCGGGCACCGCGCCGTATCTGCGCTCGCGCGTGCCGTATTGGCCCACCACGGTGCGAAATTCCTCGGCCGAGAAATCGGGCCAGAGCGTGTCGATGAATTCGTATTCGGAATAGGCCGACTGCCAGAGCAGGAAGTTGGAGATGCGCGCCTCTCCACTGGTGCGGATCACAAGGTCAGGATCAGGTAAAACGCAGGTGTCCAGGTACTTTGGGAGCGTTTCTTCATCCACTTTCTCAGGATCGAGCCGCCCGGTCGCCACGTCGCGTGCAAGCCGCTTGGTGGCACGCGCGACCTCGTCGCGGCCGCCGTAATTGATGGCGATCGTCAGGTTGACGGTCTTGCAATCAAGCGTCAGCGCCTCGAGTTCGTCCATCATCGACACCAGCTTGGTGTCGAGCCGCAGGCGGTCACCGATGAAGCGCACGCAGACATCATTCGCCTTGAGCGCCTTGGCTTCGCGGGTGATGTAGCGGCGAAAGAGGTTCATCAGACCCGCCACTTCGGACTGCGTGCGTTTCCAGTTCTCGGTCGAAAAGGCAAAGACGGTCAGGTAATCGACACCCATATCAGGGCACGCCTCGACGATCTCGCGGACCCGGCGGGCGCCGGCCTGATGGCCGAACAGGCGGGGGCGTCCACGCTGGGTCGCCCAGCGCCCGTTGCCGTCCATGATGATTGCCACGTGGCGTGGACCGTCACCACCTTGCTTTGGCTGAGGCTTTGCCATTGTGAGATGTCCTTCCCGCGCGATCCTCAGACCTGCATGATCTCTTCCTGTTTGGTCTCAAGGAACGCATCGACCCGCTTGATATATTCGTCGGTCAGTTCCTGAACCTCGGTTTCCCAGAATTTCTGATCGTCCTCGGACATGCCGTCATTCTTGGCCTTCTTGATCTGGTCCATCCCGTCGCGGCGGATGTTGCGGACCGACACGCGGGCGTGCTCGGCGTATTGACCGGCGACCTTGGTCAGTTCGCGGCGGCGTTCCTCGTTGAGTTCGGGGATCGGCAGCATGATGATGGTGCCGTTGAGCTGCGGGTTGATGCCCAGGCCGCTTTCGCGGATGGCCTTTTCGACCTTGCCGACAAGCCCCTTGTCCCAGACATTGATCGTGACCATGCGCGGCTCGGGCACGTTGACGGTGCCGACCTGGTTGATCGGGGTCATGCTGCCATAGGCATCGACCATCACCGGCTCCAACATCGAGGCGCTGGCCCGTCCGGTCCGAAGCGACGCGAATTCGGTGCGCAGGTTCGTCATCGCGCCATCCATGCGGCGTTTCAGATCGTCGGTGTCGAGAAGAAAATCGTCTGCCATGTGGCCCTCAAGATCGGTTTTTTGCTTTGTATTCTGTTCTAGGCGACGTGTGCGCGAAAGTATAGCGCCTAACGCGGCGCGCGCTATGGGCTGTGTTCAGACCGCCTCGCCGTGCAATGGAACGAGTGGGCCGCCGTGCACGATGGTGTAGGTTCCCTGCCCCGAAAGGATACCGCGGAAGCCGCCCGGTTCATCCAGCGAGAACACGATGATCGGCAGGCTGTTGTCGCGCGCCAATGCAATGGCCGAGGCATCCATCACCCCAAGGTGCTTTTGCAAAACCTCGTCATAGGTCACGCGGTCGTAGCGTTTGGCGTTGGCGTGCTTGACGGGATCCCTGTCGTAGACGCCATCGACCTTGGTGCCTTTGAAGATCGCCTCGCAGGCCATTTCATTGGCGCGCAGCGTGGCGGCGGTGTCGGTGGTGAAATACGGGTTGCCGGTTCCGGCGGCAAAGATGCAGACGCGCTTTTTCTCAAGGTGGCGCACGGCGCGGCGGCGGATGTAGGGCTCGGCCACCTCGTCCATGCGAATGGCGCTGATGACGCGGGTAAAGACGCCGAGGCCCTCGAGCGCTGATTGCACCGCCAGCGCGTTCATCACGGTGGCGAGCATCCCCATGTAGTCGGCGGTGGTGCGTTCCATGCCCTGCGCCGACCCGGCCAGCCCGCGAAAGATGTTGCCGCCGCCGATCACCATGCAGATCTCGACGCCCATGTCGTGCACCGATTTCACTTCGCGCGCGATGCGTTCGACAGTGGGCGGGTGCAGGCCGTATCCCTGGTCGCCCATCAAAGCCTCGCCCGATATCTTGAGCATGACACGTTTGTATTTCGGATCGAGAGTGTCGGTGACTGGCATGTTGCGCTCCGTTGGGTGGGCGGTCTAAAATCCTGTGCAAAATGTCGCAAATCCGGCATAGGAGCAAGGTCAACTCGTGCGGCGCGGTGAAATGGGCTGTGCCGGGCGGACGGCCACAGGGGTAACAGCACGCATGAGCGCTATGTCAGAGCTGATCGAGAGCCTTGATCCGGCGCGTCCGGTGCTCATCGCGGGACCGACGGCCAGTGGCAAATCCGAACTGGCGCTGCGGATTGCGGAGACGCAAGGCGGGGTGATCGTCAACGCCGACGCGATTCAGGTTTACGAGAACTGGCGCGTTCTGACGGCGCGCCCGTCGCCCGAGGACGAGGCGCGCGCCGAACATGCGCTTTATGGGCATGTCGCGGGTCATGTGCCCTATTCCGTGGGCGACTGGCTGCGCGATCTGGAACCGTGGCTGGCGGGGGCGGCACGGCCGATCATCGTGGGCGGCACAGGTCTGTATTTCACCGCGCTGACGACCGGGTTGGCACAGATCCCCGAGACACCGCCGCATGTGCGCACCGACGCGATGGCGCGGATCGCGCGCCATGGGCACGAGGCGTTGATCGACGCGTTGGATGCCGGGACACGGGCGCGGATCGATCTTGCGAACCCGATGCGTGTGCAGCGCGCCTGGGAGGTTCTGGCCGCGACCGGCACCGGATTGGCGGAGTGGCAAGATGCGACGCCGCCGCCGCGGCTGTCGCGCGCCGAGGCACATGCGTTGGTCATCGACGCACCCAAGGACTGGCTCACGCCAAGGATCGAGGCGCGGTTCGCGCGGATGATGCAGGGCGGCGCGATGGAGGAAGCGCGCGCGAACAGGGCAGCGTGGTCACCCGACCTTCCCTCCTCCAAGGCCATCGGCGCGGCAGAGTTGATGGCCGTGCTGGACGGCGACATGACGCCGGAGGAAGCCGCCACGCGCGCCGCCATCCTGACGCGGCAGTTCGCCAAGCGCCAGCGCACCTGGTTTCGCGCGCGGATGGGCGATTGGCAAAGCGTGTCCGCGCAGAGCCTGATCTGATCAGGCGCGGTGCGTCCGTTGTGAAAAGCTGCACCTCGCATTAAGTTTAACGCCATATCGCGCTTTTGACGCTCAATTGTCCGATCTGCCGATTGACGGCGCTTGCGGACTCGGGCGCTATGATGAAGACGGCACCGGGCGCGACTTGGCCGGATCACAGGGGAGACACAGATGACGCAGGGCACAAGGACGCGATCAGGCCATCCGGCGGCGGAGCTTTACGCGCGCGAGTTCCGGCAAGGCCATATGGACCGGCGCGAATTCCTGGCCCGCACCACCATGCTGGGCGTCAGCGCAGGCGCGGCCTGCGCGTTGGCCGGACTGCCCGGCCCGGCGCAGGCGGCGCCCGATGTGCAGCCGGGTGGAACATTGCGGATGCAGATGGAGGTGCGGCCGCACAAGGATCCGCGCACCTATGATTGGACCCAGATGGCCTATGTCACCGCAGGCACGCTGGAGTATCTGGTTGAATACAATTCCGACGGCACCTTCCGGGGCATGTTGCTCGAGACATGGGAGGTCAATGACGACGCCACGCAGTACACGCTGAACGTGCGGCAGGGCGTGAGCTGGAGCAATGGCGACGAGTTCACCTCGGCGGATGTGGCGCGCATGATCGAGCGCTGGTGCGAAAAGGATGTCGAGGGCAACTCGATGGCCGCGCGCATGGCGACGCTGGTGGATGATGCCACCAACAGGGTGGCCGAGGGCGCGATCGAGATCATTGACAGCCACACGCTGCGTTTGAACCTGCCCAAGCCCGACATCACCATCATCGCCGGCATGGCCGATTATCCCGCCGCGGTGACGCATGAGAGCTACGATGCCGAAGCCCCCCTGTCCGAGCTGGTCGGAACGGGACCGATGGTGGTCGAAAGCCTTGAGGTCGGCGTGAAGGCCGTGCTGGCCAAAGGCGAGCATCCGTGGTGGGGCAATGACGCGTTCGAGGAAGGCGGCTTTTACCTCGACCGGATCGAATTTATCGATTACGGCATCGATCCCGCGGCATGGCTGGCGGCTGCGGAAGCCGATGAAGTGGACACGTTCTACGAAAGCGTCGGCGCATTTGTCGATGTTTTGGACGCCATCGGCTTTGAGCGCACCGAAGTCGTCACCGGGGCGACGATCTGCATTCGCCCCAACCAGCGGGCCGAGATCGACGGTCTGAAACCCTATGCGGACAAGCGGGTGCGGCAGGCATTGGCGATGGCGGTGGACAACGAGGTGTGCCTGGAGCTCGGCTATGCCGGACGCGGAGTTCCGGCGGACAATCATCATGTCGCCCCTGTGCATCCGGAATATAATGACAGCGTCAAGCGCATTCCCGTCGATCCCGCCAAGGCCAAGGCCTTGATGGACGAGGCCGGGATGGGCGATTACGAACACGAGTTGATGTCCATCGACGACGACTGGCGCAACAACACCACCGATGCGGTGGCGGCCCAGCTGCGCGATGCCGGGATCAAGGTGAAACGCACGATCCTCACAGGCGCGACCTATTGGACGCAATGGGTGGATCTGCCGTTCAGCTCGACCAACTGGGTGCACCGCCCGCTTGGGGTTCAGACGCTTGCGCTGGCCTATCGCAGCGGCGAGGCGTGGAATGAAACCGGTTTTTCCAACCCGGAATTCGACGCACTGCTGGCCGAGGCGAACTCGATTGCCGATGTCGACAAGCGCCGCGAGGTGATGGGCAAGTTGCAGGCGATCATGATCGAGGAAGGCGTGACCATCCAGCCCTACTGGCGCTCGCTTTATCGCCACAACCGGCCCGGCGTCGTCGGCACGGCGATGCACATCGCGTTCCTGCCCCAGATTTACAAGTTCGGGCTGTCGGGCTGATGCTGCCGATGTAGGCAGGAAGGAACAATTCGGCGGTTTTGGTGATTGGTCTGTCAACCAGATGGAGGAAATCGCCAATGAGCCAACAATCACAAGGCGACGCGCTGGATTGGGCTGTTCCGATCATGCGCGCGGGCTATGCCGGGCGCGGATTGACGTATTTGGCAATTGCCGGAATTTCACTTTGGGCCATCTGGTCCGGCGGATCGGCGCAGGGGACGCAATCGGCTTTGTCACGCCTTCAGGGCACACCGGGCGGCGGTATCGTTCTGGGACTGATCGCCATCGGGCTTATCGCCTATTGCGTCTGGCGCGTGCTGGACGCGATTTTCGACCTTGAAGCCTATGGCACGGATGGCAAGGCGATTGTCGCGCGCATTGGTATGGTCGTGACGGGGTTGATCCACGCTGCTTTGGGCATTGCCGCATTTACCATTCTTTACGGAACGGGCACCGGCGGATCGGGGATTTCCGGTCTCACGCGCAAGGCGCTTGATCTGCCGATGGGCCAGTTTCTGGTTGGCGCCGGAGCGGTGGCGACGATCGGGGCCGGTCTTTACTACCTCAAGAAAGCCGTCACCGGAGACTATCAGGACAATTTGCAAGCCAACCATTTCACCGTCAACTGGAACTGGGTTCTGAAGGCCGGTGTGGCGGCGCAAGGCGTCATCGTCACCATCGTCGGCGGGTTTTTTCTGGTCGCCGCGCTCACCTATGACGCGTCCGAGGCGGGCGGCATGGACAAGGTGTTCAACTGGCTGTCGTCGCAACCCTTTGGCCAGACCATTGTCGTGGTGATTTGCCTCGGGCTTCTGGCGTTTGCGCTGTTCTGTTTTG
Organism: Marivita sp. S2033; assembly: GCF_046592965.1. NCBI lineage: Bacteria > Pseudomonadati > Pseudomonadota > Alphaproteobacteria > Rhodobacterales > Roseobacteraceae > Marivita > Marivita sp. S2033. The sequence goes on from NZ_JBISBV010000007.1 coordinate 36,460, forward strand.
TGAATGCCGCTTATCGCATCGTGCCGCGCGCCTCGTCAGAAGACGTGGAGACGCTGGCCAAGCGGGTCAAATCGAAGGTGAGTGACTAGGGCTTACCGCCCCCAGATCGTTTTGACGTAATTGAGGGTTTCCCGATAGGGCGGGATGCCCTTGTGCTTGAGCACCGCGCCCGGACCGGCGTTGTAGGCCGCAAGAGCCAGCGGCCATTGCCCGAACGCGCGATATTGTTCCTTGAGGTAGCGCGCGCCACCTTCGAGGTTCTGTTCGGGGTCGTTCGGGTTGACGCGCAGATCGCGCGCGGTGGCGGGCATCAGCTGTGCCAGACCGATCGCGCCCTTGTGGGAGCGTGCATTCGGATTGAAATTCGATTCCTGCTGCACGAGACGCAGGAACAGGTCTTCCGGAATGCCATGCCGCCGGGCCGCATTGCGGGCCATCCCGGCATAGAGCCCCTTGTAGCGGCCCCGGTATTGCGGAACCGTGCCGTCATCGGTGGTGCCCCATTTGGTGGGCGTGACGACCTTTGGCGGCTGGAGGCGAATCGAGCTGTTGTATTGTTGCGATGCGCGCGAATCCAGGACTTTGGTCTGGCTGGAAAATAGCGCGACACGGTTTTTTGTTGAAAGAACTTCGGCGTTTGCCGCATGGGCGCATGCTGTGGCCGCGAGGATCAGAACCGCGCATAATCTCTGCTTTTTCGTTCGCATACGCTCGCGTCCTATCCATGAGATTTTGAAAGGGTATAATCAGATTCTTGCGTTTGCGCCAGCCTTTGGCACTCATCATTTCTTAACCACAAGCTGATGGTATCCCGCAACCACGCTGGTGTAGGGTCGGGCGACGGCGCCTTGCGCCAGAGATTCGAAACAGATGGGGGAAGCATGGCCGGATCAGTCAACAAGGTCATTATCATCGGCAATCTGGGGCGCGACCCCGAGGTGCGCACGTTCCAGAACGGCGGCAAGGTCTGCAATCTGCGGATCGCCACGTCGGAGAACTGGAAAGACCGCAACACCGGAGAAAAGCGCGAACGGACCGAGTGGCACAGCGTCGCGATCTTCAACGAGAACCTGGCGCGGCTGGCAGAGCAATATCTGCGCAAAGGCTCCAAGGTTTATATCGAAGGCAAGCTGGAAACCCGCAAGTGGCAGGACCAGTCCGGTCAGGATCGTTATTCAACAGAGATCGTGTTGCGCCCCTATGCAGGTGAACTGACATTCCTTGACAGTCGCGAAGGTGGCGGAGGTGGTGGCTATGGCGGCGGAAGCGACAGCGGCGGTGGCGATTACGGTGGTGACTATGGCGGCGGCGGCGGCGATTACGGTGGATCGAGCGGCGGTGGCAGCGGCCCCGCGCGGGCACCGGCACGCGACATCGACGACGAAATTCCGTTCTAGGATCTGAAAGGCGCCGGCTCTGGCGCCTTTTTCACGACCGCTCGGACAATGCGTCCCGGAGCAGCGTTTGCACCGCGTCGGCCGGCACGTCCGAGGTGGTGAACGCCTCGCCGATGGCGCGCGCGAGAACGAAGGTCAGCTGCCCGTCCACGACCTTCTTGTCCTGTCCCATCAAGGCGATCAACGTCTGCGCGTCCGGCAAATCGCCTGCGATATCGGCCAGCGTCGTTTTCATGCCCAACTCGTTCAGCACCTGGCGCACGCGGCTTGGTTCTTCCTGAGAACACAGGGCCAGGCGGGCCGACAGTTCGAACGCCAGAGCGCAGCCGATGGCCACCCCTTCGCCGTGCAACAGCCGATCACCATAGCCGGTCGCCGCCTCGAGCGCGTGGCAGAACGTGTGGCCCAGGTTCAACAAGGCGCGGTCGCCCTGCTCTGTCTCGTCGCGCACCACGATGTCGGCCTTCATCTCGACCGAGCGGCGGACCGCATGGGCCAGCGCTTCGGGGTCGCGTGCAAGGATGCGGGTGGCGTTGTCTTCAAGCCAGCGAAAGAACTCGGCATCGCCCAGCATGCCATATTTCACCACCTCGCCCATGCCGGCCAGAAAATCGCGCTTTGGCAGCGTGTCCAGAACCGAAATGTCCGCCAGCACCAGCGCCGGTTGGTGGAATGCGCCGATCAGGTTCTTGCCCTGCGGCGCGTTGATCCCTGTCTTGCCACCGACCGAACTGTCGACCTGAGCGAGCAGAGATGTGGGCATTTGCACAAATCGCACGCCGCGTCGCAGCACGGCGGCGGCAAAGCCGACCAGATCGCCGATCACGCCGCCGCCAAGCGCGATAACCACGTCCCGGCGTTCGATCTTTTGCTCCAGCAGCCACTCTACGGTGCGCTCGAATTGCGGCCAGCCTTTGGTCGCCTCGCCTGCGGGCAAGGTCAGGCTGACCGACTCGATCCCTTCGTCTGCCAGCGCGCGGGTCACGGTGGCGAGGTGCAGATCGCCGACATGCGCATCGGTCACGATCGCCACCCGGCGCCGCGCCAGAAATGGTGCGATCTCGGCGCCCGCCCGTGCCAGAAGATCGGCCCCGATCCTCACATCATAGGCGCGCGTGTCGAGCGGGACGTGAACGGTCTGGGTCATGCAAGTTCCTCCAGCACATCAGGGCGCGTGCGCAATGCGTCGATCACGCGGTTTGCCATGTCGTCGATCGACAGGCCGGGTTCGGACGTGACGCTGAGATCGGATTTGGCGTAGACCGGCACGCGTTCGTTATAAAGCCGCGTCAGCGCCGCCAGCGGGTCTGCCACGCGCAGCAATGGGCGGGTGTCCTTGTGCTTTACCCGGTTCCACAGCAGATCCCGGTCAGCGTTGAGCCAGACCGACACGCCCTTGGTCGAGATGATCTCACGGTTCTGCTCGGCCATGAACGCGCCGCCGCCGGTGGAGAGCACGCATCTCTCTTCCTCCAGCAGCCGTGAAATCACCTGATGTTCCTTCAGGCGGAAAAACGGCTCGCCGTCGCGTTCGAATATTTCAGGAATCGTCATGTTGGCGGCTTTTTCGATTTCAGCGTCCGAATCGATGAACGGCGCATGAAGCAACGCGGCCAAGGCCTTGCCCACAGCGGTTTTTCCGGCCCCCATCATGCCGACCAAAACCACTGTTTTCCTAAGTCTCGCCTGCATCGCCCTTGTAACTCGGCCAAGTGCCGCCAATTTCTTGATGTTATGGGCTGAATGACGTGATCTTGTGTAAAAGGCCAGTTATAAGTTGCGAAAAATAATCAAGGCAGGGCGAGGGTGTCGTGGGGCGGATCATAAAATGGCTGATTTATCTTTTGATCATCGGCGCGGTGGCGCTGGTGGCTTATGCCTATATCGGGCCGTTCTTCGGCGCTGATTTCTCGCCTCCGCAAACCGAGGTCCGCCAACCGGTGACGCTGGAGTCAGATTGAACGGCATGAAGATCACGCGCTTCACTTGCTGCCTGTTGGTCGCCGCGCTGCCCGTGACGGCGCAAGAGGCGCCATTGTCGGCGATCGACTGGCTTGCCGTGCAGCGCGACGTGACCCCGGTTGTGACGCTTGCACCCGAGAGACTGGAAAACCCCGTCGCCAAAAGCGCCACCGTTCCCGATGTCGAGGTGCAATCACTGGACGCGCCCTCCATCGGCGGCGTCGGACTGTTGCCGGGGTCGGTCACGGGTTTGCCCGCATCCTTGTGGCAAGGCAGCTCCGAGACACGTCTTGTTACCCTGATCGAGCGGTTGCGCACGCGCCAACCCTCTGTTCCGGCGCTGGATTCGCTGTATCACACGCTGCTTTTGGCCGAGGCCGCGCCGCCCCTGATCACCAGCGGCGAGACGCTGCTGCACGCCCGCATCAAGGCGCTTTACGATCACGGACTGGTCGCGCCGGCAGAGGCGCTGGCCGAGCGGGTCGGAGAGCTGACACCGGAATTGTTCGATCTGGCGTTCGATCTTGCATTGCTCACCGGGACGGATGGCGCACTGTGCACGATGTTGGACGAGAAGCCGACCTTGAGCCGCGATCTGGCGACGCGCATCTGGTGCGCCACGCGGGGCGGCGATTTCCCCTTGGCGATGACGATCTACCAATCCGGCCATGCGCTTGAGCATCTTTCCAAGCTCGACAGCGAATTGCTGTTGCGGTTTCTTGATCCGCAATACGCCGAAGAGTCCAAGTCCCTGCGCCCACCCGTGCGTCCCACCCCCCTGCAATTTCGCCTGTTCGAGGCGATTGGCGAGGCGCTGCCAACCGCGCCCTTGCCGCTGCCCTTTGCTGTCGTGGAACTGACCGGCGATTCCGGTTGGCGCGCGCAATTGCAGGCGGCCGAGCGGCTGGCGCGCGCCGGGTCTATCGACGGCAACCAGTTGCTTGGCGTTTACTCGGACCAGAAGCGCGCCGCCTCGGGCGGGATCTGGGACCGGGTCGAGGCGTTGCAGCGGTTTGAAACGGCACTCGACGGCGGCGATGCCGGAGCGGTGTCGGTGGCGCTTGAAAAGGTCTGGCCGCAGATGCGCAGTGCAGGTCTTCTGGTGCCGTTCTCCAACCTGTTCGCGGCGCGCCTTCAGGGCCTGGCGCTTAGCAACCGGGCGGCGCGGATCGCCGGGTATGCAGGGCTGTTGTCGGACGCCTTTGAAGATGCCGCAACAGGTCTGGCCGGCAGTGACGATGCCAATCTGGCGTTTCTGGCAAGCATCGCGCTGGGACAATCGCCAAAGAGCGTGCCGCCGGAGATGCCGCATGCCGACGCTTTGGCCGAGGGCTGGTCCGGTCCTCTCATAACGCCCGAGGATGTCGCCGGGATGGCCTCGCAGAACCGTCTTGGCGAGGCCTTGCTGATCGCGATCGGGCGATTCGAGAGCGGCGCCGATGGCAATGACGGCGCCTTGAGCGAGTCGATCCACATCCTGCGCGCCTTCGGTCTTGAGGAGACAGCGCGGCGGGCGGCGTTGCAACTGGCGATCCTCGATCTGGAAAGCGCGCGGCGATGAGCGACGCGCTTTGGATTTCAGCCTTTCTTGACGCGCAGGCCGCCGAACGCGGCGCGGCGACCAACACCCAGCTTGCCTATGCCCGCGATCTGGCGGATTTTACCGAATGGCTGGTCGGGCAGCGTAGCGGTCTGAGTGCCGCGCAAAAGAGCGATGTCGAAGCCTATCTCGTCTTTTGCGACGCGCAGGGGCTGGCGAAATCCACCCGCGCACGGCGCTTGTCGGCGATCAAGCAGCTTTACCGTTTCTGCTTTGAAGAAGGGTTTCGCGCCGACAATCCGGCGGTGCAGATCAGCGGGCCCGGGCGTGACAAGCGCCTGCCCAAGACCCTCTCCACCGAGGAGGTTGACCGCCTTCTGGAGGCCGCGCTGATCCACGGGCGCACCGAGGATGACAAGAAGCGCAACACCTGCCTGATGCAGTTGCTTTACGCCACCGGTATGCGGGTCAGCGAATTGGTGTCGCTGCCGCTGAGTGCGGCGAAGGGCGATCCGCGCATGTTGCTGATCCGGGGCAAGGGCGGCAAGGAACGGATGGTGCCGTTGTCACCGCCTGCCCGTGCGGCGCTGCGCGACTGGTTGAAGATCCGCGAGGACGGTGAAGATGCGGCGCGCATGGCGGGCAAACCCGCCTCGGCGTTCCTGTTTCCATCGCGTGGGAAATCCGGCCATCTGACGCGGCATGCGTTCTACATGCTGATCAAGGAGTTGGCGGTCAAAGGCGGAGTATCGCCTGACAAGGTGACGCCTCACACTCTGCGCCACGCCTTTGCGACGCATCTTTTGGCAAACGGCGCCGATCTGCGCGCGATCCAGACGTTTCTGGGCCACGCCGATGTCTCGACCACCGAGATTTACACCCATGTGCTTGAAGAACGGCTCAAGGAACTGGTGCTGGATCATCACCCGCTGGCGCGCGACTAGGCGCGCACACTTGAACGCGGGGCGAAGCGGCCCCATAACCTTTCAAACCATTTCTCAACGTTGGACTCAATGGAACCCGCATCTACCGCGGCCGATGCCGCACTCTGGATCACCGCCGCCTCTATTCTTGGACTGCTCGTGCTGTCCGCCTTTTTCAGCGGGTCGGAAACCGCCCTGACGGCCGCCTCTCGCGGCAAGTTGCGCTCCATGTCGGACCGGGGATCAAAAGGGGCCGACCGCGCGCTGCTGATCACTGAGGACAACGAGCGTCTGATCGGGTCTGTCCTCTTGGGCAACAATCTGGTCAATATCCTGGCCACGTCGCTTGCCACGGCGCTGTTCACGCGGCTGTTCGGCGAATCCGGCGTGGCGCTGGCGACGCTGGTGATGACGGTGCTGGTTCTGGTCTTTGCCGAAGTGCTGCCCAAGACTTACGCCATCACCAATCCCGAATCCGCCGCCAGCCGGGTGTCGCCTGTGATCGCGCTGGTCATCACCGTGTTTTCCCCCGTCGTCAGCGCGGTGCGTGTTCTGGTGCGCGGAGTTCTGGGCATCTTTGGCGTCAAGACCGACCCTGACAGCCATATTCACGCCGTGCGCGAGGAAATCGCCGGCGCGCTGCATCTGGGTCATTCCGAAGGCGTTGTCGAAAAGGAAGACCGCGACCGCATCCTTGGCGCGCTTGATCTCAGCGACCGCACGGTCGAGGAAATCATGTTGCATCGCTCTGGTATCGAGATGATCAATGCCGATCACGAACCGCAGAACATCCTGAAGCAGTGCCTGCAATCCAACCACACCCGCCTGCCCGTCTATCGGGGCGAGCCGGAGAACATCATCGGCGTGGTGCACGCCAAGGATTTGTTTCGGTCGATGTACCAGTTCATGCAGGAAAGCGACCGCCCGCTGGAGGAAATGCGTAATTTCAAATTCGCCGATGTTGCGATGAAGCCGTATTTCATCCCCGAAAGCACCTCTCTGGATGACCAGATGCGCCAATTCCTGCGCCGCCGCACGCATTTTGCGCTGGTGGTGGATGAATATGGCGCATTGCAGGGGCTGATCACGCTTGAGGATATTCTTGAGGAAATCGTGGGCGAGATCACCGACGAGTTCGACCCCGACGGCGAACACCCTGTCGAGCGTGGTGAAGACGGCAATTTCTGGATCGACGGCGCAATGACCATTCGCGATGTGAACCGCGCGATGGACTGGACGCTACCCGATGACGAGGCCAACACCGTGGCCGGTCTGGTGATCCACGAAGCGCAGATGATCCCGACGGTCGGTCAGGTGTTCAGCTTTCACGGCTTCCGCTTTGAAGTGGTGGCGCGCGATCACAACCGGATCACGGCGCTCAAGATCCGGCCGCTGGTCCAGGATTGAACGGCGCGGTTGAGGGGCCAGCCCCTCAAACTCCCCGAGGTATTTCGAACCGGAGACGGGCATGAGCAGAGTTGCCATCGTGATTCCCGCCGCCGGGGCCAGCCGCCGCATGGCCGGACGCGACAAGTTGCTGGAACAGGTGGCAGGACAGCCGTTGTTGCGCCTCGTGACGGATCGGGCGCTGAGCGCGTCCGATCTGGTGTTCGTGACCTTGCCATCGGCGCAATCAAGGCGCGCGGATGTCTTGCGGGGCGCGCAAGTTCGGGTGATCGAGGTGCCGGATGCATCGGACGGCATGGCGGCGTCGCTACGGCGCGCGGCGCACTCCCTTCCCGGTGATGTGTCAGGCGTTCTGGTTTTGCCTGCCGACATGCCCGACATCACCGGCGCGGATTTGCGCAAGATTCTGGATGTCTTTCATGCAGCGGATTGCGCGTTTATCGTTCAGGCTACAGGCGCGGATGGCACGCCGGGTCATCCGGTGGTTTTTCCGGCCGACCTGGTTCCGGCCTTTGCCGGGCTGACCGGGGATCGCGGCGCCAAGGCGATCATCACCGCCAACCGGGCGCGGCTTGTGCACGTGCCACTTTGCGGTCGTCGCGCTCTCACCGATCTTGATACGCCAGAGGCATGGGACGCATGGCGGAGCGCGCGGCGCGACAGGTGATGTGTGGATAAGTTTGCGGACAAAAAAATGGGACGGCTCTCCCCTGCCGTCCCATCTCATTCGATTGCTGCCAAACATGGGGGCGCAACCGATCTTTTTATCGTACCGACCATCGGGCCGTTGCGCGCACGTTACCTAAATCGAGGGTCATGGCAAGAAAAAATGCAAAACCGGAACGAGTGGATATTCCATCTGGCGTTGGATTCTTGCCTTCTCAGGGAACGATCCACGAGCCTTTCCAACCATCGTCGCCTTTGAAAACAGCGCGTTTATGCGGGTCGGAGAGTTGCATGATCTCGAACGCGACAATGTGGCAGAACATGACGGTGAAGCTGTCGAAACTGGCGCGTTTTTCATAGGCTCCAGCCGTCGGTATCGCGGTTCCGGTCGCTGGAGACGCGCCGTAGGCCATCCGCGAATCGTCTGGCACATCGCGCCATCTGTCAGCCACCGCCGGTCCTGAGCGCAGTGTGACGGATGTGGACAACCGCAACTGGATTGCGGAGGTCGCGTCCCAGATATGGAGCTGTGCACGCGGCGTGGCCTTGAGGGACGCGATCTTGCTCGACCCGCCATCGGTGTGGATTTCGATCACGCCCTCGCGACGATCCGCGCCGCGCAGGACCACCGTCCGGGCTTCGGGCCAGCCGTTGGGCGACACGGTTGCAAGAACCGGATGGCGCGCCGCTGCCGCTGTGTCCGAAAGCCCTTGCGCCAGCACATGCCAACCGGCATCGAGAAACGCGCCAAGCGCGGTGGCCTCAGTCATATCCCGTCATCTCTAGATATCCCTGTCCGGCATGGCTGCCTTCGATTGTAACCGGCCCTTCCCAATAGGGGATTGATACGTCCATCCACGCATCCGGGTTGAGCGCCCTGACGGTCACGTCAAGGTCTTGCTCCGGTAACTGCACGGCCCAGACCACCGGCACATCCCGCCCCGCGACGCTGTGCGTGGACAGGGGTTGTGCGGCAAACGCGCCGTCGGGAAAGGCAGTTGTCATGCCGTCCTGCGCGATCCATGTGGCAGACGAATAGGCGCTGCCATCGTCTTCGCGCAGCAGGAAACCCATCAGCTTTTCGCCGGTGTCGAACGAGAGCGAGAACCAGTCCCACCCGGATTGGCTCTCGGCCAGCGGTTGCGATGACCATTCCCTGTCGAGCCAGGCCGTGCCTGCGACGGCCACCGGACCGTCGGGCAGATTCAGCGTGCCGCTCACGTCAAAGAAAGGCTGGGAATAATAATAACTCGCCTGACCTTGCGCCGATTTGACCGAGAAGCCGTCCTGGCCGTGAAACACCAAGGGGCCGGTCGCGCGCAAATCCAGAGCGTAGCGAAACATCTCGCCGCTGGCGGTCAGGGTCATGTCTGCAAAGGACGGTCCGGCCATTTGCCAATCGTCGATCCATGCGGAGAACGGCTCGGTCGTCACGCCGGCCTGTCCGATGCCGCCCCGCGCGATGCGTTCGGCGACGAAATGCGCGTCTGGCGTGGTTACCGCGGCATGGGCGAACCAGATTTGAGGGTCGCTCCATCCCGCACGCGTCTCCGGGGCCAGAGCAGAGCGGAACAAGGTCCATTGCACGCCATAGCTGCGCCCGTTGTCGCCTTGAAGATTGGCGGTCAGATACCACCACTCGATGCGGAAGTCCGGGTGCACGCCGTGATCCTCCGGGAACTCGAAGCCGGGGTTGGGCTGTGGCACGGAAAAGCCTTCGGCTTCGCTCCCCAAACCGGCAAATCCCTGTGCTGCGGCGGGCGAGGGGAACATCAGGAACACTGCGCAAAGCCTAGCGATCATTGGCAAATACCTTCAAAAGTTCGGCGGGCGGCATGCGGGTCAGCCGTCGCGCGGGCCATAGCGCTGCCAAGGCGGCCGCCAGCAGCGCAAAGCCGGCAAGACGCGCGTAATGGGCCGGAAAGAGATACATCGGCAGTTTCCATCCGAACGCCTCCACATTGACGTATGACAACAAGACCCAGGCCAGTACCAGCCCCAAGGGGATGGCGAGGAGCGTGGTGATCATCGCCAACAAGACGGCGCGCAACAATTCCAGCCGCCCCAAGGTCCGGCGCGTCAGCCCCAGCGCCCAGGCTGGTGCCAGTTGCGGCAAGCGGATGGAGGCGAGCGTCAGGAGGCTCATCAGGATGGCAAAGGCTGCAACGGCAAGTGTCAGGATATTGAGCGCACCGGTGACGGTGAATGTACGCTCGAATACGTTCAGCGAGATGGTCTTGATCCGCGACTGGTCGACAATCGCGGCGTCGGCAAGCCCGAACTCCTCGACCAGTTGTTCGCGCAGCGCGTCCGCCATATCGGTGCGCACGCCAAATTGCAGAGGCACCTGATCCGGGAACAGGGTGTTGAACAGCGGTTCCGAGATCACGGCCTGCCCAAGAGGATTGCCGTAATCGGCGACGACCCCCACGATGGGCAGGCGCGTATCGGGCGTGACAGGGATGTCGTCCCCGGTCCAGAGCTTCGCACGTCGCGCCAGTTGCTCGCTGACCACGATTGCATCTCCGGCCGCCACGCGGTCCCATGCGTTTGCGCTTTCGGCCAGCAACACCCAGCTCTCACGGTAGGTCGGGCCGACGCGAACGCCGTAAAGCTCGGTTTCCACACCGGCGATGTCGATATCGACCGTCAGGCGCGGCAATACCTCGCTGGCGTTGGCTTGCAGATACGCCTCTAGCTCGGCGCTTTCAGCCTCGGTGTCGATTTGCACGTAAAGCTCGGGCGCGAGCCGTTGATCGAGGAAATCGACAAAGGTCACCCGAAAGCTCGACACCATGGTGGACACACCGACATTGGCCGCCGTGGCCAGCAAAAGCGCCATCAGCGCAAGGCTCAGCCCCGGCACCTGCTGGCGTGTGTCGGCCCAGAACCATTGCCACATCACGCTCCGTGCGCCGCGACTTGCCGCGTTGACCGCGCCGCGCAACACGAGCGGCAACATCAGCGCCGCGCCGATCAGCAGGCAGGCCAGAAGCGCAAAGCCAAGGGCCAACCCCTGCCCCCAGACCGCAATTCCCGCGCCAACGGCGAACAGCACCGCCGCAATCGCGCCCAGACGCCACGCGGTGCGCCCCGATGCCACCGCCCACGCGCGCGGTCGTGCGCTGGCCAAAAGCGGCATCCTGGCAATCTTCCAAAGCGCGCCCGCCGCAGCAAAGCCGGTGCCGATCACGGCAATCGCCAAACCCGACACCCACCACTCGGCGCGCAATTGCAGCGTCCCGCCAACAGCCGCCCCGTAGAGGCCTTGCAGTGTCGCTGCGACATTGGGCAACAGCAGCGCCGCGATCACATATCCCAAGGCCACGCCGATGGCCCCCGCAACCAAGGCCAGCCCCGCCAATTCCGCGATCATCAATCCGACCAGAACGCGCAATGGCACGCCCAAAGCGCGCAGTGTGCGCACCATGCCGCGCCGCTGTTCAAACGCGAGGCTGATGGTTCCGTGGACGATGAAAATCCCGACCGCGAAACTCAGCAGGCCGAAGGCCGTCAGGTTCAAATGAAAGCTGTCGGTCAGGCGCTCCGCACCGCCCTCTTGTGCCGCTTGGCGCACGAGGTCCGGCACGACCGTCTGCAACTCGGGCATGCCCATCGGTTGATCGGGATTGACGATCAAACGGCTCAATCTGTCCGGCGACTTCAGCAACGATTGCGCCACCCCGATATCCGTCAGCGCAACGTTCGGTGCGGTATTCGGATCGACGATGATCTTTTGCGTTACGGTTCCGTCGAGGCGCTTTGCAACCGTCGCATCCGCAAAGATCAGACCGCTGGACAGGAAATCCCCAAGGTCGTCACCGCTCTGCATTCCGACCGGCGCGATTGTGCCGGGCGCGCTCAGCGGGTCGAGACCGATCAGTCGGACAGAGCCTGACCCGGTGGAAAGCCGCCCTTCGAGGACAGGCGACACCTGCCAGCCGGCACGGCGCAGCGCGATGTAGCTCTCCTGCGGAACTGTGTCACCCGCACGCGGGAGCAACTGGTCGAATTGCCCCTCGCCCAAGGTCGCGGCAGCGGCGTCATAGCTGGCACGGGCTTCGGAGTTGATCGCCTGCACGCCGGACCAAAGCGCCGTCGCCAGCGCCAAACCGCTGATTAGCGCAAAGAATTGCAGCCCGTTGCGCCGCCAATGCGACACCAGCGCGCCCAGCGTCGCCCGGATCACGCCAGCCGTCCCTGACTGAGGTGCACCCGCCGCCCCATGCGCGCCGCGATAACGGGGGAATGTGTGACCACCAGCAGCCCCGCGCCGGTATCCGTCACGAGTTCCAGCATCTGATCCAACACCTCCGCAGCGGTCGCTTCGTCAAGATTGCCGGTGGGTTCATCTGCCAGCACCAGCTTGGGCCGCGCCGCGAGTGTACGTGCGATCGCAACGCGCTGCTGTTGGCCCCCGGACAGGGCTTCGGGGTACTTGTCCAGTTGCGACGACAGGCCGAGCTTTGAGGCGAGGTGCGTTAGGTGCGACGGGTCATAAACTCCCGCAAGACGCGCCTGAAATGCGATATTGGCCTGAACTGAAAGCGACGGGATCAAGTTGAATTGCTGGAAAATCACGCTCACCACGGACCGGCGCAACGCCGCGCGCCCGGTGTCGTCGAGCGCCGCCACATCCCGCCCATCGACAAGGATCGAGCCGTTGTCCGCAGTGTCCAGCCCCCCGATCAGATGCAGCAACGTGCTTTTCCCCGATCCGGATTCGCCCGTGAGCGCAAGCGTTTCACCGGCCGCCATCTCCAGATCGACGCCGCGCAGAACAGCACTCGTTCCCTCGGCACTCGGATAGCTCTTGGCCACATCTTTGACGCTCAACACCATATGCCTGAGCTATCACGCCGCGACGGGATGGAAAGGCCATAGATGACGAATTGCCATTAAGCTCTCGGAAAACCGCGTTTTCGCCCGACGCTCGGGGATCAGCGCTGTTTCAGTGGTTCGCATTACGGCTTGTGCCAATTCCAGCTTGGTCTGCCGGGCGGCTCGGTCTATCCTGTGATATGCACATAAAAAATAATTAACTTAAGATGACCAATCGTTTGCCTTATCAGGCTCCTCAAAAAACCGTCACGCTTCGTGATGTCGCCGAGGCGGCAGGTGTGGACGTATCGACAGTGTCACGCGTCTTGCAGGACAAGGGCCGTGCGTCAGCGGAAACGCGCGCTCGAATCACCGGCGCGGCCGAAGCGCTCGGCTACAAGGGAAACCCCGCTGCCCGAGCGCTCAAGACCGCGCGGTCGCAAACGATATTGATGGTGGTTCCACAGATCGAGAATCCGATTTTCGCGTCGGCCATCATCGGCGCTGAGATCGAGGCGCGCAAGGCGGGCTATGCGCTGGTCGTGGCATATGACAAGGGTGGCGGGGTCAGTTCGATCATCCGCGATGTGTCGAGTTCGAACATGATCGAGGGCGTGATCATCGCCAGCTTCGACGAGGACGAAGAACTGCGGCAAACGCTGATGAGCACCGATCGACCGCATGTGATCATGAACCGGGTGCTGCCCGGCGACAGTCATTGCATAGCGATTGACACGCGGGCGGCGGCGTTGATCGGGGTCAGGCATTTGATAGAGCTCGGTCATACACGCATCGGTCATCTTGCCGGGCGGCTGGGGCGGTTCAACGGCGAAATGCGGCGCGAGGGCTGGGCACAGGCGCTGACGGAGACGGGACTTCCGGTAGACGAGGCGCTGATCGTCGAGGCAGGCTATGATCCGGCTCGGGTCTCGGGCGCGGTGGACAAGCTGCTTGAGCAGAACGTGACAGCGATCCATGCGGCGACGCTTCTGACAGGTGCGGCGGCAATCGCACGGCTGCATGCATTGGGATATCAGGTGCCCAAGGATATCTCGTTGGTCACGATGCACGATGATCTTCTGGCGCGGGTGGTCTTTCCCGCAGTCACTACGGTGGCCCTCCCTACGGCACTCATGGGAGAGGTTGCGGTCAAGCGGCTGGTTGGCCAGGTCGATGGCAGTGAGGCGGAGACCGGCGAAGTGTTGCTTGCGCCGGGCGAATTGATCGTTCGCCAGTCCGCCGGTCCTCCGAAAAGTTAAAAAAGAATTTGACAAAACTGGGTGAACTATCGTTTGCTCTGATTGAACAAACGATTGCTCAAACGAGTGATTCATCTGAGCAGGGCTTTTTTGAAACCCGCTCAATCCCCCGCACTGGCGAATTCGGCACACTCATGTTGATTGCGCTTCCGTTCCTCTGCGCCTGTACCGCGATGGGTTTTGCCATCGCGCTGATCATCCCGTGGCGCGAGGGTGTGGTGTTTTTTCTGGTGGTCATGGGTGTGCCGCTGTTTTTCCTGTCCGGTATCGCCTGGCCCATCGAATCCATTCCGGACAAACTGCGTGTCATTTCGCTGCTTGTGCCCTCCTCCAGCGCGATTTCAGCCTTTGTCGCGGTCAATCAGATGGGCGCAACACCGCAAGATATCGCGGGGGCCGTACAATTGCAGATCGCTCTGGCGTTCGGATACACGCTGATCGCAATGCTGATTTACCGGTTTACGAAAACGCGTCAGAACCAGCACGCGTAGGACCAAAGGCAAAGCGCACCGAAGCGCTTTGCCGGGTCTTTTATCGCAGCATGGTCCCGCCACCGTCTGCCATCAGCGTTTGCCCGGTCATGTACTGACTGCCATCGCCCAGCAGGAACGCGACGACCGGAGCGATATCCTTTTGCGGATCGCCAAACCGGCCAAGCGGGACTTTGGCGGCAACTTCGTCATATTGATCGCGGTGGGCGTCTTTCCACTTTGCGACGCCCTCGGTCAGGGCCAGCGGACATACAACATTGACGCGAATTCCGTCTTCGGCCCATTCATTGGCCGCGACGCGGCTCAACCCGCGGATCGCCTCTTTGGCGGCCGCATAGCTGGCCTGATTTTTCTGGCCGTTCAAGGCCGCACCCGACCCGAAATTCACGATTGAGCCTTTCGTCTTGGCAAGTTCGGGATGCGCGGCTTTCATAAAGTTCAGCGTCCCCCAAAAGCCCGTGTCAAAGGACAGCGCCCAATCCTCCGGCGTGTGATCCAGCAACGGTTTTTGCCGGGATGCGTGCGCATTGTTCACCAGTCCGGTAAGTTTCCCGAATGTCGATACCGCAAGCGCAACCGCGTCCTTGGCCACCTGTTCGCTGGAAATGTCGCCTTCCAGGAACGCAACGTGATCGGGGTGGGCCTCGGCAAATTTGCGACCTGCCTCGTCGTTGAGATCGACAGCCACGATATGCGCGCCAAGCCGCACCAGTTCGGCCGTGATCGCGCCGCCAATTCCAGCGGCGCCGCCGGTCACGATAACAACCTGATGTTCCATTCTGAAGTTCCTTTTTGCCTGTCGTCGTAGATCTACGGCGGTTCAACGAGAAGACTAGCCGTTTCCCAGTTCGAAAGCGAGTAGCGCAGGGAAACCGTGATGTCTGAACCGTTGGCACGACGGCATCGCAGACCTCATCTCCCACCAAGCTCTGCCGAGCCTTGGGTTGATGCGACTGTTCCATTGAGACAGGTCTTCAGGATGTCGCTTGTCGCTGCCAATCTTCGGGTTCGGGCAGGTGTTCAAAGGTATGCTCGGGCAGCGGCGTGGGCAAAGTCCATTCCAGAGTGTCGGCAAAATCGTTCCAGTAGCTGGGCCGCGTTTCGCGTTTGCCGGCCAAGAGGGTGTAGAACACAATGCCGATGAACAGCAGGAACGAGGCAAAGGACAGCAGCGCGCCCCAGCTTGAGATCTCGTTCCAGAAACGGAACGCTTCGGGGTAGTCGATATAGCGGCGCGGCATGCCCTGACGGCCAAGGAAATGTTGCGGGAAGAATGTCAGGTTTGCGCCGATGAAGAACATCCAGAAATGCAGCTTGCCGGCCCATTCCGGATATTGTCGGCCCGACATCTTGGCGATCCAGTAATACACCCCCGCGATCAGCGCGAACACCGCGCCGAGGCTCATGACATAATGAAAATGGGCCACAACATAATAGGTGTCGTGATAGGCGCGATCCACGCTCGCCTGCGCGACGACAACGCCGGTGACGCCGCCGACGGTGAACAGGAAAATGAAACCAAAGGCAAAGAGCATCGGTGTCTTGAACTCAATCGAGCCGCCCCATGCGGTCGCAAGCCACGAGAAGATTTTGATCCCGGTCGGCACCGCGATGGTGACGGAGGCAACCTGAAAGAAGCTTTGCTGCGTGATCGACATGCCCGAGGTGAACATGTGATGCGCCCAGACGACAAAGCCCAGCCCACTGATGGCGATCAGCGCCCAGACCATTGCGAGATACCCGAAGATCGGCTTGCGGGCGAAGGTTGAAATGACGTGGCTGACGATGCCGAAGCCGGGCAGCACGACGATATAAACTTCGGGATGGCCGAAGAACCAGAAGAGGTGTTGATAGAGCATCGGATCGCCGCCGCCGGACGGGTCGAAAAACGTCGTGCCGAAGTTGCGATCGACCAGCAGCATGGTGACAGCTCCGGCGAGAACCGGCACCGCCATCAGAAGCATCCACGCAGTGACGAAGATCGACCACGCGAACAGCGGAACCTTGAACAGGGTCATGCCCGGCGCACGCATGTTGAGGAATGTGGTGATCATGTTGATCGCGCCGAGGATCGAGCTGGCCCCGGACACATGGATCGCGAAGATCGCCAGATCCATCGACATGCCGCCGTCATGCACCGAGAGCGGCGCATAAAGCGTCCAGCCGACCCCGGCGCCGTGCGAGCCATCTCCGCCCGGCGCGATGAACGAGGCGATTGCCAGTGTCGTACCCGCGAGGAACAGCCAGAAACTGAGGTTGTTCAGGCGCGGAAATGCCATGTCGGGCGCGCCGATCATCAGCGGCATGAAATAGTTGCCAAAGCCGCCGAACAGCGCCGGAATCACGACAAAGAACATCATCAGCAGGCCGTGATAGGTGACGATGATGTTCCACAGGTGCCCGTCCGGCGTGCAGGTGGCCGCCGAGGGCCAGAGCCGCAGGCCTTCGCGGCACATGAACTGCACCCCCGGCTCCATCAGCTCGATCCGCATCATGACCGACAAGACCACGGCGATCAGCCCGACCGCGGCGGACGCAAAGAGGTACAGGACGCCGATGTCCTTGTGATTGGTGGACATGAACCACCGGATAAAGAACCCGCGGTCGTCGTGCTCCGGGCTTTGTTGGAGTGTTGCTTCGGTCATCATAGCCTCCTCGCGAACAGGATCGGCTTGAAGTCAGGTTCCGGGCGTGGCTTCGAACCGGGGGAATGGGACGTTGGTTTCCAGATGGATGTGTTCGATCAGATCGTATGTGTCTCGCGGCGCGTCGTGGTGGGCTTTGAGCTCAAAACCGGCCAGCGCCTTATGCACTTCCGTCAGATTGATATTGCGATGGGTATCGGCGTCGATCAGGGGGATGTGGCCGTGACAGCAGAGCTCTATCGCGAAGCGGCGAAAGACGGCGGAGGCACCGGGCAGGTTCGCGGCAATGTTTCGGACACGCGTGTCTTGCAGGTCGTGGATCGTGT
This sequence comes from Marivita sp. S2033, assembly GCF_046592965.1. Taxonomy (NCBI): domain Bacteria; kingdom Pseudomonadati; phylum Pseudomonadota; class Alphaproteobacteria; order Rhodobacterales; family Roseobacteraceae; genus Marivita; species Marivita sp. S2033. The sequence goes on from NZ_JBISBV010000007.1 coordinate 53,897, forward strand.
CGGCCACTGTCTCCTCCCATTGAAACGCCGATGTCAGCACGTCTCCTCGACGATCTGTTCGTCCTTGACGGGTGACGGGTTCGATCTGTTTCAGAGCCAACTCATATGCCAAAGGACGCCTCCTTCCACCTGAGAAGCGGGGCTGCGCACGATCGCTGACGCGGGCGACTCGCACGGGCCCGCAGTCATGTCCGCTTGGTTTGTGGTATTTGAAGTACCTATTATCCTGCCCATATAATTGGTATTGTCAATACCAATTTAGAAGCGAGACACGCGACTATTCCCAGTATTTCAGACGACAGTTGTGCCCGACCCAGGTGCACCACGATCCAGCACCTCGCAAAGATTACAAGGGGCTTGCGCGATCACCTGCGCCGATACGTCGGCATTGGATGCAATGCCGGGAAACGGCCGATCGCAAAGAACAGCGACGAGCAAACCCAGCGCCATTATATTCCCCACACCCTATCTCAAGATTTCGGGGCCCGATCACGACATAAGCTCGTCTGCTTCACGCAGAGGTGTAGTTCTGCCCGAAGCCTGACTTCGGGGACAATGGACATTCTCGTGCGCAGCACCTATTTTGACACCATGATCAGCCGCCTCGTCACCTTCCTTGCCATACTTGCGATCACCTTGGTGACGACGTTCGCCTCTGCGCATGCTGCGGGTATGAGTGCGAGTTCCGGTGCGGATCGGGAATCGCATGTCGCAGGCATGGTGCATTCGACCAACATTGCGGAACGCACCTGTGACGCCGGGCAGCCCTGTGGCGCGGGCGATGGGGGGATGTGCGAGTTCGTCTGTGCGGGTGTCTCGGCCTTCCTGACATCGCCATCCGGCGAATCCGGACACGCCTTCGGTCCGGCCAGCCATGATTTTCCGTCCGAGGCAAGTCACGTCAGCCGTGCGCCGGGGCTGAACGACCGACCTCCCAAGCTCCGTCTCCTCTAAGAGCGCCCGGGCAAGTGCCCGCGGCGTCCCATCGGTTTTGATGAACGGGACGTGATGTCCCGAGGAGACAACCATGACTACCCTTACACGACGCGGCTTTCTCGCCGCCAGTGCTGCCGCCATTGCGGCGGCTCAGATGCCCCGTCTTGCGTTTGCGCAGACCGGGCCGGCGATCAGCCTCTCGGCCGCCACACGGACGCTCGACATCGACGGACGCGCGGCCACTGTCTTTGGCCTTGCCGGTCCCAATGGTCAGGGATTGGTGCTCGACCCCGGCCAGAGGTTCCGGGTCGATCTGACCAACGATCTCGACGTGGGCACCATCATCCACTGGCATGGCCAGATCCCGCCCAATGTGCAGGACGGCGTGCCGGACATGCCGATGCCGCTGCTCGCCCCGGGTGAGACCCGACCTTACGATTTCGAGGCGCGGCCGGGCACGCATTGGATGCACAGCCATGTGCCGATCCAGGAGATGCGACTGCTTGCCGCGCCGCTGATCGTGCGCTCGCAAGACGAGATCGCTGCTGACCGGCAAGAGGTCGTTATGTTCCTGCATGATTTCTCCTTCAAGACACCGGAGGAGGTTCTGGCGGAGATCAACGCTGATCACGCCGCAAATGCGCAAACCCGGCAAGGCATGCCCATGCGAGGCACGGGGGCGATGGACGGTATGGGCCAAGGAACCATGGGCGGCATGGGCGGGATGATGGGCATGGGCGGCCAGATGCGTGGCATGGCCATGGACCTGAACGATTATGACTGGGACGCGTATCTTGCCAATGACCGGACGCTGTCGGACCCGGATGTGGTGCGGGTCGAGCGTGGAGGACGCATCCGCCTGCGCGTCATCAACGCCGCCGCGGCGACGGTGTTCTGGGTCGAGACCGGGACGGCCGAGGCACGCCTTGTCGCCGTGGACGGACAGGCCGTGCAGCCCGTCCCGGGCACGCGGTTCGGGCTGGCGATGGGCCAGCGTCTGGATCTGGAGATCGACCTGCCGAACGAAGGCGGCGCATGGCCGATCCTCGCGTTGCGCGAAGGCGCGCGCGAGCGTACCGGCCTGATCCTCGCCACGCAGGGTGCCGAGGTTCGGCGTCTCGATGCCGTTGCGGAGTCAGAAGCACCCGCGTTTGACACCGATCTCGCGCAGGAAGCGGGCTTGATCGCGCTGAATGGCCTGCCGGACAGACCGGTGGACCGCAGGCAGATGCTGATGCTGGGCGGCACGATGCAGCCCTATCTCTGGACGATCAACGGGGCGGTCTGGGGCCAGCACCAGCCGATCACCGCGCGCAGCGGCGAGCGGGTCGTGCTATCGTTTCACAACATGTCTATGATGGCCCATCCGATGCATCTGCACGGGCATGTGTTCCAAGTCGTCGGCCTGAACGGAAGGCGGGTTACCGGTGCCCTGCGCGACACGGTCCACGTGCCGCCGATGTCGATAGTCGATGTCGCACTCGATGCGGGCGAGTCTGCGCGCTGGATGCTGCACTGTCACCACATGCCGCACCTCGCAAGCGGGATGATGACCGAGTTCGCGGTCACGGCGTCGGTCTGATCCGAACGGGGCGCTCGGGTAAAGCGCCCCGTTACCGGCCCCGCGCCACGCTGGGCTGACGGACGATGCCGCAAGAGCAGACCATACGGTGCACCCTGCGGTAGGAAAACCAGAAGGATGGGATGATGAACTGGAACGAAATGGGCCCCGGAATGGGTTTAGGAATGGGGTTTGGCTGGCTCTTCGGCCTGCTGATCCTCGTGCTGCTAGTTTTGGCGATCGCAGCGCTGATCAAATATCTTCGGATATGAATGAAAGGAACGTCTCAATGACATACACAATCAATCGAATGATTTCCTCTGCGGATATCGACGATGTCGATGTGCGCGCGCGCAAGGCACTGGCGGATCATGGCTTTGGCGTGCTGACCGAGATCGACGTCACCGCGACGATGAAAAAGAAGCTCGATGTCGAGATGCCGGCCTATCGCATCCTTGGCGCCTGCAACCCGGAGATGGCGCATCAGGCGATCGAAATTGAACCTCGGGTGGGCGCGATGCTGCCCTGCAACGTCATCTTGCGCCAGGTCGATGGCGGCGTTGAGGTCAGCGCTGTCGATCCCGTCGCCTCGATGCAGGCGATCGAGAACGCCGAACTGACAGCCGTGGCGGGCGAGGTCCGCGATCTTCTGGCGAAAGCCGTCGAGGCGATCTGAGATGAGCCTGCGCGCGACCATTCTGGCGAGCCTGGCGATCCTCGGGATCGGGGTGCTCGGGATCTGGCAGCTCGCGCCGTCGGTGTTCACCGAAGCACGCGGGCTGTTGGACGGCGCGCGCCTGGAAATGCTGGTCGCGCAAGCAGGTCTCTGGGGACCGGTGGTGATCGTCGCGCTCATGACCCTCGCGGTCGTGGCCAGCCCGATCCCGAGCGCGCCAATCGCGATGGCGGCCGGAGCGGCCTACGGACACCTCTGGGGGACGATGCTGGTCGTGATCGGCGCGGAACTCGGGGCACTGATCGCGTTTGCCCTTGCGCGGGTGCTGGGCCATGATGTCCTGCGGCGGGTCTTCGGTGACCGCGTCGATGCCGGGCTGTTCGGGTCTCAGAATGCATTGACGGCAACGGTATTCGCGAGCCGCCTGCTGCCCTTCGTGTCCTTCGACATGATCAGTTACGCGGCCGGGCTCAGCCGCCTGCACGCCTGGCGGTTCGCGGTTGCAACACTGGCCGGCATCATCCCGGCAAGCTTCCTGCTTGCGCATTTCGGCGGTGAGGCGGTCAGCGGAGACCTTGGCCGCGCGACGTGGGCTGTGCTCGGCCTCGGGCTCGTCACCGGGTTGCCGCTGCTTTGGGCGGCGATGCGTAGAAGGCCTGTGGAAAGCACTCACGACCAACAATGAGACAACGGTTGGAGCGTCCAAAGACGGGATGCGCCAAGCTGAAACAAGCGATCGAAAGGCTGGAAGACAATGGAGCATGATCATCATCACGGGGCATCCGACATTCCGGCAGGCACAGAGACAGCCAAGGATCCGGTCTGCGGCATGACGGTCTCTATTGAGGCCGACACGCGTCACGCGGAATTTCAGGACAAGACCTTCCATTTCTGTTCCGAGGGTTGCCAGACAAGGTTCAAGGCCGACCCCTGGTTCTACGCCTCGGGGCGAGCCGCAGGGCACAAGAAGGCGGCCCCTGCGGACGCCCAGTACACCTGCCCGATGCACCCCGAGATCATCCGCGATGAACCCGGAGACTGTCCGATCTGCGGCATGGCATTGGAGCCGATGCTGCCCTCGGACGAGCCGAGCGACGAGCTGACCGATTTCACCCGCCGGATGTGGGTGTCATCGGTCGCGGCTGTGCCGTTGATTGTTCTGGCAATGGGGGAAATGGTGGCCCTGCCGGTGCGGGACTGGATCGGGCACCGGACGGCGAGCTATCTGGAATTCCTGCTGGCAACACCGATCGTGCTCTGGGCGGCATGGCCCTTCTTCAAGCGCGGCTGGGAGTCGGTGCTGAACCGCTCGCCCAACATGTGGACCCTGATCAGCCTCGGTGTCGGTGCGGCCTATCTCTATTCGTTGGTCGCAACATTCCTGCCGGGCGTGTTTCCTGAACAATACCGAACGGGCGACAGCGTCGGCAACTATTTCGAGGCGGCGGTGGTGATCGTGACGCTGGTCTTTGTCGGCCAGGTGCTGGAGTTGCGCGCCCGCGAGCGCACGGGCGATGCGATCCGCGCGCTGCTGGACCTCGCACCCAAGACCGCGCGGCGCATCCTTCCCGATGGAACGGAATACGACGCGCCGCTGGAAAACATCATGGAGGGCGACCGGCTGCGGGTGCGCCCCGGCGATGCGGTGCCGGTGGATGGTGTGGTGATCGAGGGGCGATCCTCCCTCGACGAAAGCATGCTGACCGGCGAGTCGATGCCGGTGGAAAAGGGGCCGGGCGACGACGTGACCGGGGCGACGATCAACCACAACGGCAGCCTCGTGATCGAGGCCGGCAAGGTCGGTGCAGACACCGTGCTGGCGCAGATCGTGGCGATGGTATCGAACGCCCGCCGCTCGCGTGCGCCGATTCAAGGAATGGCCGACCGGGTGTCGGCCATCTTCGTGCCGACCGTGGTGGCGGTCTCGATCTTCGCGTTCGTCGTCTGGCTGATCTTCGGACCCGAACCGGCGCTGGTCTTCGCCATCGCCTCGGCGGTCTCGGTGTTGATCATCGCCTGCCCTTGCGCGCTTGGGCTGGCGACGCCGATCTCGATCACCACAGCGGCGGGGCGCGGCGCGCAGGCGGGCGTGCTGATCAAGGACGCCGAGGCGCTGGAGCGCATGGCGGGCGTCGATACGCTGATCGTCGACAAGACCGGCACACTGACCATGGGCAAGCCAAGGCTGACGGACACCATCGCGCTGGGAGACCTGCCCGAGACGGACCTGCTGTCGCTGGCCGCCGCACTGGAACGCGGATCCGAACACCCTCTTGCCGAGGCCATCGTCGATGGCGCCGAAGCGCAGGGTGCCGCCCGTCAGGAGGCGAGTGATTTCGAAGCCGTCACCGGCAAGGGCGTGCGTGGCAAGGTCGGCGGACGCAGCGTGTCGCTCGGCAATGCCGCGATGATGAAAGAGATGGCGCTGGATACCGCGCATGCCGAGGCGGGTGCCGACACCCTGCGCGCGCTCGGCAAGACGGCGATGTTTGTCGCGGTGGATGGGGCGCTTGTGGGGATCGTGGCGGTGGCCGACCCGATCAAGGAGTCGACGGCGCAGGCGATCGACGCGCTGCATGCCCAGGGGCTGCGCATCATCATGGCGACCGGCGACAACGAACGCACCGCGCAGGCGGTGGCAGACAAGCTCGGCATCGACGAGGTGCGCGCGGGCGTGTTGCCGGAAGACAAGAAGACGCTGATCGACCAACTGCGCGCCAAGGGCCGCAAGATCGCCATGGCGGGCGACGGGGTGAACGACGCCCCTGCCCTCGCCGCCGCCGATGTCGGTATCGCGATGGGCACCGGGGCCGACGTGGCAATGGAAAGCGCCGGGATCACGCTCTTGGGCGGTGATCTGATGGGTATCGTTCGGGCCCGCAAACTGGCCCGCGCCACGTTGCGCAACATCAAGCAGAACCTGTTCTTCGCCTTCGCCTACAACGCGCTCGGCGTGCCCATCGCGGCCGGGCTGCTCTACCCCGTCACCGGCCTTCTGCTCTCGCCGATGATCGCGGCGGCCGCGATGAGCCTGTCGTCCGTCTCGGTCATCAGCAATGCGCTAAGGCTGCGTCGGATTGATCTCTGACTCCACAGAAAAAATTTAAATCAGAAAGAGGAAAACCAGATGACCCAAGAAAATCTATCGCGCCGCATGATCCTGATCGGCGGGACTGCCATGCTGGCGGCAGCGCCACTGAAGGCGTTCGCGCAAGGCGCCGGTCCGGCGATCCACGTGATGAAGGACCCAACTGCGGCTGCTGCTCGGCCTGGATCGAGATCCTCGAGAACGACGGTTTCGCCGTCACGACCGAGCGCAGCCTCGGGACGCTTCTGATGCGCTACAAGCTCGACAACGGCATTCCGCAGGAGATGGTCTCCTGCCATACGGGTCGCATCGATGGCTACATGATCGAGGGCCATGTGCCTGCCGCCGACATTCGCCGTCTCCTGAAGGAACGCCCCGACGCGGTCGGCCTTGCAGTGCCTGGCATGCCTTACGGCTCGCCCGGCATGGGTCCGGAAAGCGAACGCGAAGCCTACGAGGTGTTCCTGATCCGGCGCGATGGATCGACCGAGGTGTTCACCAGCTACGCTGCCGCCTGACCACGACGTCGCAAGTCAGCTTCTGATCAGAGACGAGAATACAGGCGCGCAACAACGAGTTTGCCGAGGAAGAACGCCTGTCGTCCGAACGAAATCTTGCCGAGAGGCCGCAAGTCTCGCGCCTCTCGGTGCGCAAGGCGCTGATGAATCTCGAAACGCTGGGGCTTGTGCGCATTTATCCCCCGTTCGCCCAAAGCAGCGCGTCTTCAAGACGGTCGTCACCCCAAAAAACCTCACCGTCGACAACAAATGTGGGTGAGCCAAATACGCCCAGCCGCATCGCTTCTCGCGTATCTTGCGCTAAGGTCTCAACAATCCGTTCAGACTGAGCCGCGGCCATGACCCGACTGGCATCGCAGCCTATTGCCTCCAGGCTTCCAGAGATATTTGGTTCCTCTCCAGCCGGCTCGCCGCGTTCGAACCAGCGCTGATACGTGGCGCGGGTGTAGTCCGCGACCCACCCCTCCTCGAGCCCAAGCGTGGCGATCTGGTTGGCAAGCAAAAGGCCCGGTAACGGATATGGTGCGGGGATTTGTGGGGCCAGACCATAGCGGTCAGCGCGACGCTCGATGTCGCGCCACATATAGGCAGTCTTCACTGGCTTGTCCTTGAAGGGAATATTGTTCTGTTCGATCATCACGTGCCGCACGTTGAACGGACGCCATCGAAAATCAACAGCGTGAGATTTTGCCACATCAGGTAGCCGCATAACCGTCAGATAGCTGTAGGTGCTTCCAATCGAGTACCAAAAATCAATTTGCGCCATGTCGCCCCCAAGCTGGTTGATCATCCAACCGTGCCGACCGCAAACTCACATACCGAGCCATCCGTCCCCCCTTGTTGCAGATACGGAATTCACAAAAGAGACGATATGGACACTCACATTCAGACTGCCTCGTTCGAAAACCTTGCCCGTACCGCGTCGATATCGAGTTGGTGCTCAAGCAAGCCTTCAGGCTCCCATTCGCTCCTTTCCGCCTCAAAGAGGTCACCTCCGTAGACATGTAAGGCTGCTGTCAGTCGTGGTATCGGATTCGTAACAGAGTGAATGATCTCAGGCCCCATCGGACAGACGTCACCGGTCGAAAGCGCTTTCGCCCCGGCAGCCTCAATCAAGCCATCCGGATGATCTTTAACCCGACGCCAGAATATATTGTCCTCTCGACCTCCGTATATTCCGATCACTGCCCACATTTCGTGGTTATGTGGCGGTATGGTCGTCAATGGCTTCCAGGCCAGATTAATAATTGTCAGGTCACACGACTGGTAGAGAGGCGTTATCCCGGGCTCTTTTGGTTCTCCGAGAGCTTTCATCACGCCAGATGGATCAGCCAGGGCGCGCCGAACGACTTCTGCGGCTGACTTATGAGTTGGGTCTTTGTCGACTGCTTGGCGGCAATCGGCGATAAACGTATCAATGTCGAACATCGTGCTACCCCACGCCGGGCACTGTAGCACAGCTGAGGCAAAAAGTCTCTTGTTGGAAAAGTCACCGACGACCCAAGGCAGCCCATTCTGTGGCTATTGTTATCTGGATTGCATGGATAGGACATTCGACGCAATCGGGCGAATTCGGGGAATTCCGCCAGCATTGAGGTCAGGGTAAAGTGTGACCCGCCACCTTGCGCAACGCGCCGCGCAAGGCGCGCGCTTGAAGTGGTTCGCGCAGCTTTGGTGCGGCGTCAAAGCCCATGCGTAACATGGCCTTTTCTTCGTCAGGGTGTGGGTCGAGCCTGATCGACGCGAGCATAAGCCCCAGTAGTCCGCGCTTCGTTGATGCGGCGTTTCCAAGATGGGATAGCGCGGGGATCAAGACACGTTCAATCTCGTCGAAATCTGATCCCAGGGGAAAGTCGGGTAACAGATCGGCGCGAAATGGCGCGAGCCATTGTTGGACGGCGTGTGGCGTGTTGTTGGAATGCGCTTCGGGAATCTCGAAATCTGGCGCGATCTTTCCAGCCGTTTTGGCGGCCTGCAAGAGTTCGCTCTGAAAGCGGCTGTCGGCAATGGAGATCATGCGGGCGATCACCTCTTCGTCGGTACACCCGCGCAGATCCGCCGCACCGTATTCCGTAACGACGATGTCGCGCATGTGACGCGGGATGGTCGTCAGAGGCAGTTGCCACACGATGTTCGACGTGATTTTTCCGTGGCTTTCACGCGTGGCGGGTAACGTCAGCACAGCGCGCCCGTCTTTGAGCGCGAAAGCCTGCTCGAAAAAGTTGAACTGGCCGCCGACTCCGCTGACAACCTGACCGGGTTTGGCGGCGTCCGACATGATATCTCCCAGCACGCTGACCTGCATCGCGCCGTTCACGAACCGCGCTTTGACGCGAGCGGCGCGTTTGGATTGTTCGTTCCCGTAAAGCGCGTTGGTAAAGCTGACCGGCCTCATCTCGATCTTTGCGAGTTGGTCTCTGGGCATGTCGCGCAGGCGCGCATACATGTCACGCGTTTCGACGAAGAACCCTGCGTGAATGGCCGCTCCATCCACCTCGCGGCGGATAACACCGGCCTGAAACAGCGCAACCAGACCGCCCACCAGCATCTCTGTCACGGCGTATAGCCCCGTTTGAAACGAACCTGTCTCGTTTCCTAAAAGCGCAAACGGTGCGGCGCGCCAGATGTCGTCCAGCGCCTCTCGATCGCGCAACAGCAGCACATGCGCCACCGCATCACCGATGGCCCCGATTCCGATTTGCAACGTGCCTCCGTCAGCGACCAGTCGCGACACATGCAACCCGATGGCGTATTGCGCGTCCGACACCGGACGACGCACGGCGGAAAACAGCTCGAACTGGTGCGTAGGCTCCAGCATCATTGCGAACTCGCTTGCGTCCAAAGCGGCGGGTCCGTCCATGAATGGCAATGCGTCGTTCACCTCGGCAACCGCGATGAACTCCATCTCTCCCTTGCTGCGCATGTCGAACAGATCCGCAGAGATGTCGGTGTTGCAACTCATGCTCACGCGCGCGCCCTCGCGTGGGACTAGCTGCGACAGGACGTTGGGCTTTTGCGCGATCAGAACGTCGCGTGCGTAGGTGTAGTTGGCCGAAATGTAGTGCCGTTGGGCATAGGAATTGCCCAGCCATTCGCCTGCCTGAAAGAAGAACTCCGACACGTTGATGTTGTCTGGCAGGCCGTCGCCGCGAATGAGATCGGCATATAGCAATGCCGGATAGGCTCCGAACAGGCGATCCATCGCAGGCTCAAGAAACCGCGCCTCAATATCTGAACCCGGGTCGGGACGCAGAAGTGTCAGGGCGGTGAAAATCGACAGCGTCAGTTTCGGGTCATCCAACGCCGCACGCGTCAGCGCGTTAACCAGAGTGACCGGCTTGCCAAGCCCCAGAGGCAAAGCAAGCCGGACAGTGCCGCCGGTTCGCTGGAAAATTTCCGCCGCCATGAGATCGGGGTCGGTGTATGTTCGCGGCCTCTCAGCCAAGATCGCTCCAGCCGTCGTCGGGGGCGAAACGAGGCCCGTATTTGCCTTCCAGCTCTTTCAGACGCGAGACGATCTCCTCTATACCGCGCGCCTTTGCATAATGGAGCGGACCACCGCGAAACGGAGCCCAACCAGTGGCAAAGATCATGGCGGCATCCACTTGATCCGCGTCTTGGGCCACGCCCTTGCGCAACACTTCGACACAGGCGTCAAGCATGGGGAGGATCAACCGGTCGGTCAGATCCGCGGGCTCGTCGTGATCGCTTTCAGGGTGCGGCGTGCCCTCCCACCAGTCATAAAAGCCGCGACCGGTTTTTTTGCCCAACTCGCCTGACTCGACTTTGGACCGCAGCGTATCCGAGATCTCGGCCATCGGTTTATCCAGATTCTGCCGCAGCGATTCCGCGACATGCAATCCGATGTCGAGCCCGACTTGATCTGCGAGTGTAACCGGCCCCATCGGCATGCCGAAGCGCAGGGCAGCAAGGTCAATCACTTCCTTTGGAACGCCTTCCTCCATCAAGACCATCGCCTCCATCAGGTAGGGCGTCAGCGCACGGTTGACGACGAAACCGGGATAGTCGCTCACTTTGGCGGGCAGCTTTCCAATCTTGCCACAAAAGGCCGACAGCCGTTGCGCCGTATCTTTGCTGGTTTGATCACCTTCGATCACTTCGACCAGATCAATCTGCGACACCGGGTTGAAAAAGTGCAGCCCGGCAAAACACGCGGTATCGGGCGCGTGCGCGGCCAGTTCATTCACCGAAAGACTGGAGGTGTTGGTGGCAAGGATCGCACCGGATTTCATCCTGGTCTTGAGATCGGAATAGATTTTCTCCTTGATCTCGACCGTCTCGGGCGCCGCCTCGATCACGAGATCCGCCTGGGCCAGTCCATAGCCCTTCGGATCAGGCATCAGCCGGTCCAGTGCATCGCGGGTTTCCATCCGGTTCAGGTGCTTTTTGTCGCATATCTCGACGGCTTGTTTCACGGCACGGCCAAGGGGTTCGATTTGCACATCGCCAAGCGTGACAATCTTGCCATTGATCGCCGCCATTGTGGCAATCTCGGCACCCATCGCTCCGGCGCCGATCACGTGGACATGCGCTATCCCATCATCTCCGCGCGCGGCGTCCTTCAGTTTCTGTTGCAGGAAAAATACCCGTCGCAGGTTCTTGGAGGTTTCGGTCTTCAGCAGTTTGGCGAAACTCTCGATTTCTCCGCGCTGCATCGCATCGCGATCGCCGGCGTGCTCCTCCCACAGGTCAATGAGCGCATAGGGCGCCGGATAATGGCGCTCCGGTGCCTTCTTTTGCGTCTGACTGCGCATTTCCCGCGCCACAAAGCTGCGGGCCTGCTCGAAGCCGAGCGCTTGCGCCTTCAGCCCCTGTTTGTGTTGTTCAACCTCGCCATCGGCGACCGCACGCACGGCGGCCGCGACATGACGTTCCTCAACCACCAGATCGGCAATTCCCAGCGACTTGGCCCGCTTGGTATGGGCGGTCTTGCCCGTCAGCATCATGGTCATCGCTTCGGTCGGGTCGATGAGGCCCGGCAAGCGGAAGGTGCCGCCGAGACCGGGGTGAAGACCAAGCTGCACTTCGGGAAACCCGAACGATGCACCGTCAACGGCAATGCGATAATCGCACGCCAGCGCAAGTTCGAATCCCGCACCGAGCGCCGCGCCATGCACCACGCATATCGTTGGGCAATTCAGCGCCTCGATCCGGTCAAGCACGGCGTGACCCTGCTTTAGCAGGTCCACCGCGCCACTGTCGGACATGGCATCGAAACTGGTGATATCGGCTCCCGCGGCAAAGCCCTTCGGTTTGGCGGACCGGATGACCAAAGCCTTGGGAAGATCGGCCACCGCAGTCGACACAAGTTCGTCAAGTTCCCGGATCACGTCTTCCGAGATCGTATTCATGCCAGAGTCGGTTTTATCGAGGACCAACCACAAGATACCATCGCCATCACGTCCGCTACGCCAATTGCCGTCGGTCTTTTCGACCGGACCAAGCTCAAGCATCGCGTCGTTCAGATATTCCAATACCCGTCCCGTCATCACACCGCCTCCAGCAACATTGCTCCACCAAGACCACCACCGATACACTCAGTGGCGATCCCCCGTTTTGCGCCGCGCTCCTTCATCGCGTTGGCAAGGTGGAGCACGATCCGGTTGCCGCTGGTGCCGACCGGATGACCCAAGGATATCGCGCCGCCATCCACATTCAGGCGGTCGCGGTCGATCCGTCCGAATGCGCCATCGAGACCAAGGACCTCCTGACAGAAATCCGCGTCGTTCCACGCAGCAAGGCACGACAACACTTGCGCTGCGAACGCTTCGTTCAGCTCCCAAAGATCAATGTCGTTGACCCCGAGATTGTTGCGCTGCGCCATTGGCGTGACGGACATGACCGGCCCCAGCCCCATGATGGCGGGATCAAGCCCAGCCCATTCGCTATCGGTGATTTCGGCCAGCGGCGTCAGCCCGTGTTCTTCGACCGCCCTCTCGGACGCGAGTATGCACCAGCTTGCACCATCGGTGATCTGGCTCGAATTTCCTGCTGTGACTTTGCCATATGGAGGTTCGAACACCGGTTTAGGCTTGGCGAGGCCGTCCATATCGCTGTCGGGCCGAACGCCGTCGTCACGTTCATAGACCGTGCCATCGCGCGCGATGGCGGGCATCACCTCGTCGTCGAGCGTGCCATCCTCCTGCGCCTTGGCCAGCCGGTGGTGGCTCTCCATTGCATAAGCGTCGGCGGTACGCCGGTCGATGTCAAAGCGATGCGCCAGCACCTCGGCGGTCTGACCCATGCTCAGTTCGGTAATGGGATCCGTCAGACCGCGCTCCAGCCCGACAACCGGCTTGAAGAACTCCGGTCGGATCCCAGCCATCAGTTTGGCCTGCGCCAGCGGCCCCTTGGCGTTGTTCATCTGACCGAACCATTCGACAGCGGATTGGCGCAACGTCAGCGGCGCATGGCTCAGCGCCTCGGCGCCACCGGCGAGGATCATTTGATGCGATCCGGACCGGATATAGCGATAGGCGGTGTCAATGCTCTGCATTCCCGAGCCGCAGTTGATCTGGACCGAGAACGCCACCATCGACTCCGGCATGCCCAAGCGCAACGCTGCAACCCGCGCCGGGTTCATCTCGTCAGCAATGACGTTGACGCAGCCGAGGATGACCAGATCGAAAGCCGATCTGTCAAAACTCTGACGCGCGAGCAAGGGTCGCCCCGCCTGAACCGCCAGATCGACAGGCGTGAACGGTCCGGGCTTGCCCTGCGCCTTAAGAAACGGCGTGCGCGCACCATCAACGAGGAACACGCGCTGGTTCATGGCATCGGTCATTCCGCGGCCTCCTTCGGGTCGGTTTCATAGGATGTGCGGTCATGCAGCGTGTAGTTCGGAAAATAGCCGAGAAGCTCGTCCTGCTCGTAGTCGTCAACCGCCACGACCTCAGCGACAAGCTCGTTCATCTTCTTGATGTCGCGCCATTCCGCGTCGCTCAGGATACCGGCTTCGCGCGCGTCATCCGGCGTTTTGCGGGCCTCCCGAAGCCGCTTCATGACCGGCGCCATTTCGACCACCTTGGCATAACATTCCTTGAGCACCATCACCCCGTCGCGATTGCAGCCATCGGCCAGCCGCCCGGTGATCCGGTCGCGCGTCGGTGAGGGCTCGTAAATCAGATCGCTACATTCCTCTGTGAGTTCGTCACTCGGTGCGGGTTGCACGTCACCCGGCCAGGTGAAAAACCGCAGCACCCAGGCGGCGGGGCGATTGGGCATATTGGCGATCACGTTGTTGAGCGAGGACTGAATGCGCGTAAACGCATCCTGCGCCGCGTATTCCAGCACTGGCAGGTCGGCGCGTTGCCTCCCTTCGTCGTCCCAGCGCTTCAGCGCAGCCGACAGAATGTACATTTCGGACAGGATGTCGCCCATCCGGCCGGAAATCATCTCCTTTCGCTTGAGCGCGCCGCCCAGCGTGAGGAACAGGAAATCCGCCGTCAGCGCATAAGCTGCGGCCCAGCGAGAAATCTGCCGGTAGATCGGCGTTGCCTTGCCCGCATCGGGTGCGGGCGCGAACCGGCCGCCGGTGATGGCGCGGCCCCAGGAGCGGAACAGGGTTTTCGTCGCATGGCCAAAATGCGCCCAGAACGATTTATCGAACATCTCCAGTGATTTCTGCGGATCTTCTTCCTGCAGAGCCAGCATGTTGTCGAGCATGTGGGGATGCGCTCGGATCGAACCTTGCCCGAAGATGATGAGCGAACGCGTGACGATGTTGGCCCCTTCAACCGTGATCCCGATGGGCACGGCGCGGTAGAGCGGCAGGAGGTAGTTCGACGGGCCGTCGATCACCGCCTTGCCGGAATGTACGTCCATTGCATCGTTCAACGCCTCGCGCATCCGGTAAGTCGCGTGCGCTTTCATGATCGCGGAAATCACGCTCAGCGCGCGGCCCTCGTCCAGCCCGGCACAGGTCAGATGGCGCGCGGCATCCATCACATAGGCATCGGCCGCAAGCCGCCCCATGCGCGCCTGAACGCCGCCGAACTTGCCGATCGGCAGATTGAATTGCTGACGGATGCGCGCATAGGCACCCGTTGTATGCGCCGAGAGCGCAATCGCCGCGCATCCCATCGAGGGCAGGGAAATCCCCCGTCCTGCGGCCAGCGCAGACATCAGCATCATCCATCCGCGTCCGGCGTAGTCCGGCCCACCGATGATATGATCGAGCGGGATGAACACATCCTTGCCGGTGGTCGGCCCGTTCATGAACATGGTTGAAGACGGCAGATGCCGCCGTCCTGTCTCTACCCCGTCCAAATCGGTCGGCACCAACGCGCATGTGATGCCGATATCTTGCTGATCCCCCAATAGCCCGTCGGGATCGCGCAGCTTGAACGCCAGCCCAAGGACGGTACAGAGCGGCGACAAGGTGATATAGCGTTTCGCCCAATTGAGGCGGATGCCCAGCACCTCCTCGCCTTTCCACTGGCCCTTGCAGACCACGCCATCATCCACCATCGCGCCGGCATCCGATCCGGCCTCGGCGCTGGTGAGACCGAAGGCGGGTAATTCGTCCCCCTCGGCCAGACGCGGCAGCCAGTAATCTTTCTGCTCGTCGGTACCGAACTGGTGCAGCAATTCCCCCGGTCCAAGGGAGTTGGGCACCATCACTGTCACCGCCGTGGCGACGGAACGCGTGGAGATGTAGCGGACAATCTCGGAATGGGCGAAGGCGGAAAACCCGAGTCCGCCATAGGACTTGGGGATGATCATCCCGAAGAATTTCTTGTCGCGCAGGAATTTCCACACCTCGGGCGGCAGATCGCCGTCTTCGTGGTTGATCTTCCAATCATCGACCATGCCGCACAATTCCTTGCACGGTCCATCGAAGAATGCCTGTTCCTCGGAGTTCATGCGCGGTGCCTTGACATCGCGCAGCTTGGACCAGTCGGGATTGCCCGAGAACAGCTCGGCTTCCCACCAGACCTCACCGGCATTCAGTGCCTCGCTCTCGGTCGAGGACAGCGCCGGCAGCGCGCCCTTGGCCCATTTGTGGATGGGTTTTGTCAGATATCTTGTGCGGAAGTTTGTCATGAGATCCCCCTGATCCAGATAACCCGCCAGCCGTGTCTTAGGTTCCCTTCGACTTCAAGAGATTAACCAGTCTAACACGTAAGCGCGTGTTCGGTCGAGATGGGTCATGTTGGAAAAGAGTACGACTCAAAACAGGAAGGCATTAAATTCATATTCTGTTAATTGCCGAATTTAAAAATTATCATATTTACAATGCAAAAAATTGAAAATGGGCCACCGAAACGATGGCCCATTTTATTTGCCTATCAGTCTTGGTATTCAGGTTGTGCTTCCAGAGCTTCCTGAGTGCTGTCGATATAGACGCGAATGTCATCACCCGCATCAGTCCGCACGATCTGGAGTTCGTCCAGCGTCACGGCGATTTGATGCTCGCCCATTCCGAGAAAGCCGCCGATGTCCAGAATGGCACGGTCAATCGTTCCATCATCGTTCAGCAGCAATTCCGAAACTTCGCCAACGTCTTCGTCATTTACACCGTAAACGCGCGCGCCGGTCAGGTTTTCCGTGGTCAGCGTGTCACGCTCGGCCAGGGAATAGCCTTCACGCTCGACGGCCGGAGGCGCCATCATGGGACGATCGTTCATGTCCGTCGTCACGGTATCGACGTTAACGTCATTGGCGTCCATGTCATTGGCTTCGGTGGTAAGCGTGTTCGTCTCCATGGCTTGCATGTCCCGGTCATACTCATACGCGGGAGCCTCTTCGAGACCGGCCGCATTGGCGTTCAAGACCAGAAAGAACTCGCCTGCTTCACCGTCTTCGGAGATGAACTTCAGCTGCGACATGTCGACTGCGACATCCTTTTCGCCCATCCCGAGGAAGCCGCCAACTCCGACGATCACCGATCGGACAGTGCCATCGCGGGTCAGAACGATTTCGTTGATTTCACCGATATCGTCCCAATCCTTTTCACCGTCAGCGGCAACAGTCGTTTCATTGTTCAATTCGGCTTCGGTTGCATATACACGCATGCCAATCATTTCGGATGCGTTGAGGTTTACCGCCTCGTCGAAGGACATCTCGATAAACGCGCCAGTGTGATTGGCCGCATATGCGGATGTACTCAGGATAAGGGCGGTTGCGGTTGTTGTCAGAAAGTGTTTCATGATCTCTCCATCTGTTGATCGTTCTTACTGTCATCTGAACATCCGCTGATGTTGAATAGTTCCCGACCGGAAGAGGTGTTTGAAAATAATTGGCGTTTTTCCGCTGGCCGGAAAAAACGGTGAAAAGAAACGGCTTGCCTGACAGCGTATCAAACCTTGCCATCGGAAACGGATTTGAACATCTCAATGGCATAATCGCAAAACGCGTCGGTTGCCCGTGATCCCCGCAGCTGTCTGATCCGCGCCAGCGCGATGCGGTGCGGGGCAAGGTCGCCTGAAAGGGGCATGTGAACCACCGGTTGAGTGTCATACGCGGTGTCATGCGGAATATCGGTCGCCAACAATCCGACGCCCATGCCGTTCGCTACCATCGCCCGCAACATCTCGACCGAGCCGGTTTCAAAAGCGATGCGGGGCGTGATGCCATGCATCTGGGCCAGAGTGAGAAAATACCCTCGGCTGTGCGGAAGATTGACCAGAATAAGCGGATCTTCCAGCAATTCGGCCATGCTGATGGAGTGGCGATCTGTCAGATGATGGTGTCCAGGCAAAACCCCATAGGGCCGCACGTCGGCAAGCGGCGTGACGTCAAGCGATGAGGGCAAACCGAAGTCGTAAATCAGCGCAACGTCGATCTGTCCACTTTCCAACCACCCGGTGAGTGTTTCAATGTCCCCTTCCCGCAGGTGGACGCGTGCCGACGCATTGGTCCGTTCGAACTCGCGCACCAACCGGGGTGCGTATCGCGGTCCAAGGGTGGAAAACACGCCGAGAGTGACGACTTCGGGCGCGTCGTCGCCAGCCCCCAGAATGGTCTGCGCCTGTCTGCGCAAGGTGCGAAACTCGCCGAGTTTGCGCTGCCCGAATGCGGTGAGCGCAACCCCCTGCCCTGCGGTGCGGACAAACAGGGGGCGGCCGAGATGCGTCTCGACCTTGCTGAGTGCCAGGGATACCGAGGGCTGCGAGACGTTGAGAAACCGTGCCGCCGACGCGGTGCTCCCGGTATCTGCCGTGGCGATGACGTAATCGATTTGCCGCAATGTGATGGGTATAGGGACCATCTATTTACCTATCAGTTATCTTTATTTCTACTTATATGCAGATTTGCGGTATCTCCAAGTCATTCCAGTTGGAGACCGCCATGACCGCTGAAACGCAACCTTCGTCAAAAAAGCCGCTGTCCGGTGTGCGCATCCTGGACTTCACCCGCGTTCTGGCCGGCCCTTACTGCACTGCCTTGATGGCGGATCTGGGGGCGGATGTGATCAAGGTGGAAAGCGCGCAAGGCGACGATTACCGCCACATCGGCCCGTTCCGGGATGGCGAGAGCCTGCTGTTTCAAACGGTGAATCGTGGCAAGCGCTCTGTCGTTCTCGATCTGAAATCCGAGCAGGGTCGCGACACCGTCAAAGCGCTCTTGCGTGAGACCGATGTCTTGGTCGAAAACTTTCGCCCCGGAGTCATGGACAAGCTTGGCCTTGGCGTTGATGCCATGCGCGCGGCGTTTCCAGCACTGGTCTATGTCTCGGTTTCCGGCTTCGGGCAGACCGGTCCGAACGCGAAGAAACCGGCCTATGACATTATCATTCAGGCCATGAGCGGACTGATGGACGCCACCGGCAACCCCGACGAAGCTCCGACCATGGTGGGAGAGGCGCTGGCTGATGTGGCGGGCGGGTTGTTTGCGGCTTGGGGCACGATGGTCGCTTTGTTCGATCGCACGCGCACTGGACAGGGCCGCCACGTCGATGTCGGATTGTTTGACGCGCTGACCTCCATGATGCCGGTTCTGGCCTGCCGCACGCTGATGGGGGGCGAGGAACCGACACGCACCGGCAACCGCCACCCCCTGTCCGCGCCGTTCGGCACTTACCCTGCGAAGGACGGCCATTTTGCTGTCGCAGTTCTCAACGATCGCCTGTTCTCCACCTTCTGCGATGTGATCGGCCAGCCCGAACTCGCCCAGGATTCGCGCTTTACCTCAGACAGTCAGCGCCGCAGCAACGAACCGGCGCTGGCCGAATGTATCGAACGGTGGGCCAAGGCCCGCAATGTTGAGGATGTGGTGGCGCTGCTTTCGGGGGCAGGAATTCCTGCTGCCGAAATCCAGTCCGTTGCTCAGGCATGGGCGTCCGAGCAGACCAGAGCGCGAGCGCTTTATTCCGAAGTCAGCCATCCCGAACTTGGCCAGCTTCGCATCCCCGAACAGCCCGTTCACTTCAGCAACACTCAACGCGGCGCCCGCCGGGCCGCGCCCGCCCTCAATGCCGATGCCGCCGACATTTTCGCCTCGCTAGCCACAGGAGACCGCGCATGACCTATCCGATGTCTGACGACGAACGCGCCATCACCGACCAGATCGAACGCTTTTCCGCCGAGGTGCTGGCCCCCAAGGCAGCTCACATCGACGAAACCGCAACATTCGCGACACTGCATCTGCCCGCAATGGCCGAACTGGGGCTGATGGGCATGAACCTGCCTGAAGACATGGGCGGGCTCGGCCTCTCGGGCCCTGCGCTCTACGCCGCAGTGGAAGCAATCGCCGGCGCGTGCGGCTCCACCGCCTCGATGCTGACGGCGCATTTTCTGGCAACCGATTCCCTTTTGATCGGCGCAGACGAGAGCCTTGCGCGGCGCATCCTACCGGACGCTGCTGCGGGCAAGACCCTTGGCGCCTTTGCACTGACCGAACCGCAGGCTGGCTCGAACCCCGCCGACATGTCGACCTATGCGGTGCGCGAAGGCGACGGATACCGGATCAAGGGATCGAAGTGTTTCATTTCGAACGCGGGTGCGGCCGATTTCATCGTCGTCTACGCCAAGACGGACCGCGATGCCGGTGCGCGCGGTGTCAGCGCGTTTCTGGTCGAGCCGAACACCACAGAGGGTGTCGATATCGCGCCGAACGAGCGCACAATGGGCCTGAAAGGCGGGCATGTCTTTGGCATCACGTTCGATTGCGTGATCTCGGCGTCCAACCGCATCGGCGAGGAAGGCACCGGATTTCGCACCGCGATGAAGGTGCTGGACAACGGCCGCATCGAGGTCGCCGCGCAGGCCACCGGAATTGCTGCCGCCGCGCAGGCCGCCGCGATCACCTATGCCAAGGAGCGCAAGGTCGGCGGTCATCCGATCGCCGATTTCCAAGGCCTGCAATTCATGCTTGCCGACAACGCAACCGAGCTGGCCGCCGCCCGAGCCCTGGCGATGCAGGCGGCAACCTTGCGCGGAACCGGGGTGCGCTATTCCAGTGAATCCGCCTTCGCCAAACTCTATGCCTCGGAGGCCGCGTGGAGGATCGCGGACCGGGCGCTGCAGATTCACGGCGGGTACGGGTACACCCGCGATTTCCCGCTGGAGCGGTATCTGCGCGACCTGCGGATTCTCCGAATTTACGAGGGATCGTCGGAAATTCAACGTACGATCATCGCACGGGGATTGCTGGCCTGACGTGACAGGCTTATCAACGATCGCAAGGACGGGGGCACGCCCGGCCACGAAATCAACGAGGAGGAACACCATGGAACGACGTACATTCATCAAGGCGGGTGCAATCGGCACCGCAGCCGCAGCACTGGCGAGCCCCGCAATCGCGCAGGACAAACGCCAGTGGAAGATGGTCACCGCATGGCCCAAGAACCTGCCCGGACCGGGCGTCGCCGCGCAAAGCCTGGCCGACCGGATCACCACCCTGTCGGGCGGACGCATCGAGGTGAAACTCTACGCATCTGGCGAACTGGTCCCAGGACCGGGTGTCTTTGATGCGGTGAGTGAAGGCACAGCAGAACTCTACCACGCCGTCCCCGCCTACTGGGGTTCCAAATCCAAGGGCATCCTGCTGTTCGGCTCGCAACCCTTTGGCCTGCGCGCGGATGAACAATTCGGCTGGCTCATGCATGGCGGCGGTCAGGAACTCTATGACGAGATGTATGGCCGTTTCGGCATCAAGCCGTTCCTCTGCGGCAACTCCGGCCCGCAATGGGGCGGCTGGTTCCGCGACGAGATCAACTCGGCCCAAGATCTCAAGGGGATGAAGTTCCGCACCACCGGCCTCGCCTCGGAGATGATGTCCAAGATGGGCGTCGCCGCGCAGGCGATGAGCGGCCCCGACATGTTTCAGGGCCTGCAAACCGGCGCGCTGGATGCGGGTGAGTTCATCGGACCGTGGACGGATTCGGCTCTGGGATTCTATCAGGTCGCCAAGAACTACTACTGGCCGGGAGTCGGTGAGCCGTCATCGGCCGAGGAGTGCGGCGTGAATGGCGACGTCTATGCCGAATTGCCCGACGATCTGAAACAGGCGGTCAGCTTTGCCTGCGAAAGCCTCTACAATCCGGTCTGGACGGAATACACGACCAAGCACGCGATCTCGCTGCAATCCATGGTCAACGAGCAAGGCGTCATCGTCAAGAAATTCCCCGATGACGTGATCTCGGAAATGGGCAAGGCGGCGGGCGAAGTGATCGACGAGCTGCGTCAGGACGAGGACGAACTGGTCAAGCGGATCACCGAAAGCTTTGTGTCCTACCGCGACAGCGTCGGCGGCTACATGACCTATGCCGACAACGGCCAGATGAACGCCCGCGCGCAGGTGTTGGGCTACTGATCGAAACGGCGCGCGGCATCGACCGCGCGCCCTATCTTACACCGGAGACGCCGATGAAGCGCATCGCGGCAGGGATCGACCGCATCAACACGAGCGTCGCGCATGTGGTGCGGTGGCTGGCGCTGTTGATGGTTCTGATCCAGTTCGTCATCGTCCTTGGCCGCTATGTTTTCGGGGTCAACTCCATCGCCGCGCAGGAAAGCGTGCTGTATCTCCATGCCACACTGTTCATGTTGGGCGCCGGGTACACGCTGTTGGTGGACAAACACGTCCGCGTCGATGTGTTCTATTCCAAGGCAAGCGCACAAACACAGCGGCGGATCGACATATTCGGCCACATCTTCCTGTTGCTGCCGTCAATGGCCGCGCTGCTTTACTGGTCGTGGCCCTCGGTGCGCAATTCCTGGGCCATCCTCGAAGGACCGATCTCGGTCGGCGGGATCGAGGCTGTCTTTCTGATGAAATCCCTCATCCCGCTCTTCTGCATTCTGGTCATGCTGCAATCGCTGTCTCTGCTGGTGGGCCTGATCTCCAACCCGGCTGAGGACAAGGCACACACATGACCGAATATCTTGACGTCATCATGTTCGCCGCTCTGATGGTGGCGATCCTGTCGGGTTTTCCCGTCTCGTTCAGCATCGCCGGCATCGGCATCGCCTTTGCATATCTCGGCTGGGCGCTTGGCGTGATGGACATTACCCTGCTGGGCGCGATGGGCCAACGGGTGTTTGGCCTGCTCAGCAACCAGGTGCTGATCGCGATCCCGCTGTTCGTGCTGATGGGTGCGTTGCTTGAGAAAAGCCGCATTGCCGAAGATCTGCTGGACACGATGGGCCGCCTGTTCGGCCAGGTGCGCGGCGGGCTTGGGATTTCCGTCGTCCTTGTCGGCGCACTTCTCGCTGCCTCGACCGGCATCGTCGGGGCGACCGTGGTCGCGATGGGCATGATCGCCCTGCCCACCATGCTGCGCGCCGGATACGATCCACGCGTCGCGTCGGGCATCGTCTGCACTGCCGGCACGTTGGGCCAGATCATCCCGCCCTCGACATTGCTCATCATCTTGGCAGATGTCATGTCGAACGCCTACCAGCAGGCGCAGTACGAACAGGGCAAGTTCTCGGTCGAAGCGCTGTCCGTCGGTCAGTTCTTCGCCGCAGCGATCCTACCCGGCTTGCTGCTTGTCTGCCTGTATCTGATCTACATCCTCGCGCGGGGCGTGCTGCGCCCCGCTGACATGCCGCCTGCCCCGCCCGGATTGGCCAAGCCCGACCGCGCCGAGGTTATTCGCGCGGTCATTCCCCCCATTCTTTTGATCTTTGCCGTGCTCGGCGCGATCTTGGGCGGCATTGCCACTCCGACCGAAGCCGCGTCGGTCGGCGCAGTTGGCGCATTGCTCATGGCGGGCGTCCGCTTTGGCATGAACCGCAAGATGATCCTTCTGGGCGCTGTCGCTCTGGTCGCGTTGGGCATTCTGGCGGGATTGTTCCCCGTGCGCCTGCAACGTGACGACCTCGGGCTCGGCTCTTATTTGGCCGGTGCGGGGTACATCATGCTGGCCATCGGTGGCATCGTCGCCGTTGTTCTGGCGCTGAAATCCGCGATCCGGGGCCGGATCATTCAGGACGCGCTCAACTCGACCTTGACGATGACTGCCATGATCTTTGCCACCATCCTGTCGGCGGGCATCTTTTCGCTGGTGTTCATCGGCTTGGGTGGCGAAGAGCGCGTCGCGCGCCTGCTCGAAGATATGCCGGGCGGTGCCACCGGCGCGCTGATCTTCAGCATGATCTTCATCTTTATCCTGGGTTTTTTCCTCGATTTCGTCGAGATCTCGGTGATCCTGCTGCCTCTGGTCACACCGACACTGATCGTCATGGGGCACGACCCGATTTGGTTGGGCGTCCTCATCGCAATCAACCTGCAAACCAGCTTTCTCACGCCACCGTTCGGCTTTTCGCTGTTTTACCTGCGCGGTGCCGCGCCGCCCGAGATCACAACGGGCCATATCTATGCCGGTGTCGTGCCATTCATCGGGCTACAGATCGTTGGCGTCGTGCTGATCTGGATCTTCCCCGCATTGGCAATCTGGCTGCCGCGTGCAATTTTCTAGATGTTGAAAGCGGCCTTGCCGTCGGCGAATAGATTGGGAAAGTGACATGAAACTGGCTCGTTACGGAAAACGCGGTGCAGAACGCCCGGCGATGATTGATGCGGAGGGGCGACTGCGCGACTTGTCGGACACCATCGACGATCTGAGCGGAGAGGTTCTGGCCAATCTCGACCGCCTTGCCGAGATCAATCCCGCCGACCTTCCGTTGGTCAATGGCACGCCCCGTCTGGGGGCTTGCGTCGGGCACGTCGGGAAATTCATGGGCATCGGTCTGAATTACGCCGATCATGCCGCAGAGTCCGGCATGGAGGTGCCGTCCGAGCCGATCCTGTTCATGAAGGCGTCATCAGCCGTCTGTGGTCCGAACGACCCCATCATCCTGCCACGCGGTTCGGTCAAGACGGATTGGGAAGTGGAACTGGGCGTCGTCATCGGCAAGCCCGCGAAATACATTTCTGAACAGCAGGCCATGGCGCATGTCGCCGGATATTGCGTCATCAACGATGTCAGCGAACGCGCGCTTCAAACCGAACGTCAGGGGCAATGGACCAAGGGCAAATCCTGCGACACTTTCGGACCCATCGGACCGTGGCTTGTGACCCCGGACGAGGTGGACGATCCGCAAAACCTCGCCATGTGGCTCGACGTCAACAGCGAGCGTATGCAGGACGGCTCCACGACAACGATGGTTTATGGCGTTGCGTATCTGGTCAGCTATCTCAGCAACCTGTTCACCCTCGAACCGGGCGATGTCATCGCCACAGGCACCCCGCCCGGTGTCGGTATGGGAAAGAAACCGGCGCGTTATCTCAGGGCGGGTGATGTGGTCGAGCTTGGGATCGACGGTCTTGGGCAGCAAAGACAGGACGTGATCGCCGACTGATTATCACCGGCGAACTGCATCGCCGTGTGTGTCACCGGCGATACTAAAAGAGTATGCCCTGAAGACGGAGCAGCCGCTGATCACTATTTGATGTCATCACCGAACGCAGCAAGGCTCTTTTCGACGATGCGCAGGATGTCAGATATCTCGCTCTGGCTGATGATCAACGGCGGGCAGAACGCCATCGCGTCGAGCATGTTGCGTGACACAAGCCCGTTGCGCAGGAAAATGGAGTTCATATGCGCACCCAGCTTTCCCGGCGCAAACTCCGTGTCGCGCCCCTCGGGTGCGACAAGTTCGAGCGCCGCGATCAGCCCGACACCCCGCGCTTCGCCCACCAGCGGATGAGCGGCAAACGCCGCCAGACCGGCCTGCAATTCGCCACCGCGCTCTGCGGCATTGGCGACCAGATCCCGCTCTTGGATGATCCTGATGTTTTCCAGCGCCACAGCCGCCCCGACCGGATGCGCCCCGGCGGTATAGCCATGCCCCAGCACCCCGATCCGGTCGCTTTCGTCTGCGATCGGGTCGTAGACATCCTTGGTCATCATGAACGCGGAGAACGGGAAGTAGGATGACGTGATCTGTTTCGACATGGTCAGAATGTCGGGCTGCATGTCATAGGTTTGCGATCCAAACATCCGGCCCGTGCGCCCGAAACCGCAGATCACCTCGTCAGCGATCAGCAGAATGTCGTGCCGCTTCAACACGGCCTGAATCTTCGACCAATAGGTTGCGGGCGGCACCACGACGCCCCCTGCCCCCATGACAGGCTCGGCGATAAAGGCGGCAATCGTCTCCGCTCCCTCGGCCTCAATCATCGCCTCAAGATCGTCGGCACAGCGCGTCGCAAACGCCTCTTCGCTTTCACCATCCCGCCCCTCGCGCCAATAATGCGGGCATGTGGTGTGCAGAATACCCTCTATCGGCAGATCGAAAGACCTATGGTTGTTCGGCAACCCCGTCATGGAAGCTGATGCGATGGTCACGCCGTGATACCCGCGCATCCGCGAAATCACCTTTTTCTTCTCCGGCTTGCCCATCGCGTTCGAGCGATACCACAGCATCTTCAGGATCGTGTCATTCGCCTCTGACCCGGAGTTGGTGAAGAACACCTTGTCCATCGGCACCGGCGCGATCTCGATCAGCTTCTCGGCCAGATCAATTGCAGGCCCGTGCGAGCGGTGGGCGAAATTGTGGTAATAGGGCAGCTTGCGCATCTGGTTGTGCGCCGCGTCGATCAGGCGGGTCTCGTTGAACCCGACAGCAACGCTCCACAGCCCGGCCATGCCTTCGATGTAGCGATTGCCTTGGGTGTCGAACACATGCACCCCCTCGCCCCGCTCCATAATCAGCGGACCCTGTTCCTCGTGGGCGCGGGCGTTTGTGTAGCCATGGAAATGATAGGCGATATCGCGGGCTTCGTCAGAGTTCGGGCGCAGGTCCATGGGCACACCTTCAAGGTTGGGGATGGCAGGTGTCCAAGTGCTACCGGCTTTGCCCATCGCCTGACAAGCAGCTTTGCGGGACGTCATCGCCGCATCCGGCGCGTGGCGGCGAAATCGGTGTCAAATACGAGCGATCTTTCGACCCTGCGAGAGCTCGCTGGCGGACTGGATCAAAGCCTCAGCATCAAGGCGGAAGTGGCGATAGAGATCGGATATCGTTCCGGTCTGTCCAAAGTGCTCCACCCCATGCGACACCGTGCGGTGCCCGTGTACCGAGCCCAACCACGATAGCGTTGCGGGGTGGCCATCAATGACGGTGATGATGACGCAGTGGCCCGGAACATCCCGCAGCAGGGTTTCAATATGAGCGCGTGCGCTTGTCACGCCATTGGATCGTGCCCGCTGCGCGGCCGTCCAGCCGGCGTTCAAACGATCCGCCGAAGTCACGGCCAGCACGGCAACATCGCGACGGTCCTCCGCAATGGCGCCTGCGGCCTTTATCGCCTCCGGGGCGACAGCACCCTGATAGGCAATGATGACTTCGCAATTCGGTCCGGGTTTGCGCAGCCAATAGGCACCGTCGATCGCGCCTTGCCGAAAGTCGTCATCCACACGTTTTCCGGGCTGCTCGATAGGGTTGGTGGTCAGTCGCAAATAGACGGACCCACCGGTCTCGTCACGCAGCCATGTGCGTTCGTCGGGATCACCTTCACCGCTTTTTTGCATATAGGCGAATGCCCATTCCATGATGACGGCAAGTTCGTCGGCGAAGGCCGGCTCGAATGCAGCCAGTCCGTCCTGTGACATGCCGATCAATGGCGACGCGATGGATTGATGCGCGCCGCCTTCCGGAGCCAGAGTCACGCCCGAGGGCGTGCCGACGATCATGAAACGCGCGTCCTGATAGCAGGCATAGCTCAGCGCATCGAGACCACGCGACACGAAGGGGTCATAAACGGTGCCGATGGGGATCAGGCGTTTGCCAAACAGCGAATGGGACAGTCCCGCTGCGGCCAAAAGCAGAAACAGGTTCATTTCCGCGATGCCCAACTCGATATGCTGGCCGTCCGGTGTAAATTCCCACTTAGCCGTGGATGGAATTTTTTCGGCCTTGAACGTGTCGGCTTGATGGGCGCGGGCAAACAGCTTCCTGCGGTTGACCCACGGTCCGAGATTGGTGGTGCCGGTGACGTCGGGCGATGTCGTCACGATCCGCGCCGCCAGCGTGCTGTCGCCTTTGGACAAATCATCGAGGATCTTGCCGAATGCCATCTGTGTCGAGATTCGCATGTCCGGCGACGGCTCGATCGCGGGAACATCAATGGCGCTATCCGTGTGGCGGCGGTGACCCTCGGCAAAGAAAGGTACCTGGTCCAACATGTCCTGAAACGCGGCCGGGTCTTTTATGGTGGCGAATTTGTCCCACTCCTCACCCTCCGCGACGCCCATGTAGCCCTGCCATTCGGCCATCTGGGTCTTGTTCATCAGACCGCCGTGATTGTCCTTGTGGCCCGCAATCGGAGTTCCCCAACCCTTGACCGTGTAGGCCAGAAAGCACACCGGTCGATCGTGATCGATGGCGGCAAAGACATCGACCATGGTGGACACACAGTTTCCGCCCAAATTCTCCATCAAAGCGGCCAGTTCGTCGTCGCTGCGCTTGTCAATCAGCGCGGTCACGTCGCCCTGATCGCCCAAGGCGTCCATCAGGCGCTGCCGCCAGACCGCACCGCCCATGAATGTCAGCGCGGAATAAAGCTGGTTCGGGCAGTCATCAATCCACTGGCGCAATTTCTCTCCGCCCGGTTCCTTGAACGCAGCACGTTGGAGCACACCGTACTTGACGCGCACAACATCCCACCCGAAAGCATCGAAAATCTTTTCGATCCGTCCAAACAACCCTTCACGGACAATTCCGTCCAGAGATTGACGGTTATAATCGATGATCCACCAACAATTGCGCAGATCGTTCTTCCATCCCTCCTGCAAAGCTTCGTAGATATTGCCTTCGTCAAGCTCGGCATCGCCGACGAGTGCGATCATGCGCCCCAGCTTTTTCTCGCTCCCCCAGGCTTTTGCCTGAACATAATCCTGGATCAGGGACGCGAACGAAGTGATCGCAACGCCAAGCCCGACCGACCCGGTCGAGAAATCCACATCATCAATGTCCTTGGTTCGGCTGGGGTAGCTTTGCACACCGCCAAACCCGCGAAAGTTCTCCATCTTCTCACGGGTCTGGTTGCCCATCAGATACTGCATGGCGTGAAAGATCGGTGAGGCATGAGGTTTGACGGCGACACGATCCTCAGGCCGCAGCGTTTTGAAATAAAGCGCCGTCATGATCGACACCATCGACGCGGAAGAGGCCTGATGCCCGCCGACCTTGATGCCATCTGCCTTGGGCCGAATATGGTTCGCGTGGTGAATCATCCAATGCGACAACCATAGCAGGCGCTGTTCAACGGTCTTGAGATCGACGGACATCATTATTCTTCCTCAAGCCGCGTTGTGGAGTGCCGGTTTCGGCAATGCTTGCTCCAGATCGTAGATCACGTCATCGATTCCTTCGAGTCCGATGGACAGACGCACCAAGCCTTCGCTGATGCCGTGCAGGGCTCGCTCCTCGGCGGTGTAGGTGGAATGGGTCATGCTGGCCGGGTGCTGGATCAGTGTTTCGGCATCGCCCAATGACACCGCCCGCGCGATCAATTGCAGCCTGTTCATCATGGCGCGTCCAGCCGCCATCCCGCCCTCAAGCTCAAACGCGATCATGCCGCCAAACTGGGACATCTGCCGTTTGGCCAGATCATGCTGCTCAAAGCTGGCCAGTCCGGGATACCAGACCTTTGCCACGCCGCTTGACTGTTCCAGCATTTCGGCAACTGTCGCCGCACTGCTGCAATGGCGCTCCATCCGCAGTTCAAGCGTCTTGAGGCCGCGCAGGATGAGCATGGCGTTGAACGGAGCCATCACCGCTCCTGTCATGTCCTTCATTCCGTAAAGGCGGATTTCGGATACCAGTTCTGCCGATCCCGCCAACAATCCCGCGACGACATCGCCATGACCCCCGAGATATTTCGTTGCCGAGTGCAGAACGATATCCGCCCCATGTTTGATCGGCTGCGTCAGATACGGCGTGGCATAGGTGTTGTCGACAACCACGTAAGCCCCGTGCGCATGCGCGATCTCCGAGACGGCGCGGATGTCCACGAGCCGCATATTGGGGTTCGCAGGCGTTTCGAAATAAACGATCTTCGTTTTGGCGCTCAGTGCCGCTGTCAGATTTTCAGGCGTCGTCAAATCGACATGGGTGACGGTAATGCCAAACTTGGCAAGCCCGTGCTGCATGAAGGAAAACGTGCAGCCATAAAGTGTCTTGTCAAGGATCACCTCGTCGCCGGGTTCCAATAGCGTCCACATCGTCGCCGTGATGGCGCCCATGCCCGATGCCAGCGCCAAACCGGCCTCTGCCCCTTCAAGTATCGCGATGCGCCGCTCCAGCAGATCACATGTCGGGTTGGAGATACGCGAATAGATGTGGCCCGGACGTTCACCGGCAAACATCTCGCCGCCTGCTTCTGCGGTCTCGAACGCATAGGTCGAGGTCAGGTGCAGCGGCGGGGTCAGAGCGCCCTCGTTTTCCAGTGGGTCATAGCCGTGATGGATGGCGAGGGTGGAAAAGCTTTCAGAGCGATTGCGCATGATGTGTCTCCTTGAGGTTCAAGAAACAGAATATGATGGAACAGCCCGCAAAATAATTTAATGTATGCCTCATACCTGTGGTAAATTGGCAGTTTATGCTAAAGACATGAAAAAACTGGATAGAAAAGACCAACAGATCATCCGCGCGCTCCAGCGGAATGGGCGTATGACGAATCAAGATCTTGCGTCGGAAGTGAATTTGTCGCCGTCGCCCTGTTTGCGACGGCTTAAATTGCTTGAAGCAAACGGCGTAATCACCGGGTACAGTGCCGATATAGACGCCGAAGCCTATGGCTTGCCCGTCACCGTTTTTGTGCACGTCAAGCTGGAGAACCACACTGAGGCAACCGTGAAACAATTCGAAGCGGATATTTCGCGGCTCGATCAGGTGCTGGAGTGTTTCGTCATGACCGGTGCTTCGGATTATCTTCTGCGCGTGATCGTCGCCGATCTGACGGGATACGAAACATTTGTGCGTCGCAAGCTTCATCCCATCGGTGGCATCGCATCCATCGACAGCAGCTTTGTCTACGGTGTCGTGAAGAAAACCAACGTTTTTCCCGTGACGGAATGATGCCGGTAAAGGATCGTAGTGCCAGTGACTAATCCTTTAGCGGTGTATCATCCTTGAGCGAGACTGCCTGACGTTCGATCATGCGATGCACTTTGGGTTTCTCTTTGCCCCGGTGAAGCGCCAGTAGACGCTCGTAGGATTCCGCGTCAGCCTGCGTGCGACGCTCGTGATGGCGGACATATTCGACCCATGTGGGAACGTGATAGGTTTCGGTCCAGACATCCGGATTCTCCAGATCCCGCAACAGCGTCCATTGCTGCGCGCCGTCACGAATGCGAATGCGCCGCCGCGCGTTCATGGCGGCGAGAAATTCGGGCACGTCGCTTTGGGCGATCTCGTAATCCACCATGATCATGATCGGGCCGCTCCTCTGACGTAGATCAAGCCGCAGTGACGGTTCCTTGAAGATGTTGAGCGGGTTGAGGTTCAGATCCGTGAAATCCGGCAGCGGCACGCTCAGTCCTGCCAATGCACCGATAATCAGGAACACCGACGCGACCATCATCGCGGCGTCGGCTCCGAAGTTTTGCGCGATAGCGCCCCATGCCCAGCTGCCACCTGCCATGCCGCCGAACACGCCGGTCTGATAGAGCGCAAGCGCCCGACCCACGACCCAACGCGGCGTCGAAAGCTGGATCGTGACATTGAACAAGGACAGCGCGATGACCCAGCTTGCGCCAGCAAGCAAAAGCGCCGCGCCGCTGAAGATGTAATGATGGCTCAGGGCCAGTGTGATGCTGCTGATCGTGAAGGCGACAAAGGCCGCCTGGGTGATGCGTTCGTTCTGAAATCGTGCGCGCAGTTTCGCGTTCAGCAAGGCTCCCCCAACCGCGCCAGCGCCGAAACAGCCAAGAAGGACGCCATAGACGAAGGCCCCGCCCTGCAAAAGATCGCGCACGATCAACGGCAGAAGCGCCAGCGTTGCAACAGCCGACAAGCCAAAAAGAAAGCCGCGAAAAATCACCTTCATCAGATTGGGCGACATCGCCACATAGCGCAGCCCGGCGGAAAACGCGCTTCCCATGCGTTCGCGCGGCAGGCGGCGTTGTGGTGTGTCGGGCTTCCAGTACCAGAGGGCTGTGATGATGCCAAAATAGCTCAAGGCGTTGACGGTAAACGCCGCCGCCGCACCGGCAACAGCCACGATCGCGCCGCCCGCAGCTGGCCCGATGCTGCGCATCAGGTTAAATCCCATGGAGTTGAGCGACACGGCGGCCGACAATTCATCGCGCGAGACAATATCGCCCATGGACGCTTGCCAGGATGGGTTGTGCAATGCCGTTCCACACCCGATGAGGAAGGTGAATGCCAGCAACAGCCACGGTGTCAGCCAGCCTTCATAAGCCATAAAGGCAAGCAGGACCGATACCGCGAGCATGAAGGTTTGCGCAATCAGCATCACCTTTCGACGGTCGAAATTGTCGGCAAACACGCCCGCGAGCAACGAAAAGATCATGATGGGTAAAGTCACCGAGGATTGCACAAGCGCCACCATGCTTTGTGACTCGGTCAGTGAGGTCATCATCCAGGCCGCACCGACCGCCTGAACAAGCCCTCCGAAATTGGATGCGAGCGCGGCGATCCAGAGCATCCGGAACGTTTGATTTCGAAAGAGGAATAGTGTGGATGTGTTCTGCGGCACCAATCGCCCCCCCCTTCCACGCCAGCTTCGCCCGAACGCGGTGTCGCCATCTAAGAGGCGGAAATGCAAAGGGTCAATCTGATCCAGAGGGTGCAGAAGCGGAAACCGGATTGATTTCTGTGCCGCGCCGAATTCCGCGCACGCGCCAAGTCGCGGCTTGAACCGTGACCGCAGCGCGCTGACTGAACAGCAGCTAAGTTCGGTGGGTAAATCCGGTCGCAACCGAATATCTGCTCTCGGTGTCATTTACGATCTATGGTGCCGTTGGTCGTTATCGTGGTATCTGACAATCAACCTTGAATTGGAGCCTATCGTGACAAACGCCGCCTTGATCGTCGCCGCCGGGCGCGGACGCCGCATGGCGCAGAGCACGCCCAAGCAATACTTGATGCTGGCTGGTCAGCCGGTGGTTCGCCACACGCTCGAGGCGTTTCTTGCAGCACCGGATATCCACTTGGTCCGCGTTGTGATTCATCCCGATGACAAGGACCTTTATGACATCGCCGTGAATGGCCTGACTGATCCGCGTCTGCACGAACCTGTCTTGGGCGGTGCCACGCGATCCGCTTCGGTCGGACTGGGGTTGGCTGCGCTTGAGAATGCTAACCCCGCCACGGTGCTGATCCACGATGCCGCTCGCCCTTTTTGCTCGCCCCGTCTGATCGGCGACGTTATTGCGTCCGCCGAACAGGCGGATGGTGCGTTTGCGGCAATTCCCGTCGTAGACGCCTTGTGGAGAACAGCCGAAGGCTGTGCGGTTTCGCCCGTCAGCAGAGAGGATGTCTGGCGTGCACAGACGCCGCAGGCATTTGATTTCCGCAAGATTTTGGACGCGCATCGCAACCCGCAAGAAGACGCCGCTGACGACGTTGAAATCGCGTTGCGCGCGGGGCTGCGCGTAAAGGTCGTCCATGGCGACGAGCGTAACTTCAAGATCACGCAGCCACAGGACTTTGAACGCGCCGAACGTCTGATCGCCGCTCTCGGACGAAGATAGACCGGTTTCATTGGTTTGACGCGCGACGTGCAGTGCGCAAAGCGCCTTCCGTGTCGCCTGACCCGACAGTCCGCACGTCCCGAAGTGAAGCGTGGGTCTGCCGTTAGGCGGCAATGCGGCATGGATCTGTCATCAATGGCCGGCGAACCGTCGATGTTTCGCGCCTGTTGCGCTCTGCTTTGTGGCATTGGACTGCTTGGGACCGGATGTCCGCGTTTGAGCCCTTGACGGCGTACGTGGTTTATGTGCGCTGAGGGTATTCCTTTTCTACTTGGCGGCGAGGGAGGCGTTCTTTTTGCCCCTGCCGTAGCTACTGTCGAGGCTGAAATCCTTCGATTGGTGATGAATCCTATGCGATGGAAGAGCTCATTGCCGAGCTTGGTGCTGCATTCATCTGCGCTGATCTCGGGATCACATCCGAACCGCGTGATGATCATGCGTGCTACATCAAGAATTGGTTGCGCGTCCTGAAGAACGACAAGAAAGCGATCTTCAGTGCCGCCGCCAAGGCGTCCCAGGCATCGGCCTGGCTCCTCGCTCACGAGGACGGTGCGGCATGAGCCGCACCTATTACCTCGCGCCCTTTATCTTCATGAAAGGCGCGTTGCATTCAAGCTGCCGCGCCGTTCGTGGAGGGGCGCTTCGACCCTTCTGGGGTGTAAGACAGATACCGGGGAAAAACGTGTCAGAATCGCTGGAGATTTGCCCAGGGTTTGTGACACGGCTAAGCCGTTGATTTCAGGAGAGCGGGGCAGAGTGGTCAGAACCCACCGTTTTTTGACACGATTATTTTGCAATCACTTTATTGGCGCATTTTTTTTCGAGGTCTAGCTGTTGCGAGGGTTGGCAAACGCACAATACCATCCAAGAAACCCTCATAGCGTGTGTTTCCTGCCTATACTCGCAAAAATGCTTGGTTGCTGTCAGCGTGGGAAATACATCAAAAACTTGATCAAAATTCAAAGTAGATTCGGAAAATTGATCAGTTCTAGTGGACAGATTTATTGGTTGAAAGGAACTTGATGCACCGTGATCGAAGCCCCATGGAGACGTTCCCGCGCAACATCCTGTCGGGTTGGTTTACCTCTTACCGCGTCCGCCGTGGTTTGTGACCAACAAACGACAGCATAAGGTTGGCAAGTTGCTGACGCAGTTCCGATACAAGCCGGGCTGGCTGAAACTGCCGAGGATCTTTATCAACGCGTTGTTGGGATAAACAAAAAGGATGTTTGCGCGGCCGTGACCGAACAGAAACCGATAGGAAAGCTCGCACTGCGCACCGCCACCAAGGGTGCCAAGCGCGAAGCGAAGAAACGCGAGTTGGCGGAAAGCGCGATCGAGGCGCTGAAACGCTATGGCTATGCCAATACCACCCTGCGTGACATCGCCGCGGAATCTGATTTCTCGCTCGGAATGCTCCACTACTACTTTGAAAACAAGGAAGAGTTGCTGATCTACTGCGTGCGACTCTACAAGGAGGCCTCTACTGCAGACATCAGCGCCCGCATCGCTGGAGCGGACACGCGCGACAGCCTGTTTCGGGCCTTTGCAGAAGGACTTGCGGCGTCGATCGTCGAAGACGCGGAAACGCACAGGCTTTGGTATGACATCCGCAATCAGGCTCTGTTTGATCCGGTCTTTCAGCCTGTGGTGGCCGAGATCGAGGCTTCGCTTGTCGGGCTCTTCACGCGTATCGCAGACGATCATACCGATGGGCCAATGATACAAGTGCTCTATGGAGCCGTGGACGGCGTTTTCCGGCATCTACTCGTCCGCCAGCTTATGGATAACCCGCGAAGCACCGCAGAACTGACCGAAGATTTTTGCGTTCTGCTGACCTGTATGCTCAAAGTTTGAAAGTTCTGTTTAATATCTATGTGGGATTTCACTCTTGTCGTGTTAACCTTAAATCGGTTCCGCCTCAATCTGTGTGGCGGAGAGGCAGCATTCGGGTTCTGAGCAGCTCTGGACCGGCGCGACCCTATATTGAGAGATGGTCGCGGGAATTCGGATCAATATCTGAGCCACCGGATCCCAGGCAATCGGTGCCGCACCGAACCCCCCGCAAGAATACGACGTTCTTACTTTTTCCATATCTTGCGATTTCCTGCTTATGGAATGAGCAATAACCCGCCACATCCCGAACTGCGCGCACAATTTCCCGATGACTTCCGAAAACACCGGATAGCGTAAAAAATGTGGCATCGCGGTTTGGGCTGCCCCGATTCTTGCGCCACGTTTCCGGATCCCATCGGCCCTGACACAGTGCCGTTGCATCGCACGACGATCCGGGGTGCCGACCACCAACGCCCGAGTACAACGCGGACCAAACCGCCGTGACAACAGGAAGGATCGACTGAAATGAGCTTGATGATAACCGGAGTGATCGACGGCCCGATAACCGGCGGCGTGCCCAAGGCAATACAGCTTTACGCGCTGGCCGACATTCCCGACCTGTCGATTTACGGCGTGGGATCGGCGAACAATGGTGGCGGATCGGACGGCGAAGAATTCACCTTCCCTGCCGTACCTCTCGCGGCTGGTTCCACGATATACGTTGCCTCCGAAATCACGGAGTTCACCAATTTCTTCGGATTTGCGCCGGATTACACAAGCTCCACCGCCAGCATCAACGGCGATGACGCTATCGAGCTGTATCAGAACGACACGGTGATCGATCTGTTCGGGGACATCAATGTCGATGGCACCAATGAAGTGTGGGATTACGCCGATGGCTGGGCGTCGCGTTCGCCGGCCGAAGGGGCAAGCCCCGTCTTCGATCCGTCGGAATGGACGTTCAGCGGAGCGGACGCGCTCGATGGTGAGACCAGCAACGCTACCGCGGCAAACCCGTTTCCGTTCCCGGATGGCGGCGGCACCGGCGGAAGCGATATTGCCATCAACGAAGTCCGCATCTCGCAAACCGGCCCCGATACCGACGATTTCGTCGAGCTGTTCACAACGCCGGGCGCGTCTTTCGACGGCAAGACGCTTGTTGCGCTGTCCGGCGAATTCGAACCCGGCCAAATCGACTTTGCCATCAGCCTTGACGGCGCGTTTGCGGATGAAAACGGATTTCTGCTGATTGCCGAGAGCGCAAATCCCAATCTCGAACCGGGCGATGTCGGTGTGTTAGATCTGGATTTCTTCAGCTCTCCGCAGACGTTCCTGTTGGTCGATGGTTTTACCGGAGTGTCCGGGGCCGATCTCGACACCGACAACAACGGCAGTTTCGACGCGACACCCTGGACCGAGGTGATCGCAAGCCTGTCCTTTGTGGATGGCGACGAAGACCTGGATGTCAGTTATTCGGACACCGTGATCCCGGCTGACGGCGCCTTCACCACCGCTGGCGCCGCGCGCGAAACCGACGGGACGGGGGCCTTCGCTGCGCTCGATTTCAACGATCTGTCTGCCGACACGCCGGGCAGCACCAATGCGCCGGTCATCGCCCCGGATCGCGTGACCATCATGGAGATTCAGGGCGCGGGCCACGTCTCGGGCCTTGTCAGCGCGACGCCGCTCGATCCGACCACGGGTGGCGACGGGGACCGTGTGACCACAACCGGCATCGTGACCGCCGTGGATTCCAACGGGTTTTACATGCAGGACGCGAACGGAGACGGCGACATTGCCACATCCGACGCCATTTTCGTCTTCACCTCGAGCGCGCCGGGCGTCGAGATCGGTGACGAGGTGGACGTGACGGGCACCGTCTCCGAATTCTATCCCGGCGGCGCATCGAGCGGCAATCTGAGCACGACGCAACTGGCGGGCGCTCCAGTCGTCACGGTCCTGTCATCGGGCAACGCTTTGCCCGACACCGTCATTCTCGGGGCAGGTGGCCGTGCTTTGCCGGATCAGAATATCGACGATGATGCGTTTGCGTCCTTCGATGCCGAAACCGACGGGATCGACTTCTTCGAGAGCCTTGAAGGGATGCTCGTTACCGTGCCACAGGCGGTGGCCATCTCTGGCACCAACGGTTTCGGCGAGGTCTTCGTCGCTGTCGATGGCGGCGCCGGGGCGACCGGGCTTTCGGATCGCGGGACGCTCAATATCTCGCCCGATGATTTCAATCCTGAAAAGGTGCAAATCGACTGGG
This sequence comes from Marivita sp. S2033, assembly GCF_046592965.1. Lineage (NCBI taxonomy): Bacteria > Pseudomonadati > Pseudomonadota > Alphaproteobacteria > Rhodobacterales > Roseobacteraceae > Marivita > Marivita sp. S2033. The sequence goes on from NZ_JBISBV010000007.1 coordinate 90,915, forward strand.
ATTTCGACGTCAGCGGCGGTCAGGAGGCTGTCGATGTCAGCGTCGGCGCGGCGTTTGACGATATCGTCGGCGTCGTGTCTTACAGCTTCGGCAACTACGAAATCGTGCCGACCGAAACCGTTGTCGTGATCGAACCCTCCGCGCTCGAGGCAGAAATGAGCGATCTGGTCGGCTCCGACACCGATCTGAGCATCGCCACCTACAACGTTCTCAACCTCGACCCCAACGATGCGGATGGCGACACCGATGTGGCCGATGGGCGTTTCGATGCCATCGCCGAACAGATCATTACCAACCTCAACAGCCCCGACATCATCGCGTTGCAGGAAGTGCAGGACAACTCAGGCTCGGTCGATGATGGTGTGATTTCCGCCTCGGCCACCTATGAGGCCCTGATCGACGCCATCGACCTTGCCGATGACGGTGTGATGAACGACAGCACCGGCTATGCCTTCATCGACAACACCTTCATCGGCAACAACACCAGCGGCGGTCAGCCCGGCGGCAACATCCGTACCGGGTTCCTCTACAACGAAACCCGCGTGACGCTGATCGAAGGGTCGGTCCAGACCATCGGCAGCCAAGACCCAGGCGGGGCCTTCGAGGGCGCGCGCCTGCCTCTGGTGGCCAGTTTCGCCTTCAATGGCGAAGAGATCACCGTCGTCAACAACCACTTTTCTTCCAAGGGCGGCAGCGCCCCGATCTTCGGGGTCGAGCAGGATTTCGCGGACCGGCAGGAGGATGTCACGGTCAACGGATCGCTGGATGAACGTCAGGCACAATCGGCGGCGGTGAGCAGCTTTGTCTCAGATGCCCTGGCAGACGACGGCGATGCTAATATCGTCGCCCTCGGTGATCTCAACGAGTTCGAATTCGTCTCTCCCGTCACCGGGCTCGAAGATGCCGGGCTCACGAACCTGACCAACACGCTTGATCCCAACGAACGCTACACGTTCAACTTTCAGGGCAACAGCCAGTCGCTGGATCATATCCTGGTGTCCGACGCCCTGCTCGGTGGTGCGCAGTTCGACGTGGTCCACACCAACTCTGAATTCGCCGCCACCGATAGCAGCGCCAGCGACCACGACCCGCTTCTGGCGTTGCTGAGTTTCGATGCGCCGGAGCCTGAACCGGAGACGGTCACCGTGTCCGTCACGCTTGAGAAGTTCTTTGTCTTCGGCAGCCGCGCCACAGAAAGCATCGATGATATCGAGGTCGAGTCAGGACGCATTCCGACAATCCGAAACAGCATCGATTTCGATGCGGTCGATATTGAGGTAGATGCAAGTGCGTCGGGTTGGGAATACGTCACCGGCTACCGGGGTGAAATCGGTGTGTTCTCGCACGGCGATAATGTCTTTCGGGGGGAAGCGTCCTTGGTCAACGACGATGAAACTTTGATCTTTGACATGGACAACGGGGCCTTCGGTGATGCGGTTCTGGCGATGTTCGACTTCGCCACGGTCAAGGACACGGGCGACGTTCAGATTGCGTTCTTCAATGACGGAACGCAAATCGGGTCCGAAGTCCTGTCCGCGACGAACGGCAGCGTAACAGCGGGTCTTGAAGGCCAGAGTTTTGACAGCGTCGAAATCTCTGCGATCGGCACCACCTCGTTTTCTCTGGTCGGCTTCGCGTTCGATCGCAGCACGACCGAGGATTTCCTGATCGCCTGACCCAGATCGCCCCCGAAGCGCTTGGTTTCGGGGGCGTCGGACATCGTCGGACTGAAGCGGGTGTTGTCACGTTAACTCGCTGAGCTTGCGAGTTGGCAGGGAGTGGGCAAAACTTGGTGGTCAGGCTGCGAGTTGGGCGACGGTTTGTCTACCGTCGAGGACCGCTGCTCTGGTAATCGCGACGCGATGAGCACCTTGTGGGGACCACCTAATACGACGTTTTTTGCCCATGCGGGTGTTGCCGATGTCATCAACGCAGCCCTCTGCCCGGGATGACGAAACTGCGTGGCCATTCCGGTGTCGATTGCCATAGTCAACGAGCGCGCCGAAGTTGTTCGCAAGGTAGGAATAGAGTTCGTCGCACCGGGCTTTGACGCGCTTGGCCGCTTCTTGTAATTCTCTGGTTTCGGCGTGCAGACGATCGCAATCGATCTGAAGAACTTTGAGGATTGTCGCGGCGGTCATCACTTTGCCGCGCCACAGGTACCAGCGAAGTGTATCGGCAGGTCGCTCAAAGAGGAGCGGCAACCCTGAAGCCCCTTCAATTGCAGAAGTCCCCGCACCGCATTTTCAATGTGTTTGACCCGCATCGAGATATGCCACCAGTCCATTATGTGGGTGACGGAACCTCGAACGGCACGCCTCACCGAATTCGGCAGTGCAGGTTCGCCATCTGAGATCACGGTCACTTTGCGCTGACCGTCCCAGCCCTGCGCGATCAGGTCATGTCGGAGCTGCTTTGTAGGAGGACTGGCGGCTTGCTGCACGAGGCCAAACCGCCGGCTCATATTGGAACTTTCAATCTTGCCGGCTACAACATCAAGGTGACGTTTCTGGTATTCAGGTCGACAACGAATGTGCGCACCATCCAGGAAAACGGTCAGTGGCGTTGGCCGCGCGATTGTATCTGCGTCTGATTGGCTTGCGTCTTCGTGTTCTAGTTCGTCGGCGACGCGACACAAGCGATTTCGAACGGTCGTGTTCGACTGAGCCGAACAGGGCAGGAACATTTCGATCAATCGAACGGCTTCCCGAAACGAGTGCCTCGCTCCCAATTCAGCCTGCAGGCGCCGAAGTTCGGCAGTCACACGGTCAGAGAAAAGCCCGGCAGGTGGTGATTGCGGTCCAGATTTTTCGATCCCTACCGGTTGGCAACGACAGCGTCGAAGCCTTGGCCACTTCACCTGAATTCGCCCGAAAAGAGTGTCGAGAATACGGCCTCGATCATCATGGATTGCGCGTTGTTTGTCACAGCCGTCGCATTTCCGGCGAGCCTCTATTGCTTCACCGCCCTGATCTTGCACAATCGCTTCCTGCAAGCGCCTCAACAATGTCTTTGCGTCGTCAAGCAGAAGCCCCAAGTCCTCAGAACAAAACTCGTCCGGCGCACGGCGAAGTCGACCGATGTTGAGCCTCTTGGTGTCTCCATCTTCAAACGTCGTCTCGACAAAAATGCTTACATCCATGGTGGGTCCCGCCTTGTTCCAAAACCTCATCCTACCAGGTCGACCACCATGTTTTTCCCACTCCCAAAATATGAGAACTAGGAAGTCCAAGCAACGCTAGTCTGGACCCGCGAGATGTTCGTGCGACGACGCATTCATCTAAACCATTCCGTACGCCCGCACTTGGCGGAATATTTGACGATCGGCGTTTGAATCGCATTTTTATGGGAATACAACACAGCGGCGAATTGGGCGATGCACAATGACTTTTGCTTGTAAAACGAAGCGAGTGTTCCGAGACGGCGCGTTGCATATTTTGACATCACGACGGAAATTAGCATTATGACTATCTCGAACTCTCTCATTTGCACTTCACACACAATCAGCGGTGTCCTGCCCGGAACTGCCGAGCGAGCACGTCACAGCTTTTCGGAGCGCGTCACCGCTGCCGCCCATGCAGGATACACTGGAATGTGCTTGCACCTTCGCGACTATCGCACCCAGCGGGTTGCAGGTTTCCGCGACAAGGACATGGCGGCTTTGCTGCGCGATTACGGCATTCACGACATTTCACTGGAGTTTTTGACCAATTGGTTTGCCGACCAAGACGCCGCTGCCGAACAGGATGAAGCGACCGTTTACGACGCCGCTCGCGCGTTTGGCGCGCATTCCGTCAATGTTGGCGGCGATTTTCAGCACCGTGGTCTGCCGCCCGAACATATGCGAACCCGCTTTGCCGCACTCTGCGAACGCGCGGCACAACACGACTTGAAAGTCGCCTTGGAGATCGTACCGTTCAGCGATGTCGCCACGCTTGAGGCGGCGCTGTTTATCACGGACGGTATCGCCAACGCGGGTCTGGTCATCGACTGCTGGCACATGTTCCGTGGCGGCATCGCGCTGTCGGATCTGGCGCGGCTGCCCGGCGACCGGATCCTGTCGATACAGGTGAATGATGCGGATGCCGACATCAGCGGCTCGCTCGCGCAGGATACGCTGCGGCGCAAACCTTGCGGCGAAGGTGCGTTCGATCTGGACGGGTTCGTCGCTGCGCTGGAGGCCACCGGCACGTCCGCGCCGCTGAGCGTCGAGATCATATCGCCCGAATTTGCCGCCCTCGATCTGGCCGATGCTTGTCGCACGTCCATTCGCGGCGCGCAGGCAGTGTTGGCGCGCCGTCAGGTTGCGACGGGATAGTCGGTAAAGCCTTCGGGGCCCTTGGTATAGACACGGTCCTGATCGTAATCCGCCAACTCCACGCCCTGTCGCAGCCGCTCCACCAGATCCGGATTGCCAATGAAATCGCGCCCGAACGACACCGCGTCGGCCCCACCGCTGCGCAGAAACCCCGCCGCCTTGGCCGCTGTCAGATTACCATTCAGAATCAGCGGACCTTTCCAGCGGTCACGCGCCAGCTTGTAGTTGTCGACCTTGGGCGTCACGTTACGCACCAGATGCAGATAGCCCAACCCGAGCGTCGACGCCTGATCGAAAAGCGTGCCATAGGTCTCGGCCGGGTCTTCGTCGTCGATATCGTTGAACCCCAGTCCCGGCGATGTGCGCAAACCGACGCGGTCGAATCCGATTGCCTCACCCATCGCGGTCAGCACCTCGATACTGAACCGGACCCGGTTTTCGACGCTCCCGCCATACCGGTCGGTGCGTTTGTTGGTGTTGGTCGACAGGAATTGCATCGGCAGGTAACCACTTGACGCGTGCAGCTCGACCCCGTCGAGCCCGGCAGCGCGGGCATTCACGGCAGCCTGCCGGTATTCGTCGACCACTTGGGCAATTTCTTCGGTTTCCAGCGCACGTGGCGCGTCCATATCGACAAGACCCGAAGTATCGGTGAAGATCTTCCAGTTGGCCGTAATCGCGGACGGCGCGACGATCTCTGAATCGTCGTCCTTGTTGATCCGTGCCGCGATGCGGCCACAATGCATGAGCTGGACGACGATCCGCCCGTTGCGCGCGTGCACGGCGTCGGCAACCGCGCCCCACCCTTCGATCTGTTCGGGCGAATAAATCCCCGGAGTGCGACAGTATCCCTTGCCCGCGGGACTGGGCTGCACACCTTCGGTCACGATCAATCCGGCATCCGCGCGCTGGCTGTAATACTCGGCGTGAAGTGCGGTCGGACAATCCCCCGCGCCTGCCCGGCTGCGCGTCATCGGTGACATCACGATACGGTTGCGCATATCAAACGCGCCAAGGCGAACCGGCTCGAAAAGCTCTTTGATGTCCTGCATGCCGCGCTCCGCTCCGTACGTGGTTTACCTCATTCCCTGCTGCTTACCCAAGGCCTGGCACGGCTGCATCGTCCGTCTGGTCTAGACGACGGGCGCGGCGAAAAACACCACCCAGACGCGCTGAAATTCAAGGGGCGGCACGTCGCTTAGTCCTTTTGGCCGATGCCGGGTCTGACCAGCCTGTGACTGTAACCGGTGAAGGGTCTTGGTGAAAACTTGGCTCGCGGTGTCCCAAGATCAGGCGCCAGGACAGGGAGAGGATAAAAGGCAGATGCTGAGTGAAATACTGATCATTGTCGTGCGCGGGATCGCCATCGGGTCGATCTTTGCGATGATCGCGATGAGCTTCAACATCGTCCACGGGGCGACGGGCATTCTCAATTTTGCACAGGGCAACATGCTTGTCCTTGGCGCATTCGGCGCGTTCTTCCTTGCGAACGGCGCTTCGCTTGGCGTGTGGTTGCCGATGCTTCTTGTGACGGGTGTGATCATCGCGGCGGTGCTGGCCTTTCAGGGGTGGCTTACGCTGATACCGCTGCGATCATCGGTAGAACAGGATTCGTGGATCATCTCGACAGTGGCCGTGTCGGTGATCGTCGGCGCGCTTATCATGATCTACCAAGGGCCGTTCGCCTATAATGTCAAAGGCCCCGCGCCTTATTTCCGGGTTCTGGGCGTGCGCACACCGGGGGCCTATGGGCTGGCGATCGGATGCATGGTGTTCTGGTTCTTCGCGATGCGGTTTTTCTCGCGCAAGACGTTTATCGGCCTTGCCATCTCTGCGTTGTCGCAGGATTTCGATGCCGCGCGGGCCGCAGGACTTCCGGTACGCCGGTTGCAGCTGATCGCCTTTGCGATTTCGGGTTTGATGATCGGCACCGCCGGTTTTCTGGTGGCACCGGTTATCTCGGTCAGCGCGGATGCGGGGCTGCGTTATGTTTTGAACGGTTTTGTCGCTGCAGTCGTTGGCGGGATCGGGTCCAATCTCGGCACGCTGATCGGCGGGCCACTGGTTGGCGTGGTTGCCATGCTGACCGCCTACAAGATCGGCGGTGCCTATCAGGATCTTGCCTCACTCTTGGTGCTGGTCGGCATCTTGATGTTGCGCCCGCAAGGATTGTTCGGTCGCACATCGGCGCGGCGTGTATAAAGGGCGGATGCAACAGTGAATACAGCACCGAACACCTCAACCATGCAAACACCTGCGGAGGCTCCACCCGCAGGTGGCAAGCCCCGTTTCAATTCGGATCTGTCGCAGGTCTGGATCGGCATTGCCCTGATCGCGATCACGGGCTTCGGCCCATCGCTGATCGGCAACAGCTATTGGGTCCATACCTTTCAACTGGTGAACATCTATATCGCCGTGTCGATCTTTCAGAACTTCCTGTTCGTGGATGCAGGGCAGAAATCCTTTGGTCAGGGGGTGATTCTCGGGCTTGGGGCCTATGTCACAGCGATTTTCTTTGGCCTGCACGAGTATACATTCCTCGCCGCCTCCATGTTTGGGCTTTTGGCCGCAACCCTTGGTGGGCTTTTGTTTGCCCTGCCCGCGCTGCGCGTACAGTATTTCCACCTTGGTTTTGTCACCCTCTCAGCGGCCATCGTTTTTCCGCAGTTGCTGATGTCGCTGGACAACTGGACCAATGGGATCAACGGTATTCTGGTCAAGCTTCCTTGGTGGCATGAGGAATGGGCCTTTGGTCTGTCCCCCCTGACAATTGCAGTGGCTCTCTATCCGATGCTGGCACTTGGCATTCACTATGGGATTCGGCGTTCACGCCTTGGCCGCCAGATGCGCGTCGCCGCGGTCAGCCCGGAAGCCGCGCGCACCTTGGGTATCAAACCGGGTGTCATGCGCTTTCTGGCCTTTATCATCGCGGCGATCGGCACGGGTATCGCGGGCATCCTGTTTCTGCCTACGGTGGGCTTTGTCAGCCCGCAGGGCTTCAACGTCGAGCTGTCCTTTGTCTTTTTCTTTGCCGTCGTCGTCGGTGGCCGCGGGCAAATGCTTGGCCCGATCATCGGCATCTGGATCGTCTTCATTCTGCCGAACATCGCTCTGGCCTCGTTTGTGGAATACCGCCTGCTGATCTACGGCGTGCTGACATTGGCCACCGTGATGCTGTTTCCCGACGGGATTGTCGGATCGGTGGAACGCTGGCGGCTGAAGCGCGGCGTGTCGGGGCGCGGTGAGCAATCGTTCCGCATTGATGCCTTCCTTGAGGAACTCAAGGGTCAGGACGGGTTTGAACCCACCGACCAGATCGCGATTGAACTGAAAGGCGCGACCAAGCGTTTCGGAGCGGTTGTCGCTGTCGATCATGTCGACCTCAAAGTCCGAAAAGGGGAAATCCACGGACTGATCGGGGCCAACGGGTCTGGCAAAACCAGCCTGCTGAACATCCTCTCGGGGCTGTCGCGCGTCAATGAAGGGTCGTTCTTCATCAATGGTCGCGATGCGACACGTCTGTCCGCAGACAGGATCGCTAATCTTGGACTCGGGCGTACGTTCCAAACGCCGCGCATCTTCCCGATGTTCTCGCTTTGGGAAAACCTGAAGGTCGGGGAAGACGCCCGCACCGGCAAGGCCAGCCCTGAAATCCGCGCCCTGTCTAAGGCGTTGGAAGCCGAGTTTGCACAAGACAATGCCGAGTTGTTGTCGCACGGGCAGCGGCGCTTGGCTGAAGTGATGCGGTCCATGTTGAAAGAGGCGGAAATCGTCTTGTTTGACGAACCCGCTGCCGGTCTGTCGAGTAGCGAGCGCAAGAACTTTGCCAAGCTGGTGCGCTTCTTGTCGCGTCAGTTGGGCAAGACCGTGATCCTTGTGGAACACGATCTGGATCTTGTCTGGGACGTTGCCGATACGATCACGGTGATGGAACAGGGTGCCATCGTTGCGGCGGGCGACCCGCAAACCATTGCCCTCGATCCGGCAGTCCAACACATGTTCGTAGGAGGCCGAGGTGCTTGACGTCAAAAATCTGTATGCCGGATACGGTATCGTGCCGGTGATCGAGGATGTGACGCTATCGGTCAAAGCAGGTGAAATCCTGCTGATCGGTGGTGAAAACGGGGCCGGAAAATCCACGCTGATGGGTGCCATCGCCGGTTTCAACAAACCGACGGCAGGCGAAGTGTTGCTGGAAGGGCAACCGCTGCAGGGTCTTGCACCGGAAAAGATTGCCAAATCCGGCCTGCGGCTGGTTCTGGACGGCCACCGGGTGTTTCCCGAATTGTCGGTCTATGACAACCTGCGCATGGGGGCTGCCGCGCGGCGCGGTGACCGAACTGGGCTGAGTGCCGCCATCGACGAAATCTACGAAGTGTTCCCGATCCTCAAGGAAAAACACCGCGCCTATGCGCGCGACCTGTCGGGCGGTCAGCAACAGATGCTGGCACTGGGTCAGGCGTTTGTTGCACAGCCAAAGGTCTTGCTGTGCGACGAACCCTCGATGGGTCTGGCACAGGCGCTTTTGCCGCCGATCCTGTCGTTCCTGCGCCGCTGGGCGGAAACCGGGACCGCCGTCGTGATCGTTGAACAACACTTGCAGGTCACGGCCCCCTACGCCGACCGCGCGATGATCATTGAACGCGGCACGGTCAAGTTCGAATGCCCCGCCGCCGAGTTGGAAAATCGGCTTAAAACGATGGAAACGCCGGAAGGGGCCGCATGACCATTTCCGATCCTCGGGCCGGACGCGACTATTTCGTTTCTTTCCGTGGATCGGTCGCGGACGAATGGATCGACGTCAACGGCCACATGAACGTGTCGTGGTATGACCACGTCTTTGACACGGCGGAGTCACTATTCTTCGAAGAGTTTGCCATTGACGACGCCTATATCCGCCGGACCGGTTACAGCTTTTTTCGGCTCGAACGGTTGGTGCGCTACGAACGCGAGGTGATGCCCGCCGACCCGATCGAAGTCCGCTCCCGCGTGCTTTGGTCGGACATGCGTCGGGTGCATCATGTCCATGAGCTTTGGGTGACGGGCAAGGAAAAGCGTTGCGCAACCTCTGACGCCGTCTCGATCCATGTCGATCTGCGCACCCGCCGCCCCGCGGTCATGGACCTGCCCGAGGTCGTCGACCCGTTTCGCCGGTTGCTGGAGGCCCACACCGCAGCCCCGCCGCCAGAGGGTTTGCCAAAACGGATCAACGGGCGTCTTGCCACAGGGTGACAGCGCGCCCTTGCAAGACATCATAAAGCGAAAACGACCGGATTGATCATCTAAGGAGAAAACCATGCAAACGCGCCAGCTTGGACATTCGGGGCTTGAGGTGTCTGTCGTCGGGTTAGGCTGCAACAACTTTGGCGGCATGATCAAATCGCTGGACACTGATGGCGCACGCGCGGTCGTGGATGCGGCGATTGATGCGGGCATCACGCTGTTTGACACCTCGGATTCCTATGGGGTCGACGGCGGGTCTGAAACGACACTGGGGCAGGTTCTGGGCAAGCGGCGCAAGGACATCGTGCTGGCGACCAAATTCGCGTCCCCGATGAACCGCGACAAAAGCACCCGCTATGACGGATCGCGCGGTTATATCATGTCTGCGGTCGAAAACAGCCTGCGACGCCTGAACACCGATTACATAGATCTCTATCAATATCACTTTCCCGATCCCAAAACCCCGATCGAGGAAACCATGCGCGCGCTTGATGATCTGGTCCGTCAGGGCAAGGTGCGCTATCTGGGCTGCTCTAATCTGGCCCCATGGCAAATGGTCGATGCCAACTGGACCGCGCGGCATTTCGGGTTGGACCGTTTGCTGTCGACACAGGCCGAATACAGCCTGCTGGCGCGCGACGCCAAGGCAGACCTGTTTCCCGCGATAAAGGCGGCGGGCATGACGTTGTTGCCGTATTTCCCATTGGCCAGCGGTCTTTTGACCGGAAAATACCGCAAGGGGCAGCCCCTGCCCGACGACACAAGGATGGCCCTCCCCTACTTTCAGGCCGGGTTGACCGAGGACCGCCTTGACGTCGTGGAACAGCTGATCACGTTTTGCGAAACGCGCGGCCACACACTTTTGGAATTGGCGTTTTCATGGCTGCTGGCGGAACCCATCGTCAGCAGCGTGATCGCAGGGGCCACCCGGCCCGAACAGGTGACGGCCAACGCCGCGGCCTCTGGCTGGATGCTGTCGCACGATGATCTGGCAGAGCTGGACAACATCCTGCAACCGGTGGCGTGACGGACGTTAGTCTTTTTGGACGATTGCCCTGCCATCCCCCTCGCCTAGAACAGTCACAGCAAGGAAAGGTCCAGATATGAGCGATCTCGTCGCGCCCAAGCAGGCAGACATCACCTATGAAACCGGCGAACCTGTCCTCTACGAGGCCGAGGGCCAGATCGCACGGATCACCCTGAACCGGCCCAGCTTTCACAATGCTCAAAACTCGCAGATGACCTATGCGCTTGATGATGCGTTCAAACGGGCCGTCGATGACGATGGCATCAAGGTCATCATCCTGAAAGCCGCAGGCAAACACTTCTCTGCCGGGCATGATATCGGAACGCCCGGCCGAGATGTCGACAAAAGCTGGGACCGGCGGCTGATGCAGTCGGACCATGTGACCAAACCGGCGGCAGAGTTTCTTTATACCCGCGAACACGAGGTCTATCTGGGCATGTGCCGCCGCTGGCGAGACATTCCCAAACCCACCATCGCGCAGGTGCAGGGCGCCTGCGTGGCTGGCGGACTCATGCTGGCCTGGGTCTGTGATTTCATCATCGCATCCGACGATGCGTTTTTTCAGGACCCGGTCATTCGCATGGGTATTCCCGGCGTCGAGTATTTCGCGCACGGCTTTGAACTTCCACCGCGCATCGCCAAGGAATTTCTGCTCTTGGGCGAACGGATGCCCGCAGCGCGTGCCGAACAGTTTGGCATGGTCAACCGCGTCGTGCCGCGTGACGGGCTGGACGCGGCCGCGACAGAAATGGCTGAAAAACTGGCCGGATTTCCGCGCCTTGGTTTGTGGCTGGGCAAACAGGCCATCAATCAGGTCGAAGATTTGCGCGGCAAGCGGTCGGCGATGGACGCGCATTACCACATTCACCACTTCGCCCATGCGCAGAACGATCTGACCACCGGTGACCGGCTGGGCGGTCAGGACGCAAAATCAATGGCCGCGGCAAATAAAAAACAGGCCGGCTCCGACTGACCGGCCCGCAACCACAGCGCAGAGACGCGTGGTCGACAATGGGATCATCACGACATGGATTTGACCTACACGCCGCAACAGGTTGCCTTTCGCAAAGAGGTGCGGACTTGGATGGAGCAGAACGTTCCGTCCGCCCCCCTGCCCTCGTTCGATTCCAGCCGCGAAGGGTTCGAGGCACACAGGGATTGGGAAAAGGTGCTGCACAAGGGCCGCTGGGGCATGGTCACATGGCCTGAAAGCTACGGCGGACGCGGACTTGACCTGATCCAGTGGCTGATCTTTGAGGAAGAATACTATCGCGCGGGCGCGCCGTTGCGCGTCAACCAGAACGGCATTTTCCTGCTCGGGCCGACCCTGATGGAATACGGCACCGAGTACCAAAAATCGCGGTTCCTGACGGCCATGGCGTCGGGCGATGAGGTCTGGGCGCAAGCGTGGTCCGAACCGCAGGCGGGCAGCGATCTTGCCGCGGTGCGCGCAACTGCAAAGCGGGACGGTGATGACTATGTCCTGAAAGGCCACAAAATCTGGTCGTCGCGTGCGGTTTTTGCCGATTGGGCCTTTGGCCTGTTTCGGACAGACCCGCAGTCGGAACGCCACAAGGGACTGTCGCTCATTTTCTTTCCGCTGGATGCGCCGGGCGTCAAAATCCAGCCCATCGCACAAATCGACGGCGAAACCGGTTTCGCAGAACTGTTCCTTGATGACGTGCGCGTTCCCGCCTTCAACCGTCTGGGTGAAGAGGGTGAAGGCTGGCGCATCTGCATGGCAACCGCCGGGTTCGAGCGCGGTCTGATGCTGCGATCACCGGCACGGTTTCAAGTCACCGCGCAAAAGCTGGTGGCGCTTTACCTGGCGCACCAGGACGAGGTTGAACCGTCGGTGCGTGACGCGGTGATGCAGGCATGGATGGATGCCGAAGCCTATGCCTTTTCGATTTACCAGACCGCATCGCGCCTGATCGCCGGCGGGTCCATCGGGGCAGAAGCCAGCACCAACAAGATTTTCTGGTCGGAAATGGACATCGCGACACACAAAACAGCGCTTTCGATCCTTGGAGCGCGCAGCGAACTTTTGCGCAGCGCCCCAGATGCAGGCGATATCGGGCGCTGGCTCGACGGGTATTTCTTTTCGCTGGCCGGGCCGATTTACGCAGGCTCCAACGAGGTTCAACGCAACATCATCGCCGAGCGCATGCTTGGCCTGCCACGGGTTTGATCATGGAATTTCATTTCAGCGAAGAGCAGGACATGACCGCGGATGTGATCCGCAACCTGCTGGCCAAACTGTGCACACCTTCCGATCTGCGCCGGTTGATGGCCGCGGGAACGCCGCGTGACGATGCCCGCTGGCAAAGCATCGTCGAAATGGGTCTGAGTGGCGCATTGGTGCCGGAAAGCGCGGGTGGCCTGGGTCTGGGACCGGCAGATTTCATCCGCGCCGCAGAGGCCTGCGGCTATGCTGCGCTGCCTGAACCTTTGGTTGAAAACACCGCCGTTGCGCTGCCTTTGCTGGCCCAAGCGGCACCCGACGCCGCCGAGCTTGCCCGCGCGCTGGACGGCGAAATCACCGTCGCTGTCGGCCATCCCGCCAATCCGTTTGTTGCCGACGCCGATACCGCCGGCGCGATCCTGATGCCGCATGACGGCGCGCTTTATCTGGTCGATCCTGACAACGCCACGCTGGTTGCACAGCCCAGCATCGACCCGTTCCGTCGCCTGTCCTCCGTCGGTTTTGATCCCGCAGACGCGCGCCTTTTGACCAGCGATGCGCAACCGCTTCTGGACCGCGCACTGGATCGCGGCGCGGTGTTTGCAGCCGCGCAACTGGCCGGTATGGCGCAGGCTTGCGTCGATCTGGCTGTGGACTACGCCAAGGAACGCAAACAGTTCGGAAAGCCGATCGGATCCTATCAGGCGGTCAAGCACCAGTTGGCCAGCGCACAGGTCAAAATCGAATTTGCGCGCCCTGTGGTCTATGCGGCCGCCGCCGCCCTTCCACAACACGACGATTTTTCACGTGCCCGCGTAAGCCATGCCAAAATTGCCGCCGCCAGTGCCGCCGATCTGGCAGCGCGCACCGCGATTCAGGTGCATGGTGCCATGGGGTATTCCTGGGAAGTCGACGTGCATTTTTTCCTCAAACGCGCCATCGCGCTGGAAAATGCCTGGGGTACGCCCGCGTTTCATCGCTCACGGGTGGCGCACCGCGTGCTGACGCACCCCCTTGGGCCGGACCATACATTTGCAAAGGAACAGTCCGATGCCTGAAGCCTATATCGTCGATGCCATCCGCACTCCGGTCGGACGCAAGAAAGGCGCGCTGGCCGACATGCATTCCGCCGATCTGGGCGCTGTGCCGATCAAGGCCCTGATGGAGCGGACAGGCATTGATCCGAGCGCGGTGGATGATGTGGTCTACGGCTGTTGCGATACCATCGGCAGTCAGGCTGGCGATATTGCACGGACCTGCTGGCTTGTTGCCGGTTTGCCGCTACATGTGCCGGGCGTCACGGTCGACCGGCAATGCGGGTCGTCGCAACAAGCGGTGCATTTTGCCGCCATGGGCGTGATGAGCGGTGTTCAGGATCTGGTCGTCGCCGGCGGCGTGCAGAATATGAACGCGATTCCGATATCCGCCGCAATGTTCGCAGGCCAGCAATACGGGTTTCCCGATCCCTTCAGCACCTCGCCCGGATGGAAAGCACGTTTTGGCGACCAGCCGGTCAACCAGTTTCTGTCGGCAGAGATGATCGCGAAAAAGTGGAACTGCACCCGCGCGGAAATGGAAGAATTCGCGCTTGCCAGCCATGACCGCGCCATTGCCGCCATGGACGCCGGATTCTTCACCAACGAGATCGCGCCCATCGGAGAGTTGAGCGCAGACGAAACGCCACGCCGCGGCACCACGCTGGAAAAAATGGCAGAGCTGAACCCCCTGATGGAGGACGGACGCATCACAGCCGCAGTCGCCAGCCAGACATGCGACGCGGCCGCCGCCCTGCTGATCGCGTCAGATGCCGCGATCAAGGCGCATAACCTTACCCCGCGTGCGCGTATCCATCACATGACGGTGCGGGCCAAAGATCCGGTCTGGATGCTGACCGCGCCCATTCCCGCCACCCGCCACGCGCTGGAAAAGACCGGCCTGACGGTAGAGGATATCGACCTTTTTGAATGCAATGAGGCGTTTGCATCCGTTCCGATGGCTTGGATGCGCGAGCTTGGTATTCCGCATGACAAGGTCAATGTGAACGGCGGCGCAATCGCGCTTGGCCATCCCATCGGTGCCACCGGTGCCCGCCTGATGACAACGCTTTTGAACGAATTGGAGCGGCGCAAGGGCCGTTATGCGTTGCAAACGATGTGCGAAGGCGGCGGGCAGGCCAATGTCACCATCATCGAAAGGCTTTAAGCGATGCCCTGTTACGCGTTCGAAGGTCTCGTGCCCGTAGTCGATCCGACCACATTCCTGCACCCGACCGCCTCTGTGATTGGCGACGTCACCATTGGCCCGCGGTGCTATATCGGGCCGGGTGCGTCACTGCGCGGCGACTTTGGCCGGATCACCATCGAAGGCGACAGCAGCATTCAGGACAACTGCACCATGCACACCGGATCTGGGTCCGATTGCATCGTGCGGCGCGGCGCAACAATCGGGCACGGGGTGATCCTGCACGGGTGCGATGTGGGTGTGAACGCGCTGATCGGCATGAACAGCGTTGTGCTGGATGGAGCCGAGATCGGCGAGGACAGCCTTGTTGCGGCGCTGAGCTTGGTCAAGAACGACGCGCAGTTCGAACCCGCAAGCCTGATCGCAGGCAATCCCGCACGGTTCATCCGCGCCCTAGACCCGGCCGCGATCGGCTGGCGCAACAACGGCGACGGTGAATACCAAAGACTGGCCGACCGGTCCCGCGCGGCCCTTGTGGAATGCACACCGCTTTCCCAGCCCGAGGACGGACGGCGGCGCAATGCCGGTCAGGCCCGTGCCGTGCGGCTGGCCAAAAATACTTGAAACAGGAGAACCGGACATGAGCAGCGGAATTTGCAAGGATCGCGTCGTCATCATCAGTGGCGCGGGGCGCGGTCTGGGCCGTGCCTATGCGCTGGGGCTTGCGGCAGAGGGCGCCAAGATCATCGTGAACGATCTGGGTGTGGGAACGCACGGTGATGAAACCGGCGAACAACCGGCGCATCAGGTCGTGGAGGAAATCCGCGCGATGGGCGGTGAGGCGATTGCCAACCTTGACGACGTCACCGATTTCGACGCGGCCGGGGGAATGGTGCGCACCGCCATCGACACCTTCGGCGATCTGCACTGCGTGATCAACAACGCCGGTTTTGTACGCGACCGCATGTTTGTGTCGTGTTCGCCCGAGGAATGGGACGCTGTCTTGCGCGTTCACTTGCGCGGCCATTTCTGCATCAGCCGCCACGCTGCGGATCATTGGCGCGCGCAGTCCAAGGCGGGGCAAAAGGTCGATGCGCGGATCATCAATACGTCTTCGGGCGCCGGTTTGCAGGGAAGCGTCGGGCAAAGCGCCTATAGTGCGGCCAAGGCCGGGATTGCGGCTTTGACACTGGTGCAGGCGGCGGAACTGGGGCGCTATGGCGTCACGGCCAACGCTCTGGCGCCCAACGCCCGCACCCGAATGACCGAAACCGCCTTTGCCGAAATGATGCAGGCAAAAGAAGGCAGCTTTGACATTTTCGACCCCGACAATTCGGCACCGCTGCTGGCGTGGCTGTGCAGCACGGCCTCCGCCGAAGTGACCGGTCAGGTGTTCGAACTTCTCGGGGGAAACATCCGGATTTGCGAAGGTTGGACCGACGGCCCCGAATTCGACAAGGGAAGCCGCTGGGACGCCGTATCCATCGGCGGGAAAATCACCGAGTTGCTGGCCCAACGCAATCCGGCCAAGCCGGTTTACGGGGCAAAATAACTCCAGCCCAAGTTCTAACCTGATGATCCAGGGCAGGCCCAACGCCTGCCCTATTTGCTGTCAGAGCGTGTTCTTTGAATGCTTCAGGCGATCCCTGCCAGTTTTCGAAGCTCGTCCTTGACCACCTTGCCCTGCGCGCTGGTGGGCAGCGCGTCCAGAAACACAACGCTGCGCGGCACCTTGAAGTTGGCGATATTCTCGCGCGACCAGGCAATCAGTTCGGCCTCGGTGATATGCGCGCCGGGGCGCAGCACGACAAAGGCCTTGCCGACTTCGCCCAACCGGTCGTCCGGTACGCCGATCACGGCGATCTGGCCCACCGCGTCATGGGCGCTGAGAAACCGCTCGATTTCCGCCGGATAGCAGTTAAAGCCGCCCGTGATGAACAAATCCTTCACGCGGTCCTCGATGCGCAGGTTTCCATCGCTGTCGAAATACCCGATATCCCCCGTCGACAACCAGCCATCTGCGTCAATGGTCTTGGCTGTCGCTTCGGGATTTTCGAAATAGCCCTTCATGGTCAGATATCCGCGGATCACGATCTCTCCCGGTGCGCCATCGGGCAGGAATGCACCCTCGGGTGATCTGATGCGGATCTCGGTGTCGGGCATCGGTTTGCCTGCGGTGTTGGCGATGACTTCGGCGGTATCATCGGCAAAGCACATGGTGCCGTAACCGCCGCATTCGGTCAGGCCATAGCCATTGCAGACGCCCGCAAACCCCAGTTCGGACCGCATCCGCCGGATCAATGTCGCAGGCACGACAGACCCGCCGGTCAGGCCCAGACGCAGGCTGGAGGTGTCGAATTTCGCCAGATCGGGATTTTGCAACATGCCGTGAAAAATCGCTGGCGGGCCGGGAATAACAGAAATCTTGTCACGCGCGACACGCTCCAGAATTTCGGCGGGATCAAATGTAAGATGCGGCATCATGACCGCGCCGCGCATCAGCGAAACGATCGCGCCCGAGCGATAGCCGAAAGCATGGAAAAACGGCGGAATGACCAGAATCCGGTCACCGCGCCGGATACCGACGCGCGTGGCCCAGGCATCAATCGCACGCAGGCATTGGCGGTGGGCATACATCACGCCCTTGGGGTATCCGGTGGTTCCCGACGTGAACAACGTGTCACAAAGATCATCCGGCCCGATGCTGGCTGTACGTGTATCCAGCGCCGCCTCATCCACGGTGTCTGCCCGTTTCAGGAAGGTTTCCCATCCGGTCTCGCCCTCGGCCGCGTCATCAAAAACGACCAGATCACGCAATGGCGCCCGCTGTTCCGCGCTCAGCATCCCAGGGTAATAGCGGTCAAGGAAATTGCCCGTCGACATCATCATCGTCGCTTTGGACCGCAGGATCAATTCACCCACCTCGGCCCCGCGAAACCGCGTCGAACAGGGCACCAGAACGCCGCCTGCGCTGACCAGCCCCATCGCGGTGGCAAACCACTTCCAGCTGTTCGGCGCCCAGATCATCACCTTGTCGCCCTTTTCGATCCCGCTGGCGATGAAGGCCCGCGCGATGCGGCGGCGCAGCGCGTCAAATTCGACGAAGCTCAACGTGACTTCACCGTCCTCAATGGCGGTATCATGACCGTAAGTCTGTGCAGTCCATTCGCAAAGGGCGGGAATCGTCGTAAAGTCTTCAGGTGCGAGTTGTGCGGTCATATGCTGCCTGTTCCTTGCCATCCGGGCCGCGAATGAACCCTGTCCTGACTTTGAAAAACTAGAGCGGAGCACGCCGCACCACATCGTCCGAAAAGACGAATTGCATATGGTATTCTTCCGCTAAACACGAAGACGCAGGCCTGCGCGCATAGACAATGATGGAGTTCGCTTTGCCCCAATCCAATTCCTATCTGCCGTCGATGGACGGGCAGACCGTCATCGTGACAGGCGGAACAAAGGGTATCGGTCGCCATATTGCGACAGCGTTTCTTGAGGCCGGTGCCAATGTCGCGGTTTGTGCCCGCACCCAGCCCGACACACTGCCCGAAAGCCGCGGACGTCAGGCGACTTTCCATCAATGTGACGTGCGTGATGCACAATCGTGCCGCGATCTTGTTGATGCGGTCGGTGCGGCACATGGCCGGGTCGACGTGTTGGTCAACAATGCAGGCGGCTCGCCACCCGCAGACGCCGCAACCGTATCGCCCCGCTTTTCCGAAGCGATCATCGCATTGAACCTGACCGGCCCGCTGCATCTGTGTCAGGCGGCCCATACCTGGATGGTCAAGCAGGACACAGGCGGGTCCATCGTCAATATCGCCAGCGTCGCCGGGCAACGTCCGGCCCCCACCACTGCCGCTTACGGCGCTGCCAAGGCGGGATTGCTAAGCCTGACGGGATCGCTGGCGCAGGAGTGGGGGCCGAAAGTGCGCGTGAACGCAATTGTCGCGGGGCTGATGGAAACCGAACAGACCGAACTCAGCTATGGATCGCAACAGGCCCAGGACGAACTGGCCGCCGCATTGCCCATGCAGCGAATGGGGCGCGGCCAAGACATTGCCGCAGCCGCACTTTATCTGGCGTCCCCGATGGCGCTCTTTATAAGCGGCGCGACGCTTGAAGTGCATGGCGGCGGTGAACCGCCCCTTTTCCTGGACATCATGCGCCGCCACACCGCTCCGGCGTGATCTCCAAAATCACCGTGCACGTCGTGATCTAGTCTGAATGAGTGATGCCGGAACCGTCCGCCCCGGCTTTGCTGATTTCATCAGAGGAGGATCACCACATGACGAAACCAGAACTTTCCCGCAGAACAGCACTTACGCTGACTGCATCCGTAACCGCGCTGTCGATGCTTGGCACCGCGACATTCGCACAAGATGACACCATAAAAATGGGCGGCATCATGTCGCTGACAGGGGGCGGTGCATCCATCGGCATCAACGCAAAACTCGCCTGGGAAATGGCCGTTGAAGAGATCAACGAAAGCGGCGGCATCCTGGGAAAGCAGGTCGAGCTTATTATGGCCGACACGATGACCGATCCGACACATGGCGTCAGCGAAGCGCGCCGGCTGATCGAAAACGAAGGTGTGTCGCTGTTGGTGGGTCCGGCCACCAGTCAGGAAACCATCCCGATTACGGCGGTTTCGTCCGAAAAGCAGATCGTGCAGCTTTCGACGGCCGCGTCAACAGAGCTGACGCCTGAATTCGCACCCTACCATTTCTCGGATTCGGTAACGGGCGTGAACCAGATGCAGGCCAACATCGACTATGCCATCGACGTGCTGGGCGCGACGAAACTGGGCCTGATTTCCGACAACGGCGGCATGTCCAAGGCGGCAATCAGCGATATCCTGAACTACATGAAAACCCGCGACATCGAGCCGGTGATCGTGCAGGAATTTGCGTTCCGCACCGAAGACATGACGCCACAGCTGTTCTCGATGCGCAGCGCCGGGACCGATGCGATTCTCCTGATCAACTCGATTGGCGACGATTCACGCAAACTTTTGGAAAACCGTCTGGATATCGGTTGGGACGTTCCGGTTCTGGCAAACCAGACAATGACCAACTATGCCGTCGGCAATGCCGAGCTTTTGGGAGAGGAAGCCTTTGAGGGCGTGATGAGCACACAGTTCGTCGGCATGACATATTGCCCCGGCGACGCGGTCGGCGAATCGCCATTTGCCAAATTTTCGGTCCGCGCCAACGAGCGTATCGACAATCTTGACCGGATGGGCGGCGCTCCGGCGTTGAACCCCTACTACATCCAGCCGCTGATTCTGGCGGCCGCTGCCAATGGCGCCGGCACGCTTGATGGGACGGCGATCCGCGACTGGCTTCAAGAGAATGCCGACCAGATCGAAGTCCAGACAGGAGCCTTGTCGGCCAGTGCAACGAACCACTTCCTGCCTGCGCCGGAGTCCATTGTGGTGGTCAAGAACCCCTACATTCTGCGCGAGGATGGTCTCGTCGAGCGCGCCGATTGCAACGACTCGTAAAACACCAGTTTTGTCGAACGCGCTCCTCCCCTGCGTTCTTCAATAACGAAGGCCCCGCCGATCTGGCGGGGCCTTTTTTGTATCCCCCAGAGATGGCGATTCTCCCCCCGCGCCTGCACCGCGTCCTGCAGAGCAGGAATGCCGTTGCACGCCCTGCCGGGATGCTCTGTAGGGCAAATTGCGATGACAACGCGGCAAGCGACCCAAACGCATTAAAAGCCTGAGATCACGCCATATTTTCAGGTTTTGTCTGGCTCTGAACATCTAGATATTGACGCACTGCGGCAATTTTCGACACAGTGACAAATAATTTGACAGACCGTAAAACTAATGACACGATGATGAAAGTTGGCAAGCCCGGGAGGATGACATGGCCTGCGAGACCACACCGAATATCTCACCCATTCGAGACCGCACCGCCTGAGCCGGTAGCGTCCTTCAACGCGCATTTTCTTGAATGCGCCTTGCACTGCATCAAAAAACAAATGGCTTGGGCCGCATAGCGCGTGCCGCAAGGGGGGTATCTTATGTCTTATCACTCACAATCCGCAGTCGCGTTCGGGCATCTCATGAACAATGTGACACGCAGCGCCACAACCGGCGCAACCGTGTCCGAACTGCTCGATATCATCAAAGACCACTTTTACGCGCGCATCGTGTTGCTGTCGGCACCAGACGCTGCAGACAATATCGCGTTGCATGCAGACAGCGCATTCGGCCCTGTCTCCTATGATGGCGACCCTGCCGCATTTGCCCGATCCTCCGCGATCCGCGAATTGATGGACCGGTACCAGTTTGTCGAAGCTGCCGGTTCCCAAGACGTAACCGGGCCGGAAGATTGCAATCTCTGGATCTTTCGCGACCGCGATCTTGCGCGCTTCGGCAATGAAGAAACCGCATTGGCGGGGGTGATCGCGTCTCAGATGTCATCGTCCCTTAGCCTTGCAGACCGCCTTCGCGATACCGCGATGGACAATACATTGTTCTCGGGCGCGATGGACCGGATGAACATCGGTTTCGTCCTGGCAGATGCGTCGGGCCACCTGTTGCGCATGACCGATCATGCCCGCGAAATACTGAATGCCCGCGACGGGTTGCAGCTGCATTTCCGCAAACTGCGCGCGACCAATGCATCCGATGACCGCACATTGCAGGCGCTGATCCGCGCGACTGCTGAAGGTGAGGAAAACGATCACGAGGGCGGTCTTGCGCTGACAGGCCAGTCCGGGCTGAAAACGCTTGGCGTCATGGCGCGCCGCGTCGATCCCGCGCTCTGCCCGAAGGGGCAGCGCCTTGTTGCGATTTATCTGCGCGACCGCGAATCCGCGCTGGAGCTCGACAGCGATGCCGTGCGCCGGTTGTTCGATCTGACCCCCGCAGAGGCCGCCGTGACACGACAACTGGCCGCCGGTTTGTCGCTGGAAGAAACCGCCATCGAGTTGGAAATCAGCCGGAACACTGCGCGCGCGCATCTTCGGTCGATTTTCTCCAAGAACGGAATTTCGCGTCAGACAGAGCTCGTCCGGATGGTGCTGAACAGTGCTGCAGCGATCGGTGGCGGCGCACCCCACGCCGCCTGAAAGGCCTGGCCATCCCATCAGAATAAAAGAAAACCCCGGAAATGATCCGGGGTTTTGTTGTTTTTCCTGTAGGGACCCAGCCGTTTAACGCACCCGTATCCCGCTTACAGTCTGGCCCCGGCGCATTGTCTCGATGAATTCTTCCAGCGGGGCCGGTTCCGCGATTGCGCCCTCGTTCGGGCCGCTCCGATCCCAGTATTCCTTCCACGACGGAAACAGCGCGTGGAACGATCCTTCATAAGGTTCGCGCCCCGGCCAGCGTATTTTCCTCGCACCGATGGGGGGTTTGTTCAGATCGGTTGCATACCAGTAAAGCGGCTGGCGGCGTGCAAAGCACCAACGCCCATCAACCCGCTTGTAATGATCGTAATACATCATCTGCATAATGACCCATTCCGGTCCGGTTTCATGTTCATTTTTGGAATAGACGATTCCCACCGCCTCGTCCGGTCCGGTCAGTTCGATGATCGTGGTGCCGACATGGTGCGACGTGCCATCGAATTGTTTGCGCATGGTATCATCCAGCCAGTCCCGGAACGCCTGACGCCCGTAGGTGTCGCGCCCCGCCTTCACGTCGGGCACAAACAGCCCGGCCATCGCATCCAGATCGCGCATGTCCAGCGCCAGCGAGTATTTCGAGATCAGCTGGCGGATTTCGTCGCGGCTTTCGATCCTGTCGAGACGCAGCAGGATGTCGTCGTGTGTTGTACTCATGACCTCGGCTTTCGTTTTAGAAATAATACCGGCCCACAATGTCCGCGACACAGCCCGGCTTGTCCGAACCTTCAAGCTCCATCGTCACCCGAACCGTAGATTGCAGCGCATTGCCCTCAAGAACGTCGGCCTTGAGCAGCGTACCGGCGGCGCGGACGCGCGACCCGACCGGCACGGGTGCAGGAAACCGGACGCGATCCGCGCCGTAATTCACGCCCATCTTCATACCCTCGGCCCGAAAAAGGTCGGGCAGGAAGTTGTTGATCAGCGAAAATGTCAGATATCCATGGGCGACAGTACCGCCAAACGGGCCATCACGCGCCTTTTCGGGGTCGGTGTGAATCCATTGGTGATCGCCCGTTGCGTCGGCAAACGTGTCGATCCGCGCCTGATCAATGCGCAGCCAGTCCGAACATCCCAGATCGGACCCAACCGCATCCGCCGCCTGTTGCGGCGATGAAAAGACCAGCCCCATTCTTACGCCCTCTGGCTGGAAACAGACACGATTTCGCCGACCATATAGCCGGAATAATCGCTGGCGAGGAACATCATGACGTTGGCGACTTCCCAGACCTCGGCCGCCCGGCCAAACGCCTCTTGCGAGGTCAGCGCCTCAAGCTCGCCGGGGCCAGCGGCTTTTTTCAAAAATTCGTGCATCGCAATCGACGGCGAAACCGCGTTGATGCGTATGCCGTGCTCGGCCGCTTCGACCGCGCTGCAGCGGGTAAACGCCATGACACCGGCTTTGGCAGCGGCATAGTGGGATTGCCCTTTTTGCGCACGCCAGCCCAGAACGGATGCGTTATTGATGATCACACCGGCCTTGCGCGGTGTCATTTTCGCCAGTGCGGCGCGCGTCATGCGCATCGTACCTGTGAGCGTGACGTCAAGGACAAGGTTCCATTGGTCGTCCGGCATCTCCGCGACAGTGGAAAACCCGCCCATCCCTGCGTTGTTGATCAGCACATCGATCCCGCCAAGCGCATTTTCGGCGGCGTCGACAAGCGCGTTCACTTCGTCCTCGTTGGTGACGTTGCAGATCTGGGCGTGCACCTCTGCCCCGCCAATCGCACGCAGTTTTTCGGCCGCTTCGTCCAGCCGCCGCTGGTGAATATCCGAAATCATGATGGCGCGGCACCCTTCCTCGATGGCGCGTTTGGCAGCCGCAAAGCCGATACCCACACCTGCCGCCGCCGTAATCAGCACAGATTTACCGTTCAAAAGGCCGTGGCCCTCGACGTATTTCGGGGCGTTAATCGATGTTGCGTCGCTCATGCCTTTGCCTTTCCGGCCTTGCCATCTTCAAAATCCGCGTCCCTCTTGCCGACAAAGGCGTCGCGCGCCTCTTGCGATTCTGCAGTGAGATACGCCTGCGCGGTAAAGCCCTGCTCCCAACGGTATTTATGTTCCAGATCGCCGTCCTCGATCCCGTTCAACGCCTCTTTGGCAAGGCGGATCATGATCGGGCTTTTCGCAGCGATGGTCGCCGCAATTTCCAAAGCGGCATCACGCAGGCTGTCCCGAGGCACAATTTTTTCCACAGCCCCCAGACGATAGGCTTCGGCAGCGTCGATAGGTTCGCCGGTGAAATACATCTGGCGGACCTTCTGGGCAGGAAACAGCCGCTGAAGATGCGCGCCTGCACCCAGTGCACCCCGATCCACTTCCGGCACGCCAAAACTCGCATCCGGTGAACATAAGATGATATCGGCAGAGCCGCAGATGCCGATCCCGCCGCCCAGAATATAGCCGTGCGCCGCCACGATAACCGGTTTCAGCCCGCGATGGATCGCGCGAAATGTTTCCCAATTGCCGGCATTCACTTCCGGAATGCGATCAGGATGGCGTTGCAGTTCCTTGATATCCACGCCCGCGCAGAAACCGCGCCCTTCGGCGCGAATGACCAGAACGCGCACATCCCCATTGGCCTGAAGCGCGTCGATCTCCTGGCTCAGACTGCGCCAGCCGACGCTGTCCAACGCGTTCACCGGCGGGTTTTCGATCACCAGTTCGGCGATGCCATCGGCGATTTCGGTGCGGAATTGTTTCTGGCTCATCGCGTCATCCATTTTGTTTGCCCGTCAGTGCATTTAGCGCGTCCAGCCTGTCATTTGCCTGCGCCATGATGCCTGCAATCAGATCTTCGCAGCTTTCCAGCCGGTCGATTGCGGCGGCCACCTGACCGCTTGGCAGCAACCCTTTGTCGGCATCGCCTTCAACCACGCCACGCTGCACCAGCGTCGGAAGGTTGGGGGCCATAACCGTCTGGGCAAAACTGCTTTCGCCGCTGGTCGCCACTTTCAGGCCCAGCTTGGCCATACCGAGCGGGCCAAGCCCTGCATCCTTACCCCATTGCCGCGCGTATTTCAGGCTCATCGCCAATCGCGCAGGCAGGGACATGCTTTCAAGATGGCGGATTTCGTCATTCTCGATAAAGCGTTGCGGCATCCCGTCCACGGCCTTTGTCACCTTGATGACACCGGGGTCTTTTGTCTCCAGATATCGGTCAAGCGCGCTGCGCGGGACCGGAGAGTCGCTTGTCAGCAGGAACCGCGTTCCCATTGCAATTCCGGCAGCGCCATAGGCCAGCGCGGCCGCAAGACTGCGACCGTCATACATGCCACCGGCCGCAACCACCGGAACATCGACCGCGTCCAGAACCTGCGGCAACAGGATGCTTGTGGGTACAGACCCGGTATGCCCGCCACCCTCGCCGCCTTGAATGGTAATCACATCAGCGCCCAACTCGACCGCCTTGACCGCGTGTTTCACCGCACCGACGGTGGGCATACAAACAACACCGGCATCGCGCAGACGCCCGATGGTCTTTGCATCCGGGCCGCGCCCATAGCTGACAGCACGCACGCCATGCTTGATCACCATTTCCAGCACTTCGTCGGCATTGGGCTGGAACATGTGAAAATTGACGCCGAACGGTTTATCCGTCAGGTCCTTGATCTTCAGCAACTGGTTTTCAACGTCCCCGGCCTCTGTCGTGGCACCTGCGAAAAAGCCAAAGCCACCGGCGTTGCATGTTGCCGCCGTCAGTCGCGCATCCGCGACCCAGCCCATGGCCGTCTGGACGACCGGAAACCGGCATCCTAGTTTTTCGCAAAGCGGCGTATGCAGATCGCGTGTCATCGGACCTCCGTTTTCGGGTTCAGTTGTGATCATGTTGCCAGTTGGCCCAAGATTTTGCACTGCAGCATCGTCTGCTTGGACTATCGGCCCCGCGCCCTTTCGGGAAGGGGCCAAGCCGGTGTCAGTGGAAGACCCGCCCGCCGTTCACCAGCAGGGTTTGACCCGTGATAAACCGCGCGTGATCGCTCGACAGGAATGTCACGGCATTTGCGATATCTTCGGGTTCGCACAATTCCTGCATCGGGATCGCATTGCGGGCGCGGTCATAAGAGTCTTTGGGAATCCGTTGCATCGCGCGGGTGTTGGTCGGGCCGGGGCAAACGGCGTTGACGTTGACCTTGAACGGCCCAAGTTCGCGAGCCAACGCACGGGTGAACCCCAGCACCCCCGATTTGGCCGATGCATAATCGACCGTCCCGATATCGCCGTTGAACGCCGAATCCGACGAGATCGACACGATCTTGCCCGACTTGCGTTCGCGCATTCCCGGCACGACCTGCCGCGAACAGATCAGCGTCGCCATCAAAGACACGTCGATGACAAATTTCAGCGTCTCCGGCTTTGCCTCCCAGAAATCCGAATAGTTTTCACGCGCGGTCTGGCCGATATTGTTGCAAAGGATGTCGATATCGCCCAGATCTCGCGCGGCCTTTGCAAAAGTCTCCTCAACCACCTCGATCTTGGTCATATCGCCGTGCAGGGCCGTGGCACGCACGCCTTCGGCTTTGAGCATTTCGATGGTTTCGGCCAGCGCGCCTTCCTCGCGGTCAAAGGCCGCAACATCTGTACCGGCGCGGGCGTAGGCAATGGCGCAGGCCCGCCCGATCCCGTTTCCGGCACCAGTCACGGCGGCAATTTTTCCGGCAAGCGGTTTGTCAGAACTCATTTGGTGTCCTCCATTAGTTTTCGGAAAAGCGTGTAAACTGGTCAAGCAGCCGATAGGACAGGTCCTCCGGACCCGCGCGTCCGGCGGGCGAACCGGCCGCGAAATCGGCATGGGCCGCAGCGTCGATCGGCCCCTTGCGCGCCCAGTCCAGCGTGATCGACCGGCTGCAAAACCGCCATTCGTCATCCCGCTTTGCATAGGTGTCCAGACTGCGGCTGCCGGTGACGATCTCTTGGCCCGCGTGGGTGCGGTGCCAGTTGATCTTGTGAACCTCGCCCTGCGCCGCATCGCCGTCGATGACAAAATTCATGTTTACGACGTAGTGGACGGTCATCTCGTAGGCGGCGAGCGCCTTTTGCACGAACGCGACATAGGCATCGGCGCCGCCCTCGAACATTTTTCCATGCGTATCTAGAGCGTCGTCATGGTAAAGGCTGCGCAACAGCTCAAAATCGCGGCGATCCACGGCCCGCGAATAGGTCGTGACAAGACGGCGCAAACTGTCGGTGGCGATCAGCGTCGCGATATCCGCGTCCTGGATTCCCACGCCGTCAACCTTTCGTTCCGCGCGGTTCGCGCGGCATTTTCAAACCTTGCTCGGCGATCAGGTTCAACTGGATTTCATTGGTGCCGCCATAGATCGTGTCAGCACGGCTGAACAGGAACATGCGCTGCAAGCGTTCCTTGCGCGGGTCGTTTTCATCCAGCACGCCCGCCTCGGGCCCAAGCACATCCATCGCCAGTTTGCCCAGATCCCGGTGCCAGTTGGACCAATGGTATTTATAGCCAAGCGCATCGCGCTGCACCTCTTGCGAACCATCATCCCCAAGCACCCGTAGCGCCAGATAGCGCATCGCGCGCAGCCCGGACCAGGCCCGCGCAATCCGCTGGCGGATGGCAGGGTTTTTCGCGGTGCCGTTTTCGCGTGCGATGTCGCAAATCACCTCAAGCTCCTGCGCGAACGCCATTTGCTGGCCCAGCGTGGAAATGCCCCGCTCAAAGCCCAGCAATTCCATGGCGATCCGCCATCCCTCGCCAGGGTCTGCGACCACATGTTCAGCTTTGGCGCGTGCATTGTCGAAAAACACCGAGTTGAACTCGGCCCCCCCACCCATCTGCTCGATCGGCTGGATTTCCACCCCGCTCTGATCCAGCGGCATCAGCAAGAAGATCAGTCCGTGCCGTCCCACCGTTCCGGCCTCGCACCGCGCCAGAACGAAAATCCAGTCGGACAGATGCGCCAGCGAAGTCCAGACCTTTTGCCCGCTGACAAGCCAGTCACCGCTGTCGAGATCGCGGGTTGCACGGGTGCGGATGTTGCCAAGGTCCGATCCGGCGCCCGGTTCGGAATAGCCCTGACACCAGTATTCGGTCCCTGCCAGAATCCCCGGCAAGAACTGCTGTTTCTGTGCCTCGGTGCCAAAGGCGATCAGCGTCGGCCCAACCAGCCCTTCGCCGATATGGCCAATTCGGCCTGGACCACCGGCACGGCCGTATTCTTCCTGAAACACGATCTGTTCCGGAACGGACATGCCGCGCCCACCATGTTCCCTTGGCCAGTGCGGACAGGTCCAGTTGCCGCGTGCCAACTCTTGCTCCCACGCCTTGCGCAGCTCGGGCAGCGCATCACCGTCACCTGCATTGCCGCGAGAGCGCAGGGGTTCAAACCGCCCTGTGAGATGCGTGTCCATCCAGTCGCGGATTTCGGCGCGCAGGTCGCTCAGGTTTTGCTGTGTCATGCGGCGTCTCCGTCCGGCAGGCAATGCGCCGCGATCCGGTCAAGGTGGTGTTCGGGAGAACCGAGCATATGCCAGCTGGCCTGCGCCCGTTTGAAATACAGATGCGGCGCGTATTCGGTTGTAAAGCCAACGCCTCCATGCAGTTGGATTGCCTCTTCGGACGCGCGAAACGCAAGGTCCGATGCAAGGGCGCGCGCGCCTGCAACCTCAAGCAGACGCTCTGCCGGGTCGGTCTGTGCGGCAGCGCCAAAGATCAGCGCGCGCAGTTCGGCAAAATCAACTTCAAGCGCGGCGCAGCGGTGTTTGACCGCCTGAAACGACGCAATCGTGCGTCCGAATTGCACCCGCTCGCTGATATAATCCAGCGTCAGGTTCATCGCACCCCGCGCGAGCCCAACCTGCTCGGCAGCCAGCCCAAGGGTTGCGGTCGTTTCGGCCTGTTCCAACGCGTCGGCAGTGATGCCGTTCCTGTCAAGTCGGGCGGTTTCAGGCACTGGAAAATCGTTCAACGCGACTGCGCAAAACTGGCGGGTGCGGTCCAGCGTGTCGAGCCTGCGAACGTCAGGTCTGGTCGACGGCTCCAGCGAAAAAACGGCCACCTCGTCGCCGATCCGCGCCGGCACAAGGATCAGTCCTGCCACTTGGGCATCCGTCACCAGCGGCAGATTGCCATGCAGGGTATAACCGTCGTCCTGTCGGGTTGCGGTAACACCTGCCCCACGCAGCGGCATCGCACTATTCATGTCGGCGATTGCCACGGTTGCAGCGGCGTCCCCCTCCGCGATGCGTTCCAGCCATGCGCGCGCCGCGTCAGTGCCGACGGCCATCAGCAACGGCACGGCAAGACAGGCTGTCGACCACAACGGAACGGGCGCCAGCCGTTCGCCAACCGCTTCCATCAGCAAGACAAGCTCGGTCAGGCCCAGCCCGACGCCGCCCTGATCCTCGGGGATGGTCATCGCACACCAGCCCAGTTCGGTGGAAATCGTCTTCCAGAGATCGGCATCGACCCCGTCACCACCCGAAACAATCCGGCGCAGCGCATCGCCATCCGCCTTTGCAGCCAACAAGCGCCGTGCCTCGTCGCGGATAAAAATCTGGTCTTCGGTCAGTGTCAGTTCCATCGGCCCGCCTGTCGTCGCTTGGCAATTCGATGCCATGACAGCGCATGGCAGCGCATTCTACATCGTCCGAACGGGGGATGGATGCGTTGGGTTGCAGATTTCGGCTGTGCATCCTGCAAATGAACGATGCGGCAGTTTCTGCAGGGGCGGAACGTGACAGAAGAACAAGATGGATGCTCCCATGACCGACTCCGCCCGCATTGCCGCACTTGAAGCGCGTTTGCGCACCTTGGAAGACAAGGACGAGATCGCGCAAATCATCGCCCGCTTCGGCCCCGCTGTCGACAGCCTGTCCGGTGACGCAACCGCGGATCTCTGGACAGCGAACGGGGTCTACGATTTCGGGTCTGGCGCGCTTGAAGGGCGCACGGAGCTTGCCGCTCTGGTAGAGTTGGCGACCCATAAAACCTATGTCGAGCAGGGCTGCGCCCATGTGCTGGGCGCGCCTGTCATCTCGGTCCATGGCGATGACGCCACTGCAACAGGATATTCGCAGGTTTTCGTGCATGACAACGGTCAATGGAAGTCGGTGCGCACCAGCGCGAACCACTGGATATTGAACCGGACCGCCGACGGCTGGAAAGTCGTCACGCGAAAAAATCGCGTGCTGAACGGTGCGCAGGATGCCCGCGATCTTCTGGCGCTGGCCACACAACCCATTACACAAGGAGCCGGGACATGAAGGAACTCACCGGCAAATCAATCGTCGTAACGGGCGCGGGCGGCGGGCTTGGCGCGGCCTATGCGCAACACGCCGCACTGCTTGGCGCCAGTGTTGTGGTCAATGACGTTGACCGCGACGCCGCAAATGCCTGCGCCAAAGCCATAACCGACGCGGGCGGGCAGGCGATAGCACATCCCGCCGATGTCTCGAACTGGGACGCGGGCGTGGCGCTTGTCGACGCGTGTGTTGACGCCTTTGGTGCGCTGGACGGCTTCGTCAACAATGCGGGCATCTTGCGCCCTGCCCTGCTCGAACATACCACCGAGGCCGACATCCGGCACATGATTGACGTCAACCTGATCGGCACCACTTCATGCGCGCGCGCCGCCGCCTTGCAGATGAAGGCGCAGGGCACAGGCGGGTCCATTATCAACGTCGCCTCGGGATCACAGGCCGGGGATATCGCGCTGGGTGGATATGGCGCGACCAAGGCCGCGATTTCATCCCTGACCTTCAGCTGGGCGATGGAACTCCGCGACACAGGCATCCGCATGAACGCCATTTCGCCGTTGGCAGAAACGGCGATGGCTGCGCAGAACGCGCATCTTATGGCGCTGCAAGGTGCCAACCGCGACGTGCATTATGACGCGCTGCCCGCCGCCGAAGTCAACGCGCCTTTGGTTTCGTTTCTGTTATCGGACGGGGCGCGTGACATCACCGGCCAGATCGTGCGAATTGCCGGGCGGCAGTTGTCCTTCGTCACCCACCCCCTGATCGCCCAGCCCGTACTGGAAGACGACTGGACATTCGACAAGATCGCGAACGCGTTTTCAGACAGGCTTGCCGGATGCCAGCAGAAGCTGGGTCTTGCTTTTGCACCAAAAAAATGAAACCCACGTCGGGCGATTTTGCCGGATGCCGGGAATTACGATGAAAGTAGTGCGAGACCATCTTTCTCAATGACCAGGGCACATTGCCAACAGTAGAAGGCGAAACAGTGAACCAAGCCACAAATGACGTGACCGACAAGCAAGGCAATGGCTCTGCATCGTCCCGCACGACCACAGAGACACGCGGCGCCACCAATCCGCGCAAGGAACTGGTGCGCGAACAACTGATCGACATCGCAGCCGAGCTTTTTGCCTCCAAAGGGTATGTCCAGACCAGCATAAACGACATTGCTGGGGCAATCGGGCTGGGGCGATCCGCCGTTTACCACTATTTCCGCAACAAGGAAGAAATCCTTGCGGCACTGGTCGAGGCCGAGGCGCTGACGCCCTCCAACCGGCTGCAGGATTTGATGGAAAACCCCGATCTGGGCCCGGTCGAACGCCTGCGCCATGCCATCGTTGACGGGATAACGCGGCGCTTGGGGTCGGGGTCGCATTTCATCATGCTCGCACGACTCGAAAGCCAGATACCCGAAGAGCTCGGGCCGCTTTATAATCAGGGGCGGCGCAACATCTACAACTTTTATGTCAATTGCATCACCGAGGGCATCGCCATCGGAGAATTCCGCGATGTCGACCCAAAGATCGCGGCCTTTGCCGTGATTGGCATGGCGAACTGGACATCGCGTTGGTATTCGCCAAGCGGCACAAAATCAGCGGGCGAGATCGCTGAAATCATCGCTGACCTGGCGCTGCACGGGCTGACCGTGCGCGACCGTGCAATGCACGATCCTGCCGGTGTTGCCAATTCGCTGGACCAGATGCGCAAGCAGATCGACTGGCTGGAAAGCCAGCTCAAATAAGCCAGCCCCACCCGACATCGCTCAATCGTCGAAGCTGACGCCCGCGTGTTCCAGAAATGCGCCGTAGGTGTCAAAACGGATCAGCGGATCGCCCCCGCTCCACGCCTTGAGATGGTTAGACACCGCCGCGCGCGCATGACGCCAGCGGGGCGGCACGATTTCCAGCATCGGGCCAACGACGGATGGCGTGCTGTAATAGATAATCGGATCGGGCTGCCCCGCGATCGGGATCACCAGCTCGGGTACATAGCCTTCCGCCTCGATCCGGCTGCGGGCTGCAGCGTGATCGGGCACCCAGTACCCAAGATGCTGCAAGCCTTCGCGCCCTTCGTCCAGAAATGTCTGGTACGGCGACGGCGCGTCGTTGACCTGCTGGATCAGTTCCAACTGCACATCACCGATGAACCCGAAGGCGAGCCGCATATCAATCCGCACCTCTTGCCCCCGATAAATCGATTGCGGTGCCGGACGCCCTGTGCCGTTCTCCAGAAACAGAAACGGGCCAACGCCCAATACGTCGATCCAATGGCGCACTGCTTCATCCAGATCGCGCACCACAAAGCCAAGCTG
The DNA here is from genome assembly GCF_046592965.1 of Marivita sp. S2033. NCBI lineage: Bacteria > Pseudomonadati > Pseudomonadota > Alphaproteobacteria > Rhodobacterales > Roseobacteraceae > Marivita > Marivita sp. S2033. The sequence continues at coordinate 123,523 of NZ_JBISBV010000007.1, forward strand.
CGTTGCAGGGCCAAGCACCGGCGTCAGCGTCTGGAGAGGTTCAGGCGCGCTCATGACAGGATCTCGAACAGCCCCGCCGCGCCCATGCCGCCACCGACGCACATGGTCACAACGCCGTATTTCGCGCCTCGCCGCTGGCCTTCGGTCAGGATATGCGCGGTGCAGCGCGCGCCGGTCATGCCGAACGGGTGGCCGACTGCGATGGCACCTCCGTCGACGTTCATCTTGTCAGGATCGATGCCCAGCTGGTCGCGGCAATAGAGCGCTTGCGCGGCAAACGCCTCGTTCAATTCCCACAGGTCGATATCGTCGACCGTCAGGCCATGTTGTTTCAGCAGCTTGGGTACGGCAAGCACCGGGCCGATGCCCATTTCCTCGGGCGCGCACCCGGCGACCGCCATACCGCGATAGAGGCCAAGTGGTTTCAGACCGCGCCGCACGGCCTCTTCCGCCTCCATCACCACCAGCGCCGCCGCACCGTCGGACAGTTGCGACGCATTGCCCGCAGTGACGAATGCGCCCTCCTTGATGACCTCGCCACCGGCAAAGACGGGCTTCAATCCTTGCAGACCCTCCAGCGTGGTCTGCGCGCGAAAGCCCTCGTCGCGGGTCAGCGTGACATCCTCGACGCTTTTCTCTTTTGTCTCGCGGTCCACCACTATCTTGCGCGTGGGCAGCGGCGCCAGTTCGGCGTCAAAGCGGCCCGCCTCGTGGGCAGCGGCCGTGCGCAACTGGCTGGCCAGCGCGAATTCGTCCTGCGCCTCGCGGGTGACGCCGTATTTCTTGGCGACGATCTCTGCGGTTTCGATCATGGTCATATACATATGCGGCCATTGCTCGATCACCGCCTGGCTTTGGTTGCGATAGGTGTTCTTGTGCTGGTTTTGCGTCAGGCTGATGGATTCCACACCGCCCGCAACAACCGTCTGCATCCCGTCGGACATGATCTGGCGCGCTGCAATCGCCACGGCCATCAGGCCCGACGAACACATCCGGTCCACCGACATGCCTGGCACCGACACCGGCATTCCGGCTGCGGCGGCGGTCAGCCGGCCGATGTTGTAGCCTTGCGTGCCTTGCTGCGCGGAACAGCCCATGATCACGTCTTCGACCGATGCCGGATCTATGTCGGCGCGCATCAGCGCCTGTGCGGCAGCATGGCCGGACAGCGCCGGTGCTTCAGTGTCGTTGAACGCGCCGCGAAAGGCTTTGGCAATCGGGGTGCGGGCGACAGATACAATGACGGCTTCGCGCAATGGGCTTCTCCGGAAATAAGGAGCGCGGGGCGACCCGCGCTGTGACTTTCCCAACTGTTGTGCGACGCGACCGGCGACGGCATCGTCTGAAAAGACTAAGATCGCCGCTGTGCCATCGGATCAGGAAATCAGGATGCCACTATCGACGAAAAGCTGCTGCCCGGTGGTGCGCCGGGCCTCGTCAGAAGCAAGGAACAACGCGGCATTGGCCACATCCTCGGGCTCACACAGGCCCAGAAGATAGGCTTTTTTCTGCGCCTCAAGATGGGGCTCGGACGCGAAAAACGCCAGCACCCGTTCCGTCGCCACTGCACCGGGAACAATCACATTGACCCGCACATTCTGTGCCGCATATTCGACGGCCATGGACCGGGTGATCGAAATCACGCCACCCTTGGAGGCCGAATAGGCATCGCGGTTCGGCACGCCCATTGCGCCCATGATCGACGCGGTGTTGATGACAGATCCGCCACCGCTGCGGATCAGATGCGGAATGCCGTAGTGGCAGCACAGCCATGTGCCAAAGAGGTCAAGCTTGATCGTATCCCAAAACACGCTGGCCGGCGTTTCCGTCACCGGGCCATCACTGGCCGAAGATCCGCCCGCGTTGTTGTAAAGAACGTCCAGCCGCCCGAATTCGGCAACCGTCTGCTCCAGCGCGCGGGCCACGCTGTCTTCGTCGGTCACGTCGGTGCGCACAAAAAGCGCCTGCCCGCCTGTCGCGCGGATATCGCGGGCAATCGTCTCGCCCTGTTCGTGCCTGCGGCCTGCGATGGCAACCAGCGCCCCCTGGCCCGCGAATATGCGGCAGGCGACTTCTCCGATGCCGCCGGTGCCGCCGGTGATGAAGGCGACTTTGCCCTTTAACCTGTCTGACACGTTGCTACTCCCCCGCATTGCGCGGCGTATAGCCGTCGCCTGATATGATCGGCAGATGGGTCCAGTTGTCGTCGGGCATCCGCATCCAGGCCCCCGCCGCCAGCGCGCCGCCATCCACAACGATGGTCGTCCCGCTGACCCAGCCCGACAGCATATCCGACGCCAGAAACAGCGCCGCACCGGCGGAATCCGACCCTTCGCCAAAGCGCCCGATGGGGAACCAGCGTTTCATGTTTTCGCGGTTTTCCGGCGGCACGCGGGGCGTTGCGGTGATCTGCGCGGTGTTTGTGGTTTCCGGAGCCACGGCGTTGACCCGAATGCCATGCTGGCCCAGTTCAACGGCCAGGCTTTGCGTGAACCCGGTGATGGCGGAATTGAAGGCGGCATAGACCACCGTCAGGGGAATGCCGCGAAACGCCTCGACCGTCGAAATGTTGATGATACTGCCACCCTCGCCGCTGCGCCGCATCAGCGGAATCGCCGCACGGGTGACATGGAACATGTGCAGCAGGTTGATTTCATAAAGGGCCTGCCACTGGTCTTCTTGCGAGTCGACGAATTCCCCCTTGATGCCAAGAAAATCGCCCACATTGTTGACCAGCACATCCAGCCGCGAGTATCGCGCGGCGACGGCGTCGACCAGCTTGACCACCTCTGGTCTCTTGCGCACATCCGTGACCGAAACCAGACAGTCACAGCCCGCGTCTTTCAGGGTCCGCTCCACATCCGATGCGCGGTCGGCATCAATTTCCGCGACGGCAATCCGCATTCCGGCGCGTGCAAACAGCTCTGCTGTCGCACGACCGATGCCTGCCCCTCCGCCGGTGATCAGCGCGACTTTTCCGGACAATCCCAGCAGGGTTTGGTCCTGTTCAATGGTCATTTGTCTTGTCTCCCGTGTCGGGCTCGTGATCGCGCCCGGTGCGATAGGTGGCGTCACCGACCAGAACCAGTATGCGATGTGCCAGCAGCCAGCTGTCACCGTTATTCACAAAGCGATCTTCGTAGCGGATGGTCATTTCATAGCAGTATTCCGCGCCGTCACGGCGCGCGGCATAGTAGTGGCGGGCATGGGTATAGGTGTCTGCTCTCACCACTCCCCCGTCCGACAGAACCGGAACCTGCCCGACGACACCGTGATGCGTGCGGTCATAAAGCCCGGCCATCATGCCCGGCACGCTCGCAAGCTCGGCCTGACCGCAAAACCGCCCACGAGGCGATTCCAGAATGCCGTCAGGTGTGAACTGCGCTGCAAAACGCGCGGCGTCGTTCCGATCTACCGCCATGCCGTAGCTTTCGGCCACAAACCGCAGTGCCACCATGTCCTGCCACGACAGCCTTTCAGTCATTCGGTCGGTCCGACCAGCGTGACGATCTCCTGCACCGCGCGTTGCACATCATTGCGCGAATACCCCAGCAGTGCCACCTCGTCGGCGGGCGGTTCATACGACAGCACATTGCCCCGCCCCGGCACGATAAAGGCGTCGGGCAACAGCGGATGTTCGGCATCGCGTTCCTCGACGATCCGGTCGCTGCCGACGGCGTCGAATATCATCTGGAAGAATTCGTTGAAATGCAGGTTCTGGTCGCCGATCAGATAGGCTTTGCCGGATTCGGCATTGCTCAACGCGCCGGATATCGCTTCGGTCAGGGATTTGACGGACATGTAGTTGGTGCCGCCTGCGGGTCCGTAATCGGGGATCTCGGGCCGCTCGCCCCGACCCCATGCGACAAGCGTTTCATAGCGCAGCGCAGGCAGTCCGGGGATCACCCCGACAATCGACGGCGGGTTCAGCGTCGAAACATTGAAGTCGTCACCCGCCAAGGCCCGCGCGCCGTCATCCGCCAGCTTGCGGGCGCGCACGTAATCGTCGGTCTCGGCCAGATGCGGCATCACCTGATGGTAATAGCTGCCGATCTGCACAACGCGTTTGACCCCGCCTTTTTTCGCACGTTCGACAAAATCGGGCACACCTTCGATTTGCATCACGCGCCAGAACTCATCCCGGTCCACGGATTTGGGCAAATGCCGGATATCGTTGCCTGCGGCAAACACAACGGCGTCAAATTCCTTTAAGTCATCGGGTGAAAACGCCCCCTTGGAATAATCGCCGATCAACACGGGATAACGCGCCATCGGCGTTTCAGAGAGCGCAGGCTTGCGCGCCCCCAACACCACATCATGGCCTTGGCTGCTTAACCTTGCGGCCGCATGGCCGCCGATCATTCCGGTGCCGCCTACGATCAGGATTTTCATCTTTGGTCCTTTGCATTGTTCAGGATCAGACTGTGCCCGTTTTCTGCCACCGGCATCGTCCGGTTGGAGTAAGCGACCTACCCCAAACAGACGATGCAAATAACGACGGCACGATGTTGGTATCGGCGCAAAATGGGGCACTACAGGGCTGGAAATCATGAAAAGACTGGATGGGAAAGTTATCCTTGTGACCGGCGCATCGGGGTCGATCGGGCGGGCAACGGCCCTGCGTCTGGCCCAGGAAGGCGCCCGCCTCGCGCTTGCCGACAGGGCAGCGTCGTCGCCCGCTGCGCTGGCCGCGGACATTGCCAAAACCGGCGCTCGGGAACCATCGGTCTTTCACTATGACGCCACAGATGGTGCTTCCTGTCGCGCACTGGTTGCGGACGCGGCGGCGTCCTTCGGACAGCTTGACGGCGTCTGCAACATTGCCGGCGCCTATGCAAAGACCCGCGCCACCGATGTCAGCGATGCCGATTGGGCCCAGCTGTTTCAGGTCAACCTCAACAGCACGTTTACCATCACCAGAGATGCGATCCCGCATCTGGAAAAGACCGGCGGAAGCGTGGCGAGCACCTCATCGCTGGCGGCACTGAACGGGCTTGCCTATGCCACCGCCTATGCGTCGGCGAAAGCGGGGCTGATCACCATGACCAAATCGCTTGCCGCCGAATACGCGACCGCCGGGATCCGGTTCAACGCCATCTGTCCGGGCGGCATCCGCTCTGAAATGAGCGCCATTCCCGCCGTTCCCGACGCCGATCCCGATCTGATCATTCGCCGCTCCAAACTCAAGGGTTTCGCAGACGGGCTTGGCGAACCCAAAGACATCGCCGCCGGTTTTGCCTACCTGCTGTCGGACGATGCACGCTTTGTGTCGGGTGCGGTTCTGGTCATCGACGGGGCGCAGGGCCTGATCTAACACGCGGCCAGAAACACCGAAGACACGGCGCCAGCAACACCGGGGAACATATGGAATATCTATCGCAAATCATTGGCCGCAACGCCAGAATGCGCCCGGAGCGCGTGGCAATCATTGCCGGGTCCGAAAGCCTGACATATCGCGATTTTGCGGTTCGCACTGCGCAGCTTGCGCATGTGCTGGCGGCACGCGGGATCGGGCGCGGCGACAGGGTCGGCCTGTATCTGCCAAGCACACCGATGATGGCAATCGCCTTTTGGGCCTGCCAGCGGCTGGGGGCGGTTCCCGCCCCGATCAGCGCCATGTTCCGCCATGCCGAAATGCGCCGCATTGTTGAAAGTGCCGGGATGACGGCGCTGATCGCCGATACGACCACGTGGCCCTATTTTGCCGAAATCCGCGATGAATTTCCCGCGCTCACGACATGTCTGAGCGCCGGCACCGATGAGCCCGACGGGTTGACCGCCCTGATGGCCGCCGCGCCGGAAGACTTTGAAGATGTGGTTTGGGACCCCGATGACATCGCTTGCCTGTTCTTCAGTTCGGGCACCACAGGGCAACCCAAAGGGATCGCCCAGACGCATTTCAGCATCCTGTCCAGTCTGCGCGACATGATGGTGTCGCACCGCAACCGGTTCGCGCAAGAAGTCTATGTCTGCGCCGTGCCGCTATTCACCAATTTCGGGCTCAATGTCACGCTGAACCTGTGCCTTTACGGCGCCGGAACGATTGTACTGCACGAACGCTGGGACACCGGGCGCGTGCTGGCCGATATCGCCCGTTACAAAGCCACCTACTTTGGCGGCACGCCGACAATGTATGTCTACATCGTCAACGAGGCTGATGAAAACCAACACGACCTCACCTCGCTTCGTATCTGCACCACCGGTGGCGCGCCGGTGCCCCAGCCTGTGATCGAGCGGTTCGAGGCCATCAGCGGTGCAAGCGTGACACAGGTTTACGGCTCGACCGAAACTTGTGGGCAGAACGTCATGGAACCCACTCTTGGCTTGCGCAAGAAAGGGTCGGCCGGGGTGCCTGTGGGCAGTTCGCGCATCTCGATTTTGGACGATGATGACGCCCCCCTGCCCCACGGCGAGATTGGCGAAATCATCATCGGCGGCGATTGCATCGCAAAGGGATACTGGAACGACGCAGCCGCCACCGCCGAGGCGTTTACCCCCGACGGTTGGCGGTCCGGTGATCTGGGATATCTGGATGAGGACGGCTATCTGTTCATCGTTGACCGCAAGAAGGATGTCATCATCGCCGGCGGCCACAATATCTATCCGCTGGAAATCGAAACGCTGCTGTACCGTCACCCCTCCGTTGCGATGTGCGCGGTGGTCGGTGCGCCGGACGCAAGGAAAGGCGAGGTGCCTGTCGCGGTGATCGTGCTGGGCAAGTCCAAGAGCGCGACAGCAGACGATCTGAACACATGGTGCCGCGACCAGTTGGCCGCGTACAAGGTGCCACGCCGGTTCGAATTCATCACCGACATGCCGGTCGAGGCCGCCAAGATCCGCAAACGCGATCTGGTTGCCGCGCTGAAAGACGGATCATTGGACAAATATCGCAAAAGCTGACCGTCAGGTCAGGCTTTGGTGGGGATGCTCTTGTCGACATCCCCGGCCGCCCCGTAAGCCGCCCAGCCCCCATCCACCGGCAGCACTGTGCCGGTGACATAGCTTGCCCAGTCCGATAGCAGGAACGCAGCTGCATTTGCCATCTCTTCGGATTCGGCAAAGCGGCCCAAAGGGGTGCGCCGTTCGATCAGCCCCGGATCGAACACGCCCCGATCCAGCAAATCGCGCACTAGGGGTGTCTTTGTATAGCCCGGCGCGATGCAGTTGACCCGCACGCCGGACGAGCCCCATTCGCACGCCAGCGTCTTGGTCAGATGGATCACGCCAGCCTTGGCCACACCGTAAGCCGAACGCCCCGGAAAGGCCCCCAGCCCGACGATGGACGACACGTTCACGATCGAGCCGGTGCGGTTTTCCAGCATGATGGCGCCAGCGGCGCGGCAGATCAGGTACGTGCCTTTCAGGTTTACATCCACGACATGCTGCCACCTGTCGGGATCCTGCAAATGCACCGGCATCAGGTCGTCGCCTATTCCGGCGGCGTTGAACACCATATCAAGCCCACCCATCGCGTCGCGGGCGTCCTGCACCATACGGTCGGCGTCGCCGGTATCTGCGACGTTGCCCGTCACGAACCCCTTGGCCACACCTGTCGCAACAGCCTCTGCGGCGGCGGTCCCATCAATGTCGGCAAGCACCACCTGTGCGCCAAGCGCCGACAGCTTTTGCGCCGTCGCAGCGCCGATACCGCTTGCGCCGCCGGTGACAAGCGCACGACCGCCCTGCAATGACAACGTCTCAGGCATCGGGATCCCCGTCATCCTGCGCACCCTTTTTGAAATGGTAATCCGGCGTCCACTCTTCCTGCGGACGCAAATGCAGATCAAGATAAGCGCGCGCAATGTCGTCGTGATCATAGGGCGTTCCGGCCTGCATCGTGCCGTGGATCGCGATTGTGGTCGCTTGCACCCCGTGCGGCTGAAGTTCCTTAAACAGCGAATGCCCCATACTGCGCAGCGCCGCCTTGCCCAGTGACGTGACACCCCATTCGATCCACGGTTCGAATGCCAGAACCCCGCCGGTCAGAAGGATCGACCCCTTGCCCTGCGCAATCATGTCCGGCGCTACGCGGGACGCGGCGTGATGCGCCCCGGCGACATTGGTGCGGAACGTGTCAACCAGATAGGCGGGATCCGCGGTTGCACCGCGCGCGTCCCATCCGGCGGCATCGCCATATTGCGCCTGCGCCAGCCCCGACGGTGTGACGAACCGCGCTGGTTCGATGATGGCGGCGTTGTAGATCAAGACTTCGGCCCGACCAAAGCGGTCTGCAATGGCGCCGTAGACGCGATCCATAATTTCCGGCTTGCCAGCGTCACCTACAAAACCCGCGACATCCAGCCCCTCGGCCCGCATGTCGCGTTCATGCGCCAGCACCGCATCGCGCCGCCGCCCGACAAAGGCCACCGAAAATCCGGCGTTGGCAAAGGCACGCACCAAGGCCTGACCCAGCCCCGGCCCGATGCCGATAACGATCGCCGCAGGCCGGGTCATTCGCCCGGTTCCACCGCCTTGTCAGGCAGGGCCGCGCTATTTTCGCGGCGGGCTTTGCGGTTGGCCAGATATTCTTCCAACGTGCCGACGATGCCCTTGCGCAGAAACAGCACGCTGAGCACAAAGATCGACCCTTGAATCACCACCACCCAGGCGCCAAAGGTCGCCAGCTTGGTTTGCAGTGTCACGACCACGGCAGCCCCGACAATCGGGCCAAGCAAGGTGCCCACACCGCCGATCAACGTCATCAGCAACGCATCGGCCGAGGTCATGAAGAACACGTCCATGAGCGACGCGATCTGAAACACAATCGCCTTCATGCCCCCCGCCAGCCCGGCCAGCATGGCCGACAGCGTAAAGGCGATCAGCTTGAACCGGTTGGTGGAATAGCCAAGCGAGATAGACCGGTCTTCGTTTTCGCGGATGGACTTGAGCACCTGCCCGAACGGCGAATGGATGATCCGGTAGATCAGCGCAAAGGCCCCCATGAACACGGCCAATGTCACAAAGTACATATTCATCGAATCCGACAGATCGATCAGGCCGAACAGCATGCCGCGCGGCACAGACTGGATACCGTCCTCGCCATGGGTCCAACTGGCCTGAAGCGCATAGAAATAGATGATTTGCGCCAGAGCCAGCGTGATCATCGCAAAATAAAGCCCCTGTCTGCGGATCGCCAGCCAGCCGAACAAGGCACCGATCGCAGTCGCCGCAGCGACACCGGCCAGCACACAAAGCTCGGGCGGCCATCCAAGCACCGACGCGCTATGCGCCGCGACATAGGACGAGGTTCCATAGAACGCGGCATGGCCGAACGCCAGCAGGCCGACATAGCCGAATATCAGGTTATACGCCATTGCGAACAGGGCAAAGATCAGGATCTTCATGGCAAAGATCGGGAACAGCGTGAACGGCAGCGCGAGGCCGATTGCCAACAAGATACCGAACCAAAGCTTGCCGTTTTCCAGAATGCTGCCGGCGCGGCCAGACGATACGTCAGCGGTTGAATGCACCGTCGTTTCCCGCCCGAACAGGCCAGCGGGACGCAGCACAAGAACAATGACCATGATGACAAAAACCACCGTGGTCGATGCCTGCGGATAGAACACCTTGGTCAGACCCTCGGCCAGACCCATCATCAACCCGCTCAGAATGGCCCCCGAAATCGACCCCATCCCGCCGATGACAACGACGGCAAAGATGGTGATGATGATCGACTGCCCCATCTGGGGACCGACCTGATAGATCGGCGCGGCCATGACACCGGCCATACCGGCCAGGCCAACGCCAAAGGCATAGGTCAGCATCAACATGCGCGGCACGTTGACGCCAAAGGCGCGGACCAGATCGGGGTTCTCGGTGGCGGCGCGCAGGTATGACCCAAGCTTCGTCCGCTCGATCAGATACCAGGTTCCGAAACACACGGTGAGCGCCAGAACGATCACCCAGGCCCGATAGATCGGAAGGAACATGAACCCAAGATTGAGACCGCCCTGCAGCGCTGCGGGTACGTCATACCGCTGTCCGGCAGCGCCATACATGACGTTGAACATGCCTTCGATGAACATCGCAAGACCAACGGTCAGCAAGAGCCCGTAGGCGTGATCAAGGTTATAGACCCGCCGGATGAAAAGACGCTCCATCAACGCACCGATCAGACCAACACCAATCGGCACGATGATCAGCGCGCCCCAGTAGCCGATGGACGGCAGCCCCCAACCGGGGAACAGCTCGGGCAGGTTCATCAGATACCAAGCACCGAAAGCCCCCAGCATATATTGTGCGCCGTGCACAAAGTTACCGATGCGCAACATGCCAAAGATGATTGCGACACCAAGGCTCATCATCGCATAGAAGGATCCGTTGATCAGACCGACCAGCAGTTGGCCGAACAGAAGCGACAGCGGTATACCGAATATTTCGGGCATGGATCAGACTCCCAGATGCGCTTGGATTTTGGATTGTTCGGCGTCGAGATTGGCCCGGTCGATCACATCAACAACGCGTCCGTGTTCGACGATGCAGAACCGGTCGGCCAGCTTTGCGGCGAACCGGAAGTTCTGTTCGACAAGCAGGATCGTGTAACCTCGTTCCTTCAACGCAGAGATCACCGTGCCGATCTGTTTGATGATCACGGGGGCGAGCCCTTCTGTCGGTTCGTCCAGCAACAACGTGCGCGCGCCGGTGCGCAGGATACGCCCGATCGCCAGCATCTGCTGTTCACCGCCCGACAGTTTGGTGCCCTGACTGGTCCAGCGCCGTTCGAGATTTGGAAACAGGTCCAGGATTTCCTTGCGCGACATGCCGCCCGGTGCCACGACCGGCGGCAAATCGAAGTTCTCGGCAACTGTCAGACTGGAAAATATCCCGCGCTCTTCGGGACAATAGGCAAGCCCTGCACGCGCAGCCGTTTCCGGCGGCGTGTTCGAGATGTCGCGCCCGTCGAACCGGATGGTGCCGGTCTTGCGGGGCAACAGCCCCATGATCGCACGCAAGCTTGATGTTTTTCCCGCCCCGTTGCGCCCCAGCAGCGTGACCAGCTCGCCTTTGTGGACGTCGAAATTGATGCCGTGCAGCGCCTTGCTTTCGCCGTACCAGCCTTCGAGGTTCTTGACCTCCAGTAGCGGTGTCGTGTCAGTCATCGACCCCTCCGATATATGCATCAATCACGCGGGGGTCGTGCGATACGGTGTCATAGTCGCCCTCGGCCAATACACGGCCAGCGGCAAGAACGGTGATCGTGTCCGACAACAACGACACAACGGACAGGTTGTGTTCGACCATCAACACGGTGCGGTCGGTCGCAACCTTGCGGATCAGTTGGGCGATCAATTCAACGTCTTCGTGGCCAAGGCCCGACGTCGGTTCGTCCAGCAACAGCATCTCGGGATCGAGCGCCAGTGTTGTGGCAAACTCCAGAACCCGCTTGCGCCCGTAAGACAGCATCGTCGCAGGCTGGTCTGCATAAGAGATCAGGCCGACATCCGACAGCAGCGCGTCGGCGCGGTCATGCAAAACACGCAGCGCCTTTTCGCTTTGCCAGAACCGGTAGGACGTGCCCGTCGGGCGCTGGAGCGCGATACGCACGTTTTCGCGGACCGTCATGCGCGGATAGACCGCTGAGATCTGGAACGACCGCACGAGACCGCGCCGCGCCACCTCTTCGGGGCGCAAACGGGTGATATCCTCGCCGTTATAGCGAATGCTGCCGCTGGTCGGTTGCAGGAATTTGGTGATCAGGTTGAACATGGTCGTCTTGCCGGCACCGTTCGGGCCGATCAGCGCATGAATGGAGTTGCGCCGCACCGACAGATCGACGCCATCGACGGCGGCAAACCCGTGAAACAGTTTGCTCAGCCCCGTCGCTTCGATAATGTAGTCCGGCTGTTCCAGTGCCGTTGTCATGTCGCATTTTCCTTTGCCGCGCCTGGTGCGGTGAACCAGTCCACAAGAATGCCACGCCCGCGCGAGGCCCGTTGGCGCATCGGGATTGTTGCCTGATAGGCCGGCGAATTATAAAATGCGCGCGCGGCCTCGATGCTCGGGAACTCGACCACTGAAATGGTCGGCGGCGTCCAATCGCCTTCCAGCGGCTCGGCCTCGGTGCTGTTGATCAGGAACCGTCCACCGCCCTGCGCCATCACCGGCCCCGCAACCTCGCGGTAGGCATCCCATGCGGCCCGGTCGGTGATGTCTATCTCGAAGATCATGTATCCCGGCATCTGGTCTTTCCGTGCTCAGATATGACGACGGGCGGCGGGTCTGAACCGCCACCCGTGCATAGTCTCGTGTGGTTTTATTTGCCGATGTCGCAGACGGATTCCGAATAGGGCTTGAACGCCACATCCGCCGGGATCGTCGAGACGAGCTTGAAGAAATCGTCGCCTTGTTCCACCTCGTCGGGTGTCTTGACCTCGATCGAATACATGTCGTGAATCAGACGTCCGTTCGGATACAGTGTCGCGTTGCTCACGAAGAAGTCGTCGATATCCATCTCACGCATCTGGGCCAGAACGGCCTTCGCCTCGTCGGTTCCAGCGGCATCAACAGCTTTCAGATAGTTTGTCACCGCAGAGTACGTTCCAGCGGCAACCCAGCCGGGCGCGTTGCCGGTGATCTCTTTCATACGAAGCCCGAATTTTTCGGAGTCCTCGTCCAGGGTCCAGAACCATGGCGCGGAAAACCGCACGCCCTGCATCGCGTCAACGCCGATTGCGCGGGTGTCGGACTGGTGCAGAATGGGCAAAGCGACCGTCATGCCGCCAGCCATGATGCCAAATTCCTGCACCTGTTTGACAGCGTTCACCAGATCGGGGCCGTTCATGTTCATGATCAGCGCCTCTGCGCCCGAGGCTTGTGCCTGAAGCAGATAGGACGAAAAATCCGTGGTTCCCAAGGGCGCACGGATCTTGCCGACCAGCGTGCCGCCACCGGCAAGGATCGCGGCCTCTTCGGTTGCTTCCTGAACCTTGCCTGCCTCGTAGTCGGGGGACAGGATAAAGAATGTTTCAACGCCATCGTCGAGCAGGAAACTGACCGGGCTGGTAAAGACCGAATGCGCGTCATAGGCCCACGCAACCACATTACCGTTGCAATCGGCCTCGGTCGGCTTGTCCGTGAGGGGCGACACGAAAAGGCCGACCTTGTTCAGATCGCCGATCAGCGTGTTGACACCAAGCGCGATGGCAGAGTTCGCCATGTCGGCAATCGCGTCAACGTCTTCTTGCTCCATCCACTGGCGCGCGATGCTCAGCCCGACTTCCGGCTTGTTCTGGTGGTCCGCAGAGACCAGCTCAATCGGCTTGCCCAGTGCCTCGCCACCGTAATCGGCAATCGCCATCTCTACGGCTGTGACAACCTCCGTGCCGCCAAGTGCCGAAAATGAAGAACTTTGATCGTTCAGAACGCCGATCTTGACCTGGCCATCCTGCGCCAGTCCGGCGGTCGCCATGGCTCCGAGTGCCAGCGACATCGCAATAGTCCGTTTCATGTGTCTCTCCCTATAAATTTTGTTGCTGTTCGAGCCATCCCGCACTTTGCCCCTCAGGGATGGACACCAAAAGCTTCCACCACGATGTGCGACAGGGCAGACCGGCTGCATCGTCTGAAAGGACTAATCATTTCAGGGCCGAACGCACCCGAAAAAGACCCCCGTACGAACAGAGCCGAAATTGCGCCGCGAAAAACCGGCGGTACGTCAATAATTCGTCATTAGTCCCATTGGACGATGCCGCACCGGTCGATGAATGGCGATCCTCGGGGTTGGAATGAAACGCCGACCACGGAAAGAATGCCATGACCATGAGAGCCGTCATTTGCCGGGAATTCGCGCCACGCGCCGAACTGACCCTCGACGATGTGCCCGCCCCGACTCCGGGCGCAGATGACGTCCTGATCGACGTGGCGGCGTGCGGGATCAACTTTTTCGACGGGCTGATGGTGGAAGGAAACTACCAGACCAAGCCAGACCGCCCCTTTTCCCCCGGAAGCGAGGTCGCCGGTATCGTGCGTGCCGTCGGCAGCGATGTGACAACTGTCACACCCGGCGACCGCGTTCTGGCGTTTACCGGAACCGGTGGATATGCCGAACAGGCCGTTGCCCCGGCCCGCAGCGTTCATCCGATCCCCGACAGCATGCGCTTTGAACAGGCCGCCGGATTCGTCATCACCTACGCCACATCGCACCACGCCCTGAACGATCGCGCCGCGTTGCAGGCCGGCGAGACGGTTCTGGTGCTTGGCGCGGCAGGCGGTGTCGGCCTGACGGCCATCGAAATCGCCAAACAGATGGGCGCACGGGTCATCGCCGCTGCATCCACGGACGAAAAGCTTGACCTTTGCCGGACACATGGCGCGGACGAGACGATCAACTATACCAACGACGACCTGCGCACCCGCCTCAAGGAAATCTGCGGCAAGACCGGCGTTGACGTTGTGTATGATCCCGTCGGCGGCGGAATGGCCGAGGCGGCAATCCGGTCCCTCGCCATCAATGGCCGCTATCTGGTCATCGGCTTTGCCTCGGGTGATATTCCGAAAATTCCGCTCAACCTGCTGCTGCTGAAACAGTCGTCGCTCATCGGCGTATTCTGGGGCGCATTCGCCCGCGCCAATCCCGACCTGAACGCTGCCAACATGGCCGAATTGTTCGACTGGTTCCAGGCGGGCCACCTGAACCCACATATCGGCGGCGAATACCCGATGGATCGCTACGCCGAGGCGCTGGACGCCGTCATGGAACGTCGCGCCCAAGGCAAGGTCGTCCTGACCATGCCGGGCGCGGAATTGAATAAGAGGACTCCAGAATGACCGACACTGTTACCGATGCCGTAGCGCTTGACCTGCTGGGCGATATCCTTGTCGCGACCGTCGACAATCCGCCTGTCAACGCACTGTCCCATGCGGTGCGTGCAGGGCTGGTCGCCGCTGTCGACCGGCTCGAAAACGACGGTGATGCCCGCGCGATGGTCATCCTTTGCGCTGGCCGGACCTTTATGGCAGGTGCGGACATTCGCGAGTTCGGCAAACCCATGCAAGACCCGCAACTGGGCAACGTCATTGACCGGCTGGATGCCTGCGGCAAACCTATCGTGGCGGCCATGCACGGCACCGCTCTGGGTGGCGGGCTTGAGGTGGCCCTGGCGTGCAGTTACCGCATGGCTGACCCCGCCGCCCGTTTCGGCCTTCCCGAAGTGACGCTGGGCCTTTTGCCCGGCTCCGGCGGCATCGTGCGCACACCCCGTCTGATCGGTGTGGAAGCGGCACTGCCGATGATCACCGAAGGGCGCCCGGTCTCCGCGGACCATGCCCAAAAGACCGGACTGATCGACGAAATCGCAACCGGCGATCTGCGCGAGGCCGCTTTGGCATTCGCCGCGCGGATCGTGGCGGACGGCGCAAAGCTGCGCCGGACCAGCGATCTGCCGGTGCCGGAGTATGACCGTGCACTCCTTGATCAGGCCCGCACAACACTGGCCCGCAAATACAAGGGACAGAACGCGCCCCAGCAAGCGGTCGACCTGATCGAGATGGCCAGCGACACAGCTTTCCGCGAAGCGGCCCACAAGGAATTCGCGGCCTGCAAGGCGCTGGTCGCGTCGCCCCAGTCAAAGGCGCTGCGCCATGTATTTGTGGCGGAACGTGCCGCCTTGAAAATCGACGGCGTCCCGCGCGATACCAAGCCGCGCGAAGTGCGCAAGGTTGCCGTCGTCGGCCCCGGCACGATGGGGCGCGGCATCGCGATCTGCTTTCTGGATGCCGGACTCCCTGTGGTTCTGATCGGCAACAATCAGGACACGCTGGACAAGGCCGACACCGTAATCCGCAAAATCTATGGCGGACAGGTCAAGCGCGGTCGTATGAGCGAAGCTCAGGTGAATGACCGCATGGCGGCGCTGACCCTGACGCTCGATTACGACGGGCTGGACGGCGTTGATCTGGCCATCGAGGCCGTGACCGAGGACATGGACGTCAAGAAAGACGTTCTGTCAAAGCTGGAACAGGCGCTGCACGATCGCGCGATCATCGCCACCAACACATCGTTTCTGGATATCGAAGCGCTGGCGTCCTCGCTGTCGCGGCCCGAAAACTTTGCCGGAATGCACTTTTTCAATCCGGCCAACGTCATGAAGCTGCTTGAAAACGTCCGCGCCAAAGCCACGGCACCCGATGTGCTGGCAACGATGACGGCCATCGGGCGCAAGCTGGGCAAAACGCCGGTGATGGTCGGGCGCTCCGAAGGTTTTGTTGCCAACCGGATGCTGTCCAAACGCTCACGCGAAGCGCAGTTCCTTCTAGAGGACGGTGCCACACCGCAGCAGGTCGACCGCGTGCTGACCGGATTCGGATTTCCCATCGGTCCGTTCGCGCTTGCCGATCTGGCCGGCATGGACATCATGGCCGCAGCCCGCCAGACCCGCATTGCCGGAATGACCCAAAGGGAACGAGATTGCGACATCGTGGATCAACTGGCCGCCGCCGGGCGGTTGGGCCGCAAGACCGGGTCCGGCTATTACCTTTATGACGAAGAGGGAAAGGGCCACCCCGATCCCGCCGTCGAAGAGCTTTTGGCCGCACACCGCACCAAACGCGGCCTGCCGCAACGCGAGATCACGGATCAGGAGATCCTGGAACGCTGCCTGTATGCGATGGTCAATGAAGGCGCGCACCTGCTTGACGAAGGCGGCGCAGCCCGGCCCGGCGACATTGACGTCATCTGGACCAGCGGATTTGGCTGGCCCCGCCACCTTGGCGGACCGATGTTCTGGGCCGACCAGATCGGACTGGCAAAGATCAAAGACGCGCTCGACACCTACTGCGCACTTGTCGGCGACCAATACTTCACACCCGCAAACCTGATCGAAACCCGTGTGGCCGAGGGCCGCGGATTCTTCGACTGACCTGCGCGAACTCTCCGCTAAGAATGAAAGAAACACCATGAACAAAGAAATGTCCCTCAAGTCTGTCGTCGCCGATCTGCGCGACGGTATGACAATCGGCGTCGGCGGCTGGGGCCCCCGGCGCAAGCCGATGGCGCTGATCCGCGAGATCATGCGCTCTGATCTGAAGGATCTGACCGTCGTGGCCTTTGGTGGCCCCGAAGTCGGGATGCTCGCCGCTGCTGGCAAGCTGGCCTGCGCGAAATACGGGTTTGTCTCGCTCGATTTCATTCCGATCGAACCCTATTTCCGCAAGATGCGGCAGGACGGCACCCTGAAGGTTCAGGAACTGGACGAAGGCCTGCTTTATCTGGGTCTGCGGGCTGCGGGCAATAACACTCCTTTTGCGCCGACACGTGTCGGCCCCGGCTCGGCGGTGATGGAGATGAACCCGGACCTCAAAACCATCCGCTCGCCCTATGGCGACAAGGAAGAACTGCTGGCGATGCCGGCGATCCATCTGGACGCGGCGCTGATCCACGTCAGCCGCGCCGATCGCACCGGCAATACACTGACATTCGGGCCGGATCCGTTCTTTGACGAGTTTTTCGCCCGCGCCGCCAAGAAGGTCTATGTCACGACCGAAGAGCTTGTCGACAGCGTCGCGTCGGAAAACGCCGAGGACATGAAGGCGAACCTGTTTGAACCCTACCTTGTCACCGGCGTGGTCGATGCACCGCTTGGCGCACATCCAACCACATCGCATTACAGCTATGGCTGGGACGCGCCCCATCTCAAGGAATATGCTGCATCCGCCAAGGAAGACGGTGGCTGGCAGACATTCTTCGACAAATACATTGCTGACGGAGAAGAAAGCTATCGCGACGCTGTAGGCGGCGACGATCACATCCGCGCACTTCCCATCCCTACGATATGATCGGACACGACATGGCACCTGCAAAAGATTTCACCCTTTCCGAACTGGTCATCGCCGCCGCCTCCGAAGCGTGGCGCGACGATGACGAACTTTTGGTCACAGGCATTGGCCCCGTCCCGCGTATCGCAGCCGGGCTTGCCAAACTGACCTATCACCCCGGCCTGCAAATGACCGACGGCGAAGCGTGGCTGACCGAAGACCCCGTTCCGGTTGGTCCGCGTGGCGATTACAAGGCGCGCTACAGCGGCTGGATGCCGTATCGTCGCGTGTTTGAAAGCGTCTGGTCGGGGCGGCGTCATGCCATGGTCACTCCGGTCCAGATCGACCGCTGGGGTCAGGGTAACATTTCGATGTTGGGCGACGATCTGGAAAAACCAAAGGTCCAGATGCTGGGCGTGCGCGGTTTTCCGGGCAACTCGGTCTGTCACAAGAATTCGATGTTCCTTCCCAGCCACACAAAACGCACCTTTGTCGAAGGCGAAGTCGACGTGGTGGCATCGGTCGGGTTCAAGAAAGACACCTGGCCCGCGAATGCGCCCGAGGATTTTGTCGAAATCGGCCTGATGGTCACGAACCTCTGCGTCTTTGACTTCAACGGCCCAGACCACGCAGCGCAGGTTCTGTCGCTGCATCCCGGCGTCACGTTTGACGAGGTGCAGGACAACACCGGATTCGAGCTGCTCAAGGCCGACGGGATGGGCGAAACGCCGGCTCCGACGCAGGAACAGCTCGACATCATCAAGCGGCTCGATCCCACCGACATTCGCGCCAAGGTGATCAAGGACAATCCTCCGGGCATCCGCCCCGCCGCCTGAGACGGGAGCGACAAGACTTCAGAGCATCGGTGGTCCATCAGCCTGCGATGCTCACCCCCCCAATTCACGAAGGAAAGCCCATGGATTTCGAACACTCCCCTCGTGCCAAAGAGCTGGTGAAAAAGCTCTCGGCCTTCATGGACGAGCACGTCTATCCCAACGAGGCGCTTTATCACGAACAGATCGAAGAGGACCGCTGGGGTCATCCTCCGATCTTGCAGGAGCTGACCGCCAAGGCAAAGGCCGAAGGGTTGTGGAACCTGTTCTTGCCGGATTCCGAGCATGGCGCAGGACTGAGCAACCTTGAATATGCCCCGCTTTGCGAAGTCATGGGGCGGGTCCATTTCTCGCCGCAGATTTTCAATTGCGGCGCACCCGATACCGGCAATATCGAAACCATCGAACGCTATGGCACCGAGGCGCAAAAGGCCGAATGGCTGCCCGGTATGCTGGATGGCACGATCAAGTCGGCCTTTGCGATGACGGAACCCGATGTCGCCTCCAGCGATGCGACCAATATCCAGGCGTCCATTGTGCGCGATGGCGACGATTACGTCATCAACGGGCGTAAATGGTGGACATCCGGCGTCGGCGACCGCAACTGCAAGATGATGATTTTCATGGGCAAAACCGACCCGGATGCCCCCAAGCACAAACAGCAGTCGATGATCCTTGTTCCGGTGGATACACCCGGTGTCAACGTGATGCGTCCGCTGACGGTGTTTGGCTATGACGACGCGCCACACGGGCATATGGAGATCGACTTTGTCGATGTGCGCGTTCCGGCCACCAACATGCTGCTGGGCGAAGGGCGGGGCTTTGAAATCGCGCAAGGACGGCTTGGCCCTGGGCGCATCCATCACTGCATGCGTCTGATCGGTCTGGCAGAGCGTTCGCTTGAACTGATGTGCCGCAGGGTTTCGAGCCGCGTTGCATTCGGCAAACCGATTTCCGAGCAAAGCGTCACGCTGGAGCGCATCGCCGAATCGCGCATTGCGATTGATCAGGCCCGTCTGCTGACGCTGAACGCCGCCTATATGATGGACACGGTCGGCAACAAGGCCGCCCGCGCGGAAATCGCCATGATCAAGGTCGCAGCCCCGAACATGGCCTGCAAGGTGATCGACTGGGCCATTCAGGCCCATGGCGGTGCGGGGGTCTCCCAGGACTTCGTTCTTGCGAACTACTATGCCCACGCGCGCAAGATCCGCTTTGCGGATGGCCCCGACGAAGTGCACCGCAACCAGATCGGGCGACTGGAATTGCGCAAATACACCGAAGCGGCCTAAGCCATGGATGCCGCGCGCTTTACCGGAACAGAACCTCTTGCCAAAGGCGGCCCGGTCGTTCCGGACCGCCTCCAGCGCTATCTGCAAGGGGCCCTGCCCGGTTGCGACGGAACGCTCACG
The DNA here is from genome assembly GCF_046592965.1 of Marivita sp. S2033. NCBI lineage: Bacteria > Pseudomonadati > Pseudomonadota > Alphaproteobacteria > Rhodobacterales > Roseobacteraceae > Marivita > Marivita sp. S2033. The sequence continues at coordinate 143,519 of NZ_JBISBV010000007.1, forward strand.
ATCGAGCGGTTTCGCGGCGGGCAGTCCAATCCGACGATGGTCCTGTCATTTGACGGCGTGCGGCGTCTGGTCCTGCGCAAGAAACCCGATGGCGTGCTTTTGCCCTCGGCCCATGCCGTGGACCGCGAATTTCGGGTGATTTCCGCCTTGCAGGATACCGCCGTTCCGGTCGCGGGGGCGCAGCTTCTGTGCACGGACGAAAGCATCGTCGGCACCATGTTCTATATCATGGATTACGTCGAAGGCCGCTCGTTCTGGGAACCGTGGTTGCCTGATCTGCCTGCCCCCGAACGCACACGGATCTATGGGGAACTGGGCCGTGTCATTGCCCAATTGCATCGCGTCGATCCCGCCGACATCGGGCTGGAGGATTTCGGACGGCCCGACGGCTACGTTGCCCGTCAGGTGTCGCGCTGGACAAAGCAATACCGCGCCTCGGAAACCGATCCGATTGACGCGATGGATCGCCTTATTGAGTGGCTGCCCGACAACCTGCCCGAGCAACGCCGCAGGGCCCTGATTCACGGCGATTACCGGCTGGACAACATGATCTTCCATCCGACCGAGGCGCGTATCCTCGCCGTTGTGGATTGGGAGCTTTCGACCATCGGTGATCCAATGGCGGATTTTGCCTATCACATGCTGACATGGCATTTTCCGCGCGCCGCGTTTCGCGGCTTGGCCGATACCGATCTGGGTGCCTTGGGCATTCCCGAAATCCGCCCCTACCGCGATGCCTATCTTGAGGCCACCGGCCAGCAGGATGTCAACGAGCGGGACTGGAACACCTATCTGGCGTTCTGCCTGTTCCGCGTTGCCGCGATCCGTCAGGGCGTCATGAAACGTGTGATCGACGGCACCGCATCCAACCCTCATGCGCGCGAAGCCGGTGAACTGGCCCGTCCGGTGGCCGAGCTTGGCTGGCACTATGCCAACTCTGCCATGACATCCTGACCCTCCGAAGGACCAGCCCGATGACCGATCTTTCCCCCGCCTTTCCCGCAACCGGACGCGCCCTTGTCATAGGTGGCAGCGGCGGCGTTGGCAGCGAAATCTGCCGCGCTCTGGCCCGCGAGGGATGCGACGTCGCCCTCACCTATCACGCCAACATGGCCCGTGCTCAAGACGCCGCCGACCTTGTCGCGGCGGAAGGGAAAAGCGCGTCGATCCATCAAATCAATGTCGAAGACCCAGACGCCGTCAAAGCCCTGATTGATGAGGTCGCGATGGACGGTCTGCACACTCTGGTCTATGCGGCCGGTCCTGTCGTGCCACTGATCCACCTCAGCAGGATCGAACCCGCCCAGATGAAAAAGCACCTGCTGCAGGATGCGTTCGGGTTTTTCAACGTGGTGCACTATGCCCTGCCGCATCTGCGCGCCACCAAAGGATCAATCGTCGCGATCCAGAGTGCCGCGCAGTTTCGCTATGCGGCCGCAGACGCTTTGTCGGTCGTGCCGAAATCGGCGGTCAACGCAGTGATGAAAGGCGTCGCCAAGGAAGAAGGGCGCTACGGCGTACGCGCGAATGGTGTCGCGCTGGGGATCATTGATGCAGGGCAATATCAGGAACTGACGAAACAGGGCCATATTGATCAGGCCTATCTTGACGCCGCCGGGGCGCAGGTGCCGCTCAAATTTCTGGGCGCCCCCGGCGACGTGGCAGAGGCCGTCACCTACCTCGCATCGTCGCGGGCGCGTTTTGTGACAGGGCAGGTCATCGCGGTGGATGGAGGATACCATGTGTAGGGGAACTGCTGCGGTTACTCTGTGAGCGAGACTGATGCTGTAATCGTCCCCGACGGCATTGGTGTGCAAAATGGGTATGCATAAATCCACAAAGGAGAGCCGTTGTGTCGGAGAAGATCACAGTCGGGCTCGATCTTGCAAAGAACGTGGTCCATGTTCACGGTGCGGATTGAGGGGGCCGTGTGCTGCATTGCAGGAAGTTGCGGCGCGGGCAGATTCTGGAGTTTTTTGGTCAGTTGCCCTATTGCATTGAGGCGATGGAAGCCTGCGGCGGTGCCCATTTTTTGTGCCGTGAGATCGGCAAGCTTGGCCATTAGGTGCGATTAATCCCTTCAGCTTATGTAAAGCCTTTCGTCAAGCGTCAGAAGAATGATGCGGCCGGTTCAGAAGCGATCGGCAAAGCGGCGCAGCGCCCTAAGACGTGTTTTGTTCCGGTGAAAAGCAAAGAGGCCCAGGAGGCGGCGATAGTGTTCAGCCTTCCGGAACTTCTGATCCGTCAACGCACTGAGACTGTCGATACGTTGCGCGGTCACCTAACCGAATTCGGACAGGTGGTTTCACAAGGGGTGTCCAAAGCGTCGAAGCTGATTGCCATACTTGACAATCCGGAAAGCGGCCTCCCTGCTGAAGCAGCGGCCACTTTGCAGGTGTTGATCGGGACAACTTGATGCGCAGTTAGCAGAACTCGACGTCCAGATTGTTAGGAATGCCAAGGTGAACGATGTTGCCCGACGGTTAGTGACAGTTCCCGGAATCGAGCCATTGATCTTCACGACCATAGCGACGCTTGCGCCACCCCAGAACGCTTCCGCAAGGCACGAGATTTTGCGGCCTGGCTTCGGTTGATGCCACCCTAGCATTCGACGGGAGGCCTGTAAAGACTCGGAGCCACGACGAAGATGGGAGAGCGATCTCTGAGACGATCGCTGATTTTTGGCGCCAATAGTCTCATCATTAAGGGCTCTGCCTCAATCTGTGTGGCGGATTGGGAGCATTCTCGCCCGCAACAATTCTGGACCAGCCCGGCCGTACATGACGCGTTTGAGGGTTTTCAGACGATTGATCTGACGTTCCGCCTCGCCGTTGTTCCAGGGAATCTCGATGGCGTTTTTGACCGCATTGAAGTTCCGGTTCAAGGTACGGGTAAAGCGCACGATGGGCACAAAGTCGGTTTCGATCGCATCGTCGATCCATGCAGGGAGCGGGTTTGCCTGGCGACCGCGAATGATACCTATGAACCGCATGGCGAGGCTGCGCACCGTTGCAAAGCCGGGAGAGCCGGTCTTGAGAGCGTCGACTCTCCGCGCCAGATCCAAGGTGAGCTTTCCGCGGGGATTGATGCACAGCGCTGCCGCGATGACCGGTGAGATCGCGTGCCCAGTTTCCGGGTCCCGGACAATCTTAAGGATTTCGTGCTCTACCTTGGGGTCGCTCGCTTGTTGTTCGGCTCTGCGCCAACCCGCCGACAGACGCTGCAAATGCGTCAGACTCCCCTCGTAACCACGCTCGCTGCCAGTTCGAATGCCCTCCTTCCAGCTTTGGCTTAAAACTCTTCAAAGTACCACGGCGATGTCGGCTTCAAAGCGGCCCGCCTGCGGTCCGGTGGTGACTCAAACCGCAGCCATTTCGCGATGCTGCGAAGCGGGAACGCTGTTCGCCGCCCGATCTCGCTGCATGAAAGCCCCTGATTTCGGAGCGCATGGATGGTGGTGAAAATCTCTTCCCGAGATGTCCTGTGCGCAAGGCGTGACTTCAGAAGGCTGACGGCTGCGGTGCTATTGTCAGCGTCGGACAGCAGCGCCCTGCCGGTCGCACGGCCGTGGAGGTTCATCTGCTCCTCGACGGCCTGCCGCAGGTTCTGCATATGATGGAACCGGTCAGCGACCTGCTTCGCCTGCGGTGCTCCTTGCCGTGCAGCCTGGTCGTAGAGACCACACCGATCTCTACTGACCACTTCCACCTCGGGATGTCGCTTCAGCCAGTTGGTGCAGGTGGCCTTTTGGCCCCCCCGTGTCTGATCAACCGGACTTGACGTTGATCCTCTTCACCCTTGCCTTCGCCTCTTCGGTTTTCGGCAACGTCACGGTCAGCACGCCGCGCTTGAACTCGGCCTCCGCCTTGTCGGCATCGACACCCGGCGGCACCGGGATCATCCGGTGGAAGCTGCGTCGCGACTGCGAGGTGAAGCCCTCTTTCTCGGACTTCTTCTCATGTTCGCCGCGGATCGTCAGCATGTCCTCGGTGACGTTCACCTCGATGTCATCGTCATCGAGTCCCGGCAGGTCGACCGAGACGAGCATCGCCTCGTCGGTTTCCGAGATGTCGGTGCGCGGGCCCGCATTCATGCCGCTGAATGAGCTGTCGAGACGGCCCCAGAAATCCTCGAACACGCTGTTGAGATCGCGCTGGAGAGACATCAGGGGATTGTCGTCGTCACCGCGCCGGCCCGCCACGCGGTCCCGATCACGGCCCCAAGGGATAAGATCATTGAATGCCATTGGTCCTTCCTCCTTTTCTCTGGACGGTCCGGCCGCTTACGCGGCCTTGACCTTGATTTGTTTCGGTTTGGCGTCCTTGCTCTTTTTCAGGGTGAGCGTCAGCACGCCGTCGCGATGCGTGGCGTCGATCCCGCCTGCGTCTATCGTGTCGGGCAGGCTGAACGCCCGCTCGAACGTGCCGGGCGCGTATTCCGCATAGATGCGCCGGTAGCCTTCTGGCGCGGGTGCATCAATCGTGCCACGCACGGTGAGCGAGCGGTGCTCGATTGAGACGTCGACACTGTCGGACGCGACCCCCGGCATATCGATAACCACCGTAACGATGTCGTCTTTTTCGAAGATGTCCGTGGCGGGGCGAAAGGTCGGACCCATGTCGCGGGTCACTTCCGTTTCGGTCCGGGCCACATCACCACCGGTTTTCGTCATTTCATTCGCCATGGTCTTTCCTCCTTTCGTTGCGATTGGTCAGCTTGCCTTGACCTTGATCTTGCGTGGCCGTTCGACGTCGGGGCGGCCCATCTCGATCTCAAGGATGCCGTTCTTTGCTCGCGCCTCGACCTTGTCGGGATCGACGCGCAGTGGCAGGCGGATGGACCGCGAGAATTCACCCAAGGGGCGCTCCCGACGATGCCATGCGGCATCCTCATCATCGGTCGTGGGCTTGCGATTGCCTGCAATGATCAAGGCGTTCTCTCGCACCGTAAGGTCGATATCGTCCTTTGCGACGCCTGGCATCTCGGCGGTGACGACCACGCTGTCATCACCCAGCCACATGTTGACGGGTGGCCAATTGTCGCCTTGGCTGCCGCGCGATCCGGTCTCGAACATGCGATTCATCTGCGATTGCAACTGGCGCAAATCGGCGAAGGGATCCCATCGTGCTGGAACCAGTCCATAACTCAACATCACTTCCTCCTCTTCATCATCACAATATCGGGCATCCGCATCGGAGCAGACGCCTTAGCGGTGCGGGACTGTCGCAAAGGGAGGGGATCGGATTCGATCCGGCACGAAGACGAGAGGCACGACGACGTGTGTCGATACGCAAGGCCAGAAAATGCACCTCGCGGCCGATGGCGGGGCTAATGCGCTACACCGCACACGCATCCAATCGCACCAACATCTTCGGGACCCTTGAAGCGGCATCCCGCACCCAAATAGCTGGGAATGCCTCGAAATCTTGTCAAGATTGATCCGAAAAATTTGGCGGAAGACGACAGCGCTGAAATCGGCCTGCCCGGTGCCGCCGATGCGGTGCTGCGCACGCTTTGGGGTCAGTGGCAAACCCATGTGATCTATATGCTGGTTGAACGGCAAGCCTGCCGCTTTGGCGTGTTGCGCCGGACGATCACGGGTATCTCGCCCGGTTGGTCTAATCCGGCGCGAACAGAAACCTACGGTCTGACCAAAACGGGTCTCGCCGTGCATGCGATCCTGAAGGACATCGAGAAGATCAAAGTTTGAGCGCGCGCGCGCCAGACCGTCTACCGACGCTCCCACGGGAAATCACTGGCGGTCTTTACCAGATGATCAACAAACAGCCGCAGGCGCAAGGGCTGATAGCGGTTCGGGCGGAACAGCACATGAATATCCCGTTCCGGCCAGGTCAGATGATCCGGCAGAAGACGTTGCAGCCGACCAGCCTGTAGGTGTTCGGCGACGTAAAAGACCGGCAGGATGGCGATGCCGATGCCCTCGACCGCCGCGCGGCACAGCATGTCACCGGAATCGGTCCGCAGCGATCCGCTCAGTGACACACGCCCCACCTGCCCCGCCGCATCCTTGTAGCGCCACTCATGCGCGGCGTTATTGCCCGAATAGGCCAACACGTCATGCGCGGCTAGTTCCTCGGGCGTCTGTGGTAGGCCGTGCCGTTCGATGTAATCCGCACTGGCGCACAGCATGAAGGGGCATGACGCCAACCGCCGCGTCATCAGCGAGGAATCGGCGAGCGATCCGATCCGCACCACCACGTCATAGCCATCGTTCGCCGGGTCAATGAACCGGTCGTTCAGGCTGACATCCAGCGCCACATGCGGGTGGGCCCGCGCGAACCGTGCGGCACACAGTGTCAGGTATTTCACGCCCAGACTTTGCGGAAAGCTGACTCGCAGGGGACCGCGGGGATGCGATTTCAATTTGTGGATCTCCTCCTCGGCCTCTTGCAGGTCAAGCAGCGCCCGTTTCGCGCGTTCGAAATAGATCGCGCCCTCCTCGGTCGCGGCGACATGGCGGGTGGTGCGGTTGAGCAGTTTGACCTTGAGATCCTGTTCGAGGTTCTGAACTTGCTTGGAGACGGCGGAGCTGGTCAGTCCGAGCCGTCGCGCCGCCCCGGCAAAGCTCTGTTCCCTCACCACTGCAACGAAGATACCGATACGTGTTATCTGATCCATGGAACTATCAACTTAATGGAATGAGTGAGATGCCATATCTCCATATTATCAACTTGTCTGCAATGGTCGATATAGGGGGCAGAAACAAGCCACCCATCCACAGGAGACAGACAATGACCTTCGAATCCAACACCAACGTCGGCGCAACTCTCACCCGACTTTCGCTCGGCGCAATCCTACTGGCGCACGGCCTGCTCAAGCTGCTGGTGTTCACAGTGCCCGGCACCGTCGCGTTCTTTGCCAGCCTCGGGCTGCCGGCGAGCGCCGCCTACCTGACCATTTTTGCCGAGGTCGTCGGCGGCGTGGCGATCATCGCCGGTCTGTACACCCGCCTTGCGGCGATCCTGTCGCTGCCGGTTCTGATCGGCTCGTTCTGGGCGCATGCCGGCAATGGCTGGTTGTTCAGCAATGAGGGCGGCGGCTGGGAATTCCCCGCGTTGCTGGTCGCCCTGGCGGTCGCTGTGGCCATTCAGGGCGGCGGGGCTTTTGCCTTGCGTCGGCTGCCGGTTATCGACGCCTACATCCCGCAAGCGTTGAAGGCCTGATTGGTCGCCTTACCTAACCCGAAAGAGATGCCGTGACCCGGCATCTCTTCTTTGACGGCGTGTCGTGCCCTCGGCAAGACACGTGACAATCGCACTCCGGTCTAATGGCCGTCTGACAAGTGACGTGGAACGTAAATGACCCGTATCCTGGGAATTTCCGGCAGCCTACGACGCGCCTCCTACAACTCGGCGCTGCTGCGCACGGCGCAGGGCATGATGCCGGAGGGCAGCACCTTGATCGAAGGCAGCATCGCGGACATTCCACTTTACAACGCCGACGAGGAACAGGCCCACGGCCTGCCCCCAGCGGTCGAAACGCTGAAATCGCAGATCGAGGACGCCGACGGGCTGCTGCTGTTCTCGCCTGAATACAACAATTCGATTCCAGGCGTCTTCAAGAACGCGATCGACTGGACAAGTCGCCCGGCGGGTGACATCTCGCGGGTTTTCGGTGCCAAACCGGTCGCGGTTCTGGGCGCGTCGCCCGGTGGGTTTGGAACGATACTGGCGCAGGACAGTTGGCTTTCCGTCCTGCGAACCCTCGGGACGCGGTCATGGTGGTCAGGGCGATTGATGGTAGCGCGGGCCGCAAATGTTTTCGACGACGAAGGCCGATTGACGGACAAGCAGATACGCCAACGACTGGAGACGTTTCTCGCTGGTTTTGTGGCTTTCGCCGCAACGCCGCGAGATTAACAAAGGTCCCTGGACAATCGCCAAGGAGGGTTCAGGTCTACGCGATCCTAAAGCGCCGATCGGCGGCTTCGCGGCGATTGGTCCGAGACCCGCACTGCGCCCCATCTCTGAAACCAGTTCCTCGGGAAATATCGGTTGGTCCATACACCCTTAATCAACCAATCTTGGCATGCGATGCTTCACATCACGCCCCGTGGCCTGACCACGGTGCCGGTGCATGAACTGGGAGGGGCATGAGCCTAAGCTCGATCTGGACGATCACCGCCTGTTTGCGGGCCACCCAGCGAGGCGTTGAGCAGCGCTCCCACCATATGCTCGATCGTGGCGCGGGCGGTCGCGGGGTCGGTACCGACGACATCTAGCAAGGCAATCATGGCTTCGGTTCCCGTTGCGACCGACAACTCGCGAACAAGCCGCTCGCAGACCTCGTCTCCAATTTTGTCGCGGGCGTCCTCAAGCGCTGAATTAAACATCGCAACGCGTCGCCCGCCGCGCGTCGGCGCGTCACTGTCGAGCCGCCAGCTTTCGAGCCAGCTGGACAGAAAACTCCGAAATTCGCCCTCGTGTTCGACAGCCTGATCAAAGAAGAACAGGGCGACCGCCAAGACCCGTTCACGCGTATCGGTGCAGTCGCGCACGATATCTTCATAGGGTTTCGTACTCACATCGATACCGGCCTCGGCGGCCAGCACGGAGGGATCAGAAAAATAACGATAGGCTGTTGCGCGCGAGATGCCCGCAGCCTCCGCCACCTCGGGGATCGTCAGCGTTCCCTTGTCCGACAAGATGCGCCGGGCAGTGGCAAGTAGCGCCGTGCGGGTGCGGGATTTCTGCGAGTGGCGTTCGAAGGACAAACCGTCCCCTCCGTTTGTGAGACTATTGTCTCATAATGAGACTCATGTATCATCCGTCTATAGCATACATAATTCAAGGAGAGAATCATGGCCCAAGCCGACCAAGACACAGCCACACGGCCCCGTCGATACGAGACGCTCGGCATCTTGATGACCTTTCATGCTTTCCCGAGCGAAGTCTCGGGCAAGTATTGCATGGTCGAATGCATCGTGCCCCCCGGCCTCGGCGCGCCTCCCAACCACCACGCGGGCGAAACGGAAACCTTCTTCGTCATCGACGGCGAGCTGGAATTTATGGTTGCGGGAGAAACGATTTGCGCAAAGGCCGGCGAGAGTGTCAACTTCTTCTTGGTCGCCGACGGAGAAGCCAACCATTGTGCCATTTCCATTGGTCGCCGGCTTTTCATCGAAGGGCTTTGCAACGGCGAAGGCAAAATCCTCGCCGAGCCAGTAGGTCATGCGCTCCGAAGGAGCCATGCCTTGAAGCCCCGCGTCTGCAAATAGCGCATCATAGAAGGCTCTGGACGCAGGCATGTCATTCGTTCCGACGACGAAGTAGTTCATTTTCATGGTAGTCTCTCCAAATGAGTGGGTGATTGTTACGATGATGTTGCTGCAAAACCCTCACACTACAACGACATTGCCACGCTTGTGCCCAGCCTCGACATAAGCGTGTGCCTCGACGAGGTCGGATAACGGGAAGACGCGGTCTATGACCGGGATGATATGGTCCTGTTCGATCTTGGTCAGGATCTCCGAGAGCATGTCCCGCAGGCTCTGCGGCTTCTCCAGACCCACGGCCGCGAAAAGCGCACGTTTGCGGCCGACAACGCGCGAGAGCAGGATCGCGGGCAAACGCCCCACCGTCAGGACCGGGCAGAGGTAACGTCCCGCCTTGGCAAGCGCCGGTCTGGCGGCCGAGAATGACACAACGCCGAGTGTGTCGAAGATCACGTCATAGCCAGCACCAGACTTCATTACCTCTTCGTTGGCGTAGTCGACCACGTGTGCAGCGCCGAGCGACGCAACGAAGCTCGCATTGCGCGCGCTGCAGGTGGCCGTCACCTCAGCACCCATGTCAGCGGCGATCTGCACCGCCGCGGAGCCGAGACTGCCAGCCCCGCCCAGGATCAGGACGCGATCACCGCTTTGGACCTGACCGAGAGTGCGCAGATAGTGCAGTGACGTCAGCACGCCGTCACACAAGATCGCGGCATCTTCATGCGGCAGGTCATCGGGCTTGGGCATCAGAACCCCTTCTTCGTCGAGGCAGATGTGACTCGCATTGGCACCGAAGCGCATGCCGGCTTCGCCGAATATCATGTCGCCGGGCTCGAAGCGGCGAACATCGTTGCCTACTGCGATCACCTCGCCCGACAGGCCCGTTCCGGACAGCCCGTTGCGCGGACGCCGCAGGCCAAGGAAGGGGCGCGCAAAGAGCGGCTCTCCCTTGCGCATCATTCCATCGGCCCGCGTCACGCCAGAGGCGTGGATGCGGATCAGCACCTCGGTCGGTCCGGGTTGTGGCATACGAAGCGTGACCGGCGTGAGGATTTCGGGGCGGCCATAGCGCGGGATCTGCCAGGCAGTGCGTGTCGCAATCATCGGGAATCTCCGTTGTCTTGGGTGTGGCAAGAGCAATAGAGGTTTCTTTTTCTTCCGAAGAGTGGCTAATTTGGACCGCAATGGTTCATAAACGATCCGGTGAATTATGGATTGGAAATCTCTTCCAGCTTTTCTGGCTGTTGCGCGAAACGGCTCGCTCCGGGCGGCGGCGGAGCAACTGGGCGGCACACACGCCACACTGCGTCGCCAGGTTGAAGCGCTTGAGGGGCAACTCGGCACCCAGCTCTTTCGGCGGGGCGCGGACGGCCTTTCGCTGACCGCATCCGGACAGCGCCTACTGCCGCAAGCGCTGGAGGCCGAAGCGGCGCTGCTCAAAGGCTTTAATGCAGTGCAGGGGCTCGACCGCGAAGCATCCGGTCGAATTCGCCTTTCCGCCGATCCGATGACAGCGCATTTCCTACTGGCCCCGGTGATGGCTGATTTCGCGACGCTGTATCCCGAGATCGAGATTGAATTACGTCTCTCATACTCATTGGACTCGATCGCCCGCAACGAAACCGACGTTTCGATCCGCCATGCCGTCGCGATCGAGGACCATGCAGTCGGCCGGAAGCTCTTTCCCTTGTCCATCGGCGTGGTGGCCTCCCGAAAATACATCGATCGCAACTTGTCGGAGGTGGGTCGCAAAGGACAAGGGCTGAGCTGGGTAGGATATGGCGATGTGCCCGAGCTGGCGGCCATGATCAAAGCATCGGCCTTTCCAGAGGCGCGCCTTCGTCACTCCGTTCCCGACCCGGAAATGCACCTGCACCTTGTCCGCGCGGGAGCCGGGATGAGTTTCCTCGCAACTTGGGTCATGTCGGTCTTTCCTGAATTGCAACGCGTCCCAGGCACTGAGCTAGATCAACGCCGTGCGACATGGGTGCTTTTGCACGGTGAGCTGCGCCGCGTGCGCCGGGTCCGGCTCTTCGTCGACTATCTGTGCGACGCGCTCTTGGAGCGCCGTGCGGCGTTCCTGGGCTCTTGATGCCGGGTCCGAAACGCGGCACGTCGCGCGCCCCGCTCAATCCTTCTTGGAGGGACAAGCTACAGATTGCCAGACTCGCTGAGACGCTCCGTGGCTGCAACCTGCACGTTTTGACGACACTTCGTAGCAGAAACTGTGAACCGGCATGCAAGATTGACCCCTGTATTGGGGTAATCGGCGTCCAAAAGTGACCCCCCTGATATTTCTGTTCAGAAGCTTCCTCGACGG
>NZ_JBISBV010000008.1:0-127165 GCF_046592965.1 Marivita sp. S2033
GCTATGTGAGGGCTACGCAGCGCCGGGCCTGCTCAGCACAAAGGGGTCAATATTGGACGCCGATAGGGGGTCAAAGTTCAATGCCGATTGACACTTCGGGCGGTTCTTCCGTATCGCCCAGTGAGGCGCTCGCCGACGCGATAATTTTTTGGTCTTCCAGTACGTAGACCGCCAGTTGAAGATGGGCTTCATGCAGTAAGATGTAGCCTTGGTTTCCTCGCCAACTTTGACGTCCTTCACACGGAGTGCTTTTCGCTTAGCCCCGAGAGAAAACCGTTTTTCGATCTGAGAGCGCAGCGCCTTTGCAGAGGCACCTTCAGCGAGGCCCAAGACGGCCACATGGGCGTGGACTACCCATTCGAAATCGGCGTTCGCTTTGCTGTTGATCGATACATCTATCCCGCCAATGGCAATCAGATCAGGCGGAAGAACGTCACGAAGTCCACGCGCAATCCATTTTTTCGCTTGGACAAGATCAATCCTATAAAGTTCACCTCGTTGAGCTGTAAAGGTGATCGGTACAAGGGTCATGCTCTCGGACCGCAAAGACCGACAGATGTAGGCCCATGCCTCCTCAAGATACTGCAGTCGCTGGTTCCTCATGCATACGTGGCATGCACCTGAGCCGCAGAAATGACCTTCAGTTTCGTTACAGCCTTCAAGGATTACGGCCAAATTAATGGCTTCATTGGTACCAAGACGACGGAGTCGCCTGATGAGCAAAGCGTTTCTGATCCTTGCTGTTACCCTGTGTTCAAACTTGTCATGGATATACGGAGGCTTTTTGCGCTTGCGACGGGAGGTCATTAGCTGTCTCCCTCCATCGATGTGACGTAGGCAAGGATATCTGACTTCCACCAGCAAGAGATGCGTGGTCCGAGCTTAACAGGTTTTGGTATCTCGCCAGATTTGACCAAGTTGTATAGCGTTGAGCGAGAAACAGGGAGAAGCCCATCATCCCCGATAATTTGGCTAAGGCGCAGCAAAACGTCTTTGCTAGGGCGGGTATCTTGTGCGTCTTTCTGTGGAGAGGTTAACATGTTGAAGTTCCTTTCAATGAACACCGTTGTTGGCGTTGAAAGAGAGGTACTTCCTGTTCAGCCTCTTAAAAATTGTCCGACCGGACATGGATAGTCCATCTGTGTATGGACCAATGTGCGCCCATCAAGTCCTTGATTTTGTTGGTTTAGTTATAACTTCCCGAACCAACCCCTCTTCGAAAGGATGCAGTTTTCTCGCTCGAAATTCTATCGGTTCAACCAGTTCTGAAGCAAGGTTCAGTATCTCGCTCTGTCCTGCATCGCCAATTTGGGACAAATAGGTGGTCGAGAAGTAGACTGCCTTGCCGATCCACTCTCTTAGTTTGGGTAGTGACATTTCGGGATCAAAGTCAGCCGTGAGGATCGTATCAAGAAGCGTTCTTTTCTGACTCACACGTACGTGAGCGGCTGCATGCAGCAATGCAAGGGATTCCGTGTTTCTGGACCAAATCTCATGTATCTTCGAGCGTCTCTGGAGATAGGAGGGGAAATGTGGGAATTTCTTCGCCCGCTCAGCCATTTTGTTGACCCATTCGGCTTTTTTCTGTTTCCGTTGAGTTTCATTCCTCCCCTTTTTAAGTTCTTCTTTGAGCTGATTCTCTTCTTTTTTAAGCCTTTCAGTTCTTATCTTAATAGCCTTGTCCGCAAACAGAATTACACGGTTCTTGCTAAGCGCGTATTTATCGCCGGACACTTCAATATCCTGCATCGTTCGCAGGATATTTAGATAATATGATATCGACTGAATACTTAAGGTATCGGCACTCAAGAAATTCTCGATATCGTACTCACTGCCTGTATAGAGAACAGCAATGTTGCCACCCAATGGATGAAAGATGTCTTGGTCAAAATCTTCGCCAGTCAGGATATAGCGTGCGATAATGTCAAGACCGTCAGAACCTTCATCGTCATCGATTTCATAGAGCCCTTCGCTTCTGACAATGTGGCGTTTAGCTTCGAGTTCCATAAGAAAGTGTGAGTGGACGTTATCTGTTGGATCGACAACACATCCGCAAAAGCCCGCAAACAGGAAATTCTTAAAAACACCGTTGCTCTCAGTGTTGTCGAGAAGAATGGGAAGAGCAGCCTTCGCGTTAAATTTCTTGCCCAAGCAAATCTTGGCGAACTCCGCTTGCATCGGGTGTTTAGGGGGGATGTCTATTTTTGATCGAAGGTCTGCAAGCAGATCGTTGATCGCAGCTATTTCATCGCGTTTAACGTAAACATATTTTGAATTCGCCATTTAGGTAGATCGCTCTTTAAGTTGGGATTGTGACTTGATGAGGGGTTGCATTCGGTGACGAGGATTTTGTGTTAGGATAGAAGGTGTCAATCGGAAATAGCTCAATCGTTATTCAAGTAGGATGCCCATTTTTCCATCATTGCTCGACGGCGATCAAGCATGTCTCCACGTCTATAGGCGGCCTCTACTTTGTTCCCCACAGAGTGCGCCAAGGCCATCTCTGCAAGTTCGTTGGGATAGTCTGTGGTTTCGGCAACCCAATCCCGGAATGATGATCGGAAGCCATGCGCAGTGAAGGGCACCTCTAGCCGTCTGAGCATCATTGCGAATGCCATGTTAGACATTGGGCGCTTAGGTTTGGTTCCGGGAAAAACATAAGAGCCCTGCAGGCCCAAGGCTGACACTTCCTCGACAATTTCGAGAGCCCGCTGGGGAAGGGGGATGCGATGCTCGCGCTCCATCTTCATGCGTTCGGCAGGGATGACCCACAGCCCCTCTTCGAGATCAAACTCCGACCAGTCGGCCTTCAAAACTTCTGACGTGCGTGTTGCCGTCAGGATCAATAGTTCAAAGGCGCGTCTGGTGATAAGGCCATCCTTATCGGCCCGCTGCAGCCCCTGCACAAAGGCGGGGACATCCGCGAAAGGCATGGCAGCGTGGTGTTCGACCTTCGCGGTCTGTTTGGGAAGACCTCGCTCAATTCCATCAACAGGATTGTCTGTCGTGCGAAACCCAGATGCCTTGGCCCAATCAAACACAGTCTTCAAGCGTTGTCGCACCCGTCGCGCCGTCTCCGGCTTTTCCAGCCAGATCGGTGACAAAACACGCAAGACATCACCTGACTTGATGTGATCCAGTTGCAAGTTGCCAATATGGGGCACCGCGTAGGTCTCTAGAGTGTTGATCCACTGTTGAGCGTGTTTAGGATTCTTCCACGTTGGCGCGGTTTCAGAATGAACCTGTCGCGCTGCTTCAGCAAAAGTAGGTGTTGTAGCGCGCTCTTTACGACGCTCTTCCAGTGGATTGCCCCCGTTACGCGCAATTGTCCGATACTTGACGGCCAATTGCCGAGCATCTGCGAGAGTCACCAAGTTTGCGCCACCCAAACCCATGTCTCGCCTCCGACCATGAACCATGATCCTCAGCATCCACCGCTTGGCACCGGTGTCTGATACCACGAGGTAAAGACCTTGACCGTCAGAATAGCGTCCCGCTTTGGTCACCTGCCGCACCTTGAGAGCAGAGAGGGCCTTGTCTGGATGCAAACCGCGCCGTTTTGTCATTCTAACACCTGCCAAGCAAAAACCACCCACATTACAGCCCACATTTCGAAGCCAGTTGCAATGGTTTTAGCTGGTTTCTGCTGGACGACCTACTTCGTTTTATCGTATTGATTCAATGCAGTAAACGAACGACTCTGCATCTGCTTGCACTTTGATTGGGGTTCTCCTCGGTCCGCCACTTACAGAGAATTCCCCGTTTTTATTGAATAATTCGCCAGATTGGTTGCTTCGGTTCTCGGAGTTGGAACTTTCCGTTCTGGCAACGATCTTCTTGAGGTCTGTGGACTTGCTGTTTCGCGCCGCGTCGGCGGCGGGCGCGGCTTGCGGTGCTGGGCCTGCGTCAGGCAGCCATGGCGTTATGCAAGAATTTGCCTTGCGTGGGCTAAAGGTACGAGATCGCTCCCGCGGAGGTGCCCTTAGCGAGTGAAGCGTGATGATTGCGACGCGCGATACCAACGAGTTCATTGAAAATGCGCGCCGCGCCAAGCGAACATGCGCGCATCCGACTGACATCAATAGTCCAGGCATCGGAACCATTTTTCAACGGTCGCGTTGAAAGTCACAAGGTTTTGGAGGACAGCATGGAAATGACGCTAAACATCAACGGGGAGGCCCGTGCGCTTGATGTTGATCCTCGAACGACATTGCTCGATGCGCTGCGCAACCACCTTGGCCTTACTGGCTCGAAGAAGGGATGCGATCACGGTCAATGCGGTGCCTGCACGGTCATCGCCGACGGTCGGCGGATCAATTCCTGCCTGACCCTCGCCTGCATGATGGACGGTGTCGAAATCACCACCGTGGAAGGGCTCGGCAAACCGGGCGACCTGTCGCCGTTGCAAGATGCTTTCGTGCGTCATGACGGGTTCCAGTGCGGCTATTGCACCCCCGGACAGATTTGCTCGGCGACCGCGATGCTCGACGAGGTCCGCTCCGGCTGGCCGAGCGTCGTGACCGAGGACCTGGAGGGGGAGACGGTGAGCCTCGACAACGACGAGATCGCCGAGCGAATGTCCGGCAACCTGTGCCGGTGCGCGGCCTATCCCAATATCGTTGATGCGATCCGTGAAGTCTCTGAGCGCAAGTTGGCCGCGGAATGAATCCTTTTGAGTATGTCCGAGCCGACGAAATCAGCGATGCCGTGGGCAAGCCGCGGTTCATCGCGGGCGGTACCAACCTGCTCGACTTGATGAAGTTGGGGGTCGAGACGCCCGACCGCCTTACCGACATCACGCGGCTCGACCTGAAATCCATCGAAGATTACGAAGGTGGTCTGCGGATCGGCGCGCTGGTCTCGAATTCCGACCTTGCCGCCGACATGCGCGTGCGTCGGGATTATCCGGTGCTGCCGCGCGCGCTGCTCTCGGGGGCCAGCGGCCAGTTGCGCAACATGGCAACCACCGGCGGCAACCTTCTTCAACGCACGCGATGCTATTACTTTCAGGACACGGATTCGCCATGCAACAAGCGCACGCCCGGATCGGGATGCAGCGCCATCGGTGGCGTCACGCGCCTCCATGCGATCTTTGGGACAAGCGAGCATTGCATCGCCACCCATCCCAGTGACATGGCCGTGGCGATGCAGGCTCTGGATGCGTCGGTCGAGGTCGAGGGTGGGGACGGATCGCGCCGGATCGCGCTGTCGGATTTCTACCGCCTGCCGGGGGATCGCCCGGATCTCGAAACGGTGCTTGAACCCGGTGAGTTGATCACCGCCGTGGTGCTGCCACCGGCACCTCCGGGCAGACAGACCTATCGCAAGGTCCGCGACCGCGCCTCTTATGCTTTTGCGCTGGTCTCCGTTGCCGGGATCGTTTCGATGGAAAACGGCAAAATCAAACAGGCGAAGCTGGCTTTCGGCGGTGTCGCCCCACGTCCGTGGCGTGACCGGGAGTTCGAAGCCGCGCTGGCAGGTCAGGCGCCCACGAAAGAGACCTTCGACGCTGCGACCGACATCCTGCTGCAAGATGCGGTCGGGCAGGGCGGAAATGATTTCAAGATCCCGCTGCTGCGGCGCACGCTGCGCGCCGTTCTGACCGAACTCTGCGAGGAATGACGCCATGAACCTGCATCACAAGATGGACGAGGCCGACCGTCGCAACCGGCTCGACGAGATGGCGCAGGGCGTGTTGTCCACGCCAATGGATCGCCCTGAGGGGCCGCTCAAGGTTTCGGGCACTGCCACCTATGCCCACGAGGCCCAGCCCGACGGCATGTTACACGGGGTGTTCGCGCGCGCGCCTCGCATTGGCCGGCTGATGGGAATGGACGATACCGCCGCACGTGGCATGGATGGCGTCAAGACGATCATCTCCGGTGAAAGACTGTTGCGCAATCCCGCCCAGGGCACCGCGAACGAAGCTCCGGTCCAGGGCGCATCGGACGTGCATTACGTCGGCCAACCGATCGCGCTTGTTGTCGCCGACAATTTCGAGACCGCCCGCGCCGCGGCCCAGACGATCTCTTTCGACATCGCTGACGCCGATCGCGCCCCCAGCACCCCTCGCGATTATGAAAGCCCTGACGACCAGCAATCCAGTCAGGGCGACCTCGACCGGGCAATGAACGAGGCGGCCGTAAGTATCGACCAAACCTATACGACGCCCTCTCACAACTCTGCGGCGATGGAGCCCCATGCGTCCATCGCGCAATGGGATGGCGAAAAACTGGTTCTGCGCGGCAGCTATCAGATGCTGAAGTACAACCGCAACGAACTGGCCGATGCGCTGGGGGTCGATCCCGAGAATGTCAGAATCGTCTCGCCCTATGTGGGCGGCGGCTTTGGCTCCAAACTTGGTATTGCACCCGAAGCCGTCGCGGCGGCTCTTGCGGCCAGGGAGACCGGTCACCCTGTCGGCGTGGCGATGACACGTCAACAAGTGTTTGAGAGCACCATGCGCCGCTCGGAGACCAGGCAGCGGGTCCGGCTGGCCGCCGATGCCGACGGGCGCCTGAGTGGCGTCGGGCACGATGCCTGGGTGTCGAACCTGCCGGAGGAGACGTTCTTTGAACCGGTGACCCAAGCCACGCCGTTTACCTATCGCGGCGAGAACCGCGTGATCGGAACCCATGTCACCCGTGTCAGCCGTACCTGCGCCGGCTCGGTCCGCGCGCCCGGTGAGGCGGTGGGCGTCACCTGTTTCGAGATCGCCATGGACGAGCTGGCTCATGCCGCCGGGATCGACCCGGTTGAACTGCGCCGTCGCAACATCGCCGAGCAAGACCCCTCGGAGAACAAGCCCTATTCCTCGAACAAGCTCGACGCCGCGTTGACCTCGGGTGCTGCGGCCTTCGGCTGGGATGACAGCCGCCCCGAGCCTGCAAGCCGTCGCGAGGGCGAATGGCTGATCGGGCAAGGCATGGCCTCGGCGGTGCGCGTGAACACCCTCATGGGTTCAAAGGCACGCGTGACGCTTGATCCGGGTGGCACCGCGGTGGTCGAGACCGACATGACCGACATCGGCACGGGCACCTACGCGATCCTGACACAGCTCGCCGCCGAGATGCTGGGCCTTGAGTCGGGCGCCGTCGAGGTCAGGCTCGGCGACACCGATCACCCGCCGGGGTCTGGCTCGGGCGGATCATGGGGCGCGTCCTCGGCCGGATCTTCGGTCTTCCTCGCGTGCCAGAGCCTTCGCCGGCACATCGCGGACGCGCTCGGGACCAGCGAAGAGAACCTGACCCTCAAGGATGGACAGGCGATTGCCGACAACCGCTCGGTGCCGCTGTCGGAGGTACTGGACGCACCCCTCGAAAGCACCGGCGAGATCGAGCCTGGAGACACGGGGGATGACGTCAGGCAGGCCACTTGGGGTGCCTATTTCTGCGAAGTTGCGGTCAATTCCGTGACGGGCGAGACGCGGGTGCGTCGCATGCATGGCACTTTTGCCGCCGGTCGCATCCTGAACCCCAAAACCGCGCGCTCGCAATGCCTGGGCGGAATGACTTTCGGCATCGGCATGGCCTTGACGGAGGAACTGATGCACGATCCGCGTGATGGGCACGTCGTCAACCGCGACTTTGCCGAATACCACCTGCCGGTCAACGCCGATGTGCCGCAAATAACGGTCGAGTTGTTGGATGAACGCGACCCTTGGGCCAACCCGATGCAGGCCAAGGGGATCGGCGAGCTGGGCATTTGCGGAGCCGCCGCGGCCATCCTCAACGCTATCCACAACGCGACCGGCGTGCGGGTGCGCGATCTACCTGCGACGCTGGACAAGGTGCTGGCGGAAATGGCGGATTGATCGCGGCCGATTTTCCGAAACCAAAGCTTCAAACCAGTTTGGTTTGCTCAACGCTTTTCTTCAGGGTCATTTCGCACAAGTTCAGGACGTCGTTCTCATCGCACAATTCGGCCAACCGATGCGGTGGCGCGAGCACAGGAAAGCCGTAAGAATTGGCAACAAACCGGTGCCAAGCATCGGTTTCAGGGTTTGGGAGCTTGCCTGATGTGCTTCCAAGCCACGACCGATATAACCGCCCAAACTCCCGTTCTTAGGATCATCGCCCCAACGGTGCGCATCTCGTAAGCGCCGCCTTCACTTATATGCAGCGCAAAGGCCAGCATCACCAAAAACGTGCTGGCAAGAATACCAATTGATACCCAGACCGCAGGAGAGTGCCGGAGGAACAACCCGATTCCAGCGACAACATAAGCGAAACCAGCCAGAAAATTGAACCACAGCACGAATGGCACGGCATTGCCGACAGCCGCTCGGGCCTCAGCGCCGCCGAACAGGGCACGACCACCGGACAAAATCGTTAACAGTCCGAAAATGAAGGCCACGCCTGCCGCGACCACCAGGCTGGTGTTTCGATTGGTGTTCATCTGCTTAGTCCTTCGTTGTGCCACGCCCGGCAAAGAAAGTGTCCTACGTTTGGAACACATACGTCCCCGGAGCATCGGCCATGGCCGTATAGCCCGCCTCCGGCGCACCCATGGCAGGCGGTTTTGTCAGCGCGCCTGAATGCCCGTCCAGCCACGCCACCCATGCTTCCCACCACGATCCATCCTGCTTGTCAGTCGCGGCTTCCCATGATTGCGGATCGAGATGGCGATCCATTTTATTCATAGTTGCGATCTGAAAGGACCGGCGCGGATGGCCGACGCGACTGACAATGCCTGCGTTGTGGCCTCCGCTGGTCAACGCAAAGGTCACATCGGTATCTGTCAGCGCCCGTATTTCGAAAACCGAAGGCCAGGGCGCGACGTGGTCTTTTACCGTTCCGACCGCGAAAATGGGGGCACGGATGTCGGTCAATGACACCGGACGGCCATCGACGTCGAACCGGCCCTCGGCCAGATCGTTGTTGAGGTAGAGCTTGCGCAGATATTCCGAATGCATGGCGTAAGGCATGCGTGTGCCATCCGCGTTCCAGGCCATGAGGTCGTTCATGAACGGTTCCTCGCCCTTCAGATAATTTTGCGTCACGCGAGACCAGATAAGGTCGTTCGAGCGCAGCATCTGGAACGCTCCGGCCATCTGCGTGGTGTCGAGGTAACCCTGTTTCCACATCACGCTGTCCAAGAAGGAAAGTTGGCTTTCATTGATGAACAGCTGCAATTCGCCGGATTCGGTGAAATCAACCTGACTTGCCAGCAAGGAGAGCGACGCGAACGGATCGTCGTCCTCGCGCGCAATCGCGGCTGCGCCAATCGACAGCAGCGTGCCGCCCAGACAATACCCTGTCGCGTGGATCTTCTGGCCGGGAACGATCGCCTTGATCGCGTCGAGTGATGCGTTCACACCCAGTTGGCGATAATCCTCCATCGTCAGGTCGCGGTCCTCCGCGTCGGGGTTTTTCCAGGAAATCATGAAGACCGTGTATCCTTGGCTGACAAGATATTTCACCAGCGAATTTTCGTGCGACAGATCGAGGATATAATATTTCATGATCCAGGCCGGAACGATCAGGATCGGCTCGGGATGTACGGTCTTTGTGAGTGGGGCATACTGAATGAGCTCGATCAACCGGTTGCGATAGACGACTTTTCCCTTTGTGATCGCGACGTCGCGACCCGGTTGATAATCCTCAGTGCCCTCGGGCGGGAGGTCAGTCATCATCGCTTGCACGTCTTTCGCAAAGATCCGCGCTCCACGAACCAGATTCTGCCCGCCATCGGCGCGGGTCTGTTGCAGGATCTCGGGATTGGTGGCGAGGAAATTGGACGGCGAAACCGTATCAAGCAGCTGCCGCATCAAAAATTGCAATTGGCGCTCATGCTCGGCCGTGACGCCGGGCACGTCAGTCACCACATTGTGCCACCATTGTTGCTGGAGCAGGAAGCCCTGATAGATCAAGTTGAACGGAGTCGACTGCCAAGCCTCACCGCTGAACCGGTTGTCCTGCGGCAATGGCTCGATGCAGGGTTCGGTCTTGTCGGTCGTATCGGCGCATCTGATTGCAAACTGTGCATACCGGCGGGCCTTGTCGGCGGCCTTTTCGGCAAGTTGCAATTGTTTGCCTGGTGCTGACGCGATGTGTGTGGCCCAGTCAAACCAAGCACCCATCACTGCGGCTGGCGACAACCCATGTGTGAAACGGGCGATAGACGTGTTGGCGGCATGATCAAGCGTTTCATGGACGATCGACATTGCGCCATTGTCCTTGGGTGTATGCGCTTGTGCTTTGGCTTGGACCTTTGGAAGGGCCGTTGACTTTGTCTTCTGTCCATCAGGGGCAACCGGACGCGGCAGGGTTTCGTCTGATTTGCGGCGATCCGCTTTCGTACCAGCTGCACGTTCATCACCATCCTTGTGCAGCGACACCACTGTATCCTTGCTCGCATTATCCATGACTCACGGCCTCCTGGGCTTGCATCGAAACGGTTTTGACAATGAAAAAAGCCGAACCGCACATCGTGACAGAATCGTTTCGCTAAAAAGATAGTAATTGATTACTAACTAAATTCAAGCCATGCTGGGATTGGAGCGGAAATCCACCTGTCGCATGTAAAAGAGGGCGATCATGTTTGCCGGCAAATCCAATATCTCAGCAGGGTTCCTGTTTCTCAGCTTGTTCATGCTCTACGGGTTTTTCCTGATTTACCTGCGCGATTTCGCCCCCGGAAAAGAACAGTGGATCGCCGATTATGGTGTTGGCGCGCACTTTGAATCGCGACTGGCCCATGTGCATGGCAATTTGTTCGCGCTGCTCAACGTCGCGGTCGGTCTGGTGCTGTTGCGAATGCAATTGTCCCCCACCTCGACCCGCTGGATTTCCGGACTCGCGCTGGTGGGCATGTTGATGCCGCTGGGCATTCTCGCCGAGGTTCTGTTCGGCGTGCCGCCGATCTTCGTCATTGTTGGTGGGGTGTCGATGGTTCTGGCCTTGGGCTGGCTCTCATTCGAGGTTTGGCAGGCAGAGATTCGGCCATGAACGCATATGTCCGGCAAAAGAACCTGCCAGCTGACGAACGCCGCAACGTCACCGTCGAAGCGGTTGTGGAGCTTGCCGCGCGCACCAATCCCAGCGAGATCACGACGGCTGCGATTGCCAAGCATATGAACCTCACTCAAGGCGCCTTGTTTCGCCATTTTCCGAACAAGGAGGCGATCTGGAAAGCCGTGATGAGTTGGGTGGCCGAACGCCTGATGGCGCGGATCGACACAGCCGCCGAAGGCATCACATCGCCGCTGGACTCCATGCAGGCGATGTTTCATGCCCATGTGACATTCGTTGCAGAACATCCGGGTGCGCCGCGTATGTTGTTTGGCGAGCTTCAGGGCGCAAAGGCAACGCCCTCGAAGTTGCTCGCACGCGAATTGATGGAACAATACGCCGCCCGCCTGACCCGCGTGATCGAAGCGGGGAAAGCCTGCGGGGAATTGCCAGACGAGTTGAATTCCAAGTCCGCAGCAACGCTCTTTATCGGTATGATTCAGGGGCTCGTCATGCAGTCTTTGATCGCGGGCGACACGGAGCGAATGCGAGCCGACGCGCCGCATGTCTTTGCGATCTTCCGGCGCGGTATTGAAACGGCGCAGACGGCAAACAGCGACGTCGAAGGAATCTCTTGATATGTCACGAAAACTGTCCGTAATCCTTGCCTTGGCAGTGTTGGCCGCTTTTCTGGGCTTTTCAGCGTGGAAGGTGCTTCTGGCGCCGGATGATATGCCGCCAGACGGCTTCGCACGCGGCAATGGCCGGATTGAAGCCGATCTGATCGACATCTCGACGCGCCTGACCGGCCGTGTCGCCGAAATCTCAGTGCGCGAAGGTGATCTGGTGCAGCCCGGCGATCTGCTTGCTGTCATGGATACAAGCGAGCTTGAAGCGCAGCAGATGCGCGCACAAGCTGCTGTGGCAAGTTCAGAAGCTGCCGTGACGGTTGCTGAAGCGGGCGTGACACAGGCGGAGGCCAGGCTTGCCCTGTCGCAGAGCGAATTGGCGCGAACCGAGACGCTGAGCACTCGCGGTGTGGTCACTGGCGAGGAATTGGACATCAGGCGCACCGAGGCGCAATTGGCCGAGGCGGGTCTTGCCGCAGCGCGCGCGGGTGTCGTGGCTCAACAACGTACCGTGGACGCCGAAAACGCGGCTCTTCGCGAAATCGAGGCGCGGATCGCCGACAGTGCGCTTTACGCTCCTGCGGCGGGGCGCGTTCTTTACCGGCTCGCGCAGCCCGGCGAGGTGATCGGCAGCGGCGGCAAGGTTCTGACACTGGTCAGTCTTGGCAAGATCTACATGGAATTCTTTTTGCCTGCCAGCGCCGCGCCACGGGTTCGGCTGGGCGACGAGGCCCGCATCGTGGTGGATATCAGGCCCGATGTGTCAATTCCCGCCGTGGTCAGTTTCGTCGCACCGCAGGCACAATTTACGCCCAAGCAGGTTGAAACAATCGAAGAACGCGAAAGCCTGATGTTCCGTATTCGCGTGCGCATTCCGGGCGACCTGGTTTCGGAGCGCCTCACTCAGGTCAAGACCGGTGTGCGCGGCGTGGCCTGGGTGCGGCTGGTCGGGCAAGACGGCACGGTACCGGATTGGCCCGACGGCCTGACGCCGCCAGTCGCAACCGGCCTGCCGTCACCGCTCAATGGCACGCCATCTGATGCCGAAGGCGCAAGCTCGCAATGACTCGCAATGCTGACCTGTCTGACGGCCAGAAACCGTTGGCGGCAGCGGTGCAACTGGTAAGTCACCGCTACGGCAAGGTTCTGGCGTTGAATGAAGTCACGCTGGATTTGCCTGCCGGTCGGATGGTCGGGCTGATCGGGCCGGACGGTGTCGGCAAATCGACGTTGATGGCTCTGATAGCTGGCGCCAAGAAGCTACAGTCGGGACATGTCGAAACCCTTGGTGGAGACATGACCTCTGCGCGTCATCGCGCGAATGCAGGACGGCGGATCGCGTTCATGCCACAGGGGTTGGGCCGAAATCTGTATCACGATCTGAGCATTCAGGAAAATCTGGACTTTTTCGGCAAGCTCTTCGGACTGGGCAAGGCCGAACGGTCGACGCGGATCGCCCGTCTGGCCCGCGCCACCGGCCTTGCAGCCTTTATGGACCGGCCTGCGGGCAAACTGTCCGGCGGGATGAAGCAGAAGCTGGGACTGTGCGCATCACTGATCCATGACCCCGATTTCCTGCTTCTGGACGAGCCGACAACCGGCGTCGATCCGCTGTCGCGGCGCCAATTCTGGGATCTGATCGACACCATCCGCGCCGATCGCCCGGAGATGAGCGTGCTGGTCTCCACCGCCTATATGGAAGAGGCGGCGAGCTTCGGGCATCTGGTGGCGATGGAGGGCGGGCGTGTCCTCGCCGAGGGCAGTCCTGACGAATTGATGGCGCGCACTGCAAAGCCCACGGTAGAAGCCGCCTATGTGGCCTTGCTGGGCGGTGACCGCGCCGACACATCAGCCGCCGAAATACCCGCGGCCAAGACCAAAATGGAACCGGGGCCGCCCGCCATCCGCGCCGAGGGTCTGACCAAGCGGTTCGGTGATTTCACCGCTGTCGATGCCGTCAGCTTCGAGATCGCGCGCGGTGAGATTTTCGGGTTTCTGGGCTCCAATGGCTGCGGCAAGACGACGACTATGAAGATGCTGACCGGCCTGACCCCCGCAACCGAAGGGAAGGCGTGGATATTCGGTCAACCCGTCGATGCGCAGAACTTCGACGCGCGTCATCGGGTCGGTTTCATGTCGCAATCCTTCTCGCTTTATGGCGAACTTTCGGTGCACGAAAACCTGCTGCTCCATGCGCGGCTTTATCACTTGGGTCGGACACTCACCGCACAGCGGATGGCAGAACTGGTGCCACGCTTTGGCCTTGAACCCTATCTCGATCAGGGGGCCGCATCGCTGCCGCTCGGGGTGCGTCAGCGTCTGTCGCTGGCCGTCGCGGTGATACATGCACCTGATATCCTGATCCTGGACGAGCCGACATCGGGCGTCGATCCGCAGGCCCGCGATATATTCTGGGACATGCTGCTGGAATTGGCGCATCGCGATGGCGTGACGATTTTCATTTCGACTCATTTCATGGACGAAGGCATGCGCTGTGACAGGATTTCGCTGATGCACGCGGGCAAGGTTCTTGTGTCCGATGCGCCAAAGGCGCTGATCGCCGCGCGTGGCGTCGACACGCTTGAGGATGCCTTCATCGCCTATATGCTTGACGCGTCGGCAGCCGACGCGCCGGTGGAACAGGGGCTGTTGACCAGCACCGATACGCAAAAGGCTGACTCCGCTGCGTCACGTTTCAGCCTGCAAAGGCTACTGGCATTCACCTCGCGCGAGGCGATGCAGGTGCGCCGCGATCCTGTGCGGCTTGTCTTTTCCTTTGTCGGCAGCGCGCTCCTGTTGCTCATCATGTCTTTTGGCATCTCTCAAGAGGTCCGCAATTTTCCCTTCACAGCCTTCGATCAGGATCGCAGCCCCGAAAGCCGCGCCTATCTGTCGGGCTTTGAAGACTCGGCGTGGTTCATGCAAGCCGCTCCGATTTCAGGCGCAGACGAACTTGATCGGAGAATGGCCAGCGGGGAGCTGGCCCTGGCGTTGAAAATTCCGCCCGGTTTTGGCAAATCCCTGCGCCGCGGGGAAACCGCCGAAATCGCCGGGCTGATCGACGGCTCCGACACAAATCGCGCCGGTACAATCGAAAGCTACGTCGACGGCGCTCACGCGCATGTCCTTTCGGTCGGCACGCAATCGGCGCTGGCTCTGGGCGATCTGGCACCCTCAAGCCGCACGGGCGCTCCGGCACAGCTTATCCCGCGGTTTCGTTACAACCCGGCGATGGAAAGCCTGCCCGCCATCGGCCCTTCCATCCCGCCGCTCCTTTTGTTGCTGTTCCCCGCGATCCTGATGGCCGTCAGCGTCGCGCGGGAAAAAGAGATCGGTACGATTACCAACTTCTACGTCACCCCGACCAGCCGCGCCGAATTCCTGATCGGCAAGCAACTGGTCTACATAGGCATCACGCTTCTGAACTTCGTGATCCTGACGGCGCTGGTCGTGAGCGTTCTCGACGTGCCGTTGAAGGGCGATCCGGCAGCACTTGTCCTGGGTGCGCTACTATATGCCGTGGCGGCGACCGGCTATGGGCTTGTCGTGTCCATGCTGACCAAAACCCAGGTCACAGCGGTCTTTGCGGCAGCGATCCTGTCGGTGATGCCGACGCTGCAATTCTCGGGGATGATGACGCCTGTGTCGTCACTGGAAGGTGCCGCGCAGATCATGGGCACTTTCTGGCCCACCACGTGGTACATGGGTATCAGCGTCGGGACCTTTACCAAGGGGTTGGGACTTTCCGAGCTTGCAGGACACCTGCTGCGTCTGGCGGCGTTCGGGCCGATCCTCACCTTGCTTGCCGTGCTGGCGCTGCGTAAGCAGGAACGCTGAACATGCGGCAGTTGACGAACATCTTCTGGCTGGTGGGAAAAGAGCTGAAAAGCGTGCTTGGTGATCCGGTGATGGTGGTCCTGATCCTGTGGTCCTTTGTCGTTGCTGTCGTGCTTGAGGCAAGCGGCGCTGGCGACACGGTCTACAACGCCGCGATCGCTATTCTTGACGAAGATAATTCAGCCCTGACACGGCAGTTGACAGATGCACTTGGCCCGCCCTGGTTCCAGCCTCCGGTGATGATTGCTCCCGATCAGGTGAGCACAGAAATGGATGCCGGGCGGATCATGTTCGTTCTCAGCTTTCCGCCGGGCTTCGAGGCCGATGTAATCAAGGGTCTTTCGCCGGCTGCCCAACTTGAAGTGGATGCCACAGCCGTGAGCCAGGCTCAGCTTGGCACCGATTACATTTCCAACATCCTGATTTCGGAAACCCGCGCCTTTCTCACGGGCATCCCGGATGCACCCGCCTCACCAGTGCAACTGGAGCTGCGCCGCGCGTTCAACCCCAACGGTAATCCGGTCTGGTTCAAGGCAATGTCCTCGCTGCTCAACCAGCTTTCGTTGCTGACGATCGCGCTGACCGGTGCGGCGATGCTGCGGGAACGCGAGCAAGGCACGATCGAACATCTGATGGTGATGCCCCTCACGCCGTTTGAAATCGCGCTGTCCAAGGTGCTGGCAAATGTCGTGGTCGTTCTGGCGGCCTTTACGCTGTCGCTGACCTTTGTCGTGCAGGAATTGTTGCAGGTTCCGGTGGCGGGTTCGGTGCCGCTGCTTCTGGTCGGAACGGCGGTTTATCTGGCCGCCGCAGCCGCAATCGGCATGTTCCTGGGCACAATGGCGCGCAGCATGGCGCAGTTTGCCTTGCTGGTGATCATGGTGATCATTCCCATCATCATGCTATCGGGGGGCATGGGCGCCGTTGAAAGCCAGCCCGACATCGTGCAGCGTCTCACGACAGTACTCCCATCGCGCCATTTTCTGGCTTTTGCCAAAGCAGTGGTGTTTCGCGGAGCCGGCGCCAGTGCAGTCTGGTTAGAAATGTCGCTCATGGCGGGATTGGGCGCGGCGTTTTTCGCGGCAAGCCTTGTGTTGTTCCGACGGTCGATGGATTTGTCCGGCTGAAGCCGCGATCCCCGGGATCCTTGCCGAACGCGTTGAACCCGCGCCGATGGGGCGCGGGTTCGGAGGTGATCATCTCGATCCACCTATGCAGCGACGCGTTCGGCGGTTCGCGCGGCGGACCTTGTCCTGTGGGCCTTGGGCACCCGCAACAGGCGCATGGCGTTGAGGATCACGATCAGTACCGACAATTGGTGAACCAGCATGCCACCGGCCATGTGGATGGTGCCGGTATAGACCCCGAACAGCAGCCCGACGACGGTCAGAACCGCGATCACGAGGTTCTGGCGCATGTTGTTCAGCGTCGCCCGCGCGATTTCCATCGCCTCGGCGATCTTGCCCAGATCGTCGGTCATCAACGCGATATCAGCCGTCTCAATCGCGATGTCGCTGCCCGACGCACCCATGGCGATGCTGATATCCGCCGCCGCCAAGGCAGGTGCGTCGTTGATGCCATCGCCGACCATCGCCACATGCAAGCCTTCGGCGCGCATGGCGCGGATGCGGTCCAGCTTGTCGTCGGGCATCATGCCGGCATGCACCTCGTCCACGCCGACTGCGCTCGCAATCGCCTCGGCCGCCGGGCGCTGGTCACCTGTGAGCATGACGACACGGTGAACCCCAAGGGCGTGCAGCCGGTCGATCATCGGCTTGGCACTGGCGCGCGGCATGTCGGCGAGCCCCAGCAGGCCCACAACTTCGCTGTTGCGTGCCACGATCACCACGGTGTGGCCCAGCCCGTGCAGCCGGGCGATGCCGTCCTTCGCCTCGGCGTTGAAATCGATCCCAAGGTGATCGAACAGCCGGTGGCTGCCGACGGCGATGTCGTGCCCGTCATGGCGGGCGATCAGACCCATTCCGGCGATCTCTTCCAGCGCATCGGCGGTGGGCAGGGGGCCTTGCTGGCGCGCGGCCTCGATGATCGGGCGACCCAGCGGATGGGTCGATCCGGTTTCGGCGATGCCGGCCCAGAGCAGGACATCGACCTCGCTTTGGCCCCCCAGCGCCACGACCTCGGCCAGACGCGGCTGGCCTTCGGTCAGCGTGCCGGTCTTGTCCAGCGCCAGCGCGGTGATGCGCCCGGCGTTCTCTAGATGCTCGCCGCCCTTGATCAGGATACCCGCGCGGGCGGCACGGCCGATCCCCGCGATCACCGAGACCGGCGTCGAGATGACCAGCGCACCGGGACAGCTGACCACCAGCAGCGTCAGCGCCAACTCAACGTTGCGCGTGACGATGTAGCTGACAATCGCCATGACGAACACGCCAGGCGTGTACCAGCGACCGAAGTTCTCGATCATCCGCTGGGCCGGGGCTTTGGCCTCCTGTGCCTCTTCAACGCGGGTGATGATCCGCGCCAGCGTGGTGTCAGAACCGACACCGGTGGCTTTCAGGTGCAGCAACCCGTTTTCCGCTAGGGTTCCGGCAAACACCTTCGATCCGGGGGCCTTTTCGGCCGGGATCGGCTCACCGGTGATAGAGGCCTCATTGACGGCGGCGTTGCCTTCGATCACCTCGCCGTCGACCGGCAGGCGCTCACCCGCCCGGACAAGGACGGTCTCCCCCAAGCCCACCTCATGCGCGGCGACCTGGATAGTATCGCCATTGCGCAACACCGTGGCGGTCACCGGAGCGGCATCGATCAGCGCCTTGAGCGCGCCACGCGTGCGGCTCATGGTGCGGGACTCAAGCCATGCCCCCAGCATGAACAGGAAGGTCACGGCGGCAGATTCCCAATGGTTGTCGATGAAGAGCGCACCGATTGCGGCGACGATGACGAGCAGTTCGATGCTGAGTTGGCGCAGCTTCAACGACGCCCAGGCCCGCAGCGCGATGTCATAACCCGCAAGCGCCGCCGCGATGGTCATCAGCGGCGCCCAGGGCGCGGCCAAACCAAAACCATACCAGGCCACCAGTGCCATGGTGATAAACAGACCACTGGCGATGGTAAGCCATTTGCGCCGACTGATGGGATGTCTGAAGATGTCTATGAACCCGGAAAACATGAGCTGCCTCCTTTCATGGAAAAGCCCCGCCACCGAATGGCAGCGGGGAAAGCGGTGGAAGGTCTAGAACACCGAAGGCTTGGCGGTGTAACCGGACTTGGCGATGGATTTCACCAAGGCATCCACGTCGGTGAGCGCGGGGTCATGTTCGACCTCGATCCGCCCGCTCGCGAACTTCACCTCGGCCTTCTCCACACCCGGCAGCGCCATCAGCGCGGTTTCGATCTTCGGAACACAGGACGGGCAAGACAGCTCGTCGCTGCGAAGCTTTGTGCGAATGGTGGTGTTGGTCATGACGACATCCTTTCAGGTGATTGATATTGCTTCCGCACCAGATATAGCTTCTTATCTGACGCACAGGGAGTGGCGAAAACGGCAAGGAGGCCTTGCATGAATGCACAGCTCACGAATTGGGACGATCTGCGGGTGTTTCTGGCCGTGGCGCGGGCGGGCAGCCTTTCGGGGGCAGCGCGCAGCCTTGGCGTCAACCATTCCACGGTGTTCCGCCGGATTGCCGGGGTCGAAGACAGGCTGGGGGTGCGATTGTTCGAAAGGCTGCCGACCGGCTATGCACTGACCGCAGCGGGCGAGGAAGCTCTGGGCTTGGTTGAACGCATCGAGGCCGATGTCACGACGCTTGACCGCACCGTGACCGGACAGGATTTGCGCCTCAGCGGCAGCGTGCGGATCACGGCAACCGACATGCTCGCGTTCTGGCTGTTACCGGATCATCTTGCGCGGTTCCGCAAGAGTTATCCGGGCATCGAGGTGGAGATCGTGGTGGGAAACGAGACGCTCAACCTCTCTCGGCGTGAAACCGATGTGGCTCTGCGGATCGGCAACACCCCGCCTGAAACGCTGGTAGGACGACGGGTCGGCCGTCTGGATTTTGCGGTGTACGGTGCGCCGGAATACTGCGCATCTCACCCCGATGCCGATCTCGCAAAGCATGACTGGATCGGCTTTGACAGCGCCCACGCGCCCTTGTCTCGGGAGTTGGAAAAACTCGTTCCGGGCATCCGTCCGTCCATTCGATCAAACTCGGTTGCCTGTGCCGTGCGGCTGGCAAAGGCCGGACTGGGACTCGCAGTGCTGCCTTGTGCCATCGCCGAGTTGAAAGCGGACCTGATCCGCGTCTGCGAACTGCCCAATACCTTCGGTCTTGATTTGTGGCTGCTGACCCACGAAGACCTGCGTCATACCGCCAGAATCCGCGCCGTTCTGGAATTCCTGACACCCGCGCTGACAGCAAGCTTGCACGTGGTTTGCAAGGACTGAGGCGGATGACGAACAAGGAATCGCGTGAACTAAAGCGTTGCCACGCTCGCTGTGCTGGACTGTGCGAGGCAGTCCGGCGTTTCCGGCGCGAGGTCGATTGTTTCGGCGGGTTGGGGATTGGGCATCGCGTGCCTTTCAACGTCGCGGTCGGGAGGGGCAGGGATGACGGATCGACCGCCACTAGCGCTCCGAGATGCTGCACTAAGGCCCGTGACAGAGCGCAGGCGTAGCCGACGGCGTTTTTGATGCTGTCCCCGGCGACGAGGCGGGTCAGGACGCCGGCTTGAGGCGCGCGTCGGCGCCATTGGCGCCGTCAAAAGAGCAGATCGGGAGGCTTGCGCCCTTAGTGGCGAGCTTCTTGACGAGCAAGACCCGCCAAAACGTGTCGGTCTGGCGGGACTTCACTCGGGGGTTGAGGCGGCGTTTCATCCGGATTCCGGACCGGATCTTCTGTCGGATCATCCACCGGATTTTCTACAGGTGGGCGAGATGGCGTTTCAGGCGGCTCTCGCACAGGGACCTCGGTGGGGGACGGGTCTGGATTGTCTGTCATGATCAGTCCGCGATCCGTGAGCGCTCGGTCGGATTGGGGTCGCTCGCCGGTGCATCGCCAAGGGTTTCCTCGGGCCGATGCAGATCGTCCTGCGGTTTTTTAGGCGGCTTCTTTTTCTTCTCATCATCATCTGGCTTGGCCATGTTTTCCTCCTGACACTTACGACGTGGATACAAACTCAACTGCGGCAAGGTACCGGTGGTTCCCTTTGCCAAGGTCACCCCGCTCTGCCGGTTGTTGTAATGAGTATCAGCGCGTTTGTTTGAAGCTTCGAACACGTCGCGCGATCAGTCGTCGTTCCTCGAATGAATGAGCGAAAAAAGTTCATATCCGGATGAACCAATCAGCTTGCATGATCGTTCAGTCCCCGACATGTCCGTTGCATGTCAATCGGACACGGCGGTATGGAGAACAGGGCGATTTTTCCGATTTCCCGCTCTGGCCAACGCAAAGGCAGACGAGCTTCTCGTCCCGTCTGCAGCGGACATGTCACCGGCCGGAAGTAACGAAACGTAATGACCCCGGTGTTCCCTGAAAATTGGGCCAGTCGGTCAAGAGGTGAGGGCAGATGCACGATCCGTTCAAACGCGCGCGTGCAAAGACTCAGCGCAAGCTGAGGCGCGCCGGCGTTTCCGCTCTGACTGATATGTGGGGCACGATGCTTGGCAGCACAAAACCGGCCAAAAGTAGGCGCAAGTTGGCAGGCAAGCCAATCAAGGCGAGTGCAAAAGCGTCAAAGCGTCCGACCAGCGGCAAGAAGACCGAGGCCAAGGCTCGCGCTCCAGTTCAGGCCACATCGCGATCAAATTCGCGCGTACCGCGCGGTGCGTCGTTCGAGGATGGCACACTCGAGACTGCCTTCGGCGCGCGATCCTACAAGCTTTACACACCTGCCGCCGCCAAAGCCTTGGCAGTGCCCCTTCCATTGATTGTCATGCTGCACGGGTGCGGACAGACCTCACGGGACTTTGCCCGTGGCACCGGGATGAACGCACTGGCAGAGGAATTCGGGTTTTTCGTCCTTTACCCGGCCCAGGCGCGCGATGCGCATCATTACCGATGCTGGAACTGGTACGAGCCGGACGATCAGAAACGCGGTGCGGGCGAACCGGCACTGCTTTCAGAGATGACATGCCACATTATCGCCGACCGGAACGTGGATCCCGCCAAGGTTTATGTCGCTGGTCTTTCAGCAGGGGGAGCGGCTGCGCTGATCCTTGCAACGGAATATCCCGACATTTTTGCGGCGGTTGGAGTCCACTCCGGTTTGCCGGTCGGAGCGGCGCATAACTCGGCGTCCGCACCCAGGGTGATGCAAACCGGCGCACCCGGTCAGCGCAATGGTGTCCGGATGCCAACGATCGTTTTTCACGGCGATGCCGACAAGGTTATCAACCCTCGCAACGGTCGCTTCATCGCCATTCGGGCGTTGGAGCCTTTCGACCATCTCGACCGGACGGAAAAGAGCGGCCGCGTTGCAGGCGGCCGTGAATTTACCCGCACGGTGCATCGCGTGGGCAGGGGGCGCTCTTATACCGAGCAGTGGGTCGTTCACGGCTCCGGGCACGCATGGTCCGGCGGCCACGCTGGCGGAAGCTTTACCGATCCGACTGGCCCGGACGCATCGCGCGAGATCGTAAGGTTCTTTCTGCGGCATCGCACCACCAAGAAACGTCGCCAAGCGCGACCTTGATCAACGCTTGGCTTTCGATCTCTTGAGGATTGAGATGATCAGCCCGCGTCACATGAGCGGCGGCGATCGTGAGGCGCATCTCTCATCCGGCGTCGGAAGGACAGGCGGCCTGCTAGGCGGTTTTACGCCGCCCCGGCGTCAGCTGAGTCCGGAACCCCAACCGGTTTGAAGGGTTGATCACATAGTTGAAAACTAACCAATAGGAGATCATCGTGGACCATTCAAAGCATACCCCTCTACGCCCCGAAACCCTTGACGCATCGACTGTCGAAGGTGCGAACGTATATGGCCCGGACGACAATCATATCGGCGATGTTTCGCACTTTCATGGAACCGGACCGAATGCACAGGTCGTTGTGGATGTCGGCGGATTCCTCGGCATCGGTGCGAAGCCGGTCGCGCTCAACGTGTCGAGCCTCAACTTCATGCGCGATGAGAATGGAAGCGTCCACGCGACGACGGCCATGACCAAGGATGAACTGAAAAGTCTGCCCGAACACAAGCATTGAACGTCGTTACTCTTGCACATGGAAGCGGCCGCGACTCCTCGGAGTGGCGGCCGCTTTGCTGTCCGGCGTCATCCGTCGGCCTGTGGTGAACGGGCATCCGCGATCACGGGCGCTGCCAGTGAGCCGCGCAGGACGACATGCGTCTCCAACTTGACGGATTTGCCTGGGCCTTGACCTGTCACCATCAGCACCAGTTCTTGCGCCGCGCAGCGTCCCATTTTTCTGTGCGGAACGTGGACCGTCGTCAGTTGCGGCGTCGTGATCCGGGCCAGCTCGATTTGGTCAAAGCCCGTAATCGAAACATCCTGAGGGACGCGCAGACCCATCTCTTGCGCTTTGAGCAACGCACCGACGGCCAGGACATCGTTGCCGCATAATACCACGGAGGGGCGCGGCGACCGAGCCATCAGCGTCTCCATCGCCACGGCGCCGTTATCTATTTCGTAAGGTGTTTCCACAACGGTCAAGCAGTCGGCGCTCAGTCCATGTGCCGCAAGAGCGTCTTTCAGCCCGTCGATCCTCAATCGTGCACGATCATTGCCCTCGCTGATGCCCGAGATCATCGCGATGTTGTCATGGCCCAGTCGAATGACTTGGTCAGCGAGCGAATACATGGCGTGTCGATTGTCAAACCCGATGGACGGAATGCGCCCGTCTTCCAAGTAAGACCACGCCGCGACCACCGGCATTTTCTGACGATCCAGATAGTCGTATATCCGGGCGTCGCGATCGTGCCCGATGAGCAGGAGCCCGTCCGCGCCACGGGCTACCAGAGTGCGGATCTGCTCTTCCTCGATTTGGGGTTGGTACGCAGAGCTGGACACGAGAAGCGTGTACCCGAGGCTGTATAGCTCTTCTTGAAACGCCTGCAATCCGCGGGCGAAAATGGCGTTCTCCATCGTTGGGATGATCGCCCCGATGGTGAAGGTGCGTCGCGCGGCCATGACTCGCGCGGCGAAGTTCGGTGTATAGCCCAGTGTCTCGACCGCGTTCATGACGCGGCGACGAGTGTCTTCGAACACGCGGTCCGGAGCATTGAGGCAACGCGACACGGTCGCCGTCGAAACGCCCGCAATTCTGGCGACATCATTCAGAGTCGGAGCTGACCGTGTCATGCGGATTCGAACTCCGTGTGTGAGGTTCATGACGACATTAGCACAGTCAAAGCAGAAGAAAATAATGAAATGTAAGCGCTTGCATTGCGAATATGAGCGCTTAAGGTGAAAGCAGGGCCGATTCCCCAAGGAGACATGCCGATGTTCCTCATTGCGTCCATTCTGACCTTCGCCATCTATTTTGCGAATGTCTTATCGGGAGCGTTTACCGGAACGACCTTTATCGGAGATGTGGGAGAGATGCTGGTTCTGCTTGCCGCAACAGTCTTATTCGTTGTGGCAATCCTGAAAAGGGAAGCTGACCGAAACAAGAAAAACGGCGGCTGAAATGACTCAACGGGAGGATACACATGGACACCGATCATATCGAACTCGCGTCGGAGGAGCGGCGTAATTTTCTGAAGATCGCGGCGACAGGCGGCTTCACGGCGGCCATCGTCGCCGGTGCCAGCGGCGCTCTGTTTTCCAGCGAAGCGGCAGCGCAAACAGCCAACGAAGAGCGTGATCGCGAAGCAGCGGCGGACCACGTCATGACGTTGGCCACCGAGTATGTCATCGGAACGACGCGCAGCTATCCGATGATGCAGTTGGACGTGAAGGAAAATCTACAGAACGCGTCGAATGGTAAAATTTATGTAAAACTGGCTCCGGGCGGTCAGTTGGGCACCGGGTCCGCGCTTGCGCAAAAGGTGCAGGGTGGCACGATCAATGCCGGGCAATTCTCACTGTCGAATTTCGCACCCTTCGCGCCGGCCGTCGACCTGATCAACATGCCGTATTTCTGCGGCGCCAATCAGCGTTTCGTGAACCTTGTCACGTCGGATATCTGGAAAACCGAAGTGGATGCGATGGTCGAGCAGCGCGGTTTCAAGCCGATGTTCTACTTCTGCATCGACCCGCGCGTGATGGCCGTTCGCAAGGGCGGTGGCGGGCCGATCATGACACCGGGCGATCTGCAAGGCATCAAGTTCCGCGTGCCGGGCTCAAAGATGCTGCAGCAGTTCTATCGCATGGGCGGTGCCAATCCGACGCCCGTTGCCTGGGGCGAAACACCGTCGGCGATCAAACAGGGCGTCGCGGACGCGCTCGATCCAGCCGTAGGCGCGCTCTACGCGTTTGGCTTCAAGGATATTCTGAGCCACGTGACCTTTACGCAGGCCGTGCCGGACAGCCAGACGTATGCCTGCAATCTCGAATGGTACAATACCCTGCCGGGCGATGTGCAAGAGGCTATCGAATGGGCCTCGGAGATGAGTTTTCACCAGAACCTCGCCAAGGTGCCATCCGCACGGGCCTATGCCATGGCCGAAATGAACAAGAGCGGTGTCGAATTCCATTCCCTGAGTGATGACCAGCTTGCCGAATGGCAGGATACGGTCGGTTACCAGCGCTCGGAATGGGACGAGTACAAAACGGAACTCGCAGGCTCCATGGAGACGTTCGACAAATTGGTCGAGGCCGCGGGAACCAGAGGCAAGTACTACGTCCACGACGCCTGATCGAGCACCAACGGGGCGGGTGCCTGTACGGGTGCCCGTTCCAACCTGCCCGCACAAGATACGCCAGAACGGGACACATAGACTGGTCGGCAGCGCCGGCACCGGATGTTTTGTGATCTCTCGGAGGATATATGGAGACATTGCGAACCATCGACCGAAATGCCGAACGATGGCTGCTTCTGGTCTTCTATGTGATGCTCGTCATCACGATGGCGATCGAGGTTCTGCGGCGAGAGATATTTTCCTACTCCTCGATCTGGGGTGAGGAAATCGTCCGCTATACCTTTATTTATCTGGCTTGGATCGGTGCGTCTGCGGCCATCAAGGATCGCGCGCATATCCGGATTGATGTGATCATGCACTATCTCGGCCCGCGCCTTAAGGCGCTGCTCTACATCTTTGGTGACGTCGTGATGTTTCTGGTCGCGATCATTGCGCTCTACTGGTCTCTCGAGACAGTCCAAGTTTCGGCAAATTTCGGTTCGGTCACCGCAGGCTTGCGGGTTTCGCAGGTATGGTTCCTGATGGCGGTTCCGACAGGTTTTGCCCTGATGATCTGGCGGCTCATTCAATCCTTGCTTCGTGATGTGAAGTCCCTGCGTGACGGGACCGACGTTTACGAAGGCGACAAGCTGTTTGATTGAGGGAACAACCTGATGTGGCCGCAAATCAATCAAACGATCGAGCTTGGCTGGGATTTCTATGTACCGGTGATCCTTTTCGTGTCCCTGATCGCACTGGCTGTTCCGGTCTGGGCAGCAATCGGTTCGGCCGCGATCATCATGTTGGTGATGTCAGGCGATCTGCCGCTCAGCGCGGTGGGGGAAAGTCTGTTCACCGGCATCGACGCGTTCGCGCTGACGGCGGTGCCGCTGTTTATCCTGACGGGTGACGTGCTGGTGCGCACGGGGCTGTCACGCAAGTTTCTGGACGTGGCAGAGGCGCTGACCTGTTTCGCCAAGGGCGGGTTTGGATCGGCCACGGTACTGGTCTGCGGCATGTTCGCGGCCATTTCAGGATCGGACGCCGCGGGTGCCGCCGCCGTGGGTCGCATGACCATCAGCCGTTTGGTCGAAAGCGGCTATCCACGCCCCTATGCCTGTGCGCTGGTCGCGGCAGGAGCCTGCACCGGCATCCTGATCCCGCCGTCCATCGCCTATATCATCATCGGCCTTGTGCTGGGAATCTCGGCCTCGACGCTGTTTCTGGCCGCCTTGATCCCCGGTCTTGCGATCCTTGGCGCAATCCTGATCACCAACATCATCGTCAACCGTATCTACAATTACGAGGGCGGTGGGAGTTTGAGTTTCGGGGAGTGGGCAGGCAATCTTGGACGCTCGCTCAAATCCGGGTGGTACGCGTTCATCGTGCCGGGCATCATTTTCTACGGTATCTTTTCGGGCCGCCTCACTCCGACCGAAGCCGGTGCCACCGCAGTCGTCGTCACAATCTTCATGGGCTTCATCCTGCGCACCTTGAGCCTTGCCGATTTTCCCGCGATGCTGCTCAGTTCCGCCAAGGTCAACGGAGTGATCCTTCCGATCATCG
Organism: Marivita sp. S2033; assembly: GCF_046592965.1. Lineage (NCBI taxonomy): Bacteria > Pseudomonadati > Pseudomonadota > Alphaproteobacteria > Rhodobacterales > Roseobacteraceae > Marivita > Marivita sp. S2033. The sequence continues at coordinate 26,744 of NZ_JBISBV010000008.1, forward strand.
CCTTCTCGGCACCGCTCGCAGAGGCACTGGCCATCATGGGCGTTCCGCAAGGGTTTGTGACCGCCGTCACGTCGCTGACCGACGAGCCGTGGCTTCTCATCCTGTTGATGATCGGAATCCTGATCGCCGCCGGCTGCGTGATGGAGACAACGCCGAACATCGTCATCCTCGCGCCGATCCTGAAGCCGCTTGCGGACAATATCGGCATGAACGAAATCCAGTTCTGCATCATGATGATCACAGCGCTCGGCGTCGGGTTCATCACGCCGCCGCTGGGTCTCAACCTTTTCGTGGTCTCGGGCATCACCGGGGAATCCATTCTCAAGATCGCGGCGCGCGCGGTGCCATTCGTCTTGAGCATGCTGATCGTGGTCTTGTTCATCGCTTATGTCCCGGCGCTGTCGACCACCTTGCTTCCAGAAATCTACAAATAGGACGGTTCAAACATGCCCCGCGAATATTTGAAAAAAGCAACGCTGACCGCAAAATCCGACGCGTCCGAAGTGCATGAAACGGTCAAGGCCATCCTCGATGATATCGAGAAGGGCGGCGACGCGGCAGCGATGAACTATGCCAAGAAGTTCGACCGGTACGAGGGAAACATTGTCCTGACCGAAGCCGAAATCGAAGCAGCCTGCGCCCTGGTGCCCGACAAGCTGAAAGACGATATCCAGTTCGCACATGACAACGTGCGCCGCTTTGCCGAAGCGCAGAAATCGACACTGACGGATGTCGAGATCGAGATCGTGCCCGGAATGATCGCCGGTCAAAAGGTCATCCCGGTGGACGCGGCGGGATGCTATGTTCCGGGTGGCCGCTACAGCCATATCGCCAGCGCCATCATGACGGTGACCACTGCCAAGGTCGCAGGCTGCCGTCATATCACTGCCTGCTCGCCACCACGCCCTGACGTGGGTGTGGCACCTGCGATCGTCTATGCCGCCCATATCTGCGGCGCAGACAAGATCCTTGCGATGGGAGGCGTTCAAGGCGTTGCGGCGATGACCTTCGGACTGTTCGGCCTTCCGCGCGCCAACATCCTTGTCGGCCCCGGCAACCAGTTTGTCGCCGAGGCGAAGCGTATCCTTTTTGGTCGCGTGGGCATCGACATGATCGCCGGACCCACCGATAGCCTCATTCTGGCGGATTCCGGGGCCGACGCGCATATTGTGGCAACCGATTTGGTCAGTCAGGCCGAGCATGGGTATAATTCGCCGGTGTGGCTGGTCACCGATGATCGTGCGCTGGCGGAAAAGGTCATGGCGCTGGTGCCCGACCTGATCGACGATCTGCCTGATGTGAACCGCGACAACGCCTTTGCCGCGTGGCGCGACTATGCCGAGGTGATCCTGTGCGACAACCGCGAGGAGATGGCCGCCTGTGCCGACGAATACGCACCCGAGCACCTGACAGTGCAGGCCGCTGATCTGGATTGGTGGCTGAACCGCCTGACCTGTTACGGCTCCCTGTTTCTGGGCGAGGAAACCACCGTCTCCTATGGCGACAAGGCCACCGGCACGAACCACGTCCTGCCCACGTCCGGCGCGGCAAGCTACACCGGCGGGCTGAGCGTGCACAAATACATGAAGGTGGTCACTTGGCAGCGTGCCACCCGCGAAGGCGCGCAGCGCGTCGCCGAGGCAACGGCGCGGATCTCGCGGCTCGAAGGGATGGAAGGGCATGCGCGGGCCGCTGATGTGCGGCTCGCCAAGTACTTCCCCGACCGAAATTTCGACCTGTCGGCCAATGACTGACCCGGCCGCGTTGTACGATCTGACTGGCCGCGTCGCCGTCATCACCGGCGCAAGTTCCGGTCTCGGCCGGCGCGCAGCTATTGTGCTGGCCAGCGCGGGTGCAAAGGTGATCGGCGTTGCCCGACGGGGAGGAGCGCTCGGCGCATTGAAGGCAGAGATCGGCGCTGCCTGCGAGACCGTCGAGGCAGATGTTGCCGACCGCTCAGGACTGGAGATGCTGCGCGATGCGGCCAGCGCCCCGTTTGGCCCCCCCGACATCCTGATGCACGCCGCTGGCATCAACACACGCGAACCAGCCGATGACGTCACGTTCCCGGGTTGGGACAGGACAATCGCTCTGAACCTCTCGGCGCCGTTCTTTCTGAGCCAGACATTCGCACCCGCGATGAAAGCCAAGGGGTGGGGCCGGATCGTGAACTTCGCCTCGCTTCAAACCACCCGCGCCTTTCCCGGCGGCATCGCCTATGGAGCAAGCAAGGGCGGTATCGGGCAACTGACCCGCGCCATGGCCGAAGCATGGTCGCCGCACGGGATCACCGCGAATGCGATCGGACCGGGGTTCTTTCCGACTGAGCTCACCAAGGCCGTGTTCGACGATCCGGCGCGCGCCGATCGTAACGCGGCGCAAACCTGCCTGCGACGCAACGGGCGGCTGGAGGATATCGACGGGCCGGTTCTGTTTCTGTGCTCCGACGCATCGGCCTATGTGACCGGACAAATCCTGATGGTGGACGGAGGGTTTACCGCGAAATGAAAGCGCTTGTGTATGACGGAGTCGAAACGCTTGGCTACCGCGATGTGCCCGACCCGGTGCCTGCCGAGGGCGAACAACTGATCCGCGTCTCGGCCGTGGGCATCTGCGGGTCCGACATGCACGCCTATCTCGGTCACGACGCCCGCCGCCCTGCGCCTTTGATCCTTGGTCACGAAGCCGCCGGCACAATCACCGGGGGGCCGAAAGATGGAACACGCGTCACCGTCAACCCACTTGTCACCTGTCAGACCTGCGCTGCCTGCAAGTCCGGACGCGAGAACCTGTGTCCGGACCGTCAGATAATCTCCATGCACCCGCGCGAGGGCGCTTTTGCACAGTTCCTCGCGATACCAGACCGCAACCTGATCGACGTGCCGGATGACAATCCGCTTCGCAAGGCCGCGCTTGCCGAGCCTCTCGCGGTAAGCTGGCACGCCGTGAAGATAGCGTTGCAGGCCTTGCATCCCGATATGGATCGCGACGCGCTGGTGATAGGAGGCGGAGCGATCGGCCTCGCAGCCGCGCTTGCACTGAACGCGATGGGCGTGCGTCGGGTTACGATTGCGGAACCGCAGGCGGCACGGCGCAAGTTTCTTCAAACCACCTGCCATCAGACCGTCACCGAAGCCGCAAGCGGACCCTATCCCCTGATCATCGACGCAGTCGGATATTCCGCGACCCGAGCGATTGCCTCCGCCTGTGCGGCGCCCGGCGGCGTCATCGCGCATGTTGGGTTGGGCGAGGATTCAGGCGGTCTTGATGTCCGGCGAATGACCTTGCAGGAGATAACGTTCATCGGCTGCTATACCTACACGGCAGAGGATTTTCGTGAGGCCGCGCAGGCCATTTTCGACGGCCGCATGGGCGCGCTCGACTGGACAGAGAGCCGTGCGATGAGTGATGGGTTTTCCGCGTTTCAAGCGCTACACTCGGGGCGCATCGCCGCGCCGAAGATCATTCTCGATCCTTGGAGCTGACGGATCGAACACCTGAGAGGAGACACCGATGTATCAACGAATCCTGGTCCCAATGGCACTTGATCACGACATCTCACCGCAAACGCTGGAAGTGGCAAAGGCATTATGCGGACCTGATGGCGAAATAATCGGTCTGCATGTGTACGAAGCGCCCCACGAATCCGTCCGGGCATATCTGGACGAAGAGATTCTGAAAGAAGGATACGAAAGCGCGCGTGCCCTTCTGCATGAAAAGGTCAAAGGGCTGGAACGGGTCACTCCCAAGATCATTCGCGGTCATACCTCGCGTTCGATCATTGATTATGCGGCCCGCAACGATGTGGATTGCATCGTCATCGGATCGCACAGACCCGGCCTCAGTAATTTCTTTCTGGGATCGACCGCCGCTCGCGTTGTGCGGTTTGCCACATGCGCGGTGCACGTCTACCGTAGTGGGTAAAAGCGCAATAGCGGGTAGTCGTGACGATCCGGCTTGGGTTGGACCTAGGTTCTTTGATGCTCGTCAATTATCTCTGACAAGAACTGGGTCATCGCAATGATCTTGTCGGCGATTATCACAACGTCCGAATTGTCGCCGGCGCGATACGCTGCAATCCGCAACTCCAATTCGGACGCGTGTTCGCCGAGCCGCGAATGTCCGACTGACCCGGCCACACCTGCTATTTTGTGTAGTTCCTGCTCGATACCGTGCAGGCTTCCCAAGATGTCATCACCTTGGGAAATTGAGTCGAATAGATGCAGAATGCGCGCCAACCTTTCCGGTAACGAGGCGATAAATTTGCTCTGAATCCTCGCCAGCGTATTTTGAAAGGCCATTGACGGCCCTTCGCAGGTGCGTTGATCCAACATCAAGCGACGCCTTTCCAGAGGAACGGATCCGCGTTGGGCGAGATTGTCTTAACAAGTTCGGTTTTGACCTCCGCAAGCAATGCCTTGGGCGAAAAGCCGTTCAGCAAACTCGGCCGCCGGGTTTTTCCGATCTTCACCGAAATAACGTGATCTTCCCGAAGATACATGGAGGAATACAAGCTTCCCAGCTCGGCATTGACGAGAGCCGCGAGTTCACTGTTATCCAGATCCACGGGTTTGGGGAGCACTGCCACAAACCGCCCCGATCCCGCGTAAGACAGCAATGGCCGGTATTGCTTGATGTTATCCAGAAGGATGGCGCAGACATCGTTCAAAATATCCACAAATTCATCCTGGGGCAAAGATGCGAATAGGTCAGAGCTGTAATCAAGCTCTATCCCAAAGGCACATACACTCGACATGCGCATTCTGCCGATCGTCAGAAGATAATTTTCCAACGCCATATAATCGAGAAGGTTATCCCTTTGCTCCAGCGGAACTGGATCAGAGTATTTCCAGATTCGCGATCCTGCTGTGGCGGAGTTATGACTTTCTACTTTCGCGTTTAGTTCCGATATACGTGCAAGCATATTCAATCGCGTCGAGATCTCGGCCGCTTGGATTGGCTTCGCGATGTAGTCATTTGCGCCAGCCGCAAAGGCCTGATCAATCGCGTCACGTTGTTGGATTGAGGTTATCATGACAATTGGTGTTCTTGCCAATCTGGATTGTTGACGAACCTCTTTCGTCAGCGTGATCCCATCCTTATTCGGCATCTGGATGTCAAACAACATGCAATCGAACATGTCAGTCGCAGTGTCGATCTCATGTAAAGCTTCCATCGCTGACATCACCGCAGTGACGTTGCTATAACCGATCTCGTTCAGGGTAGAGACGAGAAGTTCGAGAAAGATGGGATCATCATCGACAGCGAGAATTTTCATGGCTTTTAGAACCTTATTTGAACGCGTATGGCGTCGGTCTGTAATGGTGCCGCACAGAGCTGTTCCTGAAGGATGATGCTTGAACTACCTCTACAGGTCGTGCTGACGGCTCTGAACCAAATCTAAAAGCAAAGTTTGGCGAAAATTTGTCGTAAACAGTGGGTGATCAACAATCGAGTGGATTGTCATTGCTGGTCTGCAAACAATGCCCACCGAATGCGGGGATTGGATGTTTCGCCATTCAAACTGCCTCCTTTATGCCTCTGTTGAACCTTTTTTATAACCAGGTTTTCAACCGGCTGCGAAACAATGTTGGTTTTCTTGCGATCACCTCTGTGATGATATGCGGCTACAGTGCGAATTTCTTTAGGGATCTTGTAAGCCGATACCCGTAAAACAACGAGCAAGTTGATTGCAAAATTATTGGGCGTTGGGTCTTAAACGCCGAATTGGCGTAAGAAAGGGATTTCGCCTGATGAAGAGGGTGCGAACACCCGATGCGCATCATCATGGATCAATGAACGATGCCGATAAATCGGTTTGATGAATCCCGCCAACGACATCGCTAAATTCCGACTCAGCCAGAACTTGATGCAACCACGTCCAGTTTTTCATCCCAAACGGAACGGATCTGTTGACCTAATGTCATCGGATCGAAAGGCTTCGTAATGACGGCCAACGCACCTGCTTTCAATAACTCCACAGATACGGAATCTTCGGCTTTTGCAGTCATGAAGATGACCGGGATATGTTTCAAGTCGGGGCGTGACTTGATCACATCCCACAACTGTGGACCGGTGGTTTCCGGCATCATGACGTCCAGCAATAGCAGATCTGGGATTTGATCTTCAATTTCCGCAAGTGCTTGGGACGCCGATGCTGCCTGTCGCAATTCATAGGAGTCGACCATGGTCAAAGCCATCTTTGCGATGTCCCGAATGTCGTCATCGTCATCGACGTGAAGGATGGAAGAGAGCTGTGACAATTGATGTCTCCTGAAGCGATCTGCGGCTCGAACAATATTCGACATGGCTAAGTATCACGCTGCATCTTGCTTACCAAGGTGCAACGGTTCCTTCTTCATCAGGTCGAAGTAAAATACGGTGCCTTTTCCGATCTGGGTTTCAAATGAAATACGGCCCTTGTGCAATTCGATGATCCGCTTGCAGATCGTCAAGCCCAATCCCGTGCCGGGCCTTGAATACTTGGCTTCGTTTTTCACTTGGAAAAAGCTGTCAAAGATATTGCTTCGGGCACTGTCGGGGATTCCCGGACCAGTATCAGTGACGCAAACCCGCCAATAGTCTCCCATGCTTTTGACAGACAGGCGAACGGTTCCGTCAGGGGGGGTAAACTTGGCCGCGTTCGACATCAGGTTGGCAAGCACCTGCATCAACCTGTCGGGGTCCGCTTCAACCGAGCACGCCTCTTGGCAGGGTTCGACGACGAAATTCACTCCCGTGTCGTTCCCGTACGAAGAATGGGCTTCTGCCGCTTCATTCAGAATGTCGGAAAGATTGACGCGCTGTGCGGTAAAGCTGATTTCTCCTGACTCAATCTTTTCAAGGTCCAGGATATCGTTGACGATCGAAAGAAGTCGGTCACTGTTGCGATGCGCGATCCCGATCATCTTTCGTGACTGGGCGTTCAAATCGCCCAAGGCGCCGGATTCGAGCAAGCGCAATGCGCCCTTGATGGAGGTCAACGGAGTGCGTAACTCATGGCTGACTGTCGAAACCGACATCAGCTTCAATTTTTCGGCTTTGATACGCTCTGAAACGTCGCGTACGACGGAAATGAGACACGGGTCGCCGTCAATTCCTTTCCCGAAATGCGTCACCACCTCAACCGGGCCGGTGTCGTGCATGACTTGAATGCGGACTTGCGCTGTTTCACCCTTCAAAAGCGGCGCGAGGTAGGTTTGGAACACTGAAAGATCGAACCTGCTGAACGTATCCAGCATTGACTTTGTCCCGTTTTCATTCGCGGTCCAGCCCAATTGATCGCGGCCAGCCTGGTTCACGTAAAGAACCTTGTATGTCTCCGGCTCATAGACAAAGACCATGTCGCGCAAACTTTCCAGGACGTCATTTCGCCCTTCGTATGCAGCTTTCGCGCGCGTTGTTGTCAGGTCGGTCCGAATTGCCACGCTGCTTGAAAAGTTTCCATTTTCATCGAAACTCGGCATGACCGTGGTCTGAAAGCTCAACAAGCGGCCGTCGCGTGCCTTGAGAACCTGTTCGCCTTTCCACACCTTGCCTTGGGTCACGTGGTCGCGGACGTCGGCAAATACGTCTTGATCCGCGTAGATCAGGTGCGGTTCCTGGAAAATGATTTCATCAGGCTGGTATCCCAACGATGCGACGAAATTCTCGTTGACCATCGAGACCTTTCCCGTGTGATCGACGATACTGACGATGGTGTGTTCGTTCAGGGCACAGTCACGGATACCGACGGCGTCGGTGCAAGCCCGTGGTGGCGCAAATTTGCCGGCTTTGGCGGTGAAATATGCCATGGCATAAGCGCTTGCGGCTGCAAGCACGGTTGATCCGGCCAATATCGCCATAAGACCGTCGGAGCCGAGATTAGCAAACGATTGAGAATGCAGTCCCCACCCGGAGAACAGCGCGGCAGCGCCTGCCAGGATGGTGGTGCCGCCCGAAATGTGACGCAGGACAGCCGGTCTCGCCATGTGGTTTGTGGACTGTGCTGAACCCATAACATTCACCTTGATCTCGAAAATAACGTTTTCCCATTTGGGTTCTGCGTCGTTCGGAAACATGAATAGTCAGAAAAATGGACGAAAATAAGTCAGCATAGCAGCGTGATAGGGCAATTATTGCGGAGCGACTCAGCCGACTCGTGTCGCAAGCTCAAGTTCGGCAGAGGGCAGGTCGATCTGAACGGTCGTACCTTGTCCAATCTCGCTTTGCACATTGATGGAACCGTCGTGAAGATCGATTAGCTTCTTGACCATGGACAGCCCGAGGCCAAGGCCGCCGTGCTTACGGCTGCTCGTGGAGTCGGACTGGTAGAACGTATCAAATATCGTATTGATCTCGCTTTGGCTGATCCCTTCGCCGGTGTCGGACACTTCAATGCGGGTAAACTCTGCCCTCGGGTCTGGATGACAGGTCCGGATTGTGACGTCGCCCGCGTTGGTGAACTTCAAGGCGTTTGACACGACATTGCTGAGAATCTGGCGCAGCCTGGCAGGATCGGCGCACACGCCTTCCGCGCCGTGATCGACCTCGAGTCTCAGGCCCTTGGCCTCCGCCCGCGCCCTATTTTCTGCAATCACGTCGTCCAGGACCGCTCTCAAGTCAAGAGGTTCCATCTCGATCTTGAGAGACCCGCGCTCGATCGCGTCGATGTCCAGAAGATTGGACAAGAGGGCCATGAGCTGCTTGCCGGAAAGATCAATGTGGCCCGCGAATTTCGTGATGTCATCGCGTACTGCCTTCAACTGCAAAGCCGCAGCCTCATCGTTTGCATCCTCAAGTGTTTTTTCCAGCGATTTATATGATGGCAGAACATCGGGTTTGTTGAGAAACGCATTGTATCCAAGAACCACGGAAAGGGGCGTGCGCAACTCATGGCTCAACGCATTCAGAAAATCGGTTTTGATCGCGTTTGCCGATTCCGCGCGTTGCAAGGCCATTTTCAGCTCGGTGATGTCAACTCGCAAGCCCGCGAGTGTTCCACTTGGCGTGCGTCGCTCCTCCAGTCTCAGCCAGCGACCATCCGACAATTCCTGTTCAAAGACCTGACCGGGGTGCTTTTGAGCGTTCAGACGTTCGGCAAGCCACTCCGTTTCACGCCCGATCGCGGCAGGATAGAATTTAACGTCAAGCCCGCGACGAAGTATGGCCTCAAGGCTGGTGCCCGGTTCCATGATGTCCGAAGCAGCAGGGTACTGTTCGCGGTACTTCTGGTTGCACATGATGAGTTTGCCGTCCTGGTCGTACAAGGCAAAGCCATCACTCAAAGCATCAAGCGCTTCCTTGAGATAAATTTCGGCTTTGTCCTTTTTCGCGAACGCCCATCGAATCAGTTCCGCGATGGCAATCAGGAACAGGGCCGTGACCAAGACAACGGACCAGATCATGATGCGGTTCGGAGGTGACGTGGCCCATCCGGTCGCTGGAATGGCTTGGATCGTCCAGTTGATTCCAGCTTTCTCAAGCTTGACCGCAGCGGGGTCTGCCTCTGGGGGAATGGCTTCCCCGGTGAGCAATTGGCCGTCCTGATCCGTGACAGAAAGCCGGTAGGGCAACGATGTGTCCATCACACCGGCGCTCTGAAAAAAACCATCCGCGTCGATGACAAGTGAAACGATCCCCCAAAAAGATGATTGCGACTCGCCACTGTAATAGAGATCCACTGGCGTTCGCGTGATGAATCCGCGACCACCCTGAACAAGGTCGTTCGGTCCGTCAAATATCGTCTGCCCTGTCTCCAGCGCTTCTCGAACCGCTCCCAATTGCTCGGGGAAATCGGAAAGGTCCAGACCGACGACCTTCTTATTCGCCTCGAATGGGTAAACGTGCCGAAAGATCAGATCCGGCGCGGCGGCCACGTTGATGATATTGTCTATGTCTTCCACCAGATGCGACACCGCGCGCGTAAAGTCGCTTTGTGTGATGTCGGGTCTTGCCGCGATGGCAGCCATGACTCCCTGGCTCAGAAGCAGCTTCTCGTTCACCTCGTTCGCCAGCGCCGATTGCACTTTGTAGGCTTCCTCGAGTGTCATCAATCGTTGATCGGCGCGGTGTCGCACGAGGCTCAGATTATCGAGAACAACGCCAACCATGAGGCACGCGGCAATGATGGAGAGGACATCCACCCGGCGTAGCAAGACCCACAAGAGTTTCATGATTTCTGAATTCCCGATCCGGTGCTAGCGGATTGAATGTGTTTTACGCCCTGCGTGCCGGACGTTGCGATCTCAACTCGTAACAAACATAAGCAATACATCTTGTTGCTGTTAGTCGCTTAAGAAATCAACCCTAGATTGTTGAAATTGGCGATAAATTTGCAACATAATCGTGTTCTGAAGACACCAATGTTTCTAGCCATACCAGCACAGATGTCGATATAACACCCATGTCTTTGACCTCTCCAGGTGTGGAATTCGTAACGCGGCGGCATTTTTCGATTGGTAGGCAAAACAGGGGTTTATGGCGCGGAAATTGCCAAAATCCGTTTGCCTGCGCATGATCCAGTGGAACGACGTGCGTTCGGATCAATCGAATTTCGGGTCAACGGGCAGTTCGCCCGTGGTCAGCACCGTCGATGCATCAATGTTGATTGCGTCCAGCATGCTCGCTACCCGCTCGAGAGATGAGACCAGTTGCGCCTGCTCCCAATCGGCGAGTTTGGCGAAGGCGCGTGTGTAGCGCTGCTGAAGGGGGTCGGGGGCTTGGGCGAGCGTCTTGCGACCAAGATCCGTCATGACGACATTGATCTGGCGCCGGTCGAGCTTTGAGGATTCACGCTCGACGAGTTTGCGAGTGACCAGTTTGTCCACAAGTGCCGTGACGGTCGCCTGACTGACACGCATCTGATCGGACAGCGCTTTGGGCGTGGTGGAGTTTTTCTCATCGACAATCTGAAGCACACGAAGCTGTGCCGGGGTCATGCCTGCCGCCTGCGCAAGATCGCGCGCATAAATCTCGGTCGCGCGCAGAATTCGGCGCAGCGCGATTAGGCTTTCATCCGTGCGGTTTTGCTGGCTCGACATCATGGCGGGGATGATCGCACGAATGACGCAAATGCTTCAATCTTCTAAGCTTGTGAGGGCAGAGGTGGCGGATACCCGTGCCGTGCTCGAACTATGGTTAGATGAACAAAGCATCAAAGCCGCTGTCGTTGCGCAAAATCTAGAGTAATCCAGTTATTTCGCCGCTATGAGCGCTAGATGTTGAATTCTGCCGTGCAGCATACTATTTAGACAGTCGAATTACAAAAGAGGTCTGTGAACATGCCGAAAGATACCACTCCCACCCGAACTCGGATGCCCCGTCTGCGCAAACCGACTGCCGAGGACGGGGCCGAAATATGGGAGCTGATTCGCAGCTGTGACCCGCTTGACGAGAATTCGATGTACGCCAATCTGATCCAGGCGGACCATTTCCGCGACACATGTGTCGTCGCGGAGTTGAGTGACGAAATCGTCGGTTGGATCTCGGGTCACATGATCCCGAGCGAGGATGCCTTTTTTGTCTGGCAGGTCGCCGTCAGCCCGAAGGCACGGGGCCTGGGGCTTGGCAAGACGATGCTGAAAGAACTCATCAATCGCGATGAGGTCGCTGACGCGGCCACGATGAAGACCACGATCACGAAAGACAATGATGCGTCTTGGGGGCTGTTCCGCAGCCTTGCCCGCGACATCGGCGGAGATCTGACGGATGCGCCTTACTTCAAGGAAAACACGCATTTCGACGGCGCACATGACACTGAGCATCTGGTGACGATCACCCTGACAGGCAGCGACGAGATCAAACGCGCCGCCTAAGACGCTCTTCAATCTGAACACAAGACGATACCCTCAAAAAGGGGAAAGGATACTCTATGCCCAAGGACATGGTAGACCAGACATCAATCTATGAGCGCCGCGAAAGCAACGCGCGTTCCTACTGCCGCAACATGGATGCGGTGTTCACCAAGGCGAGCGGTTCGGAGATGTTCGACATCGACGGCAAGCGCTACATCGACTTTCTGGCGGGCTGTTCATCGCTGAACTACGGCCACAACGACCCTGACATGAAAGCCGCTCTGATCGAGCACATCTCGCGCGATGGAATCGCACACGGGCTCGATTTCCACACCGACGCCAAAAGTGCGTTTCTACAGGCGTTCGAAGACCATATCCTCGCGCCGCGCGGAATGGATTACAAAGTGATGATGACCGGTCCGACCGGCACGAATGCTGTCGAGGCTGCGGTAAAGCTCGCGCGCAAGGTCACGGGCCGTCGTAACGTGATCTCCTTCACCAACGGCTTTCACGGCATGACCATGGGCGCCCTGGCGCTGACCGGCAACAAGGGCAAGCGGGGCGGTGCGGGCACCGGATCACTGACCGACGTGACGCATCTTCCGTTCGAGGGATCGCTCGGCGAAGACGTCGATACGCTTCAAGTGATCGAGGCGATGCTGTCGAACCCGTCTTCGGGGATCGACGCACCGGCGGCGTTCATCTTCGAGCCGATCCAGGGCGAAGGCGGACTGAATGCGGCGTCTGACGAATGGATGCGTGGCATCGAAAAGCTCGCCCGTGAACACGGCGCGTTGCTGATCATCGACGACATCCAGTCCGGCTGTGGCCGGACCGGCACGTATTTCTCTTTCGAGGCGTCGGGGATCAAGCCCGACATGGTCACGCAGGCGAAATCACTGTCGGGCTTCGGCCTGCCATTCGCGGCACTGCTGATCAAGCCGGAATACGACACCTGGAAGCCGGCCGAGCACAACGGCACCTTCCGTGGCAACACCCATGCGTTCGTCACTGCACGCGTCGCCTTCGAGAAGTTCTGGGCGGACGACACGTTCGAGAAGTCGCTTGCGCACAAATCGGTCCTGCTGACCACCGCGCTGAACGATGTGGCGGAGCTCATCGACGGCGCGACCCTCAAAGGGCGCGGCCTGATGCAGGGCGTCGATGTCGGTTCCGGTGAACTGGCCGGTGCGATCTGCGCGCGTGCCTATGAACTCGGTCTGGTGATCGAGACATCCGGCGCGCATGATGAGGTGGTCAAGTACCTCGCACCGCTCACCACATCGCAAGAGGTCATGCGGGAAGGGTTCGACATCCTGATGCAGGCCACGCGCGACGTGACCAAGACACTGAAAATGGCAGCGGAGTGATATCAGATGATTGTCCGTGATTTCAACGAACTGAAAAAAACCGATCGCCATATTGCCGACGCACAGTGGACCTCGACCCGGATGTTGCTGGCCGATGACGGCATGGGGTTTTCGTTCCACATCACCATTCTCGAAGCGGGCTCGGAGCATACGTTCCACTACAAGCACCACTTCGAGAGCGTGTATTGCATGAAGGGCAAAGGCTCGATCACCGATATTGCCACCGGCGAAACCCACGCGATCAAACCCGGTGTGATGTATGCGCTCAACCTGCATGACAAGCACGTCCTGAGGGCTGAGGAAGAGCTGCACATGGCGTGCTGCTTCAATCCGCCCGTCACCGGCAAGGAGGTTCACCGCGAAGATGGATCCTACGCCCCGGCAGAGGAGCTTGCTGACTGATTATGACCCGACCTACCTATACAGTCGAAAAAATCGGCGGGACATCCATGTCCCGCGTGAATGAACTCAAGGATACGCTGTTCATCGGCTCCCGAAAGGGGGCCGACCTTTACGGTCGCGTCTTCGTGGTGTCTGCGTTTGGCGGTGTCACCGATCTGCTTCTTGAGCACAAAAAGTCCGGCGAACCAGGGGTCTATGCGCATTTCTCGAATGCGGATTCCGATCACGGCTGGCACGACGCGCTGAACCGCGTCACCGAGGAAATGCAAAAGATCAATCACACGATCCTCGATCATCCCGGCGATATCGAACAGGCGGATTCCTTCGTGGCCGAGCGCACACAGGGCGCGCGCAACTGTCTGATCGACCTGCAACGCATCTGTTCCTACGGCCACTTCCGTCTGTCCGAACACATGCTGCAAATCCGGGAGATCCTGTCCGGTCTGGGCGAGGCGCATTCCGCGTTTGTCACAACGCTGCTCTTGTGCCGCGCCGATGTGAATGCACGATTTGTGGACCTTTCGGGCTGGCGCGACGAAGGCGATGCAACGCTGGAAGAGCGCATTGCCAACGCCATGGAGCGGATTGATCCGGCAACCGAAATGCCGATCGTCACCGGCTATGCCCAATGTGCCGAGGGGTTGATGAAGCAATTTGACCGTGGCTATTCCGAGGTGACGTTCTCAAAGATCGCCGCGATGTTGGGTGCACGCGAGGCGATCATTCACAAGGAATTTCACTTGTCTTCGTCGGACCCGAAACTGGTGGGTGCCGATGCGGTGCGCAAGCTGGGTCGCACCAACTATGATGTTGCGGACCAGCTCTCCAACATGGGAATGGAAGCGATCCATCCGCTTGCGGCGAAGACCCTGCGACAGGCCGATGTTCCCTTGCGGATCACCAACGCGTTTGAACCGAACGATCCGGGCACGCTGATTGACGACCGCCCAGCCGATACGCCGGCTGTGGAGATCATTGCCGGCCTCGATATCCTGACGCTGGAAGTGTTCGAGCAGGACATGGTCGGAGTCAAAGGCTACGACGCAACCATCCTGGACGTGCTCAAGCGGCACAAGGTCAGGATCGTGTCGAAAGTGTCAAACGCCAACACCATCACGCATTACCTTGATACGTCGCTGAAAACGATGCGCCGGGTGGAAAAGGACATCGCTGCCGTCTATCCCGCCGCCGAGATCACGACGCGCAGCGCGTCAATGGTGTCTGTCATCGGTCGTGACCTGACCGGGCTTTCGGTTCTGCAACGGGCCTTGGTCGCGATTTCCAACGCCGGTCATGGCGCCATCGGCGCCAGCCAAGGACCACGCAAGGTCGATGTGCAGATCATCGTGGATCGCGACGCGCTGAACCCTGTCATCAAGGCGCTGCACGCGGACTTTATCGAAGATGCGCAACAGGAACTGTCACGCGCCGCGTAGTGACAGTAAACGCGAAAAAAGGCCCGATCCGGTCTATCACCGGATCGGGCCATTTTTATGCTTGCCCGACATTCTCGGGAAAGAAACAGGCCGCAACGTGACGACCGTCGCCCAGCTTGGGCACTTCGGCACGGCACTTGTCTTGCGCTTTCCAACAGCGCGGCGCGAAGGGGCAACCATCGGGAATTGCCAATGGCGACGGCAACTCGCCTTGAAGCTTGATGCGTTTCTTCACGCCGGCCGGATCAGCCTGCGGCGTCGCGGATAACAGAGCGACGGTGTAGGGATGTTGCGGAGCGTCAAACAGCTCTTCCTTCGGGCCTTTCTCAACGGCGCGGCCAAGATACATCACGATCACTTCGTCAGCGACGTGGCGAACAACGCTCAGGTCGTGGCTGATGAACAAATAGGCAAGCTGGAGCCGCTCCTGCAATTCCAGCAGCAGGTTGAGGATCGCGCTCTGGATCGACAGATCCAGCGCCGAAACCGGCTCGTCAAGCACCAGCACCTTGGGATCGAGCATCAGCGCGCGCGCAATGGCGATACGCTGGCGCTGACCGCCAGAGAACATGTGCGGATAACGATCGAAATGCTCGGGGCGCAGGCCCACGAGTTGCAACATCTCGCGCGCCTTGGCCTCGCGTTCGGTCTTCGACAGGCTGCCGTTGATGACCAGCGGCTCCATCAGAATGTTGCCGACGCGCTGACGCGGATTGAGCGATCCGTACGGATCCTGAAACACGATCTGCACCGACTGGCGCAGGTCGGCCCAATTTTCCCGCTGTACAGGCTTGCCGTTCAGCGTGAGCGTGCCTTCTGTCGGTTCCTCGATCATCGCGACCATGCGGGCGAGTGTGGACTTTCCGCAACCCGACTCTCCGACCACCGCGAGCGTCTTGCCGGGCGTCACCTCGAAATCGACACCGGCCACCGCTTTCAGGAGGCGGGGTTTCTGGAACAGCCCGCTGCTGACCTCGTAATGCCGCTGCAATGCGGTCGCCTGCATCACAGGGGTCGTCATGAGGCAATCCTTTCATCGGTATTGAGCGGATAAAAGCAGCGCGCATATCCCAGATCCTCGCCCAGTGGGGGCGGCGGTGTGGATTTGCACTTGGCATCGGCGAATTTGCAGCGCGGCGAGAACAGGCACCCCTCAGGCCGATCAAACTGGCCGGGCACGACGCCGGGGATCGTCGGCAGCATCCGTTCCGTTGCCCGCTCCGGCAGCGCATCGAGCAAGGCTGCGGTATAGGGGTGATGCGGCGAGGCGAACAGATCACCGACCGGCTGTTCCTCGACCTTTTGGCCCGCATATTGCACGCTGACACGTTCGGCGGTTTCCGCAACGACGCCCATGTCATGGGTGATGAGCACAAGGCCCATCCCGGTCTCGTCGCGCAACGAGGCCAGCAGATCGAGGATCTGCGCCTGAATGGTCACGTCAAGCGCCGTCGTCGGCTCGTCAGCGATCAGGAGCTTGGGTTTGCAGGCAATCGCCATGGCGATCATCACGCGCTGGTTCATGCCGCCCGAAAGCTGGTGTGGAAACGCTGACAGCCGTTTTTCAGGATCGGGGATGCCCACCTGCTCGAACAACTCGATCGCGCGGGCGTGGCGGTCGCGGCGGCTCAGCCCAAGGTGAAACCGGAGGGCTTCCTTGATCTGCCAGCCGACGGTGAAGCACGGATTGAGTGACGACATCGGTTCCTGAAAGATCATCGCCAGATCATTGCCCACGATCCGGCGCCGCGCGCGGTTGTCGATGTTCAGGAGGTCATGGCCGTCAAAGCTGATCTCGTCGGCGGTGATGGTTGCGGTCCAGGGCAACAGGCCCATGACCGCGAGCATCGAGACCGACTTTCCCGATCCGCTTTCGCCGACGATGGCCAGGATTTCCGACGTGCCCACGTCCTGATCGACGGCATCGACGGCCCGGAACGAACCGGCAGAGGTGGCGAAATCGACGCTGAGGTTTCGGATGCGCAATAGGGTCATGGGCCTAGCTTCGCTTCAGTTTCGGATCGAGCGCGTCGCGAAGGCCGTCGCCCATGAGGTTGATTGCCAACACGGTGACAAGGATCGCGAGGCCGGGGAACGTTACCACCCACCATGCGCGCAGGATGAATTCGCGCGCCTCGGCCAGCATGGTGCCCCATTCCGGGGTCGGGGGCTGTGCGCCCATGCCAAGGAAGCCCAGAGCGGCGGCATCGAGGATCGCGGTCGAGAAGGACAGCGCCGCCTGTACGATGATCGGCGCGAGACAGTTGGGAAGGACGGTGACGAACATGAGCCGCAGGTATCCGGCACCGGCGACGCGGGCGGATGTGACGTAATCTTTCTGCTTTTCGGACAGTACGCTGGCGCGCGTCAACCGTACGTAATGAGGTTGCAAAACGATCGCGATGGCGATCATCGCATTGGTCAGCGATGGCCCGAGGATAGCCACCAGAACCAATGCCAGCAGCAGTGACGGAAAGGCCAGGATGATGTCCATGATCCGCATGATGATGCTGTCGAGCCATTTCGGCGCGAAACCGGCCACAAGCCCGATCAGAATGCCGCCAGTCGCGGCGACGGTCACGACCACGATGCCGACAAAGAACGAGAACCGCGCGCCGACAATCAGACGAGAGAGCATATCGCGGCCCAGCGGGTCGGTCCCCAGAACGTATTTCCAACTGCCACCCTCTTGCCAGAACGGCGGAACCAATGTGTCAGCGCGGAACTGCTCGGTCGCGCTATGGGGCGCGATCCACGGGCCGAACAGCGCAAGGAAGGCAAAAACCGCAAAGATCCAAAGCCCGATGACGGCCCCCCGGTTTTCGCGGAAATAAAACCAGAATTCGCGCAACCGGCCCGGCCGGTCGTTGACCATCTTCGCTTCGGCGGAAAGAGCGTCGTCCATATCAGCGCTTCCTGATCTTGGGGTTGATGATACCGTAAAGCATGTCGACAGTCAGGTTGACGACCATCACCATCACGGCGATCAGGAGCAGTCCGCCTTGAACGACCGGATAATCGCGCCGGAAAATGCTATCGACCATCCATTTGCCGATGCCCGGCCAACTGAAGATCGTCTCGGTCAGGATGGCCCCGGCAAGCAGGGTGCCGACGCTGAGGCCGATCACGGTGATGACGGGGATCATCGCGTTACGCAAAGCGTGAATCCCGTTGATGCGCCCCGGCGACATGCCCTTGGCACGAGCGGTGCGGATGTAGTCCTCGCCCAGCACTTCGAGCATGGCAGACCGTGTCTGGCGCGCGATGACGGCAAGCGGGATGGTTCCAAGCACGATGGTCGGCAATAGCAAGTGCAAGACAGCAGAGGAAAAAGCGCCCTTTTGACCCGAGACCAGACTGTCAATCAGCATGAACCCGGTGGCATCGGGAAAGTAATACATCAGGCTGATGCGCCCCGACACGGGGGTCCAGCCAAGGTTGCCCGAAAAGACGATGATGAGAAGCAGGGCCCACCAGAAAATCGGCATTGAATATCCGACAAGTGCGGTGGACATCAGCGCGCGGTCAAAGAACTTGCCCCGGTTTACGGCGGCGATCACACCAGCGGGCAGGCCAAGCAACACCGCGAAGATCATGGCGCAGATGGACAATTCCAGCGTGGCAGGGAAAAGCGCGAAAAACTCATCGAAAACGGGGCGCTTGGTGACGAAAGAGGTGCCGAGGTCGCCTTGCATCACGCCTGTCAAATATTCCCAGAACTGGACGTAGATCGGTCGGTCAAAGCCGAATTGCGCAGACAACTCGGCATAGCGTTCCTCGCTGAGCCCGCGTTCACCGGCCATGACGACAATCGGGTCTCCGGGCAGCGCGCGGATGAAGCTGAAGGAAATCAGCGTCACACCGATGAAGGTGGGAATAAAGGTCAACAGACGGCTGAGGAAATAATTCAGCATGACAACACCGTCAGCTCCTTTGTGAAGTTGGTCAGTGTCTTGCACCCATCCTCGGTGACGAGAACATCATCCTCGATCCTGACACCGAAGTTACCGATTTCGTACAGACCCGGTTCATTGGTGTAGACCGTTCCAGCTGGCAGAACCATGTGATTGCCGCGCATGATATAGGGCGCTTCATGTACGTCGCGGCCCAGACCGTGACCGGTCTTGGTGCGGATGCGATCCGCGAAAGGAGAGGCTTCCAGAACGCCGGTCACCGCATCGTCGATGTCATGTGCGGTGACGCCCGCGCGGGTGATGGCAAGACCGGCCATATTGGCCCGAAGAACGGTGTCATAGACGGCGCGGCCTTCATCGGAGACGTGATCAAGGAAAACGGTCCGGGTGATGTCGGCGCAAAAGCCGTCTTTGCGTGCACCAAAATCATACAACAGCGCGTCGCCCGCCTTGACGGGGTAGTCATGCCGCGCTTTGGCGTGCGGGCGCGCCGAGCCTTCGCCTGCGGCAACGATTGGCGCAAACGCCAGATCGTCAGCGCCTTCTGCGAACAGGCTTTGAACCAGCATCTGTTCGATGTCTTTTTCTGATTGCCCCAGTCGCACACTGTCCAGCGTTCGCGCCAGCGCGCGCTCGGAAATGTCGATGGCAAGCTGCATCGCGGCGATGTCGGCATCGGTCTTGATCATCCGGAGCGCGGAAATCTCGCGCTCGGCGTCGATGATCTTCAGGTCGGGTTGCGCGGTCTTGAGCGCATGATGCACGAAGACCCGCATGATCTGCCCTTCGACGGCCAGAGAGTTGATCGACAGGTGGCGCGTCAAATCGGTGAACGCTGCATCATACCCGTCCTGATCGCGCCAGTCGAACACCGCGCCATCGAAACCGACCAAATCCCAGCTTCCCAATTCGAGGTTCGGCACCAGCGCGGCGGCAGGGCCGTTTGCCGGAATCACCAGAACGAACGGACGCTCGTGACTCATGAAGCTGTGCTGCACGACGCGGGTGAAATTCGGTCCTGGCACAAGCGCTACAGCGTCAACCCCAAGGTCGGACGCAACGGCGGCATAGTCGGTGAGGCGGTCGGCGAGGGATTCGGACAAAGGAATTTCCCGTCAAAAAAAGAAAAAAGGAGGCGGCGAGAATCGCGCCGC
The DNA here is from genome assembly GCF_046592965.1 of Marivita sp. S2033. Lineage (NCBI taxonomy): Bacteria > Pseudomonadati > Pseudomonadota > Alphaproteobacteria > Rhodobacterales > Roseobacteraceae > Marivita > Marivita sp. S2033. The sequence goes on from NZ_JBISBV010000008.1 coordinate 46,794, forward strand.
CTCCGGTAACACGAGGTTTTACTTCAAGCCAACCTGATTGAAGATGTGACCACCCAGCGGGTGAACAACGTAACCGTCAACCTCGGGGCGCATGGTCATGTAGACAACCGAGTGTGCGATCGTGGCCCAGGGCGCCTGATCCTTGAAGACAAGCTGCGCTTCTTCATAGAGTTTCGCGCGCTCTTCCTGGCTCGACAAGGTCTTGGCCTTGTTCACCAATTCGTCGAACTCCTCGTTGCACCACATGGCGCGGTTCGATCCGCCAACCGCGTCGCAGCTGAGCAGAACGGCAAGGAAGTTGTCGGGATCGCCGTTGTCGCCGGTCCAGCCCAAAAGAACGGCGCCGTCGCGGTCCTCGGCCTTGGAGCGTTCAAGATACTCGCCCCATTCATAGGACACGATCTCTACGTCCACGCCGATTTCGGCCATGTCAGCCTGCATCAGCTCGGCCATGCGGCGCGCATTGGGGTTGTAGGGGCGCTGCACCGGCATCGCCCAGATCTTCATCGACAAGTCCGAGACGCCTTCTTCTTCCAGCATCTTCTTGGCCGCTTCGGGATCGTAAGCATCGTCCTCGACGGCCTCGTTATAGGACCACATGGTCGGTGGGATCGGGTTCTTGGCGATCTGGCCCGAGCCCTGGAACACCACGTCGATGATCGCCTGCTTGTCGATCGCGTGATTCAGTGCCTTGCGGACCTTCGGATTGTCAAACGGTGCAACCTTGGTGTTGTAGGCCAGATAGCCCACGTTCAGACCTTCCTGCTCCATGACCACGATGTCTTCGGCATCCTTCATCGCCTGAACGTCGGCGGGGTTGGGATAAGCCATGACATGACATTCGCCAGCCTGCACTTTCTGGTACCGCACGCTCGCGTCAGGTGTGATCGCGAAGATCAGGCTTTCGACCTTTGCCTTGTCACCCCAGTAGTCATCATTGCGAAGATAACGGATCACTGCATCTTTCTGATAGGCTTGGAAGGTGAATGGGCCAGTGCCGATGGGAGCCTGATTGAGCATCTCGGGGGTGCCCGCTTCCTGCATCGCGTCGGCGTATTCCTTCGATACGATGGATGCGAAATCCATCGCCATGTTGGCGATAAACGGTGCCTCGGGCCGGGTCAGGTTGAACTTGACGGTATAGTCGTCGACCTTTTCGATGCTCTCAACGAGATCCGGCATCGACATGCCGCCGTAATACTCCCACGTTCCGCCGGAATACGAGTTGTACGGATTGTCCGGGTTGCCTTGGCGATCAAAGCTGAAGATCACGTCATCGGCGTTGAAGTCGCGGGTTGGCGTGAACTGGTCATTGGAGTGAAACTTCACGCCCTCGCGCAGCTTGAAGGTGACCGTTTTGCCATCTTCGCTGATTTCCCAGCTTTCGGCGAGACCGGGAACGACTTCTGTCGTGCCGACCTTGAACTCGGTCAGATGGTCGTAAATCGGGTGGCTGGACGCATCAAAGGTCGTGCCGGATGTATAGAGCGCCGGGTCGAAACCTTCGGGCGACCCTTCGGAACAATAGACCAGCGACTGGGCAGACGCGGTGACGCCCATTGTCGCCATCAGCAAGCTGCCGGCCAGTGTGATTTTGAATGACATTCTTCTCTCTCCGTTGTTGTGAGACGTTTTTTATATGCGGCAACCGGACCTCATCTGGCTCCGATCGTCAAGTCCACAAGATAAACGGCTCGTGGGGCGAACGGTGAAAAAAGTTTATTTTACCGGTGCCAAACGGGCCGCAGCCCACTCACCATTCGTGAGCAGATTTTGAATGACGTCGCGTAATAGATCGCGGATCGCGTGCTGCGCGCGGGTGACGGGGCGACCGGCAGGATAGATCAAATGGGCACCGCGCCAAAGACCCGGATCCGCAATCCGGCTGATCGCAAGACTGCCGTCGCGCGATTCGTCCAATACCGCATGATACGGCAGGATAGACGCGCCGAACCCGGCCGCGACCAGACGTTTGATGTTGATATACGAGTCAATCTCGACAGCGATCGTCGGTTCGATCCCGACCGCTCCGAGTGCCGCGTCGATCTGGATGCGCAATCCGTGCGCGTTGCTTGGCACGACCATCGGAACACCGCGCAATCCGGCGAGGCTCATCTCGGCCAGACACTCGGTCTCGCCACGCCAGAGCACGACCAGTTCCTCTTCCAGCATGAGTTCGGAGACAGCGTTGGTGCCCCGCGCGGCCTCGTATAACACAGCGATATCGACGCGCCCCTCGGTCATCCAGTCCGAAATGAACCCGCTCATCGCTTCTGCAATGTTGAGCTTGATGCGCGGGTACTTCGCGCGCGCCGCCGCGATCAGAGGCAGGGCAACGATGCCGCTGATGGTGCCGGTCAAGCCAATCCGGACGACGCCGCTCGGATCGGTATCAAGCGTTCTGACGTCATCTTCCGCGCGCGCCAGATCGTCGATGAGCGTCCGCGCGCGGCGCGCCAGCAAGTCTCCCGCCTCGGTCGGCGTTACGCCCGAGCGGCTGCGGTCAAGCAGGCGCGTCCCCAGCGCGTCTTCCATGTTCTTGACGTGCATCGACAATGCCGGCTGCGCGACACGCAGCGTCTTCGAGGCGTTGGTGATCGAGCCATGCTCAACAATCGCCAGAAAATACCGCAGTTGCTTGATGTCCATCGCCAAGTTCCATGCCAATAAGTTATGAGAGTTATCTAAAACATATATTTGTGCAATGGCGGTGCCGAAGTTACCGTCGCACCAACCTCATTTACCCATGTAGGATACGCCATGAATTTCCTGTCCGACGATTATCAAGATATCCGTGACGGCGTGGCTGCGGTGTGCGCGCAGTTCCCCCCAGAATATCACCGCAAGATCGATGCGGAGCGCGGTTATCCGGATGAATTTGTAAATGCTCTGACCCGTGAGGGTTGGATGGCGGCGTTGATTCCGGAGGCGTATGGCGGCTCTGGCCTTGGTCTTCTCGAAGCCAGTGTCATCATGGAAGAGATCAACCGCGCTGGCGGAAATTCCGGAGCATGCCACGGGCAAATGTACAACATGAATACGCTTGTGCGACACGGTTCCGAAGAGCAACGCAAGCGTATCCTGCCCAAGCTGGCAAGCGGCGAATTGCGGCTTCAGTCGATGGGCGTGACTGAACCGACGACCGGAACGGACACCACCAAGATCAAGACGACCGCCGTCAAGAAGGGCGACAAATACGTCATCAACGGGCAGAAAGTCTGGATCAGCCGGGTCCAGCATTCCGACCTCATGATCCTGCTGGCGCGGACCACGCCGCTGGCCGAAGTTGACAAGAAATCCCGGGGGCTTTCGATCTTTCTCGTTGATATCAAGGACGCGATGAAGAACGGGATGGAGGTCAAGCCGATCCCGAACATGGTCAACCACGAGACCAATGAGCTGTTCTTCGACAATCTTGAAATTCCCGAGGAGAACCTGATTGGCGAAGAGGGGATGGGGTTCAAGTACATCCTGACCGGGCTCAATGCCGAGCGGGCGTTGATCGCTGCCGAGTGTATCGGCGACGGCTATTGGTTCACCGACAAGGTGACGGCCTATGTCAACGAACGCATCGTGTTCGGACGCCCGATCGGGCAGAATCAGGGGGTGCAATTCCCGATTGCCGAAGCGTTTATCGAAATCGAGGCCGCGAACCTGATGCGCTACAAGGCCTGCGCGCTTTATGATGCGGACAAGCCATGCGGAGCAGAGGCCAACATGGCGAAATACCTCGCCGCCAAAGCCAGTTGGGAGGCCGCCAACGCCTGTATCCAGTTCCACGGCGGGTTTGGCTTTGCCAACGAATACGATGTCGAACGCAAGTTCCGCGAAACGCGGCTTTATCAGGTGGCGCCGATCTCGACCAACCTGATCCTGTCCTATGTCGCGGAGCATATTCTTGGTATGCCGAGGTCGTTTTAAGTGTTGCCGCTGGAAGGATTGGAAGTTGTCGCCATCGAACAGGCGGTGGCAGCACCGTTCGCCTCGTCGCGCCTTGCGGACGCGGGCGCGCACGTCGTCAAGGTCGAGCGCCCGGAAGGCGATTTCGCACGTGGTTATGACGATGTGGCTGCCGGTCAGTCGAGCTATTTTGTCTGGCTGAACCGGGGCAAGGAAAGCGTGACGCTCGATTTGGCGTCGGAGTCGGGCAAGGCGGCGCTGGCCGAGTTGCTGGGCAAGGCCGATGTGCTGATCCAGAACCTCAAGCCCGGCGCATTGGCACGGCTGGGCTTCGATGCCGACCGGTTGCAAAGCGACTATCCGCGTTTGATCGCATGTTCGATCTCGGGTTACGGAGAGTCCGGGCCGATGGCGGATCGCAAGGCCTATGATTTGCTCATCCAGGCGGAAAGCGGGCTCTGCTCGATCACCGGAGGACCGTCGGAACCGGCACGCGTGGGTGTGTCCATCGTCGATATCGCAACCGGAGCGACAGCACATGCCGCAATTCTCGAAGCGTTGATCCGGCGCGGCATCACCGGCAAGGGCGCCCAGCTCTCGGTGTCGATGTTCGATGTCATGGCCGATTGGCTGACCGTGCCGTTGCTCAACCATGAGGGCGGCAAGACCCCCGAACGGGTCGGTCTCGCACATCCGTCGATCGCGCCTTACGGAGTTTTCGAACCAAAGTCCGGCCCACCCATCCTGATCTCGATCCAGAGCGACCGCGAGTGGGTCAAGCTGTGCGCCGAGTTTATCGGCGACGCTGCGCTGGGCACCGATCCCCGGTTCGCCACCAATGTCGCGCGCGTTGCAAACCGCGTCGAGACCGATGGGATCGTGGCTGCGGCGTTTGCGAGATATGACGCATCCGACGCAATTGACGTGTTGACGGATGCCAAGATCGCGCTTGCATCGGTGAATGATATGGCCGGATTGTCGAGCCACGCCCAATTGCGCCGCGTGACCGTGGATAGCCCCAACGGCCCGGTGTCGTTCCCCGCACCCGGCACGGTGTTTGTCGGGGAAGAGCGCTCTTACGGGCCTGTCCCTGCTTTGAAAGCCATGGAGGGGTGATGATGGATTTGGACATCGACCATCTTCGCCAGTGGATCGGGCGGGAGCAGATCGACACGGAGATGCTAACACCCACCTTGGTGCGTCAGTTCAATGCGACTTTCGATCGTTGCGGCGATGTAAAAACGGGCGATGTGGCTCCCTTGCTTATCCATTTCTGCCTGACGCAACCGATCAGCCCCCAATCCGAACTTGGGCCGGACGGCCACCCGGCCCGCGGAGGATTCCTGCCGCCGGTGCCCCTTCCGCGCCGGATGTGGGCCGGCGGCGCGTTCGAATTTCATGGCGATATCCGTGTCGGAGAGAGGGTTGAACGCCGGTCCACGATAAGGGACGTCACGTTGAAACATGGTCGGGCCGGGCCGCTTTGCTTTGTTAGCGTCGAACACGAAATCTCAAGCAACGGTCGCGCCGCGCTGACCGAGCGGCAGGACATCGTTTACCGCGACGTTCCCCCGCCGGGGCAACCTGCGATCAAACCTGCCGACCCTGCGCCGTTGGGAACTCATAGTCGGCAGATCGAACCGACCGCAACGCTGCTGTTCCGCTACTCCGCGCTGACCTTCAACGGACATCGTATCCACTACGACAAGCCCTATGTCACCGAGATCGAGGGCTACCCCGGCCTTATCGTGCACGGACCGATGCAGGCGACATTGTTGTGCCAGACAGCGGCCGATCTGCGCGGCACACCGCCCAAATCTTTTGAGTTTCGCAGTGTCTCACCGATCTTCGACAATGCGAATTTCACGGTCAACGCCGCGGAAGAAGAGGGCGGGCTCAAGCTGTGGATCGCGCGGGTCGGAGGGCCGGTTGCGATGGAGGCACATGCAAAATGGTGATCCAGTATCGCTCCCTGCTATTCGTGCCCGCCACGCGCCCCGACCGGTTTGCCAAAGCCGCGGCGTCAGGCGCCGATGCGGTAATCCTTGATCTTGAGGACGCCGTAGCCGATGCGGAAAAAGACCAAGCGCGCACTGCCCTGCGCTGGAGCGAAGCGGGTGTTCCCTGCTTTGTCCGCGTGAATGCGCTTGGAACGCCGTGGCATGATGCGGATCTGGCGGCTGTCCGTGATCTTCCCATCGCCGGGATCATGTTGCCCAAATCCGAAGAACCGGACGAGGTGGCCCGGATTGCATCGGGATTGGGTGGCCGAAACTTGATTGCCTTGATCGAGACAGCGAAAGGCCTAGCCAATGCCCGTGCCATCGCCGCTCTGGAAGGGGTGGACCGGCTGGCGTTCGGGTCGGTCGATTTCTGCTCAGACATGGGGTGCGCGCATGAGCGCGATATTCTTTTGCCGGCACGGTTCGAACTGGTCCTCGCGTCCCGCCTCGCGGGCATCGGCGCGCCGATTGACGGGGTGACGGTGCGACTGGACGATGAAGCCGAGATCGCCTCGGACGCCCGCCACGCGCGCGATCTGGGGTTCGGCGGCAAGCTGTGCATCCATCCAAAACAGATCGCTTGTGTAAAGGAAGCCTTCGCGCCGAGCGACGCCGAAATTGACTGGGCAAACCGCGTTCTGGCCTCGGGCGACGGGGCGGTGTCGGTTGACGGCGCGATGGTGGATGCGCCGGTCAGGGCTCGCGCGAGGTCCATTCTTGCGGCTCGCCAAATTTAAAATCGGATAGCAGTGTCTCCGCTATCAGCGGATCAAAAGGCCCGGTGCATCAGTCGGGCCAGCCGGAACCCTTGATCAAGGCGGTGTGCTCGCCCAGTTTCGGCGCTGTGCGCGACAGCGACAGGTCGGACGCGCCAAAGCTGATCGGGGTGCGGACACCGGGCACGCCCTCGGGCGCGACCTTGAGCGCGCGGTGCTGGATTTGCGGGTCGGAAAACACCTCTGCCACGGTGTTGATCGGGGATGCCGGAATCTTTTGCGCCTTGAGTGCGGACAGCAGATCCGCCTTGCTCCATAGGGCCGTCGCCTGCTTCAGAAGCGGCACCAGTTCACCACGATGCGCGACCCTCCCCGAATTGGTTTTGTAGCGCGCGTCGTCGCCAAGTTTGGCAAGGTTCAAGACCACGCAAAGACGCTGAAACTGGGTGTCGTTGCCGGCGGCGATGATGATGTCGCCGTCCGAGACAGGGAACACCTCGTAAGGTACGATATTGGGATGCTGGTTGCCCATGCGTTGCGGCGAGGTGCCTGTGGCGAGGAAGTTCATCGCCTGATTGGCGAGGCTTGCGGTTCCGGCGTCAAACAGGCTCATGTCGATGTGCTGACCGTGCCCGGTTGCGTTGCGCGCGGCAAGAGCGGCTTGTATCGCGATGACGGAATAAAGCCCGGTATAGATGTCGGTGACAGCAACACCGACCTTTTGCGGCTCGCCATCAGGATCGCCGGTGATCGACATCAGTCCGGACATGCCTTGAATCAAGTAATCGTACCCCGCGCGATCGGCATAGGGGCCGTCCTGACCAAAACCGGTGATCGAGCAATACACGAGCCTAGGGTTCCGCTCTGCCAGCGATGCATAGTCGAGGCCGTATTTGGCCAACCCGTCAACCTTGAAGTTCTCGATCAAAACGTCCGCATCACGCGCCAACTCTCGCACGAACGCGCGGTCTTTTTCGACCGTCAGATCGGCGGTGACAGAGTACTTGCCGCGATTGCAGCTATAGAAGTAGGCAGCCGATGGCGAAGCTTCGCCGTCACGTTCGATAAACGGCGGCCCCCATGTACGGGTGTCATCCCCGCCCGGACTCTCGACCTTGATGACGGTGGCACCAAGGTCTGCCAGGGTTTGCCCGACGAGCGGACCCGCGAGGATGCGGGCCAGTTCCAGGACTTTCAGTCCCTCCAGCGGAGCAGACATCAGAAGAACGCCTGAAGACCCGTCTGCGCGCGTCCGAGGATAAGCGCGTGCACGTCATGCGTGCCTTCGTAAGTGTTGACGGTCTCAAGGTTCTGGGCGTGCCGCATGACGTGATATTCCGCCATGATGCCGTTGCCACCGTGCATGTCACGCGCGTGGCGCGCAATGTCGAGTGCCTTGCCACAATTGTTGCGCTTGATGAGACTGATGGCTTCGGGAGCGGCGGTGCCTGCATCCATCATCCGTCCCACCTGCAACGCGGCGTGCAGGCCCAGCGTGATTTCCGTCTGCATGTCGGCGAGCTTTTTCTGAAAGAGTTGCGTCTGCGCGAGCGGACGCCCGAATTGCGTGCGCTCCAACCCATATTTCCGGGCGCGATGCCATGAATCCTCAGCTGCCCCCATCACCCCCCAAGCGATGCCATATCGCGCGCGGTTGAGGCATCCGAACGGACCTTTGAGCCCCTCGACACCCGGCAGCAATGCGTCTTCGCCAACCTCCACATCGTCCATGACGATCTCGCCGGTGATCGATGCACGCAAGGACAGTTTGCCGTTGATCTTGGGAGCCGACAGCCCCTTCATGCCCTTTTCAAGCACAAAGCCACGGATCTTGCCGTCATGCGCCGCGGATTTGGCCCAGATGACAAAGACATCGGCGATCGGGCTGTTGGAGATCCACATCTTGGCCCCGTTGAGGACATAGCCGCCTTCGGTCTTTTTGGCCGTCGTTTTCATGCCCGCGGGGTCTGATCCGGCATCCGGTTCGGTCAGTCCGAAACAGCCGATCGACGTGCCTGCCGCGAGACCGGGCAGATATTTCTCACGCTGTTCATCGCTTCCATAGGCGTGGATCGGATACATCACCAGGGAGCTTTGAACGCTCATCATGGAGCGGTAGCCGCTGTCGACCCGCTCGACTTCGCGCGCGACAAGGCCGTAGCTCACATAATTCGCGCCAAGCCCGCCAAACTTCTCGGGAATGGTCACGCCCAACAACCCCATGTCGCCCATCTCGGCGAAGATCTCGGGCGCAACGCCCTCGTTGAGATACATATCCGACACGCGCGGCGCGAGTTTGTCGGCGGCATAGGCCGCAGCACTGTCGGCAATCATGCGCTCGTCTTCCTCAAGAGAGGCGCGCAGACCCAACGGGTCTTCCCAGTCGAATTTTGCCAATGATGGTCCGTGACCCGATTGCGATGCGTCCAGCATGTCCAAGTTCCTCTTTCCAAGATGTGCCGACTGTCGTTCGACCGGATCGAGCTTCGGCGTCTTTCCACTATGCCGTATATGTAGCGTTTACGACGGTCAGCGGAAACAGTTACTTCACATCTCATCCCACGCGAGTCGCCACACGCGAAAAAGCGACAGCGGTTGTTGCCGCTGCCGCTTTGGCATTCTGCCTCAGGTTTGAAACGTCTATCCCTTCGGGCCTGCGATCAGCCAGATGATGAAACCGACCACCGGCAGGATGAGGATCAGCAATGTCCACAGCACCTTCGCACCGGTTGACGCCCCGCTGGACCAGATTTTGACCACCGCATAGATGTCGGCAATCAGTACCAACAGTCCCAGAATTCCATATTCCATTGTCACGCTCCTTTGATAAAACTGTGATGACAACGCGGGCTAAGAGACGCTTGTTCCAGTGATGGTGATGGTTTCAACCGGGCAACACGGGCGAGTTGGCGTATTTCGATCGCCGTTTCGGTGACGAATTGACAAATGCGTGACCAGTGGAACCCTTTGATCTGACATCAAACATTCCAGGCATTTCAAACTGCGAGGATGCGCGATCCAACAATGGGTTGTGGTCTGGCCCACAGTGCGCAACGCTACGGCATGACAGAACAATCCACATTCGACGAGATGTGGGGCCACGACGGACAGTTGCGTGAGCCTTACAAGAATTACCACTCCTGGTTCGATCAGGAGGATCCAAAACGATTGCGCGCCAAGAACCGTGAGGCCGAAGAATTGTTCCGCCTCACCGGAATCACGTTCAATGTGTATGGTCGATCAGAGGCCGAAGAGCGGCTCATCCCGTTCGATATAATTCCACGGATCATCTCTGGCGCGGAATGGGCAAAGCTGTGTCGCGGCATCGAACAGCGCGTGCGCGCCATCAATGCCTTTCTGCACGACATCTACCACACGCAGGAAATCCTGAAGGCCGGTCGTATCCCCAGAGAGATGATCGCGAGAAACGAGGCATTTCTGCCCCAGATGATCGGAGCCGATGCGCCGGGGGGCATTTACACCCATATCGTCGGAATTGACCTCGTGCGCACCGGGCCGGGCGAATTCTTCGTGCTCGAAGACAATGCGCGAACGCCCTCCGGGGTGAGCTACATGCTCGAAAACCGCGAAACCATGTTGCAGATGTTTCCAGAGCTGTTTTCCAAAAACCGGGTTCAGTCGGTGCAACAATATCCAACTGACCTGCGCCGCTCGCTTTCCGCATGTGCGCCCAAAATGACGGACGGCACACCGACGGTCGCTGTTCTGACACCCGGTATTTATAACTCTGCCTATTTCGAGCACGCCTTTCTTGCCGATCAAATGGGCGTCGAGCTGGTGGAAGGGCATGATCTACGTGTCGTCGACGGTCGGGTGGCCATGCGAACGACGTGTGGATACAAGCCCATCGACGTGCTCTATCGCCGCGTCGACGACGAATTTCTCGATCCGCTGAACTTCAACCCCGCAAGTCAACTTGGCGTGCCGGGTATCATGGATGTCTACCGCGCGGGCGGCATCACAATCGCGAATGCGCCCGGAACCGGAATTTCCGACGACAAGGCGATCTATTCCTACATGCCCGAGATCGTCGAATTCTACACCGGCGAACGTCCGCTGCTGCAAAACGTGCCGACGTGGCGCTGCTCTGAACCGGATGCTTTGGCATATGTGCTCGACAATCTGGAAGATCTTGTCGTCAAGGAGGTGCATGGTTCGGGTGGCTACGGCATGCTCATCGGACCGACGGCGAGCAAGAAAGATATCGCTGCTTTCCGCAAGAAGCTGAAGGCGCGTCCCAAAAATTACATTGCTCAGCCAACCCTCAGCTTGTCGACCGTGCCGATCTTTACAAAGCATGGTCTTGCACCGCGGCATGTCGATTTGCGGCCCTATGTGCTGGTCAGTCCGGACGGTATCAAGATCACTCCGGGTGGGCTGACGCGCGTGGCCCTGAAACAGGGGTCGCTGGTCGTCAATTCGTCTCAGGGGGGCGGAACGAAAGACACTTGGGTGCTGGAGGAGTAACGACATGCTGGGCAAAACCGCAAACGGGCTCTTCTGGATGTATCGCTACATGGAAAGAGCCGAAAACACTGCACGTCTGATTGAAACGGGACAGCGCATCGCATTGACCCGTCTCAATCAAACCGATGGCGAATGGGCGTCGGTGCTTAAGTCGGGTGATTGTTGGGCCGGCTACAACGCGGCCCATGACGAGGTGAGCCGCGATCTCGCGATTGACTGGATGCTGCGCGACAAGGACAATCCGTCGTCCGTCATCTCGAGCATTTCGGCCGCGCGGCAAAACGCACGACTGGTTCGCACCGCGATCACCGGAGAAGTGTGGGAGGCGGTGAACTCTGCCTTCATGTCGCTCAAGCAAAACCTGTCGCGTCGGGTGGGTGAACGGGATTTGCCCGCCATTCTGCGGCTGATACGCCAGCATTCCGCTTTGGTGCGCGGTGTCACGATCGGCACAATGCAGCGCAATGATATCTATGATTTCGCGCGCCTTGGCACGTTCCTCGAGCGCGCCGACAACACGGCCCGCATACTTGATGTGAAATACTACGTTCTGCTGCCCTCGGCCCGTTCGGTCGGCACGTCGCTCGACAATGTTCAATGGGAGACGATCCTGCGGTCCGTTTCGGCGCGCGGCGGCTTCCGTATGGAATATGGCGGCGGCGGCGGACCGCGGGATATCACGCATTTCCTGATCCTTGACCGGCGAATGCCACGCTCGCTTGCCTTTTGCGCAAGCAAGCTGTGCAACAACCTCAAGTACCTTTCGGAAAACGGAGAGTACGGCCAGGCTTCTATCGATAGGGTCGGCGCGTTGCAGAACGGCCTTTTATCCAGAAACATCGACGACATCTTTGAACACGGCCTGCACGAATTTCTGCAGCAAACGCTTCGGGAATTGACGGGCATTTCACATCAGATCGAGCAGGATTTCAGGTTTTATGACTGACATTATCATCCGGACAAGCTCATGCGATTGAGAATAGAGCACACAACCCGCTACCGGTTCGACACACCGGTGATCTACGGGCTTCAGCAACTGCGCAAAACGCCGAAAAGCACATATAACCAGACCGTCGAGCGCTGGGAAACCCGAATAGATGGCGGCAAGAAAGAGGTCGTGTTCGAGGATCACCATCGTAACACGACCGAGTTGATCAGCTTTGCGCCGGATGCACTGGAACTGTCGGTGCTCAGCCAGGGGGAGGTCGAGATTGAAGATACAGGCGGAGTGCTCGGAGGCCATATCGGCAACACGCCGCTGTGGCTATACGAGATGACCACGCCGCGCACTCAGGCCGGAGCGGGCACGCGCGCTTTGATCAAGGGGTTTGCCGACACCGCAGATGTCGTTCAACTTCACGAGTTGTCAGAGCGTATTCGCACGGCGGTGCCCTATACATTGGGCGCGTCGGAACCGAATTGGTCGGCCGAGGACGCGCTCGCGGCTGCGCAAGGGGTCTGCCAGGATCACACTCATATCTTTATCGCCTGCGCGCGCGCGCTTGGCATCCCGGCGCGGTACGTCTCGGGCTATCTGATGCTTGACGACACCACCGCGCAGGACGCGATGCATGCCTGGGCCGAAGCCTTTGTGCACGGTCTTGGTTGGGTCGGCTTCGATGTCTCGAACGGTATTTCGCCCGACACACGTTACGTTCGTGTCGCAACAGGGCTGGACTATTCCGATGCAGCGCCGATATCTGGCACGCGGATCGGCGGGGCCAGAGAAAACCTACAGGTCCGTATCAACGTGGTACAACAATAAGGGCCGACCAAGTGACATATTGCGTGGGAATGATGCTTCGCCGCGGGTTGGTTTTCATGTCGGACACCCGCACCAATGCCGGGCTCGACAATATCTCGACCTTCAAGAAAATGGCGATTTGGGAAGAGCCGGGTGAACGCGTGATAACGCTGCTCTCGGCGGGGAACCTGGCCACAACCCAAGCCGTCATCAGCCTGCTGGACGAACGCAGCAAGCAACCCGAGGATCGTACGTCGTCGCTCATGCAGGCGCCTTCCATGTTTCAGGCCGCCTGTCGCGTCGGTGACACACTTCGCGAGGTGATCAAGGATCACACCGACACCGGCCAGCGCGCGGAGTCGTTCGGGGCGACACTCATTTTGGGCGGTCAGATCAAGGGCAGCCCGCCGCGCATGTTCCTGATCTATCCAGAGGGTAATTTCATCGAGGCCGGAGAAGACACGCCGTTCTTCCAAATCGGTGAAATAAAGTACGGGCGCCCCATTCTCGTGCGCGCCTATGATCCGGACCTCTCCTTTGAAAGCGCGTTGAAACTGCTTTTGGTCAGTTTCGATTCAACGCTCAAAGCCAATCTTTCGGTGGGTGCGCCGCTGGATTATTTTTGCTACGAAACCGACAGTTTGCGCAGTGACAAGACTGGACGCGTCGATGCCGAAAACCCACAATTCCAGTTGATTTCCAATGGGTGGGGCGATGCGCTGCGGCAGGCGCTCGAGACGCTGCCGGACGTGTCAATAGGAGCTGACGGCGGCATCCTTACAGGAGATTGACACTATGAGCACACGTCCTGTCATTGGCGTCGGCGGAGAGAATTTGATCGATCATGTAACGCGCGACGGCGCGGTGACGGCGTTGCCGGGGGGATCACCCTTCAACGTCGCCCTGGCTCTGGGTCGGCAAACTGCGGATGTGCGCTATCTCACACCGATCTCGACCGACCGCTGGGGTGATCTTCTGGCCGAAACGCTTGAAGCTTCGGGAGTGACGCTGAGTGGTGGGCGTGTGGCAAAACCCAGCACGATTGCCCGTGTGACAGTGACCAACGGGATTCCGACCTACGATTTCGAGCGCGACGGCACTGCGGAACGGGCTGTCACACCGCAATCTCTGGCCGCCATCATGCCCGACGACATCGCGGCGCTTCACACCGGATCACTGGCGCTGACCGAAGGCCTGGATGGTGCTGCGTGGGAAGAAACCTGCAAATCCGCGTTCGAAAACGGGACGTTGGTCTCGCTCGACCCGAATGTCCGCCTGTCGGTGCTTCCCGATCCGGACAGCTTTCGCGACCGCATCTTCCGGATGATGAGCGCGACAGGCCTTCTGAAACTCAGTGACGAAGACCTCGAAGGTCTTTGCCCCGGTCAGACGCAATCCGCCGCAATAGAGTCTGTGCGTGCAAAAACGTCGGCGGCGCTGGTTGTGCTGACCAGAGGACCTGACGGTGCGTCCGGATGGATCGGCGACACGCGCATTGATGTCACGGCACCGCCGGTGCCGGATCTGGTCGATACGGTGGGTGCGGGGGATACGTTTATGGCGACTTTGCTGGCAGGTCTGGCACGGCTCGACGCGCTTCCGCCAGAGAGATTGCGGCGGCTCAGTCGCGACGAAGTCGAAGGACTGATCCGCCGTGCCGGTTTGGCAGCCGCCATAAATTGTGGACGCGCCGGATGTAACCCGCCGACATTGAGCGAGCTTGAGGCAGCATTGTCGGCGTCTTGATCGGCGTTTCCCCAGGATGACGAATTTATGTTTGCGCTTGGGATGTAAGGAATTTTTAACAGTCCGGTGCCTAATAAGGGCGACAATTGGGTCACACCTGCCCTTATCTCGACACTGGAAGACGTCATCGCTCGTGAATTTCCTCCTCTCGATCCTTCATTTCTGCCGCATCGCTATGCACACGCTTGGGGCCGCAAAGGCGTGGCCCTCGGCCCCAAGCAGGTCGGTTTCAGATCGCGAACGCGTCTTCCGCCAGTCCGACCACCTGTATGAGGAAAGCGTCGGTCGCGCCGTCGACGATTTCGGAATAGAACGCATCGGTTTGCGCCATGCTGGATTGCAAAGTCGAATCCGACCCATCGAAACCCTGCATGATTGCGTTGGCGTTCTCCACGTCGGACATACCGCGCGTCACCGCAAAATGCCCGCCGAGCATCGTCTTGCCGGAAAGGTACGCGGCATCTTCAGCACCGCCCGAAGGAGCCTTGGCACCAGCCAGAATGGCCTGAATGAACGTCGGCGGTGTGATGCCACTGTCGGTCTCCAACTGGTTGAGCCAATATGTCAGGCCAGCGGCGTCTGGGTCTCGCCCAAGGACATTCTGGTACACCGTGGTGACGAACTCCGTCGCATCATCGATGCCGCCATACAGCGCACGCGTTTCAGGTTGGTCGAAAAACGAATCTGCGATGTGATCGAGCGTCATCCCGTTGGCGAGTTGGTCTCCCCAGTAACACAGCCCGACCGCGTCGGGCGCGCGATTGAAATAGGCGATGTAAAGCTCGGTCAGTGCGATCAAGTCGTCGCCATTCAACGTCGCAATGCCATCGAACATCTCGACCGACATCCCGCGTTCTCCGAAAGGGGAAACCTCGCTGTCGAAATCCAGCCACTCCACATCGCGCGCCGAGACGGTGTCATTAAGAGGAGAGGCGCGATTTTCAACTGAGATGCTGTCGCCAGAAAGCCGCAACGTGTATGTCGACTGATCCCCTGACAGGACCAGAGTATCGACGCCGCTGCCGCCATCAACTGTGTCGTTGCCTCCGCCGACGATGATCCGGTCATCCCCACCAAGCGCCTCGAATGTTTCGGCCACGCCGGTTCCGGTCAGCGTATCGGCGTCATCGGTGCCGCTGACGACGGAACTTGCTCCTAAACCATCCGACGATTCCTCGATAAATGGCCCGACGATTGCATCCGGCAGATCCATACCGGCTCTATCAGAAAGCCATTCGGCGATGCGACCGATATTCGCGGCCACCGCGGAATGAACGGTGTCCGGTACTTCGAAACCGCTGGGCGGCGCCTCTCCATAGACAGTTGTGTAATGCACCATTGATGCAAGAAAATAGAGCGTCGGGGTTCCGTGCGGGCCATCATCCACAAAGAGGTCGTTCGCACCGAGACCTGTCAGTCCCAGACTCGGGTCGCCGATCATGGCGGCGATCTGGGGGCCGACGCTGATCAGGCGCACGTCCAGATCGGGTCTCGCATCGCGAACCATGTCGGTCAACGACACCCACCAATCGTGCCATTCGCCGGTCATGTAATCTCGCCACGCCGCCAACTCGCTGTCGGAGGGTGGAAAGGACGAGATAAAACCCTCCATCTCGGGCCATGTCTGATAGATGTTGATCGCAGCTCCGGGCGCGCGGGCTTCTGCCCAATCTATGATCCGCAGGGCGGATTGGACCGGCGACGTTGTGGGATCAATCCAATACGGGCTGTCGGGGGATTGGTCCTGAACGAAATTCACCGCTGATATCGTGATTTGGTTGAAGCCGGCATCCGCAAAGCTCTGTCCGGAATCGCGATCCCACGCTTCTGTCACTCCATCGATGGTGATATGCGGGTTTGCTGGAAGATCATCGTGCCGGGTGAGCATCCCCGTTTGCATTGCTGCAGCATAGGAATGCCCGGCTGTTTCCGCCATTGCATCCATCCAATATGCAACCGACAGTTCCGGGTTGCCGACAGCCCAGACATACAAGCTGTTGCCGAAAACGTATTCGCGTACATCGCTAGCTGTTCCGGTGGGGTCGGGAACTGGGTCTGGTGTCGGTTCCGGGTCAGGCATCGGTGCCGGCTCTGGGTCGGGGATCGGATCAGGATCGGGCTCTGGGTCCGGTTCTGGCGCCGGGACAGGATCGGAATCCTGAGGGCGCGTTCCCCAAATGCCATCCTTCATATGATCCGGGGCAGGGTGGCTCTGGTTGAAATCGACGACCGCATCATGGCGCGCGGTGTCGTCAAGAAGGTGTCGCAAAGATCCCCAGCTTCCCCACTGGTTCGGTTCAGACACGTCGACAAACGCATTGAACAACGTGCCGCCAGCAGCCTCCCATCCCTCGAGCAGTTCGGTATAAAGCTGTCCCATTCCGTCGGAGTAGTTCAGGTAAGTGAAAAACTCCGTCAGGGTTTCGTTTCCGGCCCATTGGCCAATGCCGACCACGTGCGTTCCACCTTCGTACATCACAAGGTCCAGACCTCGCGCATCTGCGACGGATTTGTGGTAGCGGAAAAGTTCGAACAATCCCTCAAGGGAATCTTCGGCATTGCCGGTCACCGATCCGTCACGAAGTTCGCGCACGGCCAGATCTTCGGCCAGGTCGAACCGGTGATTGGCGACATATGCAGTCGCGGCCGCGCCGCTCAACCCTTGGGACGCGGCGTCCTGACGCGCCTGCGCTTCGCTTTGTGCAATCCAGTTCAGAACCGTTGTGGCCTTGGCATCTGTACCAAGGCTGTTTCCGAAATAGCCAGTGATGGCATATGTGTCGAAGGACAGGTATGGCGCGTCGTTTGCCGGGTTTTGAGCCTGCCACGCCGGCGCATCGAGGATCGCGTCTTCCAGGCCGGGCCAGTATGTGTGCGTCGAGATGACCTTCACAAGCTGGTCTTCGGCCCCCGAATACACCTGATCCAGAACGCGGGCCATTTCGGCCGACCGAGCACCGTATTCCTGAACCCATCCGTCTCCCAAATCCTGCCCAAACCGCTCTTGTGCCGATTGAGCAGCGTCCTGCGCCTGCTCGAACATCCAGTTCCAGACTTCGTTGGACATTTCGATATGGGCACGCAGGTCGGGGTTCAGGTTGTCGCGCACATAGGACGCGAATTCTCGAATGTATGTCTCGTCAGCGTGCCAGGGAATGTTGAACCACGGCTCTGTCCCTGTTTCATTGGCCAGTTCCACCATCACCTCGAGGGGCACGCCCCCGTGATAGGTGTAATGGCTTTCTTGCGGCCGCTCTGACCAGCTTTGCAGAGTGGAATCGTTGGTTTCCTGCCAGTCCATGAAGCGCAGAGCGTGCACATCGCCGATCACATCAAGCCAGAGCGGGTTGAACAGGTGACCGGCTTCGTACGCATCGATGTGTTCCTGTTTCACCACTTCGATATTTCGCAGATAATCGCCGCGGCCTTGTGGATCAGTTGCACTGATCGACAGGGTGACCATGCCATCGCCCGTCGGGCGGTAATCGAACCAGATTTCACCGTCACCGCGCGATACGATTTCCGCACCGTAAACCGTGATTTCGCCCGTGCCTTCATAGCTGAGCCGGTAGAGCCCGCCGGTATAGGTGGCATCTGCCGGCATTTCCGTCAGAATAAAGGTCTCGATCCGCTCAATACCGGGCGGAATGTCCGTGACCCATCCATTTGCATCAAGCGCTCCCATCGACGCCAGATCTTCTGCCATATAGGCGCCCCATTGACTGTCGGTATGCGCGTGCCAGGGTCGCGCGGTTTTGAAGACGTCCAGGAACGGTTGTTGCACGCTCCAGTCAACGACTCCTCGAAGTCCAAACGCCATCGCAGCGGCAGAAGTTTGCGTTCCAAATACGTCGATCTCGGATTCCATGTCCCACTCCACTGATCCTCGAGGCCCCCACCTCGTGTCTTGAGAGAGCGGTTATGAACGTGATGAAATTGGGGCGGATCGGTGGCATCGAAATGGAGTGCAATTGTTCGAAACGTAGGGAGAATACACGCTGCAACGCAGTGATCATTGCAAGTTCAAGGACTTGATGCCTTGATTGCGCCGGTCTCGCGGGGCGATCGCTTGCGAAACTTGTTCAAACAAGTTCTCGAAAATTTAGCTCAACCGCTGCGCGCCATGACAAGTAGCCCCAGAACGATCAATCCCAGCCCGAAAAGCCGGGTGGCTTGCACTGGCTCGCCCAGGAAGATCATTCCCGATGCCGCCACCATCACAAAGCTCATCGCGACGAACGGATAGGCGAGCGAAAGGTCGAGTTGGCGCAGTGCGAACAACCAGAACACGGTTCCGATTCCGTAAAGGGCGAGGCCCGCGAGCACCATCGGGGAGAAGATCAGCGATGCTGATTTGGCAAGAACGTTAGCATCAGGCGCGAGCGTTGCGCGCCCCACGCCAATCTTGAAGGCGGTTTGCCCGAGGGCCGACAGCGTAACGCTGGCAAAGACCAGGGCGAACGCGGCCAGGGTCATCCGGCGCTCCAGACGATGTCGATCAATCTGGCGCTCACAATGATAACAAGCACCAGACCGACGCAAAGGCGGCTTATCGTGTCTTTCAGTGCGAAAACCACAGGATCGTCGCCGATCTGGCCTCGGCTGGCCCATGTCCAGCTGCGATACGTCCAGAACATCATTATCGGTATGATGAACCACAACAGAAACGGCGAATTGTAGTTGGCGTGCACTGCTGTCGAATTGACATATTGTGCCAGCGTGAGGACCGAAAGCGCTCCGTTCGCGATGCCGAACGTCAAGACAAGCTGGACCTCGGAGGCAAAGTAATTGCGCGATGGCAATCTGGCATTGTCGGTCGCACCGGCCATCCGATCCAACTCGATGAACCTTTTCATATAGGCAAGGCTGAGAAAGAAAAACAGCGAGTAGGTCAGCAGCCACGGGCTCGGCGTCAGGCCTGTCGCGGCCGAACCGGCAAGGATGCGCACGGTATGAAGGAGCGACAGTGCAACCACATCAACGGTGGAATATTGCTTTAAAACAAAGGTATATGCGGTTGTGAGGATGGCGTAGCCGATGAGGACGAAGCCAAACAATGCGTTAATGAAGAAAAAACCGGCTGATACAGAGGCGACCAGCAAGACTACCGCAGCGGGAATGCCTTGCCTGATCGTGAGATCGCCCGCGGCAAAGGGGCGCTTGTATTTTGACGCGTGCTGGCGGTCCGCCTGAATATCCATGATGTCGTTGATCAGGTAGACGCCCGATGCGCAGAGGCTGAAGCAAAGAAACGCAAGGACGCCGGCGAGCATCACCGGAAGATGCACATATTCATGTGCAAACAGGATCGGCACAAAGACCAAAATGTTTTTGGCCCATTGATGGGGCCGCATCGCGGTGAAGAGTGCTTGAAGAGGCGAGATTTTTCGCTGCACGATCAAGGAATGCGCATCGGGATCGCGGCGCATCTCCTGGCGCGCCGCCCGTTGGGGGGCGACGAACCCGGAGCGTGCCGCTGATTGCCAAATCGGGATGTCGGCGGCGCTGTCGCCCAGATATTCAAACGGGCCTTTCGACAACTCGTTGATCGCCCGAAGTTTCTCGGCGCCCTTCAGGTTTCGCCCCGGCTCAGAAGCGATCACCGCGTCGAACAGTTTCAAATGAGCAGCGACGGCGTGAGCGACGGTTGCGTCCGCCGCAGTGGCAAGGATAACACGTCGGCCCTTGGATCGCTCATTGCGGATGTAATCAAGGACCTCATGGCGGTACGGCAGATGAGCAACATCGGGTGGGTTGGATAACGCCAACGATCTCTTTAATCCGGCCAATCCCCCGGCGCGATATGCCTTGAGCGCAGAGCCTATCGCAGTGCGATCGCGCGCAGCATGAACGAGCGATTCCTCAGCGATATCGGTCGCGATCAGCGTTCCGTCGAGATCGACGTAAAGATCGAGCAAGGGATCTGGCGACGGTTTGGAAACGATCCGGGGCATGACGTTCATTTAAACTTGCTCACGCGACAAAGCGCCAAAAAAGTTGAAAAATGCCGGGAAAACCCGTTTGTTTGGTTTGCATTGCGCTTTCGTGGCATTTTCTGCACCTGCCAATCGACTTTTGATCTCAAGGGCTTTTACGCAGTAATGGTTAATTTCGGCCAAAAGACGGCGCGGATTGGCGTTTGCGTGGTTTTGTTCGCAACGGCGTTCCTGCTGCGTGCGTGGGGCGCGGATTTCGGTCTGTTCAACGGCGACGAGCGCGTGAACGACTCGGCGCGGTTTCTGGCGGGCCACTTGGTTCCGACTCAGCACTTTTACCCCCCGTTCTTTAACTACCTCAACGGCGCGGCATTTATCGGGTTGTTCCTGTTCGGTCTGAGCGTCGACATGTGGAGCACGACCGCCGAATTTCGTCAGGCATACTTTAGCGACCCGACGCCGTTCTACCTCACCGCGCGCTATGTCACCGCAGCCATCGGTGCGCTTGCCGCGCCGTTGTTCTTCAGTGCGTCGCGTCGACTCGGGCTTGGCACCGGTCTTGCCGTGATCTCTGCCAGTTTTGCGGCCATCTTTCCCATTGCGGTATTCATGGCCCACATCGCCAAGGGTGACACCGGCCTCGCCGTGTTTTGCCTGGCCGTGGTCTGGACGTTTTTCATGCGTCTGGAAAGCAACCACCCAACGCGATGGAATATCATAATCGGACTCTCGGTCGCGTTGGCGCTTGGTTTCAAACAGTCGGCGCTGCTGTTTCTGGGCCCATTGGCCTTGGCGATGATCGTCGTGCTCGCCGGGCGCGAAGGCAACGTTTCGGCGCTGAAATCCTTTGGCATTGCGCTGCTTTTTGTCGTGATTGCCTGGCCGATCATGAACATAGGTATTCTTCTCGATATCGACGGTTTCTGGGCGTTCCAGCGCATTCAGGCCGTCATGTCGGTGCGCGATCAGGATGGGTTTGGTGCCGGATTGCCGATCACCATGCAGATCTTTGGCGACGCCGTCATCGGGCTGAACCCGGCGATTCTGGCCATTGCATTGATCGTGCCGGTCTGGGCCGCCTCTGGCGCCTGCCGTTTGAGGCTGCGCGATGCGATCATCGGCGTATGGATCGCCAACGCGGTTTCGACCATTGTGATTTCGCTTTTGGTGGGCACCCGACAGCCAGAGCAGCTGTTCCTGCCCAATCTCTACGTTTTCCTTCTGCTTGCCGTTGTTGTGCTGATGGACATGCTGCGGGTCTATGTCCGATGGCCGAGGGCAGTTGTCGCACTCGTGAGCCTGGTTGGGTTCGCCATCATGCTCGCGGGTGCAAAAAACGTCATCGGTCAGGCTCGCGCGACACCGATTGCTCAGGATTTGGCGACCTATCTCCTTGAACACCATTCGGATGCCCGCATACAGACCGGCGTTGTTCTTCCCGTGCCACAAACCGTCGCGGCGCAGCGAATGGAATTGGATCGGCTGGAACGACTAGGCCGGAAATACAACATCGACATGCCCGACATCGCGCCAGAGCGGATCATCGTGGACGATGCGCAGAACGCCTTGTTTTGGGTGCATGCGCCGTTTGTGATGTCAGGACTTGAAGGCGATGGAGCCATAGATCAGGACTTCCCGATCGAGCCGCATGCCTGGCCGGTTCAGCCGGAAGAATGGAACTTACAGAGGTGGCGTGATGCAGGATTTGACGTTTTTGCGGTGAACCATTTCGATTTTCTGGTTGCGATCAGTCGCTCCAGCTACATCCGCACCTTCCACACCGACTTGCAGGAGCACTGCAAAACGGTTCAGAGCTACGACGCGCGCAAACCGTTGTTTCTGGAGTTCGACGTTCGGGTATTCGAATGTCCCTGACGCGCGTCAGGATTTGCGAAGTTTGATCACGACATTCACGCTCGAGATCTCGGCCCCCATCGGGGCGTCAGGAATACGCGCGATCTCAAGTTGATCGGCTGGCGCATCGGTCAAGCGCCCTTCCTCTTCCCAAAAGAAATGCGGATGATCGCGCGTATTGGTATCGAAATAGCTGCGCGCCCCATCCACTGTGACCTCTTGCATCAAGCCCGCGTCGCAGAACGCCCGCAACGTGTTGTACACCGTGGCCTGAGACACCTGTTCTCCGACCTCTTTGGCGGCTGCAAACAAGCTCTCAGCAGTCACATGCCGGTTGTTGCCGTCGCCAACCAAAAGCGAGGCAAGCGCCACACGCTGCCGGGTCGGGCGAATTCCGCCCTTGGACAACCATTGCGTTCCGCGGTCTGTTTCAGGTGACGACATGTCGGTCCCATTTCCTTTGGCTCGCTTTTATATAGGGCGCGAAGGTGGTTTATTTCAATCGGAAATCCCGTGCGACCGGGTTGCAACCCGATCGATTGGCGGGCTTGCGCGTCTGTTCGACGCGGTGCTAAACCATGAGAGACTAGAGAATTTTCCGGGGAGATATGCCGCAAATGTCCGATTTTCCGCGCCGTTTTGATCGTGACGACCTGTTGAAATGCGCGCGAGGCGAACTTTTCGGCCCCGGCAACGCCCAGCTTCCGGAACCGCCAATGCTGATGATGGACCGGATCACCGATATCTCCGGTGATGGCGGTGAACATGGCAAAGGCCACGTCGTCGCCGAGTTCGATATCAAACCCGACTTGTGGTTTTTTGACTGCCACTTTCCCGGAAACCCGATCATGCCGGGATGTCTGGGGCTGGACGGACTTTGGCAGCTGACCGGTTTCAACCTGGGCTGGCGCGGCTGGCAGGGGCGCGGGTACGCCCTTGGCGTGGGAGAAGTGAAACTGACGGGAATGGTGCGGCCGGACCGCAAGATGCTGACCTATTATGTCGATTTCACCAAGGCGGTTCAAACTCGCCGGTTGACGATGGGGGTCGCGGACGGACGTGTCGAGGCGGATGGCGAAACCATCTATCTGGTCAAGGACATGAAGGTCGCTCTGTCGGAAAGCTGATCCGAAAATAGCGCTTCGTGAATTGGGCCTGGAGTGAGACACATTCGCTCTGCTCTTGCTCCTGCCCCCGATCCTGCCCTACACATTCCTGAAACATTTGTAAGGAGCTGTGATGCGCCGTGTCGTAATTACCGGACTGGGAATTGTCTCGTCCATCGGACAATCCGCCGAGGAAGTTGCCGGCAGCCTCAAGGCCGGACGTTCAGGCATTTCTGCAAACGCCGATATGGCCGAACATGGATTTCGCTCTCAGGTCGCAGGCGCGATCGACATCGATCTGGCCCAGCATGTCGACAAGCGGACCTTGCGATTCATGGGCCCCGGTGCGGCCTATGCGCATATTGCGATGGGGCAGGCAATTGCAGATGCGGGATTGAGCGATGCAGAGGTCGTGCATCCGATGACCGGCCTGATCGCAGGCTCAGGCGGGCCGTCGACCAGCGCGATGCTGGCGGCCCATCAGACGGTCCTCCAGACCGGAGCAACCAAGCGGATCGGGCCGTTCGCAGTGCCCAAGACCATGTCCTCGACGGTGAGCGCCAACCTCGCGACGGCCTATCAGATCAAGGGCATGAATTTCTCGATCACCAGCGCCTGTTCGACGTCGTTGCATTGCATCGGCATGGCGGCGCAGCAGATCGCGCTGGGCACGCAGGATGTCATGTTTGCCGGCGGCGGCGAAGAACTGGACTGGACGCTGTCCTGCCTGTTCGACGCGATGGGGGCGATGTCATCCAAGTTCAACGATACGCCAGAGCGGGCGAGCCGCGCGTTTGACGCGGATCGCGACGGGTTCGTGATCTCGGGTGGCGGCGCGATCGTGGTGCTTGAACCGCTGGAGCGCGCGCTTGCCCGTGGTGCGAAGATCTATGCCGAGGTTACAGGATTTGCGGCGACCTCCGATGGCGCGGACATGGTCGCTCCCTCGGGCGAAGGCGGTGAGCGCGCGATGCGTGGCGCGCTGAAAACGCTGCCCGAGGGCCGCGCGGTCAGCTATATCAACGCGCACGGCACCTCGACGCCAGTGGGCGATGTGGGGGAGATCGAAGCGGTACGCCGTGTGTTCGGTGACGGCAGCACACCCGCTGTGAGTTCGACCAAATCGATGACGGGGCACAGCCAAGGCGCGACTGGTGCGCAAGAGGCGATCTACTGTCTGTTGGCGCTGCGCGATGATTTCATCATCCCGTCGATCAACGTGGAAACGCTGGACCCCGCATTGAAGCCGGCTGAAATTGCCACCGAACTGGTGGAGAATGCCGGGCTCGATACAGTGATGACCAACTCTTTCGGGTTCGGCGGGACCAACGGTTCAATGCTCATGTCAAAATATCTGGATTAATATGACCAAGCAATTGCAAGGCAAGCGGGGCCTCGTCATGGGGGTCGCAAACGAACGGTCGATCGCGTGGGGGATCGCCCGCGCGATGGCCGAAGCGGGCGCGGAGCTGGCGTTTACCTACCAAGGCGAAGCGTTTGGCAAACGGTTGGAACCATTAGCCAAAAGCGTCGGGTCGGACTTCATGGTCGATGTCGACGTGACCGACGACGCATCTCTGGATGCCGCGTTTGAAAAACTGGGCGCGCGCTGGCCGACGATAGATTTCGTCGTCCATGCGATCGCATTTTCCGATAAATCCGAATTGACCGGGCGGATCCTCAACACGAGCCGCGACAATTTCAAGACCTCGTTGGATATTTCCGCCTACAGCTTCATTGATGTCGCGCGGCGCGCACATCCCTTGATGGTTGAAAACGGGGGAACATTGTTGACGCTGACCTACATGGGATCAACCCGTGTCACGCCGAATTACAATGTCATGGGCGTGGCCAAGGCTGCACTCGAAGCGGCTGTGCGCTATTTGGCGAATGACCTCGGGCCGGAAGGCATTCGCGTCAACGCGATCTCGCCCGGTCCAATGAAGACGCTGGCCGGTGCGGCAATCGGTGGGGCACGCAAGACGTACAAGCACACCGACGAGAACGCGCCGCTACGCTCGAACGCAACGCTGGAGGCGGTGGGCGGCACGGCTGTCTACCTCGCTTCGGACGCCGGCGCCTGCACCACCGGAGAAATTATTCGCGTTGACGGCGGCTTTCACATTCTTGGCTTGCCGCAATACGAAAACCTCTGATCCGCATATCCGGTCAATCTGTACCAAAGGACTTTTCCCGGAGGAATTGCAGGTTACATGGTGATCGGCGTTGATGGACACCGGAACTCTCGCTGATGGGGACGGTTCGTCTTTCAAGCTGTTTTCGCGAGAGAGAGGGACCATGACCTACAGACTGACGCTTCAGAGTATCGAACCGGTAACGCACGACACGCATCATCTCATTTTTGACAAACCTGCCGGATTTGAATTCACCCCCGGTCAGGCAACCGACCTCTCGCTTGACCGCGACGGCTGGCGCGACAAGAAACGCCCCTTCACCTTCGTCAACCTTCCCAGCGATTCAACGCTAGAATTTGTGATCAAGTCTTATCCGGACCACGACGGCGTGACTGAACAGATCGGACAGTTGGGCATCACCGACCAGGTTCTGATCGAAGACCCTTGGGGCGCAATCGAGGATGAAGGGCCGGGCGTTTTCATCGCTGGTGGCGCAGGAGTGACCCCGTTCATCGCGATCCTCAAGCGCCGGTTGCAAACCCACGGCACTTTAGATGGGTGCCATCTGGTGTTTTCCAACAAGACCGAGAAAGACATCATTCTGCGCGACGCGTTTACATCCATGCCCGGTTTGGTCTGTCACTTCATTGTCACAGACGATCCAGAGAGCGAATTTCAGCGCGACCGGATTGATAAGGAGTATCTGGAGGAGATCGCGAAACAGACGGACGGTCCGTTTTACGTTTGCGGTCCTGAACCCATGATCGACGACATCGTCAGCGCGCTGAAAGAGTTGAACGTGAGCGAAGAGCGCATTGTTCGCGAGGATCTGGGTTGAGGCCGTCGCAGCCCCGAAATCGCGTGATGTGTCGGTGATGGAGAGGTCGGTGTCAGGTATCTTCGGTCTGGACTGACACTGTGATGTCGCTGTTCAACGAATTGCTCACCGTGCAAATGGCCTTGGCCTGCTTGACGACCGCGTCAATCGAATTTTGATCCGCCACGGGCTTGCCGATAACCGTGATCTCAACACTGCCCAAGCGGCTGGGTTCGTCGCCTGCCTTGATCCCGGTCACGCTGACGGTGAACGGAAGAGGTGTCGCGCCGCGCTGTTCAGCGGACCAGCGCACTGATTTCAGGATACATGCGGCCAGCGACGCGAGAAGCAGATCGACAGGCGTGTGTGATGGCGGGTGATCCGTCGACTTTGAAACATCACGGTAGGCGTAGCGAATGGCCGAACTCCCGTCCGAGATGGCAAAGACCGGACCGAATGTTCTTGGTTTAGCACTGAGACCCATGGTTCGGCTCCTATGTCAGAAAAGAAGGTTCGGCAGAAAAAGCGCCAGAATCGGGAAAGCCGTCAACAGCGCGATCATACCCAGATGGATCATCCAGTAGGGAATCGTCGCGACCGCGACCCGACCCAGACTGACTTCGTTGTTGGTCAGCGATGTAAGGACAGACAAGTTCAGCCCGACCGGTGGCGTCACCTGACCGATTTCAATGACGATGGTGATCACGACGCCGATCCAGATCGGATCGAATCCGAGTCCTGTCAGAAGCGGAAAGACGACCGGCAAGGTCATGATCATCAACGACAGACCGTCAAAGAAGCAGCCCATCACAAGGTAAATCAACACAACCAGCAACAGCACGCTATAGGTGCCAAGGCCGCTTTCGGCCACGCCTTCCAGAATTTGCTGCGGCAGCCCCAGGATGCTGACCGATTGCGCCAGAATGGTCGCACCGAGAACCAGAAAGCCGATGGAGGAAAAAAGCAGCACCGAATTGTAAATTGCCTGGATCAGTTTGGCCAAGGTGAGATCACCCCAGACCGACGAGACAACCACAGCCAGTACCACGCCAACACCTGCGGCCTCGGTCGGAGTTGCAAGCCCTGCCACTATTGTGCCGATCACAGCGGCGATCAGTGCCAGAAGAGGCCAGATCTGGCGGAATCCCAAAATGATCTGCCACGTCGTGCTCGACTGCGCATCTCGTGGTGCGAGGGCTGGGTTGCGCATGCATCGCACCAGAATATAGGCCATGAACATCGCGCCCACCAAAATCCCCGGCACGATCCCGGCCGCAAACAGCCGACCGATCGAGGTTTCCGTCAGCGCGCCGTAGATCAGGAATGACAGGCTGGGCGGGATCAAGAGACCAAGCGTACCGCCACCGGCGAGGCTTCCGACAACCGTGTCCTTGTCGTAGCCGCGCTTGGTCATTTCGGGATACGCGACCGAACCCACGGCGGCGGCGGTGGACAGGCTCGATCCGCTGACCGCGCCGAACAGGGTGCACACCGCGATATTGGTATGGAGCAAACCGCCGGGAACGCGCCGAAACACCGGGGAAAATGCGGAATAGGCTTTTTCGCTGATACCGCTGCGCAGCAGGATTTCGCCCAGAAGAATGAACATGGGAACGGCGCTGAGCGTGAAGGAATTGAACACGCTCCAGATCGCGTCAATGGCAAGCGACGTGGCACCGTTCGAATAGAATTGCAAAATCACCAACCCGGTCAGGCCAAGCGCCGCGCCCAAGGCCATGCCGGTGCCGGCGCTGAAGACGATACCGCCGATCAGGGTTAACCAGAATGTCATGTGTCGGTGGTCTCGAAAGGGGTGGTTTCCAGGTTCTCGGGCTTTGCCATGTCGATGATACCGACAACGCGGGCCAGCAGGATCGTTCCGGTGATGCCGAGCGACACCGGCATCAGGATCATCCAGGGCCATAGCAGGATGCGCGTCGTTTCGGTTTTCAAACCGCGCCGGAATGCGAATTCGAACCAAGGGATCGTTTCAAGGATGAGCCAGCCGAAAAAACCGATACCTGCCAACAGCGCGATATAGCTCATACCCGTATGCGCGCCACCCTTCAGGCGGTCCGCGATCAGCGACACACGCACATGGTTTTGCTTCAAGGTAACCATCGGCAGGCCCAGAAAGAGCGACACGCTCAGCATCAACCCGACAACTTCTTCGGTGATGTGCAGCGGCGCATTGGCGAACTTTCGCATCAGGACGCTCGTCACGATGATGCCCACGATCGCCGTCATTCCGAAAGCCGCCAAAGCGGCACACGCCAGGGCCAGCCGTTCCAGCCCCAGCGCGATAAAGGTTTTGAGCGGTTTCGCCATCAGCGGCTTTTAGCGGCCAAGCGCGTCAAGCACACGCTGGCGATAGGCCGGAGCGTTGCCGCCAGCTTCGTCAGCCAATTTTGCCCAGGTTTCTGTCATCGAAGAGACAACCAGCGCACGATCTTCGTCCGAGAAATCCTCGATCCACTCGACGCCGCCTTCGGCCAGTGTCTTGCGGGCCTCCATCTCGCGTTCGAGATCCTTTTCATACTGGTTGGTGCGCTCCCAAAGGTCGTCCGCCGCCTCTGTGATTGCGGTTTTGAGGGACTCGTCGGTGCTTTCCCAAAGATCGGTTGAAACGCCGATGACATATGGCCCGGACGCCATCGGATAGAGGTAGGAGGCGTATTTCGCGACTTCCTGAAGCGACACGGTTCCGGCGTAGAGTGCCGGATACAGCGCGCAATCAACCACGCCGGTTTTCATCGCCACATACATGTCTTCCTGCGGGATGATCTGGGCGGCCACACCAAGATTGGTAAAGGTCTCGACCTGATCACGCGCCCAGACACGCAACTTCTTGGACTTCAACTCTTCAAGCGTGCGAACCGGTTCATTCCGGCAGAACACGGACACCGACAGCATCGGAATGGCGACATAGCCAATTGACGAGACACCCCAGTCGGTGAATTCTTCCTGATAGATCTCGCGCACCGTGGGGATCACTTTCTCGAATTCCTCGATCGAGCCGATGGTTCCCTGCACCACAACCGAGCTGAGTGCCGGCGCGTCGCGACCAAGGTAGTTCGCCCACATGAGGCTCATCTCGACAGCGCCCTTCGGGAGAAAGCGCAACGTGTCGGTGTTGGGCAAGCCAAGCGAGCCGCCGCTGTAAATCTTGAGCGTGAAGTCATCGCCCGTCGCCGCGTTCACATCCTCGACAAACTGCTCCATCTGCGCAGTTTCAGGACGGGTTTCGGGCAGAAAATTATTGAAGCGCCATTCTTCGGCGGTTGCGGTCGAGACTGCCATGCCTAGCGTGGCCAGCCCCAGTGTCGCGCTGGTGAGGATCTTTTTCATGCCGAGTGCTCCTTGCTGTCGATGAAAGCGTTGATCAGGTTTGTAAGTGGCTGCTGCGCGTCTTGCCAGTGTCGCATTGATTTCATGTTGTGTCACTGAACCCTGCCGTCATGTCGCAAGCTCCTCCCAGATTCCGTCTTTCAGAAACGCGCTGATTTGGTCGCGATAGGGGAGGGGGTGAATATTCTGTGCGGCGCGCCAATCCGGGTCGTAGTAGCTGTTTGCATAGCGGTTTCCATCGTCACAAATCACCGAAACGATAGACCCCGATTGATCTTGAGCCTGCATTTGCGCAGCGATCCAGCACAAGCCGTAGAAATTGGTGCCGGTGGAGGCGCCGACACGGCGGAACAGGTGATCCGACAGCGCCATCATTGCGCCGACGCTGGCATTGTCGGGAACCTGGATCATGTGGTCGATCACGCAAGGCAGAAATGACGGTTCGACGCGCGGGCGGCCGATGCCCTCAATGGCAGACCCCTTTTTACCGGTCAGGGCGCAGTCGTCACTCAGGTAATTGTCGTAAAAAACCGAATTCTCCGGATCGACCACGCACAGCCTGCTGTCATATCCCCGGTATCGAATAAAGCGCCCGATGGTGGCAGATGTGCCTCCGGTCCCAGCGCTCATCACGATCCAGCGGGGGACCGGGTGCGGCTCTTCTGCCATCTGAGTGAAAATGCTCTCGGCAATGTTGTTGTTGCTGCGCCAGTCGGTTGCGCGTTCCGCATAGGTAAACTGGTCAAGATAATACCCGCCTGTGTCGTCAGCGATCTGGCGCGCCGCGTCGTAGACCTGCGAGGCGTGATCCACCAGATGACAGCGCCCACCAAACCGCTCGACCGCGTCAATCTTGCTGGCTGATGTCGTCGCTGTCATGACGGCGACGAAATCCAGCCCCAGTTGTCGGGCAAAATAGGCCTCGGACACAGCGGTCGAGCCGGAGGACGCTTCGACCAAGGTGGTGCGTGGGCCGATATGGCCGTTGCACAGGCCATAGAGAATTAACGACCGCGCCAAGCGGTGTTTCAGACTGCCGGTCGGATGGGTGCTTTCATCCTTGAGGTAGATGTCGATCCCCTTGAGTGCAGGCAGTGAAAGGCGGATCAGATGCGTATCCGCCGAGCGATGCGCATCGCGGTTCAGCAGCGCGATGGCGTCGCGCACCCAGCGTCGGGCGGAATCATCGCCTGGATCAATACCTGCATAGCCGAAACACCGACCCGTCGACGCGCTTTTTTCAGCCTTGCGAATGTTCATGATCCCCCCGTCTTTGCAGTTGTGTTGCATCATAAACTCCCCGCTTGCAATCTGAAGTTCATTGCGGTGAGCGGGAGGTATTGACGGGTTTTCCTGTAGGATCAGGCAGTTGCCGTGTCATCCCACCGATTTGCCTGCGGTTCCGAAACGCCGAGAAGATCAATGGCGCGGGCGGCGATCTGGGTGACGATCTCGGCAACGCTTTGCGGATTGAGGTAAAATGCCGGCACCGGTGGCAAGACGATTGCGCCCATTTCGGTGGCGGCTGTCATGTTGCGAAGATGGGCGAGCGTCAGCGGAGCCTCGCGCGCCAGCAGGACAAGCCGGCGCCGTTCCTTGAGTTGCACCCCGGCCGAGCGCGTCAGCAAATTGTCGTCCAGCCCGTGCGCGATCGCAGCCAGTGTGCGCATGGAGCAGGGCGCGACAATCATCCCGGCGACCGGAACAGACCCTGACGCGATACTGGCACCGATATTGGTGTTGTCATGGCACCGCGTCGCCAGAGACCGAAGTTCGTCATAAGCGGTCGCACCACATTCCTCCGCCAGGGTCCGTTCGGCCGCCGCACTGGTCACGAGGTCGATCTCTGCACCCAGCTTTGCCAGCTGCTGCGCGACTGACAGGCCAAGCGCGGCTCCGGACGCTCCGGCGATTCCCAGGATGACGCGCGGCGCGGTCATGGCGCGGTCTCCGGCATCAGACGGGACAGAAGGTCGGCTGCGAATGCGGCATCCTCTGGCGCGGTTTGCATCACCTCGCCCCATTGACGACTGGTTTCGCTTTCGATCTTCACGGTGGCATCAATGCCCATCTTGCCCGCCAGTCCGGCTTGCGGTGAGGCGAAATCCAGATAGTCCATTGGCGTATTCTCGATCATCATCACATCGCGCGCCGGGTCCATGCGCGTGGCCAGAGCCCAGGCAATATCATCCCAGTTCGCCGGATCCAGATCGTCATCCACCACGACGATGATCTTGGTATAGCTGAACTGCGGCAGCATTCCCCAAAGCGCCATCATCACGCGGCGCGCCTGACCGGGATAGCGCTTGTCGATGCTGACGACCGCCATGCGATAGGAACAGGCGGCGGGCGGCAGCCACAGATCACGGATCTCCGGAATTTGCGCGCGAATGGTTGGCAGGGCCAAACGGTTGAAAACCTCGCCGATGATGGCAGGCTCGTCAGGCGGACGTCCTGTAAACGTAGAGAGATAGATCGGCGATTTGCGGTGAGTGATGGCTGTCACATGCATGACCGGAAAGGGTTCGGCCGGGTTATAATAGCCGGTATGGTCCCCGAATGGTCCCTCCGGGGCGGTTTCACTGGGCGACACCCAACCCTCCAGCACGATCTCGGCCTGAGCAGGAACCATTAAGGGAACTGTCCTGGCCGCGACAAGTCGCGGGCGCGCCCCGTTCAGCGCACCGGCGAAGGTCAGCTCCGACACGGTTTCCGGTAGTGGCAGGGCCGAGGACAGCAATGTCGCGGGATCCGCGCCAAGCACGATCGCAACTGGCGTCGCCTCGCCATTCCTCGCCCAACTGCGGTGATGCGCGGCGCCGCCGCGATGGGGCAGCCAGCGCATGATGAGCGTTTCGCGCGATAGCACCTGCGCGCGATAGACGCCGGCATTGTAAGCCCCGATATTGGCAGCGTCCGATCCGTAGGGACGCGTGATCACCACCGGCCAGGTGATGAGCGGTCCGGCATCGCCCGGCCAGTGCGTCTGAACCGGAATGCGAGACAGATCGACATCGGTTCCCTGAAGGACCGTCTCGTGTAGTGGCGCGGAATCGGTAAATTTCGGGCGTGTTGCCAGCGCGGCCTTCAGCATCGGCCAGCGTGACAGCACATCGCGCAGTCCGTCAGGCGGTGCGGGCGTGCGCAGCGCTGCAAGAAACGCGCCCAGGGCATCAAGCTTGTCCAGCGTGATTCCGAGGCCGGCGGCGACCCTCTCGGATGTGCCGAACAGGTTGACCACAACGGGCATTTCCGAAACGGACCCATCCGGCAGCACCGGCGTGTCAAACCGCAGAACCGGGCCGCCGCGTTCCAGAACCGCACGATGAACGGCGGTCATCTGATGTCGGATCGACACCGGATCGGCAATGGCGCGCAATCGGTCGGTGTCGCCGCACCAATCCAGAAAGCTGCGCAAGGTGGGATAGGACGGCAGGTCTCGCACGGTATTTCCTGTCAGGCGGGATATCCCGCGAGTAGCAGCAATAAACCGCAGGCAACTTGATCAAGGTCAATTCCACTGGGCATCCCTGCGACTAAGACAAAGGCTGATGCGCAGACCCCGATACGAAGGAGTGCGACTTGTCTCATCCGACCGAGCAGATCCCGCATTTTCCGGTGCCGATGACCTTGGCCTTGCGCGTTCTGCCGCTCGCGCCGTTGTCGTTCTCGTTGACCGCCGTGTCGCGCAGAATCGCGCGCCAGCACCCCGGACTGTTCCGCCGCCTTGGCGAATACAGCCACACACGGTTCGTGCTTGATCCGACCGACTTGCCGTTCGTCATCCACCTCGATCCCAATGGCGGCGTGCCGCAGGTCACGCTGACGCGCGGTCGTGGCAATGGCGCCGCACGGATTGCAGGCCCGCTCGCGGCTCTTCTCGGGCTCGTTCACGGCGCTTATGACGGTGACGCGCTGTTTTTCTCACGTGATCTGGTCATCGAGGGCGACACCTCGGCGGCGCTCGCGCTGCGCAATGCCATCGATGACGCCGAACTTGATCTCTCCGAGGAAATCTCTGGCTATTGCGGCCCCATGAAAGAGCCGTTGAAGCGGTTCATTGCGTTGATTGAAAAACAAAGCGGCGTCAGCCTGACCCGCGCGGGAGAGGGTGCAACATGGTGATGGAAATCGTTTGTCCGGCGGGAACACCCGCCTCCTTGCGCGCGGCGGTGACAGCGGGCGCGCACACAATTTATTGTGGCTTTGCCGACGAAACCAACGCACGCAACTTTCCCGGCTTGAATTTCGACCGCGCGGAAATGCGCGAAGGGATCGCGTTTGCCCATGCGCGTGGGTCGAAGGTTCTGATTGCGATCAACACCTTTCCCCGCGCCGGGGACGAAGCGCTGTGGCACCGTGCGGTTGCCGATGCCGAAAGCTGTGGCGCCGATGCCGTCATTCTGGCCGATCTGGGGTTGCTGGATCATGCCGCCCGACATCATCCCGGCCTCAGACGGCATCTGTCGGTGCAGGCGGCTGCGGCCAATGTCGATGCCGTCAATTTCTATGCCGACACGTTCGGCGTGAAACGGGTGGTGCTTCCACGCGTTCTTTCGGTGCAGGAAATCGCCGCGATCAATGCCGAAACCGAGGTCGAGACCGAGGTGTTCGTGTTCGGTGGTCTGTGCGTCATGGCCGAAGGGCGGTGCTCGCTGTCGTCTTACGCCACTGGCCTCTCGCCCAACATGAACGGTGTCTGTTCCCCTGCGAGCCATGTGGAATACCATGATGACAGGGGGGTTCTGGATGCAAAGCTTGGTGGCTTTACCATTCACCGCGTCCAGAAAGATGAACCGGCGCCCTATCCGACCCTGTGCAAGGGATGCTTTAGCGCCGGAGAAAAGACCGGACATCTGTTCGAGGATGCCGTCAGCCTGAATGCCGAACACCTGATCCCGCAGTTGCAAAAGGCCGGGGTGACCGCCCTCAAGATCGAGGGACGGCAGCGTTCGCGGTCTTACGTGGCGCAGGTTGTTCGCAATTTCCGCGCCGCCGTCGATGCTCTGGAGGAAGGCCGACCGTTGCCCGAGGGGATGCTGGCGCGGCTGTCGGAAGGGCAGGCGATGACGACCGGCGCATACAAGAAGACATGGAGATAGCCGCATGGAGCTAACTGTCGGACCGAACCAGTTCTTCTGGACAGCAGATCACCTGACATCGTTTTACGACGAACTGGCCACGGCCCCGGTTGACCGGGTCGTTCTGGGAGAGTTGGTCTGTTCGAAACGCCTGCCGTTTTATCAAGATCGAATCCCGGATGCGATTGCAGGACTGCTTGACGCTGGCAAGCAGGTGGCCCTGACCAGCCTCGCGCTCGTCACACTGAAACGCGAACGCAAACTGACCGGAGAGTTGGCCGAGATGGGCGTGGAGGTCGAGGTCAACGACCTGACCGCGTTATCTCACCTGCCCGATGGCACCCGGTTTTCGGTCGGGCCGCTGGTCAACATTTATAACGAGGGGACGCTGGCATGGCTGGCGTCTCGCGGCGCGGCGCGGGTGTGTCTGCCGCCCGAATTGCCCGTGGCCTCTGTCGCCACACTTGCAGCCGCCGGCGCCGATCTGGGCCTGGCGATCGAGGTCTGGGGTCATGGACGTTTGCCGTTGGCCATTTCGGGGCGCTGCTATCACGCGCGCATGCACGGGCGGACCAAGGACAATTGCCAGTTTGCCTGCGAGGACGATCCTGACGGGCTGGAGGTTCGGACATTGGAAGGCAAGCCGTTCCTGGCGATGAACGGGGTGCAAACCCTGTCGGACAGCTACGCGTGCGCCGCCCACCAGATCGACGCGTTGCGCTCTGCTAATGTGCAAGCGCTGCGCCTGTCACCGCAATCCAAGGGGTTCAACACGCTCTGCGGGCTCTACCGGCAGCTTCTCAATGGCGATATCGACGCTCGGCAGGTGACCGGCGCGATTGAGCAGATTGACAAGGACACTCGCCTGTCAGACGGGTTCCTGACCGGCGCGCGTGGCGCGGATTGGTCCGGTAAACTTCAACATGCGTAAGCCTGGAGAGGAGCAGCCATGAAAATTGCGAGCGTCACATCTTCGGAGCGCGGCGGAACCGACCAGGTGCTGTGCGACGTTGCCGCTCGATTGCAATCGCGCGGTGTGTCACTTGCAGGTGTCCTCAAGGACACCGGATATGTCAGCGGGTTTTCAAACGGCTGCGACATGAGGGTGCGTGTACTGCCCGACGGTCCGGTCATCAAGATCACGCAGGATTTGGGGTCTGGGTCCGATGCCTGCCGCCTTGATCCCGGCGCGATTGCGCAGGCTGTCGCCAGCGTCGAGGCGGGCGATTTGAACAGCGCAGAGCTTTTCATCCTTAATAAGTTCGGACCCGAAGAAGCCGCCGGGCGGGGCTTTTGTGACGCGATCGGTGCTGCACTGGAGCGTGGCATCCCGGTTCTTGTCGGCGTAAGCGGCGCAAGCAAGGCGGCCTTCGATGCCTATGCCGACGGGCTCGCCACAGCCTTGGAGCCGCGAACTGACGCGATCCTCACATGGTTTGACGTGCCGGAGGGATCAGATCAAAACCACTGACCGGGTTCCATCAGACCCAGATCGAGAAGCTGTCTGGAATGCCACTCGAACGCAACCGAGTTGTGCCAGCGAAACGTGTCGATCTCGAAGGCTGATCCGGGATTGCGCTTCAATGCCTTGGCGGTGCGGAACGAGATGATCGACGCCGTCAGATTGTTGTGCCACGGGCACGCGTAGGTGTTGTATTCCTCATCATTGAACGTGTGATCATCGCGCAGTTGCAGCCCCGGCTTGGCACAAAACAGCGCGATACGGTCGATCTTGCGGCGTTCGGCCGGAACGTGTTCTTCATACCGCCACCGCAGGCCACCGAAAAAATCGAGTTGCCGGTCTTTCGGGTCATGGGTGACGGGATCGGGCCGACCCAGCGCGTAATAGCCCGAGCGGTCAAGGTAGGCGTCTTCTATGCACACCGCATTGGGGTGCGTATCAAGGTTGCCGGCATAAACATCCACCGTGTAGCACAGCATCGCATCGCGCCGTTCCTCTGTGTGAAAGGCCAGCAATTCCCCGATCGAGCGGGTTTCGCAAAACGGGAA
The DNA here is from genome assembly GCF_046592965.1 of Marivita sp. S2033. Taxonomy (NCBI): domain Bacteria; kingdom Pseudomonadati; phylum Pseudomonadota; class Alphaproteobacteria; order Rhodobacterales; family Roseobacteraceae; genus Marivita; species Marivita sp. S2033. Next base: position 83,678 of record NZ_JBISBV010000008.1, read on the forward strand.
GAACAGGAATTCGGCGTTGTAGCAAAGATAGAACCAGACCCCGGACGCCTTGGCGATGATCGCATTCACGATCGCTTCGCGATTCCGGTCGCGCGCAATGTTGGCATCGACACGGATCACTTGCATTTCGACATCAGCGGCAAGGTCGAATTCGGGTAGCATGAACACGATTATCCGCTGAAACCCGAGCTGAAGGTTATGCCGGAGCGTTGCGTCAACCTCGACCGCATCCTCGACAAAAACCAATGCGACCGGACCCTTGGCGACAGCGCCGGGGTTCCTGGCAAGTAGATCGTCAACACCTGTGTAACGCATAAAGCCGCCTGCTTCGCTTTTCGCCACAGACTCGGTGAAAAAACCGTGCATTGCAAGACGGGGGTGAGATGCGGTATCGGCACGGCCTGAACCCAGCCGGAGGATTGGTGCCGTGACACAGCCGAAAAAGCTTTTCATCAAGACATATGGTTGCCAGATGAACGTCTATGACAGCGAGCGCATGGCCGAAGCGCTGGGCGGTCAGGGCTATGTCGAGACGCCAACCGCTGACGATGCGGACATGATCCTGCTCAACACCTGCCACATCCGGGAAAAGGCCGCTGAAAAGGTGTATTCCGAACTGGGGCGCTACAAGCGGCTCAAGGCGGACAAACCGGATCTGAAGATCGGCGTCGCAGGATGTGTCGCCCAGGCCGAGGGTCGCGAGATCATGCGCCGTCAGCCGATGGTCGATCTGGTGGTCGGCCCGCAAAGCTATCACCGACTGCCGGAACTGGAGGCGCGGACGCGGGCGGGGGAAAAGGCGCTCGACACCGATTTTCCCGAAGAAGACAAGTTCGAAGCCCTGAAGAACCGTCCCAAGGCCAAGCGTGGGCCGACAGCGTTCCTGACAGTTCAGGAAGGCTGCGACAAATTCTGTGCCTTCTGCGTCGTTCCCTACACGCGCGGAGTGGAAGTGTCGCGCCCGCCCGCTCGAATTTTGGAAGAGGCGCGCAACCTCGTGGATCGCGGCGTGCGCGACATCACGTTGCTGGGTCAAAACGTCAACGCCTATCACGGTGCCGGAGAGCGCGGAGACTGGTCGCTGGCGCAATTGATCTGGGCGCTGAATGACGTTGACGGGTTGGAGCGCATTCGCTTCACCACCAGCCACCCCAATGACATGACCGACGATCTGATCGAAGCGCATGGGACATGCCCGAAGCTGATGCCGTATCTGCATCTGCCGGTGCAATCGGGCTCGGACCGGATATTGAAGCGGATGAACCGGCAGCACACGGCTGAAAGCTATCTGGCAATCATCGACAGATTGCGCGCGGTCCGTCCGGACATTTTGCTCTCCGGCGATTTCATCGTCGGTTTTCCCGAGGAAACCGAAGCGGATTTTCAGGCCACGCTCGATCTCATCCGCACCGCGCGTTACGGCTATGCCTACAGCTTCAAGTATTCCACCCGGCCCGGCACCCCCGCCGCGGAGCGTGACCAGTTGCCGGAGGATGTAAAGGACGACCGCTTGCAACGCTTGCAGGCCCTCATCACCGAACAGCAAAAAGCCGCGCAAGACGCGATGGTCGGTCAAGAGATTGGTGTGTTGTTCGAAAAGCCGGGCCGCTTGCCAGGGCAAATGGTGGGCAAGTCCGATCACTTGCATGCGGTGCACGTTCAGGGCGATGACATACAGGCAGGCGATCTGCGGCCAGTGCGCATCGTGGAAAGCGTGCGCAATTCGCTCAAGGGCGAATTGATCGAATAACCACAATTGCTGTGCATGCCAGCAAGATATTGCGGTTTGCTCTTTCCGTCACCGCTTTCTTTGGTAGTATCCCATTGAATCAGGCACGAGGCTGGCAATCCTCGCGCGACCCGGGATCGAAGGATGCACAAATGTTGGGGCGGTTGTCCGCGTTGGTTTTCAGCATTGTGGTGGCGATGCCCGATGGCGCGCTTGCTCAGCAGTCGGAACGTTACATTCCGGGTGTCTGGATTGACCCCGACGGGTGCGAACACTGGGTGATGGATGACGGTGTCGAGGGGTACATGAGCCCGCATTTGCGCCGTGACGGGACACCGGTCTGCCACAAGATCAGCCGGTGTGCGGTGGTCCCTACAGACACCATGTTCGCCACCGCGCGCGCGGACATCACGCAAGGCGGCGTCAACAGCCTGCGCAACTTCTTTGCGGCCAATCCCGCAAACGGCTTTGTCATCGAAGGTCACACCGACAGTCGTGCCTCTGACACAGCCAACATCGCACTGAGCGAACGGCGTGCACGCGCGGTCGCGCAGGTCGCGCGACAAACCGGAGCGCGGGTCTATTCCGTGCGCGGCTTTGGAGAGCGCCGCCCGGTAGCCAGCAATGCAAATGCTGCCGGAATGGCCAAGAACCGGCGGGTGGAAATCCTGTGTTTGCGATGAGGACAACCGGAATGAAACGTGCCACAGCCGTGATGGCGATATGTGCAGGTCTTGCCGGCTGCGAACAATCCACAGCCGACAAAAGTGTGGATCGCGGATGGGACGACAAGCCGCTGAGCGAATTGCAGGCGGGAATCTGGATTGATCCCAACGGATGTGACCACTGGATCATCGACGACGGGGTCGAAGGCTATCTCTCGCCGCGTCTGGACCCGCGCGGCCGTCCGGTCTGTTCTGGCACGCCGGCGGAAAGAAACAGCACCATTGGTGATTTCAAAGGTGGTTCGACGTCAATCATCGGTGATGTCCTGTGATCCGCGCCGCGGATGACTTGCGCTGGTTGGTCGAACTTGACACCCTGTCGTCAAGACCCCTGTACCGGAGCACTCTGTGACCACAGACACCCTATCGGAAGCGATTGTCGAATTTCCGGATAATCGTTTATTGATTGATCTTTGCGGCGAATATGACCGCAACCTCACCGAAATCGAAACGCGTCTGGGCGTGCAAATCCTGCGCCGGGGGAATCAGCTGACGATTCACGGTGAACCCGATGCGCAGAACGAGGCGCGTGACGTGTTGACAGCCCTCTATCAGAGGCTGGAACAGGGTCGTAGCGTGGCGCCCGGCGACATCGACCGGGAATTCCGCATGGCGTCCGAGGATGAAAACGGGGTCGATCAGATCGAAATGTTCGAAGGCGGTCCGGTCGAGATCAAGACCCGAAAAAAACTTGTGGAGCCGCGCACCGACGCGCAGCGGGCCTATGTAAAGTCCCTCTTCGAGAATGAACTGGCGTTCGGCATCGGACCGGCCGGAACCGGCAAAACATATCTTGCGGTTGCTGTCGGCGTGAACATGTTCATCACCGGACAGGTCGACAAGATCATTCTCAGCCGCCCCGCTGTCGAGGCGGGCGAAAAGCTTGGCTATCTGCCGGGTGACATGAAAGACAAGGTCGACCCCTACATGCAGCCGCTCTATGACGCGCTCAACGATTTTTTGCCGGGCAAGCAACTGGCCCGGATGATCGAGGAAAAGACCGTCGAAATCGCGCCCCTGGCCTTCATGCGAGGGCGCACATTGTCGAATGCATTCGTGGTTCTGGACGAGGCACAGAACGCGACCTCGATGCAGATGAAGATGTTCCTGACCCGTCTCGGCGAAGGTTCGCGCATGGTTATCACCGGAGATCGCACGCAAATCGACCTGCCGCGCGGCGTCGCATCGGGATTGCGTGACGCAGAGAGGCTGTTGTCGCATATCCCGAAAATCAGCTTCAATTACTTCACCTCGAAAGACGTGGTGCGCCACCCGCTCGTCGCCGCCATTATCGAGGCGTATGAAAAAGACGCCGAAGCCTCCTGATCTTCATCTTGCCCGATAAACTCCGGGGGTTTGGGGGCTGGCCCCCAAGAGCAGTGCCATGACACGAGTGACCGATATCGTTTTACAGGATCTCCGCTGGGAGCCGGTAAGCCTTGCCGATCTATCCGAACGCGCCGTGCTTAACGTGTTGGAATTTATGGAATTTCCAACTGAAGGTTATGAAGTCTCGATCCTTGGATGCGACGACGACAGGATCTCTGAGCTCAACGCCGAGTTTCGCGGCAAGCCGGTTGCGACCAACGTTCTGAGCTGGCCGGCACATGACCTGAGCGCCGCTGAGGACGGGGCGGAGCCGTCCACCCCGCCGGCACCCGATCCGCTGATGGGAGAGAGTCTGGGCGACATCGCCATCGCATATGACACCTGCCTTCGCGAGTCAGGCGCGGCCGGTAAATCCTTTGACGATCATGTGACCCATTTGATCGTTCATGCAATGTTGCATCTTTTGGGTTACGATCATGTGCGTGACCACGATGCCACGTTGATGGAGGGGTTGGAGACGGAAATACTTGGCAAGATGGGGGTTGCGGACCCATATAGGGAGTAATACGGGCTTCTGGCCTTAATCGGAACAGGACAAGATGGACGATATTGACGGCTCGTCTAACGCAGCGCAACGCGCGCGGGAGATGACAGACAACACGGCGGAGCGCGGAATTCTGACGCGGTTCCGCGATTGGATCGGCGGCACGCCAGACGAGGACGAGGACATCTCAGAGCCTGAAGTCACGCGCGCAACGGCCCCCATCCACGGAATGATCAACCTGCGCCGGATGCGGGTCGAGGACGTGGCAGTGCCGCGCGCCGACATCGTATCCGTTCCCGATACCATCACGCAGGATGAACTGGTCAAGGTGTTCCGCGAAAGCGGGCTGACACGACTGCCGGTTTATAGCGGGACACTCGATACACCTGTCGGGATGGCGCATATGAAAGACCTTGCGCTGAAGCATGGGTTCAACGGCAAAAGCAACAATTTCGACTTGAAGGAACTGCTGCGGCCACTGCTGTTCGTACCGCCCTCGATGCCGATCGGGGTGCTTTTGACCAAGATGCAAACCGAACGGCGCCATATGGCGCTGGTGATCGACGAATATGGCGGCGTTGACGGATTGGTCACGATCGAAGACCTGATCGAACAGGTGATTGGTGAGATCGAGGATGAACACGATCTCTCGGAGGGGCGAAATTTCACTCGGGAGTCGCCCGGTGTTTACATGGCCTTTGCGCGCACACCTCTGGAAGAATTCGAGGCTGAGATCGGGATGAACCTGACCGAGCACGAGGATATCGACGGCGAAGAAATCGATACGCTGGGCGGTCTCGTGTTCATGCTCTCGGGCCATGTGCCGGCACGGGGCGAAGTCGTTCCGCATCCCGAAGGACCGGAATTCGAAGTGATCGACGCCGATCCGCGACGGATCAAGCGTATGCGGGTACGCGTCGGTGAAACCGCGGTCGGAGAGCGGTTCCAGACGCGCGAAGACGCCGGGACTCCCGCCGTTTCGTGATCTAGGGTTGTGATGGTGATACGGGTTCTGGCCGCATTGGGCCTTGGCGCAGTGTTCGCGCTGGGCCAGCCGCCGTTCGACCTCTGGTGGCTGGCGCTGATCGGATTGATCGCGCTCTTTATCCTGTGGCCGAGTGATGCTTCGCCAAAGGCCGCCGCTGTGACCGGCTGGTTTTTCGGTGTGGGCTATTTCACCCTTTCGCTGCACTGGATTTTAGAACCATTTCAGGTCGATGCGGCCGCGACCGGCTGGATGGCGCCATTTGCGCTTGTCGGACTGGCCGGTGGCCTGGCGCTGCTTTGGTCGGCGGCGTTCTGGGGCGGACGCAGGTTAGGGTCCGGTCCCATTTCGATAGCGCTCTGCTGGACGCTGATGGAATTGGCGCGGGCCTATGTCTTGACCGGGTTCCCCTGGGGTTTGGTCGGTTATCTCTGGGCTCCGACTCCCGTGGCACAATGGCACGCGGTTATCGGACCGCATGGTGTAACATTCGCGACGCTGGTTTTTGCCGCTCTGGCGGCGCGGGCGATTGTCTTGCGCAAGTGGTTTGCAGGTGCTGCGGCACTGGCTTTCGGCGCGTGGTTCGGCGGTGCCTGGCTGATGCCGCCAGAACAAGATCTGACAGAACGGCCCGTCGTGCGCCTGGTGCAGCCGAATGCGCCGCAGACGCAGAAATGGGATCCCGATTACATTCCCATCTTCTTTGACCGGCAAATCGATTTCACGGCTCAGTTGCCGCCGCCCGATCTGATTGTCTGGCCCGAAACATCGGTGCCGAATTTGCTGCAAAACGCCGACTATGCGCTCGACGTCATCGCGGATGCGGCGGCGGGCACACCGGTCGTGCTGGGCATCCAGCGCGAGGAGCAGGGGCGATATTACAATTCGCTGGTGAGGCTGGACGGGGACGGCGTCGTAAGCGACATCTACGACAAGCATCATCTTGTTCCCTTTGGCGAATACATGCCTCTCGCCGGGATATTTGCAAAGTTCAATATTCTCGGTCTGGCTGCGCGCGCCAACGCCGGGTATTCACCGGGGTCCGGCCCGGCTTTGGTCGATCTCGGGGTGTTGGGACAGGCGTTGCCGCTGATTTGTTATGAGGCCGTGTTTCCGCAGGATGCGATCGGCACCCAATCGCGGCCTTCGGTTTTGTTGCAGATCACCAACGACGCCTGGTTCGGGACCTATGCCGGACCGCAGCAACATCTGAGCCAGGCGCGGCTGCGCGCCATTGAACAGGGGCTGCCGCTGATCCGTGTGGCCAATACCGGCATCTCGGCGGTCATCGACCCGGCGGGCCGGATCATCGATGCGATTGCATTGGGGCGCGCTGGCTTCATCGACGTCCCGGTGCCCGACGCCATCGCGCCCACACCATACAGCCGAACGGGCGATTGGGGTGCGGTTCTGGTGCTTTTGGTGGCTTTCGCAGCCCTGATCGCCGCCAAACGGCGCGCGCCCCATTGACCCTTTGACATCAGGCGCGTAACGCGAGGCATCATATCCCGTCACAACGGCTTCCTGACGTGACGGCAGACCCTATTGGAGCAATCATGTCCCGAAAGAACTATATCTTCACCTCGGAATCCGTTTCCGAGGGGCACCCCGATAAGGTGTGCGACCGTATCTCGGACGCCGTGCTTGACGCGTTCTTGACAGAAGAACCCGAAGCACGGGTGGCGTGCGAAACCTTTGCCACCACCAACCGCGTGGTGATCGGAGGTGAGGTGGGATTGGCCGACGAGGACAAGCTGGCCGCCTATCTCGATCGCGTTCCCGCCATCGCGCGCGCCTGCATCAAGGATATCGGCTACGAACAGGACAAGTTCCATCACGCAACCTGCGAAATCACCAACCTTTTGCACGCGCAATCTGCCCATATCGCGCAAGGTGTGAACGCCAGCGGTGACAAGGACGAAGGGGCAGGCGATCAGGGCATCATGTTTGGCTACGCCACCAACGAGACCGATGCGTTTATGCCCGCGCCGATCCAGTATGCCCATGCGATTCTGCGGCGCTTGGCCGAAGTGCGCAAATCGGGTGCAGAGCCATTGCTGCGTCCGGACGCCAAATCCCAGATCTCGGTGCGGTACGAAAACGGCATACCGGTCGGCGTGACATCGATCGTGCTGTCGACCCAACACGCCGATGCGAGCCAAAGCTCTCAAGACATCCGCGACATCGTCGAGCCATATGTTCTGGAGGTCTTGCCGGATGGCTGGATCAGCGCCGACACCGAGTGGTGGGTGAATCCCACCGGCACCTTCGTCATCGGTGGCCCGGATGGGGATGCCGGCCTGACGGGGCGCAAGATCATTGTGGATACCTATGGCGGTGCGGCGCCACACGGCGGCGGCGCGTTTTCCGGCAAGGATCCGACCAAGGTCGATCGCTCCGCAGCCTATGCCGCGCGCTACCTCGCCAAGAACGTGGTGGCGGCGGGCATGGCCGACAAATGTACGATCCAGCTCAGCTATGCAATCGGCGTGTCCAAACCGTTGTCGATCTATGCCGATTGCCATGGCACCGGCGACGTTCGACCGGCTGAAATTGAAGCCGCGATTCCCAAGGTGATGGATCTCACACCGCGTGGCATCCGGACGCATCTGGCGCTCAACCGTCCGATCTACGAGCGCACCGCAGCTTATGGTCATTTCGGGCGTGCACCTGATGCCGATGGCGGGTTCAGCTGGGAACGGACCGATCTTGTCGAGGCGCTGAAAAGCGCGATCTGACGGGTCTGACGTGTCAATTTTCTCAAAAGCCGTCCGTCGGGGCGGCTTTTTTGCTATGCGGGTTGGGGAATGGTAAGTCTTATGGACGGTAGGGTCAGAAATGACTCGGGAAACCTTTCCGGGAGGATGCGGCGATGAAAATAATTCGATTGATGGTTGTCTTGGTGGGGTTTGCGACACCGGCACTTGCCGAAACGCAGGTCCGGATCACCAAGGACATCGCGTCTGTCACGGTCGAGACACGAAGCGGGCCGGTGGAGATATCGCGCATTCAGGATAGCGACCACGAAGTGTCGGGCGAGTGGGCGCGCACCTCCCGGCCATGTCCGGAATTTTGCATCCAGCCAATCAGTCCGGCGCCCGGGGTGACCACGATCGGGGAATTGGAGCTGATCGCGATGTTACAAGACCCCGAAGCCGTTGTGGTGGACAGTCGGACACCCGACTGGTTTCAGGGCGGCACAATCCCGGGTGCGGTCAACATCCCCTACACCTACGTTCTTGACGAACTCGGGCAAATGGGATGCGAGCCCGATTTCGACGGCTGGGATTGTTCGGATGCCAAACGTGTCGCGCTATTCTGCAACGGCATTTGGTGTGGTCAATCGCCGACCGCGATCGGCAACATGATCGAAGCAGGGTTTCCGGTGGATCGTATCTTTTACTATCGCGGCGGAATGCAGGTTTGGCGTATGCTGGGACTGACCGTCACCGGTGGCGAATGAAGATTGCAGCCCAAGGTGCACCACGCTAAACCGCGCGCCATGACGGATACCAAGCACCCCTCCGGCGCGCCGTGGCGCAACTTTTATGGCCGTTTCAAAGGCAAGACCCTGCGCAAATCGCAAGAGATTGTTCTGGACGAGGATCTGGCCAAACTCAGCCCCGGCGCGGTGACGTGGGAGGAAAATCCCGACCGCAATCCTCTTGATCTGATGACGCTGTTTGGCGGTAAACCGGTATGGCTCGAGATCGGGTTTGGCGGTGGAGAACATCTTGTGCATCAGGCACAACAGAACCCGGATGTCGGCATCATCGGCTGCGAGCCCTTCATCAACGGTGTGGCGATGCTTTTGGCCAAGGTGCGCGATGCCGGGGTGACAAACCTGCGGGTGTTTCCCGGTGACGCGCGCGACATGTTTGACGTGTTGCCGACAGGCTCGATTGACAAGGCATTCCTGCTTTATCCCGATCCCTGGCCCAAGAAACGGCATCACCGGCGACGGTTCGTGACGCCCGAACATCTTGATCCGCTGGCATCGGTGATGGCTCCGGGGGCAGAGTTTCGGGTGGCAACCGACATCCCCGATTACGTTCGTCAAACGATGATCGAAGTGCCAAGGGCCGGCTTTGAATGGTTGGCGGAAACGCCCGCTGACTGGCGCGTGGCGTGGGATGACTGGATCTCCACGCGGTATGAGAAAAAGGCTCTGCGCGAGGGTCGCGTTCCGCATTACATGACTTTCAGGAAATCGGAATAATGGCGGCGTTCACGATTGCCATTGATGGGCCTGCCGCTGCCGGAAAGGGAACCATCAGCAAGGCCGTGGCTGCGCATTTTGGTGCCGCACATCTGGATACGGGATTGCTCTACCGGGCCGTTGGCGCGCGGATGCTGGCCGGTGAAACACCAGGTGCAGCCGCGCAGGCATTGCAGGCGGAGGATCTTGAAAACTCCGCGTTGCGCAGTGCCGAGGTGGCGCAGGCGGCGTCTGAAGTTGCTGTTCTGCCGGAAGTGCGCGCCGCGCTGCTGACGTTTCAGCGCGAGTTTGCGCGCCGGGACGGCGGTGCGGTGCTTGACGGGCGCGATATCGGAACGGTGATCTGTCCCAATGCCGAGGCCAAGCTTTTTGTCACCGCCAACGCGGAAGTGCGTGCCCGAAGACGGTTCGCCGAATTGCAGGAACGCGGCGCATCGACCGACTTCGCGCGGGTGCTTGCGGATGTCAAAGCCCGCGACCACCGCGACTCGACACGCGCCGACGCGCCGCTGAAGGCTGCCGCTGACTCGGTTGTCATCGATACGTCCGATATGGATATCGACGCGGCCGTTGCGGCAGCGATCGAGGCTGTTCAAGCGCGACTTTAGCGCACAGACTGCGCGAAGGCCTGCCGGGATTTGTCGGCGGCACGCGTATAGGCTTGAACCCGCGCGCGACACGCGGTATAGCCCGCGCGTCGTAGAAAGGCATGAAATGCCGCAAGACAAGATCGGGCAGGGGTCGGCAATCACCGGCCCTTCTTGTTTTGCGACAGCCTTGACCAACCTGTTTCGCCCAAGGCGGACATCAACCCAGACCGGCGGAGACAACCGCACGGCCAGTTAAATGACTCGTAAAGGAAAAAGACGCCACATGGCTCAGAACGTATCTATGGAAGACTTCGAGGCAATGCTCAACGAGAGCCTCGAAATGGACACACCCGATGAAGGGTCTGTCGTCAAAGGCAAGGTCATCGCTGTCGAAGCGGGCCAGGCCATTATCGATGTTGGCTACAAGATGGAAGGCCGCGTCGATCTCAAGGAATTTGCAAACCCCGGCGAAGCGCCCGACATTTCTGTCGGTGACGAGGTCGAAGTGTATTTGCGCTCTGCTGAAAACTCGCGCGGCGAAGCGGTCATCTCCCGCGAAATGGCCCGTCGCGAGGAAGCATGGGATCGTCTTGAAAAAGCCTATGCCGACGACGCGCGTGTCGAAGGCGCGATCTTTGGTCGTGTCAAAGGCGGCTTCACTGTTGATCTGGGCGGCGCTGTTGCGTTCCTGCCCGGTTCTCAGGTTGATGTCCGCCCCGTGCGCGATGCAGGCCCGCTCATGGGTCTCAAGCAGCCGTTCCAGATCCTCAAGATGGACCGCCGCCGTGGCAACATCGTTGTGTCGCGCCGTGCGATCCTCGAAGAGAGCCGTGCCGAGCAGCGCGCCGAAGTTATCGGCAACCTCACCGAAGGTCAGGCTGTTGACGGCGTGGTCAAGAACATCACCGAATACGGCGCGTTTGTCGATCTGGGTGGCGTTGACGGCCTGTTGCACGTGACCGATATGGCCTGGCGCCGTGTGAACCACCCGTCGGAAATCCTTGCCATCGGCGAGACCGTCAAGGTTCAGGTCATCAAGATCAACAAGGAAACGCACCGTATTTCCCTCGGTATGAAGCAGTTGCAGGAAGATCCGTGGGATCTGGTTGCTGCCAAGTATCCGCTGGAATCCACGCATACAGGTCGCGTGACCAACATCACCGATTACGGCGCATTTGTTGAGCTGGAGCCGGGTGTCGAAGGTCTTGTCCACGTCTCCGAGATGAGCTGGACCAAGAAGAACGTGCATCCTGGTAAGATCGTGTCCACCTCGCAAGAGGTTGAGGTCATGGTTCTCGAGATCGATCAGGCGAAACGACGTGTCAGCCTTGGTCTCAAGCAGACCATGCGCAACCCGTGGGAAGTGTTTGCAGAAACACACCCCGAGGGCACCGAGGTCGAAGGCGAAGTCAAGAACATCACCGAATTCGGTCTGTTCGTCGGCCTCGACGGCGACATCGACGGCATGGTTCACCTCTCCGACCTGTCATGGGACGAGCGTGGCGAAGACGCGATCCAGAGCTACCACAAGAACGACGTGGTTCAGGCCGTTGTCACCGAAGTCGATGTCGAGAAAGAGCGTATCTCGCTGTCGATCAAGGCGCTGGGTGGCGACAAGTTCGCCGAAGCGGTTGGCGGCACTAAGCGCGGTTCGATCATCACCGTTCAGGTCACCTCCATCGAAGATGGCGGGATCGAAGTGGAATATGAGGGCATGAAGTCCTTCATCCGCCGCTCAGATCTTTCGCGTGACCGTGCAGAGCAGCGCCCCGAGCGTTTCAATGTCGGTGACAAGGTCGATGTCCGCGTGACCAACGTGGACAGCAAGACCCGCCGTCTGGGCCTGTCGATCAAGGCGCGCGAGATTGCCGAAGAAAAAGAGGCGGTACAGCAGTACGGTTCCTCGGACTCCGGTGCATCGCTCGGCGATATCCTTGGTGCGGCGCTCAAGGGCGACGACGACTGATCGAACTCGACAGTCTGAACATGTTAAACCCCCGCATCCGATGGTGCGGGGGTTTTCTTTTGAGCGTCGTTTGTTTGGCGGGATTGCGTCGAAACCCTGAACCGCTCCAGTCTCGCATTGTGCTTGGTCGAGCTTCGCCGCAGAATGGCGGAAAAACGCAGAATGGCGGAGCAGAGTGATGCGGATGGATCGACGAATTTTCGGACTTGGACTTTTGAGTGTCGGCCTTTCAGGCTGTTCCAACGGTCTGGCGCGCGGCGTATCAGCCCGCGGCCCCAGCGATCTACCGGCAGATTTGCGTCCGGTGCCAAACCCGGCTTACGATCAATGGGTGCTCGCCTTCCAAAACCGTGCGGCCTCGCAAGGGATATCGCAAGACACTCTGAGAGCAGCGTTTCGCGGCGCGGGATATTTGCCCGGCGTCGTGACGCGGGATCGCAACCAGACCGAATTCAAGCGCTCGCTTGAGGATTACCTGTCGATCGCTACGTCCGATGAACGCGTGCAAAAGGGAAGGGCGGCGTTCGCGCGCCATAACGGCACATTGCGCGCTCTTGAGGAGCAGTATGGTGTGGATGCCCGCATCATCACGGCAATCTGGGGGCTTGAGAGCTTTTACGGAGAACGGCGCGGACAGGTGCCGGTGATCTCGGCCACCTCGACCTTGGCCTTTGACGGGCGGCGCGGTCAGTTCTTTGAAAAACAGCTGATCGCGGCTTTGCGCATCTTGCAGAACGGCGACACCACACCGGCGCGCATGACCGGCAGCTGGGCCGGTGCGATGGGACACACACAGTTCATTCCAACGTCGTACTTGCAGTTTGCCGTCGACTACACCGGGGACGGGCGGAGGGATATCTGGTCCGACGATCCAAGCGACGCGCTGGCGTCGGCCGCGGCCTATCTCAAGCGCAAAGGCTGGACGCGCGGCGTGCCTTGGGGTGGCGAAGTCGGCAGCATTGCTGCCTCGGGCTCTGTCATTCAGCCCCAAGCCGGCGGGCCGCGATTTGTGACAACCGGCAATTTCAGGGTGATTAAGAGCTACAACAATTCGGATGCCTACGCGATCGGCGTTGGACATCTGGCCGACCGGATTGGCGGCGGTGGACCGTTGCGCGCCAGTTTCCCGCCGGATGCCAACGGTCTCACCAAAGACGACCGGATCGCCCTCCAGCAACGTCTGACCGCGCGCGGCTTCGACACCGGCGGCGCGGATGGCGTCATCGGAGCAAATACCGAAGCCGCGATCCGGGCTTACGAGGCGCGGCGTGGTCTGCCGGTCACCGGGACACCGTCACAAGCGCTGTTGCAGTCTTTGAGATAGGGCGCTTTCTAAACCGTTACCGCTTGATACAAGCGCCGGTATCTGGCCCATTGCGCGGCGTAGCGGTCTGCCAATTCAGGCCGCGGATCAATGGTGCGGCCAATTGGCGGTGGCGACATGATGGCCTCGACGGACTGTCCGGTTTGGGATGCCATTGCGAGCCGGGCGGCCCCGGAGGCAGCGCCATACTCCCCGCTTGCCGGAAGGTCGAGCGGCAGGTTCAGCGCTGTCGCGATGGTTTCGCACCAGAATGCCGAGCGTGTACCACCGCCAAGAGCAAGCAAACTTCGCAGGGAGGTTCCTGTGGATCGCAACGCGTCAAGGCAATCAGCAAGCGCAAAGCTGACCCCCTCCATCACCGCTTGAGTCATGTCTTTGGGGCCGTGGGAAATGTCGAGTCCGATAAATGCACCCCGAACATGGGCATTGTTGTGCGGCGTGCGCTCGCCCGAAAGATATGGCAGAAACAGCAGGTCGGCAGGACCGTCAATGGTGTCCGGCAAGCTGTTGGCAAGGGTCGCTGCATCCTGATCCAGTGTCCGCGACAGCCAGTTCAGGCTGTCCGTCGCAGCAAGGATCACGCCCATCTGATACCACCGGTCGGGCACCGCGTGGCAAAATGTATGGACGGCTGTCTGAGGGGCGGGGGCACAGGTGTTCTTTGCGGCCAGAAGCACTCCGGATGTCCCCAGTGAAACAAAGCCCTGACCTTCCGAAAGACAGCCCGTCGCACAGGCCGCCACCGCATTGTCACCGCCGCCGCCGACAACATCGACCGCACCTGTGATCCCCCACTGGGCCCCAAGCGATGGACGCAACTGGCCGGTGACTTCCGTGCCCTCATAGAGCGCGGGCATCTGGTCGAGGTGCATATGGCTTAACGTCAAGGCCGTTTCGGACCATCTGCGCCCGCCAACGTCAAGCCACGCGGTGCCGGAGGCGTCGGACATTTCGGTGGCGTACTCGCCGGTCAGCCAGAACCGCAGATAGTCCTTCGGCAACAAAACCTTGTGGATCCTGGCGAACAATTCGGGTTCGTTCTTTTCGAGCCACAGAAGCTTTGGTGCCGTGAATCCGGGAAAGACGATATTGCCGGTAATCTCGCGCATCTGAGGATCGTGATCCAGCACCTTTGCCTCATCATACGCGCGGGTGTCGTTCCACAGCACAGCCGGACGAAGCACTTTTCCGGCCTCGTCGATCAATGTCGCTCCATGCATCTGACCGCTCAAGCCAATGGCACGCACGCTGCCGATGGCAGATGGATCAGCCGCTTTGAGACGGTCCATGACCTTGGTGCACGCGTCGATCCAATCCTGAGGGTGCTGCTCGGACCAACCGGGATGGGGGTGCGGATTGGGATACGAGGCGGCGGCAGACGCCAGAACGTTGCCCCCATCGTCCATCAAGACCGCTTTCAAGCCGGAAGTTCCAAGGTCCAAGCCAATAAACATCCCAGTTCCTTTGCTGCGCCTTGCTTTGAATAGCCGGAACCCTGCGCGCTTTCCAGAAATATTTACGCGCGTAAATTATCTGGCGATACCGGTTCAGGATTTGAATAGCGGGACCGGCAGCTGTGTTGTACTATACGTGGCGACAAAACGCGGATTGAACCGCTGAGTGCGTGTCAAACTGTTGAGGCGAAAGATGTTCCGGGTTCTTCGATTTCTCCGATCAACCGTCGTTTTGATGTGGTTGTGCGGAGCGCTGGCAATCAGCACGATTGCGCTTGGAGTGCAGGCTGTGACCCTGACCGCACAGGTAGCCACCTTGACGGCAAGCGCGACGGCGACCGCGCTGCGCCATCGCAAGGACATGGCCAAGGCGGTATCGAAAACGAAAGCAAAGGCGCGGTTGCGCCGGTTGTTGGTTGCGGTGCCCTTTGTCGGAGGTGGCGCTGCAATCGCGTTCGAAGCGCGCGATTTCCGGGACTGGCAGGCAGACCATCCAGACGGAACCTTCGCTACCTATTCCTGCGAGGTGGCCGAAAGCAGCGCGGAAGTGATGGACGAGGTTCTGCAGGATCTGCCGGAGCTGGTCCGCCCATCGCGTGACGCTGTTTTACAACGATTGCCGAAATGCGACGCGCCGGCCTGAAGAACCGCCCATACGCAAAACCTGCGCGAGATTTGCAGAATTTGAAAGAGTCCCCTATCTTATGAGTGTAGCAGTAAAAAAACAGATTGCGTAAGCGACATGGCGAAGATTGGCAAACAGATTGCGGCGCTTCCGATGCGCTGGACAAAAGGCGGAAAGTTTCAGATTCTCATGGTGACGTCCCGCGATACGGGCCGGTGGATCATGCCCAAGGGCTGGACCATGGATGGAAAGAAACCCTGGACTGCGGCCGAAATCGAGGCGTTGGAAGAAGCCGGTGCCTTGGGATATATCGGGCACGAGGTGATCGGCACATATACCTACCGCAAGAAGCTTGACGATGGCAGTGCGCTCAAGTGCAAGGTTGACGTCTATCCGATGATGGTCGAGCGGTTGAAGCGCAACTGGAAAGAGCGCGATGAACGAACCCGCAAATGGTTCAGTGCCAAGGGTGCGGCGAAGCGCGTGAACGAGCCGGAGCTTGCGGAGCTTTTGCAGACGCTTGCAAAAAAGCCGGCCAAGCAACCTGTGATCAAGGAATTCCTCAAGGCGTCCTAGAGCCGCAATGAGCGATCAGTCGACCGGCAGACCGCTTGGCACTGTCTCGGGTCGGCCCAACGGGCGCTGTCGTGCAGTTTTGCCGGTCAAGCTGTGCAGGAACGCGACGATGTCATCAATTTCGATGTCGGTGAGCGGCACGGGTTCGGCATCGACAAAAGACGCCTGACGCTCCATTTCCAACCTGTCCGATTGGATGATGAAATCAATCTCGCTCAACCAGGGAACGTCCGGCAGCCGGGCCTTGTCACGGGTCCATCTTGCGCGCGCCCCGAGCGGGTCTGCCATGTGGCGGACCATGTCGAGCAGGTTGTCATAGGCTCCATTGTGCCCGTAGGGCGCGGTCAGCGCGACATTGCGCAGGCCGGGTGTGCGAAACCGATAGGCGTCCTCCAGGTCGTCCGTGGCGCCCATGCGTCCAACATCCCGCGGAGCCGGATCCCAGGCGCGGGTGCGACCCGGGCCAAAAGCCGGCAGGGCCATCGCGTGAAATTCCTGATCGGTGAACAACGGCCCATTGTGGCACCGCACGCATCCGGCATCGCCAAAGAACAGCTGACGGCCGCGCTCCGCGTCCGCCGGAAGCGGCGTGCCCTCGGTGAGAAAGGCGTCATAGGGGCTGTCGAAATTGGCCCATTCGGTTCCGATGAACGCCGCCAGCGCGTTGCCGATGTCAACGATCGTGACATCCTCGGAGCGGTCGATGTGATCGAACGCGCTCACAAACATCGCGCCATAGTCCGCAATGGTGCGCACCCGTTTGGCAAGGATCGGCCAGGCTTTGTCGATCCGGTCATGGACGGCGCCGGCGACTTCGTTTTCGCTCGGATTGCCGGCCATTTCGAACTGCGATGTCATCGGGAACAGCGCCTGCGCCGCGAGCAGGGATGTCAGCCCTTGTGGCAGCCATTCGTCAGCCGGGCTGTCATAGCCGTTGCCGTAAAGGTCCGACGGCATCAGTCGCCCGTCATGAAACATCACGCGAATGTCTCGGTGGCCGAGATTCCACAACGCCGGGGCGTTGCGCGGGATACGTTTGCGAATTCGGGTCGAACCATCGCCGGCCGTGCGCTTGGGGCCAAGCCCGCTCCCTCCCTCGCCGATGCCGAGGGACAGGCCGTCGGCACTTCCCAAATCGTGATGGTGACAGGTGCCGCAGGCGATGTTCCGGTTCCCGCTCAGGATCTTGTCATAAAAAAGCAGTTGACCCAGCCGCGCCTGATCCGCATCGAAGGACAGGAAATCCTCGGCCGTGATCGGTTGCGCGATTGCGGCGGGTGCGACGAGAAGTAGACCGGAGATCAAACCGAGATGACGCGCGTGCGATGGATCACCTTGTTTGCGCTGATCGCGGGTGCGGCTTTTGCCGATATCGAAGAGGCGCGCGATTTGATGGAAGAGGGGCGTTTTGCCGAAGCGCATGACGCGCTTTGGCCTGCGGCACGATCGGGCAATGCCGAAGCCGAAGAGTTGATTGGCGTGATGTACGCAATGGGCCTTGGCGTCGAGCAAGACTATGTTCGCGCGTTCGAATGGTATCTGCGTGCGGCGATGAAGGGACATGCCGGAGCGCAGTCCGGCGTCGGTTGGTATTACGAGACGGGTCTTGGCGTACCATCTCCCGATCTTGTGCGGGCCTTCATGTGGTATCAGCTCTCCACCATCGGCGGCGATCCCGACGCGGCGCTTTCGGTCGAGGAAGTGATCAAGAAAATGACGCCGGATCAGATCGAACATGCGCAGCAGCTCGTGGATGATTACAGGGTCTGGCTTTACCCGTTCAGATAGCGCCAGCCTAGCGTGCCGATTGGGCAGGATTATGGCGGCAAACGCTGCTGTTAAGCCACAGCGCCAAGCCATTGCGACATGGCTTGGCGGTAGGATTGTAACGCGGCTCAGTTGAGATCCGCCTCATAGGCCTCGCTGAGCTCTGCTTCAGCCTGATCGACGGCTTCGGTGAGTGCTGTGAAGATCTCCTCTCCACCTTTGACGTTGCTTTGAAACCACTCGTAAACCGGCTCGGCTGCGTCGCGGAACGCGGCCTTTTCGTCAGGTGTGGGAACGTAAAGATCTCCGCCGCCATCGACAAAGTCCTGATACGCCTGGATCGACTTGCGCTTGGGCGATGCAAACGTCGCCTGTTGCAGCGCGGCAAACCCGTCCACGACGACCCGGCGCAAGTCTTCGGGAAGACCGAGGAACGCCTGATTGTTCATCACCCAGATCGCGCCCATGTAGGCGTGACCGTCCAGCGTGACATAGTTCAAACCGGCATCGGGAAACTTCATGTTCATGATGTCGGTGATGCCGTTTTTCGAGCCCTCGACAACGCCGGTCTGCAACGAGGTAAACAGCTCCGGCCAGCTGATCGGTGTCGGTGACGCCCCGAGCGTCTTGACCAGCTCCTGCGGCAGATCGGCGACCACGGTGCGGATTTTCATGCCGGCGAGATCTTCGGGTTTGGTCACGCGTTTTTGCGTGTTGGCAAAGTTGCGCCAGCCGCCGGTATTTCCGATGGTCATGATGCGGATCGCATCGCCGCTGTCGGCAAGCGCCATATCCCGCATCTTGCGGGTGAAATCGCCCGACAAGACATGCTCGGCCACGCGGTCGTCCGACATCAGGTAGGGCAGGTCGAGCACCTGAACGTAGGGAAAGATCCCCGCAGCTCCGCCCGAGGTTGTGACGAACACATCAATCGTACCGTCTGCGACCCCTTGAAGGCACTCTGCGCCGCCGGCGCAAAGTTGCGTGCCGATGAAAAGTTCAACCGCGATGCGCCCGTTTGACGCGTTTTCCACATAGTTCTTGAACACGACGAGACCGTCGTAGTCCTCGTCATTCTCGTTGGAATTTGCCGTTGCACGGATGGTGAAATCCTGTGCCGCGGCCGAAATGGCACTGCCGGTCAGCAGTGCGGCCGTGAGTGCCGCTTTGGTCAGTTTTTTCAGCATTGTTGGTCTCCCTGTTTTTTTGGTTGCTAAGTGGTTGGATCAATCCGCAAACCCGGTCAGACGCGGGATTGCCATGGAGAGGTCTGGGATGAAGGTGATGAGAAAGATTACCACGATCTCGATGGCGAGAAACGGGAGAATGGCACGCGCGATCGTCTGGACCTTTTCACCCGAAACAGAGCTTGCCACGAACAGCACCAATCCCATCGGCGGCGTGGCAAGACCGACGGTCAGGTTGACCGACATGATGATCGCGAAGTGAATGGGGTCGATCCCAAGATCGACGAAGATCGGCCCAAGGATCGGCCCCAGGATGATGATCGCCGGACCTGCATCGAGAAACATCCCGACGATGAACAAGAGCAGGTTGATGAGAAACAGCAAGATCAGCGGATTGTCCGAGAGCCCGAGGATGATCGCGGCCAGTTGTTCCGGAGCGTGGCTGAGGCTGACAACGGTCTTGAACGCCATTGCCGCGCCAACCAGCAGCAGCACGACCGCGCTTGTCATGGCCGCGTTTTGCAGAACGCCCGGTATTTCGCGCAAGCGTAGCGTGCGCATGACGAATATACCGATGATCAGCGCATAGGCGACGGCCACCGCTGCCGCTTCGGTCGGGGTAAACACGCCGCCCAGAATTCCGCCAAGGATGATGACCGGAGTCAGAAGCGGGAAAAACGCCTTCAGGCTGGCCTTGCCTTTTTCGCCCCAGGTCGATTTCGCGCGACTGGCTGGAAAGTCGTATCTGTCGGCCATGAATTTGACCATGATCATCAGCCCCAGTCCGACGAGAATGCCGGGAATGATGCCTGCGAGGAAAAGCGCGGCGACGCTCTCGCCCATGACGTAGGCGTAGATGATCATGATGCCAGAGGGCGGGATGATCGGGCCGATGACCGAACTGGCTGCCGTGATCGCGGCGGCGAAACGGCGGGTGTAGCCCTCTTTTTCCATCGCCGGGATCAGCATCGAACCAAGCGCCGAGGTGTCAGCAACGGCAGACCCGGACAGACCCGCGAACAGCATCGAGGACAGGATGTTCACATGCGCCAGACCGCCGCGCAGATGGCCCATCATGGCTTGCGAGAATTCGACCAAGCGCATGGTGATGCCGCCGCGGTTCATCAGCTCTCCGGCCAGCATGAAAAACGGGATCGCCATCAGCGGAAAGCTGTCCATTCCGTTATAGACGTTGCGATAGAGCAGCGCGAGATCGCGCTCCTGACCGTTGAGAAAGAGCAAGATGCCCGGCGCGGCCAGCAGCGCGAAAAAGACCGGCAGGCCAATCATCAGAAACAGCAGGAACAGAGGCAGGAACCAGATCAGCATCATTTCACCGCCAGGTCTGCTTCGAGCATCGGGCGCAGTCGATCCTCACCGCCAAACAGCGAGATCACGGTGCGTAGGATCAACTCGACATTGACGATGGCGAGCAGGATCAGCCCGACATAAAGCGACATGTACATCCACGCCAGTTTGATCTTGAAGCCGACCATTCCGACAAGCTCAAGCGGCAGGTAGAGCGAGGAGGACGCGAACAGCCAACCTGATTTGACATGGTTCTGACCCAGTTGAATGCCCATCACCATGACCAGAAGCGCCAGCACCAGCAGGATCAATGACAGGATTTCACCAACGCGTCTTGGCAGCGCGTCAACAGCCATGTCGATGGCGACAAACCCGCCACGACGGTAGGCCGAGGGCGCCATGAGGCCGGTCATCCACAACATCATGAAGCGCGCCGCCTCTTCCGGCCAGGGCTGGGCATTGTTGAGGACGTAGCGGAAGAACACCTGCATCAGGATTGCGGCAACCATCAGCGCGATCGCAACAACACCGATGCCGCGACCGATGCGCAGAACGATGTCGTTGAAGACTTGCAACGGGGCGAGAAGCCCCAGCAAAATGGCCATGACTGGCCTCCTCCCTCGTATGCTGCCACATAGTAACGATGGCTGGCCCCGTTTGACTTGCTCCGGGGCGGTTTATGGTTCTTCCGTAAAGCCTCCGAACTGACCGCCGAAAAAGATCAGCGGTGCGCCTTTATTGGTCGTCACTCGCCGGACACGTGCCACGACGATCGAGTGATCTCCGCCATCATGTTCCGCGGTTTTGGTACATTCAAACCGGCTGAGGCAGCCGTTGATCAATGGCACGTCGTTGGCACCGATGCTCCAGTCGAAATGGTCGAATGCGTTGCCGTCGCGCGCAAAAGCCTTGCACATGTTCGCCTGATCCGCGCCGATGACGTGAATGGCAAAATGATCGGCCGCCATGAAAAACGGATAGCGTTCGGATGATTTGGCCGGTGCCCACAGCACAAGGGGCGGGTCGAGCGAGACGCTGGCAAAGCTGTTGGCCGTTATTCCGATCGGCCCGGTGGCCGTCTGACAGGTGACAACGGTCACGCCGGTTCCGAATTGCCCAAGCGCATTGCGGAAATCGACGCCGTCGTCCAGCGCAGGGTCGAAACTATGCGTCAAGGCGTTCATCGTTCAGATCAAGCCACTTCATGGCCAAGGGCGTGGGTGTAAAGATCAAACCATGTCTCCCGGTCGATTTGGACGTTTGCAGCATCGCCGATACGCGCGATGCGGTCCAGATTGTTGGTGCCGAGAACAGGTAGGATGCAAGCCGGATGTGCCAAGAGCCACGCCACAGCGACGGCGGCGATATCGACGTTCTGGTCTTTCGCGATTTCATCGAGCGCGCCATGCAGCCCCGAGAGACGCGTATCGAACAAGGCGCCGCCGCCCAGTGGCGACCACGCCATGAGCGGTTGGGCCTGGCGTTGATGGAAGGCAACATCGCCATTCGTGAAGGGTGCGTGATGCAACAGGCTGATCTCGATCTGGTTGGTGACCAGTTGGGTGTTCATGCCCGATTGCAGCAATTCCCAATCCCAGGGGCGGAAATTCGACGTGCCCACCGCGCGGACCTTGCCCGAGGCAACCAGTTCGTCAAGCGCGGCGCCCGTTTCAGAATGATCCATCATCGGATCGGGGCGATGGATCAATAATAGATCAATATGCTCGATCCCCATCAGCCGCAGCGAGTGATCGACCGATGCCGTGATATGCGCGCGCGAGGTGTCGTAATGCTTGACCCGCGCGTCCGCGTAGCGGCCGGCAGGCGCGACGATTCCACATTTCGTGACGATCTCGATCTTGTTGCGCAGGTCGGGCGTGAGCGCGGCCCCGAACAGTTCCTCGGCCTCGTAGCCGCCATAGATGTCGGCCTGATCCATCGTCGTGATGCCCTGATCCAGACAGGCCGAGATCTTGTTTCGGACATGCTCCGGGCTGGTGTCCTTGTCATCACCGAGCCGCCACATGCCATAGACGAGGCGGCTGAGGTCCACGGCATCGGATAGGTTTACGCGTTGCATCAGCGGCGGACTCCGTTTCCAAGTGGGGTATCAGGCGTGGTGCGCGGCACCCGCCCGTAGGCGTGCGGCAGCGAACAGGTCTTCATCTGCGGCAACACGCGGCTGCCGAAATGGCGGCACTCGTCGATATGGGGATATCCCGACAGGATAAAGGCGCGGATGCCCATCTTTTGATACGCCTCCAGTTCCGACAACACCTGATCGGTCGATCCGACCAGCGCCGCTCCGCAACCGGATCGCGCACGCCCGACACCCGTCCACAGATGCGGTTCGATGAACCCTTCCATATCGGCCAGTTCGCGGTTCTTCGCCTGATGCGATACGCCCAATGACCCAGAGTCCAACGCACGTTCGCGGATGCTCCGGCCCTGCTCGTCATCCAGCTTGCTGACAATATGCTGCGCGTATTCGCGGGCCTCGGCCTCGGTGTCGCGGACAATGACGTGAACCCGCAGGCCGTAATCCAGCGTGCGTCCATAGCGTTCGGCCACGGCGTGCACGTCCTTCATGCGCTGGGCCAGCGCGTCTTTCTTTTCGGGCCACATCAGGTAGACATCGCAATGCTCGCCGCAAAGCTCCAGCGCCGCAGGGGAATAGCCGCCGAAATACAGCAGCGGCCCGCCGGTCTGATAAGGTTTCGCGGGATCGGTCGTCAGTCCCTCGAATTGGTACACCTCGCCCTTGTGGTTGATCTCGTCTTTCGTCCACGCCTGTTTCAGGATCTCCACCACCTCGCGCGACCGTTGGTAACGATAGGCGCTTTCAGCCTTTTCACCGGGGAAGTCCGAGGAAATGATATTCACAGTCAGACGGCCTTCAAGCATGTGATCCAGCGTCGCGATGGTGCGGGCCAACATGATCGGCTGCATCTCTCCGCAGCGCACGGCAGCCAGCATGTTGACGCTGTCGGTGATCGGCGCGCAACCCGCAACGAAGGACAGCGTGTCCTGACCCACTTGGTAGGAGGACGGGCACAGGATGTTTCGAAATCCCTGCGTTTCGGCCTCTTTCACGATGGACGAACAATGCGCCCAGCTTGACCGCAGCTTGCCATCAGGCACGCCCAGGAATTCATAATCGTCGGAGCACAGCGCAGCGAACCACGACACCTCGGCCGCTTCGAGATCGGGAGAGGTGATCGGCACGATCGTCATAAGGTGTCTCCGGGCTGCATCATTAATTCTTGCGTAGCATCGGATTTGATGTAGATCAATAGTGTATCAATTATGGATCTCAAAATGTCCGACCCGCACGCCCTGCCGAAATATGTCCAGATCAGCGAATTGCTGATCCGCGATATTCAATCGGGTCGTCTTGTCGATGGAGAGCGTCTCCCACCCGAGCGCGATATGGCGCTCGGGTTGGGGATCTCGGTCGGCACTCTGCGCAAGGCGCTTGATGAACTCACCACACAAGGCTTTCTGGACCGTGTCCAGGGTTCGGGCAATTATGTGCGCGCACGCCCTGACGCACGGTCGGTCTATGCGTTTTTCCGTGTCGAGTTGCACGAAGGCGGCGGTTTGCCAACCGCAGAGGTCTTGTCGGTCGCACGCCGCCGCAAGCCCGAGGCGCTGCCCGCTTTCGGGCAAAGCGATGAGGGCCATCGCATTCGCCGATTGAGACGTCTGAACGGTATTCCTGCCGTGCTCGAGGAAATCTGGCTCGACGCGGCGTACACCGACACCGTCGATCCGGCGGCGCTGAGCGAGTCGCTCTACCTTTATTACCGCGAAACGCTTGGCCTCTGGATCACGCGTGCCGAGGACAGGCTGGCGCAAGCACCGCTGCCCAACTGGGCGCCCGGCGCGTTCGGCCTGCGCCCCGGTGCGCCCTGCGTTTGTGCAACGCGCATCAGCTACGGGCAGGACAGGAGATCTGCGGAAGCGTCCTGGAACTGGATCAATACAAACGTCGCTGCGTATGTGGCGCGCATCACCTGAAGGATCATCATGGACATCGTCAACTATGGCATCATCGGATGCGGCATGATGGGGCAGGAGCATCTTCGCAATATCGCGCTTCTGGACGGCGCACGGATCGCCGCGATCTATGAGCCGGATGAGCACATGGCTGCCGCTGCGCAGGCAATCGCGCCAGCTGCGCGGATGTGTGTCTCCATCGAGGAGCTGCTGGCGCATGACGGCCTCGATTGCCTGTTGGTGGCCAGCCCGAACCATTGTCACGTCGACGCTCTGGAGCAGATCGCAGCGCTCAATCCGTTGCCGGTGCTGATGGAGAAGCCGTTGTTTACCGCGGCCGCCGACGGCGCGCGGATCGGAGCTATCGCCGCGCGCTATCCTTCGCCGATCTGGGTGGCGATGGAATATCGCTACATGCCACCCGTCCAGACATTCATTCAGGAGGCGCAGCGTGTCACCGGCGGGGTGACGATGTTGAGCATCCGCGAACACCGATTTCCATTCTTGCCGAAAGTCGGAAACTGGAACCGCTTCAACCGGAACACCGGCGGAACGCTTGTCGAGAAATGTTGTCACTTCTTCGATCTGATGCGGCTTATTCTCGGGGCCGATCCGGTGCGGATCAGCGCCAGCGCCGGGCAAATGGTGAACCATCTCGAGGAAAGCTATTCAGGCGAAACTCCCGATGTCTGGGACAGCGGCTATGTGACGGTTGATTTCGAAAACGGCGCGCGCGCGATGCTGGAACTGTGCATGTACGCAGAAGGGTCGCGTTATCAGGAGGAGATCAGCGCGGTCGGGCCGAACGGGAAAATCGAGGTGCTTGTTCCCGGTCCGGGCCGGTTCTGGCCGGATGACCTGGGCGCACCGCCGGTGGCGCAGGTGATTGCCAGCCCGCGTGATCCCAAGGGACCGCAAATCGTGAAAGTCCCCGTCGATCCGATGCTTCTGGATGCAGGAGATCACAACGGTTCGACCTATTATCAACACGCGCGGTTTCTGGATCTGGTCCGCAACGGCGGTGCGCCAGAGGTGAGTATGGACGATGGCGCATGGGCGGTTCGCATGGGGCTCGCGGCGCAGAACGCTGCGGTTTCGCACAGCGTCATCACCACGTTTTAACCACATTCTGACCGTAATTTTCGCGCAACACTTTGCTTCGCCACTGGAAAAAATGGAATCGTCGCGACAATTCAGTCTTTGTGGGGCCGGAATTATCGGCTACGCCTGGATCAGAACAAAAATAAGCCGAACCCGAAAACGGGCGGCATTGAGGTAAAGCGGTGTTGTTATGAATGCGATTAATTTCGTTACCCGTACCCCTGCGGGTGCGACGGAACGTGGTGTGGTTGGCGCGGACAATCAGGGGGCTCTGATCGACGCTGGCAATGGCCGCGAAGTCTCTCTCAATCTGCATCGGTCCGATTTGCGGGGGTACGATCGGGCCGGAAACGACTTGCAGATCACACTGGCAGATGGCCGTGTGATCGTGCTCGAGGATTACTTTGATGCAGGCGCATCAAGCCGGTTGTTCATCAGTACAGATGGTATCCTCAGCGAGGTGACGTTTGCGCAAAGCGATAGTGGTGCGCTGTTTGCCGAGTATGGCGACGTGGCTGCTTGGGGCAAGTGGAGCCCCGACGACGCGCTGATCTTCTTTGACCGCGCCGAAGTGGTGGCTGCCGACATGGTCGCGGCCGACGATGAGGGCGGTGTGTCGATGCTGGCCGCCGGACTGCTCGCCGGAGGTGGTCTGTTGCCGGTTCTGGGCGCGAGCGCTGCCGTGGCGGCAGGCGCTGCGGTCATCGGAGGGAACGGCGACGGCGGCGGCGATGGCGGCGGTGGGCTGGTCGATTCCGGCGGTGACAGCGGCGGCCGGGTTGCCCCCACGGTCAATGATGGCGAATTCAAGATTGGCGGCGATGGCCTGACCGACGCGGATCGCACGGTTCTGGTGAGCGGAACCGCAAACGCTGGCGATACGGTTGTCGTCGTGATCGGTGACAAGACGCAAACCACCACGACAGATGACGATGGCACATGGGACGTGACGTTCACGGGGCCGGATTTCCCGGACGATGGCGTTTATGTCACGACGGTCACGGTGAACGGGGACGGCGAGACAGTGCTGACTGGTCCGGACGTGATCATCGACACCACGCCACCGCCGGTTGCGATCACAAGCGGAACGGCGGCGTTTGGCGAGATCATCACCGACAGCGAATTCGATGGCGGTGCGACGGTAACAGGCACCACCGAAATCGGTGCCTCGGTCGCGTTGATTGCAGGTGGCGTCAGCCATGTCGCGGATGTCGACGGGCAGGGCAACTGGAGCGTTACGCTGACCAGTTCCACCTTCGAACGCGGCGAATACATCGCGGACATCTCGGTGGTCGCGACGGACAGTTTCAGCAATTCGACCACGATCAGTGACGGCATCCAGATCGACACCGTTTCGGGTGTGACGATCAATACCGCGATCATCGAAACCGACGGCATTATCAACGCCGACGAGCGCACCGACGGGGTAGAGATCACCGGAACCACCGATCCGGGCTCGTCTGTCTCGGTTGAAATGAACGGCTATACCCGTGTCGCGAATGTCGATGCACAGGGCAATTGGGCCGTGACTTTCAGCGTTACGGAAATTCCGGTCGGTGAACAGGATCTGACGATCAACGCAACCGCGACCGACGGTGTCGGCAACGTCAGCACCACGTCGGGCGAGGTACGGCTTGACACCTCGGTGCGCAATTTCGACATCACCAGCGAAGCGGGCGGTGCCGATGGTGTCGTCAATGCCGACGAGGCTGCGCAAGGCATGACGGTGACTGGCACCACAGAGCCGGGCGCGACCGTCACGATCAGCCTTGGCGGCGTCTCCAAAGCGGGCAGTGTGGACGCCGTCGGCAACTGGACCGTGACTTTCCTTCCGGGCGAATTGCCGGGCGGTGAGCAGGTTTCGGTCCTGAGCGCCAGCTCGACCGATCTGGCCGGCAACACGGCGACGGAGACGCGGGAAGTGATCTTCGACACCGACGCCGGTCTTTTGACGATCAGCCCCGATCCGGTCGAAACGGATGATGTGGTCAACAAGGTCGAAGCGTCTGACGGCGTGACCCTGACCGGCACGTCAACGCCGAACCAGATGGTCGATGTGACTCTGGATGGCGTGTCCAGAACGGTGCAGACCGACGGGTTCGGGGTCTGGAGCGCGACCTATCAGGCGGGCGAAATTCGCCCCGGCGAGTACGAAGCCCAGATCACCGCCTACACCGTCGATGCGGCAGGCAATGCGCTGACGCGCACGGACAGTGTGATGGTCGACACGTTTGTGCGCAATTTCGCGGTCAGCGGCAATCCGGTGACGGCCGACAACGTTGTGAACGCGGCAGAGCTGAGCGGCGGTGTGACGCTGAGCGGGACGACCGAACCGGGTGGAGCGGTCACGGTTGTTCTCGAAGGGGTTACCCGCATCGCAACTGTTGATGCACAGGGCAACTGGACTGTCGGATATTCCGCGGTTGATCTGCCTGCGGGCACATACACGACAAAGGCCCAGATCAGTACCGAAGACGCTGCGGGCAACACCGCTACCACGTCCAAGACGTTCAACGTGGACACCGAGGTCGTTCCGCTGACATCGACCACCACGCCCGGCGGCGCGGACGGAATTGTCGGCGAAGCCGAAAGCGCGCAGGGCTTTACCCTGACCGGTCAGGTGGAGCAGGGGTCGAGCGTGACAGTCACCATCGCCGGTCAGTCGATGGCCGCTCAGGTCACCGCCAGCGGTGCCTGGTCGCTCGCGGTTCCGCCCAGTGTCATCCCGGTGGTGAATGGCGAAAATGTCTCCATCGGCATCTCGGCGACAGATGCGGCTGGCAATGTGGAATCGATCACGCAGCACATGGTTGTCGACAACGTGGCCCCGGATGCCCCGGACATGACGGCAATCACGCTTGACGGCTCCAAGGAGGTCGAGTCCATCCGGCTGAACCTAACCGACGAAGACGTCGCGATTCATCGCGTCGTCGGTGGCGGGACGCAAAACGTGGCATTCGACGAAAGCCCGGTTACGACTCAAGGCGTTCAGCAGACCGCCTTCAACTTCGACAATGCGGTTCCGGACGGATCACACCTTGTCGTGACGGCGACCGATGCTGCGGGCAATACCTCGGGGACATATGTTGTTCTGGACGATTCCAAGACAACCAGCAGCAGCACAACCGTTGCCGGTAACCTTACCGGGTTCGAAATCGAGACGATCAACCTCGAATATACCGACCAGACGACACTCGAGTTGACCGAAGCCCAGATCAAGGCGCTGTCGAACCGGACCGACGAAGTCAGGATTGTCGGCAACTCGGATGATACGGTCCGGATCAACGGTGCTCAAAAAACCGGCACGCTCAGCGAGAATGGCGAGACCTACAATGTGTATGATTTGGGCGATGCCACCGTCTTGATCGAGGACGACATCACCAGCGTCATAATTTAAGGAACGGCACCGTAATGTTCGGGCTGTTCGCAGCAACGGCCCGGGCCCCGACACAATAATAAAGCTTCAAGCGGGGGCTCACACGACATGAGGCATGGCAAAAGGGCGATGACGGGCGCAATTCTTGCACTGGCCCTGTCGGGGTGCATGCGGGATGTGGGTGACACGACGGTCGCGCGCTTTTTGCAGGCTTTTCCGAACGCCGGCGATCCCGGTGCGTTTGAAGCAACGGCTGCGGCGCCTGATGGGACGCACGTAAAGAACGCATCGCCAATCATCTCCGATCTGGCGGCGCGGCAAAGCGCGTTGGTTGAGGGGTCATCCTATGCGGCAGTGGCGGCTGGGGTGCTGGCGGCCGATGCGCGCGTCGCGGAAGCCGAGTTGCACGTCGCCCGACTGCGCGCCGAAGCGGTGTCAAAGAACTGGCTGCCCACCCTGTCGCCCCGCATTTCATTAACCTCGTTGGGTGATGTTGTCGCCGATCTGGTGATCAATCAGGTGTTGTTCGACAATGGCCGCAAGAAAGCCGAGCGCGATCTCGCCAAGTCGGATGTGGAACTGGCAGCTGTGGCTTTGTCAGAAAGCAGCAACGACCGCGTGCATGACGGTCTGCGCCTTTACCTTCAGGCCGAGGAGGGCCGGGCGGCGGCGGATCTCTATGCTCAGGCGCTTGAGGATATGGGTCAGTTCGAATGGGTGATGAACGAACGCGTCAAAGGCGGCGTATCTGATTTTTCGGACCTCAATGTGTTGCGACAGAAATTGGCCGATTTGCGCGCCCGCGATGCTGCTGCGCGCGAAAAGACCGACCGCGCGATGGCAGAGCTGAATGCAATGTCGGCCACACCATTATCGGCCGTGCGCGGCTTGCACGGAATGGAGGCAACACCGACCGGTACTGCGCTGTCGGTCTTGCGCGCGATGGCAGAACGCGATCGCCAGATTGCCAACGCCCGGATCGACCGAGCACAGCACCTGCCCGGGTTGTCGGCCGGAGGGAGTTCGCGCGACCGGGGAAGGAACATGGCGCTGAGTGTGAGCGCCGAACAGATGCTTGGTCTCGGCACCGGTGCATCGCTTGAGGCGATTGACGCCACCAAGCTGACCGCCGAGCGAAAGGTTACGGAAGCGCGAGAGATTTCCGACCGCGCAATAGAGGCTGACCGCCGCGAGCGCGCCGCGCTGAAGCGTCAGGCCGATGAAGCCACACGTCTTACCCGGCAGGCGAAAGCCAATCTCGACCTGTTTCAGGTTCAATACGAATCCGGCACACGGCAGGTGACGGACGTTGTCAGCGTCTATGAAACGTTCCTGCGCGCATTGGAAAAAGAGCTGGATTTGAAGTTCAAGGCCGCGCGCGCTGAACTGGACGGAGCCAAGCGGCTGGGCGTTCTCGCGGACGGAGCGGCGATTTGAGCGGCCTGGCCGATATCAAGGTAGACGCCGGACGGGCCGGAAACGCCATGCTGCGCATGGTGCCCGACGGCGCGGCCCCTGCCAATGAGCCGACCCGTGCCCCCCGCTATTCAGACCGGGTTCGTGCGCGCACAGAGTTGATCCGGACCTATGCCGGGCGCATGGGGCTGACCACGGTCGCCGCCGATATTCAGGACGCGATCAATTTGCATCAGGACGCCAACGGAACTGTTGGCCAATCCGCGCTGCTGGCTGGTGCGAAAGCGGCCGGGATGTTGGCACAAGCCGTGCAGGTCGCGCATCCGACCCCGGATCATTGGCCGGCAATTGCCTTGATGAAGAATGGACAGGCCGTGCTCGTGCTGTCGCAGGATCACACGACCCTGACCATCTGGGATGAGGCGCGTTCGAACAAGACCGAGCGTGTCGACATAGCCGAATTTGCGCCGTTCTACGGTGGCGTCCTGGTGCGCGGCGAAGCGCCGGTCCAGACCCTGGTGGACGCCCACAGAGCCACACGCGACAACGCCCATTGGTTCTGGGGCAGCTTCAGCAACTACACCCGCCAATTCGGTGAGGTCGCGCTCGGGTCGTTTGTCGCCAACCTGCTGGCGGTCTCGGTCGCGTTGTTTTCATTGCAGGTCTATGATCGTGTGATCCCGCACCAATCGACCGCGACGCTTTGGGTGCTCGCCATTGGCGCGGCCATGGCGCTGATGATGGAGGCCTTTCTGAAGGTGGCGCGCTCGACCTTGCTTGACGGCGCCGGGCGACAGATCGAGACCGGAGTGCAGCAGACGCTGCTTGCCCGGCTTCTCGGGATGCGCTCGGACGTCGCGGGACGGTCGCCGTCGCAACTCTTTGCGTCGATGCGCGAGTTCGGCTCGGTGCGTGAATTCTTTACTGCCTCGACCGTTGGAGCGCTGGCCGACATTCCGTTTATAGTGCTATTTCTGCTGATGGTCTGGTCGATTGCCGGCAGCGTGGTTTGGGTTCTCGTGGCAGGTGCGGTGCTGATGGTTGTGCCGGGTTTCTTTTTGCAGAAGAAGATGATCCGCATCACGCAGGACATGCAGGGCGCGTCAGCCAAGCAATCGCGGCTCCTGAACGAGGCCGTGACCGAACTGGACACCATCAAGACCCAACGCGCCGAAGACCGCTTTAGGCGTAGCTGGGAAGAATTGACCAGCGTTCAGTCGCTCAAATCGTCCGAGCAACGCAGATTGGCCGCCGCGCTGACATTCTGGAGTCAGGGCGTTCAACAAGCCACCTATGTCGGCGCGGTGATTGCCGGCACATATCTTGTGTTTGCGGGCGAATTTACGGTCGGCTCGATCATTGCGGTCGGCATCCTGACGTCGCGCACATTGGCACCGCTCACCCAGTTGGCGGGCATCATGGCACGCTGGGGTAACGTCAAGGCGGCGCTTGATGCGTTGGACGGGATTGCGCACCTGCCGCAAGACCGCTGCGAAGGACGGAAATATCTGCGCCGGGCAAACCTCGAAGGCCGGTTTGAATTGCGCGAAGTCGCGTTCCGATACGATCCCGAATGCCCGGCCGTGCTCGACATACCGAGTTTTGTGATCCAACCCGGTCAGACCCTGGCCATCCTCGGCACAAATGGGTCGGGTAAATCGACGTTGCTCAAGATGTTGTCGGGGCTTTACACGCCGACATCCGGTTCGATCCTGATCGACGGCACGGACATGGGGCAGATCGACATCCGCGACCTGCGCCGCTCGATCGGCTATCTGGGGCAGGACGTGCGCCTGTTTCACGGCACGCTGCGCGACAATCTCAATCTCAACATGTTGGAACGTGATGATACGCGCCTGTTTGAAGCGCTTGATTTTGCAGGTCTTGGACCGTTCGTGAAGGGCCATCCGCAAGGACTTGACCTGGCCATTCGCGATGGCGGCGACGGTTTGTCGGTTGGCCAGCGTCAGTCCATCGGCTGGGCGCGTCTTTGGTTGCAAGACCCGGATGTCTGTTTGCTGGACGAGCCGACGGCGGCGCTGGATCAGACGCTGGAGAAGACGCTGATTTCGCGGCTGGAGACATGGTTGGCGCATCGCACCACGGTGGTCGCGACGCACCGCGTGCCGATTCTTGCGCTGGCCGACCGGACCAGTGTTCTGGCCAATGGGCGGCTGGTGGTCGATGGGCCGCGCGATCAGGTATTGAACCACCTGCGCTCGGGACAGGGAGCCTAGGGCGTGGCCGTCAGTACCACTGATCTTTCAGCGCAGCTTGGTCGTCGTCTGCGCGGGCCGTCCATGGTGATCTGGCTCTCTGCGGCCACCGTGTGCCTGTTCATCATCTGGGCGGCCTTTGCCTGGATTGACGAGATCGTGCGGGCCGAGGGCGAGTTCATTTCAACGTCGCGGCCGCAGATCATCCAGAACCTCGAAGGTGGAATTCTGGCCGAACTTTTTGTCAAGGAGGGCGACGAAGTGATGCGCGGCGATGTGCTTGCGCGTCTTTACGGCACCCAATTCAAGTCGTCCGTTGACGATCTTGAGGACCAGATCACGGCACTGGATATCCGCCGCTTGCGGGTCGAGGCGGAAATGGCCGGTCTGGTGCAGTTCGAGATCCCGCAAGACTTGCGCCAACGCAGCCCGGAGATGGCGGCGTCCGAAGAGGCGTTGCTGGCTGCGCGCCAACTGGATTTCAACGCGCGTCACGAGGGGGCCCGCCGCGTTCTCGATCAGGCAACGCGCGAGAAAGAGTTGATGGAGAACCTTCTCGACAAGAAGGTTGTCGCCCTGATCGAAGTGACCCGCGCGCGCAAGGCGCATGCGGACGCGCAGATCAAGATGGATGAAATCGTCACCCAGACCGAACTGGCCCGCGCACAGGAATATTCCGAGACATTGCGAGAGATCGCGACCTTGCGCCAAAACCTGCGCTCGTCGCAGGATCAATTGGACCGGACGGTTCTGACCAGCCCGATGCACGGTGTCGTCAACAAGCTGGGTGTAACCACCATCGGCGGCGTTGTGCGCCCTGGCGAGGAAATCCTTCAGATCATCCCGCTGGGCGAAGAGCTTTATGTCGAGGCAAAGGTCGCACCGGAAAACATTGCAGGAATTCGGCCCGGTCAGGAAGCGACGATCAAGCTGTCCGCCTATGATTTCACCATTTACGGATCGCTGAAAGGGCGGGTCGACGTTGTGTCTGCAGACAGCTTCAAAGACCCGCGCCGCCCGGACGCTCCGGCGCATTACAAGGCAACGGTCAAGGTAGACAGAACATCGCTGTCAGACCGTCAGCGCCTCATGGAAATCCGCCCCGGCATGCAGGCGACGGTCGAACTCCACACCGGTGAGAAAACTGTTCTGCAATATCTTCTCAAGCCGCTTTACAAATCCCGTGAGGCGCTGCGCGAACCGTAAAAACGCAGGTTCGCACTGTCGAGAACTGCAATGAACCACTTGAAACAAGGTGTTTTCATGCGTCAGGCGCGCTGTCCATCCAGATCGTGACCGGCCCGTCGTTGATCAAGCCGACCTTCATGTCCGCACCGAACCGGCCTTTTGCCACGGGAATGCCTTGGTGTGTGACCTGATCCGCGAAATACTCGTAAAGCCGCTCTCCGTCTTGCGGAGAAGCGGCGGTCGAAAATCCAGGGCGGTTGCCGCGTGACGTGTCGGCGGCGAGAGTGAACTGGCTGACGATCAAGGCACTGCCCTCGATATCCTTGACCGACAGGTTCATGCGTCCCTCTGCGTCCTTGAAAATGCGAAGTTTTGCGATCTTGGCGGCGAGTTTGTCGGCCTCCGCTTCCGTGTCGCCCTGCATGGCGCAGATCAGGACAAGAAGGCCGGTGCCGATGTGTCCGATCTCGGCATCATCGACAGTGACAGACGCTTTGGAAACCCGTTGAACCAGAGCGCGCATGGGTCAGGCCGCCAGGCCTTTGGCACCGATATCGAGGAATTTGCGGCGACGATCCGCGATAAGCTTCTTGGGCTTCACGTCTTTCAACTCATCCAGCATGCCGCGCAAGGTGTCGCCGACCGCCAGCATGGCTTCGTCTCTGTTCCGGTGCGCTCCGCCAAGAGGTTCGGGAATGATCTGATCTGCCACTCCGAGTTTGTGTAAATCCTGTGCCGTGAGACGCAGAGCCTCGGCGGCATCGACCATTTTCTCGGAGTCCTTCCACAGGATCGACGCACATCCTTCGGGCGAGATCACGGAATAGACCGAATGCTCGAGCATTGCCAGACGATCGGCCGTTGCGAACGCCACAGCTCCGCCAGAGCCGCCTTCGCCAATTATGACGGAGAGCAGGGGCACGCCGATTTGAAGGCATTTTTCGGTGGAACGGGCAATTGCCTCGGACTGGCCGCGTTCTTCGGCACCCTTGCCGGGGAAGGCACCGGGCGTATCGACCAATGTGATCACAGGCAGGCTGAATTTATCGGCCATGTCCATGAGGCGGACCGCCTTGCGATACCCTTCGGGGCGCGCCATGCCGAAATTGCGTTGCAGGCGGCTTTCGGTGTCGTGGCCTTTTTCATGACCGATCACGACGACCGGAATGTCGTCAAATCGCGCCAGCCCGCCCATGACCGCGTCATCATCCGCGAATTTTCTGTCGCCGGCCAGCGGCGTGTATTCGGTAAACAGCGCCTCGATGTAGTCCTTGCAATGGGGGCGCTCGGGGTGGCGGGCGATTTGGCATTTGCGCCACGGCGTCAGTTTTTTGTAGAGATCCTTTAGCAAGGCATTCGCCTTGGCATCCAACGCGCGCGCTTCGTCTTCGATATCCATTTCGGCGTTCGTACGTGCCATCGCGCGGAGTTCTTCGGCTTTGCCTTCGATCTCTGCCAGAGGTTTTTCAAAATCGAGATAGCTGGTCATACCTGTCGCGCCCTTCTGCCCTGTGGCTGCGGGGGTATATGACCAAAGCGTACGGGATTTGCAACGTCGCCCAGTGCTATCCCGTCAGCACCGGGATCAGCGAGGCAATCAAGAGCAATGCCATTGTCCAATTGAACACGCGCAGCCGTTTCGGGCGGTTCAGGATGCGGCGCAACTGCTGGCCGAGGATCGTCCAGCTTGTGGTCGAGATGCAGCCCATAGCGACATAGGCGCCAGCCACCCAAAGCACCGCCGCCAGATCACGGCCCGTTGCATAAAGCGTGATCGCACCAAGCGCCATCGACCACGCCTTGGGATTGACCCATTGAAAGGCTGCGGCCTGAAAGAAGGTCAATGGTGAGCTTGTGGCTTGCGGTGTGCCGTCCGGCGGCGCCGCGTTGGCGATCTTCCAGGCCAGCCAAAGCATATAGATCACCGAAAGCACCTTGAGCGTTATGTAAAAGCCCGGCCAGAGATCGAACACCTGCATCACTCCCAAGCCGACCGTCAGAACCATCAAGGGAAACCCAAGGCCGACGCCGATCATGTGCGGCACCGACCGGCGAAAGCCGAAATTGGCGCCTGATGTCATCAACATGAGATTGTTCGGACCCGGCGTGATGACGGTCACCAGGGCAAAGCCGGTCAGGGCAAACAGGAGTTCTGCGGTCATGTTATGCAATATGTTCCGATTTATGCGGGCGTCTGGTTGCAAAAAGATGTTGCTGCAAGGTATATTGCGCAATGAATGAGCGTTTTGGACAATATTGACCGTCAGATATTGCGTCGTCTATCGGAAGACGGTCGGATCAGCAACCTCGCTCTGGCCGATGGGGTGGGTTTGTCACCATCCGCGTGTCTGCGGCGTGTGAGTGCGTTGGAGCGGGCAGGAGTCATCACCGGATACCGCGCCGTCCTGAGCCCCGAGAAAACCGGCATCGGGTTCGTTGCCTACATGACCGTCGGCCTGAACCAGCACACGAAGAAGGCGCAAGAGGCATTCGAACGCGCGGTCGCGCACAGCCCTGAAGTGCGCGAGTGCCATAATATCACGGGATCGGTGGAGTATCTGCTACGCGTGGAGGCGGCGGATCTGTCGGCCTACAAGCATTTTCACACCGAGGTTCTCGGGACATTGCCGCAGGTCAACGCGATCACGTCCTACGTTGTCCTTGGTTCGCCCAAGGATGACCGCGCGTAAGCATTGTTTTGACGTCAGGGCACAGTTGTGTGGTTGTCACTGGTAGCGCTCACTCCAAGGCTTAGGTTGGGTGTCAGGGAGACTAACACCCGATTGAGGTACATACCGTGACACAGAAAAACACCCCGAACGCTGGCCATTCCGCCGCTGAAGCATTGGCTATCCTGGACGAGGCCTGGGCCTATTACAGACCGGAACCCAAGCTGGTCAGCGCGCAGAACGGCGCGCCGTCCCCAGTGATTGCGGAATACTACGCAGCCTGATGGCGCTTTTTCGCCAAGTCTGTGCGGAGCGCCGCCTATGGCGGCGAACCGCGCTTGCCGAGCGCAGTGGATTTCGGCAAATCCAGCAGAATGAAACACATCCTGTCGCGCCACATTCTATGTGCTCTCAGCCTTAGCCTGGTCGCCGCTTGCGCGTCACAGCCGGTATCAGAACCCGTTGTCACACGTGCCCTCTATCCCAACGAAACCCCCGAACTGCGACGTATGATCGTTGAGGCAGCCGAGGAAAACGACGTACCTGTCAGTCTGGTGCAAAGGGTCGTGATCCGCGAAAGCACCCATCGTCCAGAGGCCCGCAATGGACCGTATTACGGTTTGATGCAGATCCTGCCTGCTACGGCGCGATCAATGGGGTTCCAGGGGCAGCCCACAGATCTTCTGGATGCCCGAACCAATCTGAAATACGCGGTCCGCTATTTGCGCGGGGCGTGGATGGTGGCTGATGGCAGCGAGCCTGAGGCGGTGCAGTGGTACGCGCGGGGCTATTACTATGAGGCCAAACGCAAGGGTTTGCTGGACGAAACCGGCGTCCACGGACGCAAGGACTGGTCAGAGTAAAGAGGGTCAGGGTGTTGACCCTGATCTCTATCATCCGTCATTAACATCGTTCTACTGCGCCGCGATCATCTCTGATTGGCGCACGATGACTTCGGCCTGTTTGATGGACGCGATATCCACAAGGCGGCCCTTGTAGACGGTCGCGCCTTCGCCTTTGGCCTTTGCATCTTCCATCGCGGCGAGGATTTCGCGCGCCTCGGCCACCGCGGCATCAGACGGTGTAAAGACCTCGTTGGCCAAGGCGATCTGCTTGGGATGGATCGCCCATTTCCCGACCATTCCCAAAGTCGCAGAACGCAAGGCCTGCGCGCGAAACCCCTCATCGTCCGAAAAATCGCCGAACGGTCCGTCAACCGGCAAGACGCCGTGCGTGCGGCACGCGGCGACGATGGCGGTCTGGGCCCAGTGCCAAGGGTCGGACCAGTGCTTTGCGCCGTCATGCAGCATGTAATAGTTTTCCTGCGTGCCGCCGATCCCGGTGGTTTGCATCCCCATGGACGCCGCAAAATCCGCCGCGCCGAGGCTCATGGCTTCAAGACGCGGTGAGGCGGCGGCGATTTCTTCGACATGGGCAATTCCGGCGGCGGATTCGATGATTACCTCGAACGCGATGCGCTTGCTGCGCCCTTTCGCGGACTCGATTGCCGTGACAAGCGCATCCACCGCATAGATGTCTCCGGCACATCCGACCTTGGGGATCATGATCTGGTCAAGGCGCGGACCGGCCTGTTCCAGAAGATCGACCACATCGCGATACCAGTAGGGTGTGTCGAGCCCGTTGATCCGGACGCTGAGGGTTTTTTTACCCCAATCCACGCTATTGATCGCCTCGATCACATTGGCGCGCGCGATATCCTTGTCGGTTGGAGCAACGCTGTCTTCCAGATCGAGGTTGATCACGTCCGCATCAGACGCCGCCATCTTGGCAAAAAGCTTGGTATTCGATCCCGGACCGAAAAGCTGGCAGCGATTTGGACGTGCAGGAGCGGCGGGCTGGATACGGAAGGACATTTGCGGCCTCTTTGTAAGGATATTTCGCTAGGTGCTCTGTTTGAGTTATGAAATTGCGCTTGTTTCTGCAAGCGCATTTTGCAGTTGCAGAAAAAGCCTCACGCAGCTCATCGAAGAAAATTCGGGAAAATGTAAATATCTGAATAAAATCTCCCAAAAACGCATTGAAAAACGCGAGGAAAGCAATGCAATTGCATGGTTGCGCTGACAACCTGCCGCGCAAAACCTGACATAATTGGAAAGGCCGTCATGATCGAAACACCCTATCTCTTGTTTCTGGGCGATGCGCCCGATGGTTTGGCTGCCAAAGTGGCGCAGGGAATCCGCGACTGGCGGCCGGAATTTTGCGTCGGACAATACCGGATGGAGGGCTGCAACGCCGATCTTGGATTGACCGACATGACATTGACGCAAGCCAGAGACGCCGGGGCCAAGACTTTGGTCGTCGGTGTGGCGAACCGGGGTGGCAAGATCTCGCAAGCCTGGAAAAAGGTGTTGGTGACAGCATTGGAAGAGGGTTTTGATCTGGCGTCTGGATTGCACAACCTTCTGCGCGATGAACCCGATCTGGTGGCCGTGGCTGCCGCCACGGGGCGTGCGTTGCACGATGTGCGCGTTCCCGAGGTTGAGTATCCTATCGCGGACGGCAAGAAGCGGACAGGCAAGCGCGTTCTGGGGATCGGCACCGATTGCTCGGTCGGCAAGATGTATACCGGTCTGGCGCTCGATCGCTCGATGCGCGATGCGGGCATGAAGGCCACGTTCCGCGCCACTGGACAGACCGGTATCCTGATCACCGGGGATGGTGTGCCGCTGGATGCGGTGGTCGCGGATTTCATGGCCGGTTCGGTCGAATGGCTGACAC
Source organism: Marivita sp. S2033 (assembly GCF_046592965.1). NCBI lineage: Bacteria > Pseudomonadati > Pseudomonadota > Alphaproteobacteria > Rhodobacterales > Roseobacteraceae > Marivita > Marivita sp. S2033. The sequence goes on from NZ_JBISBV010000008.1 coordinate 122,710, forward strand.
CCGACAATGACCCCGATCATTGGGATATCATCGAAGGGCAGGGCAGCCTGTTTCACGTCTCGTTTTCGGGTGTCACGATGGCGCTCATTCATGGCGGACAACCCGATGCGTTGATCCTGTGTCACGAGCCGACGCGAACGCATATGCGTGGCTTGCCCGAGTATGACCTGCCGTCGCTGGAAACCCTGCGCGACGTGGCCTTGCCGCTGGCGCGCGTTGCCAATCCGGGTTGCGTTGTCACGGGAGTGTCGATCAACACACAGCGCATGAGCGACGCAGAAGCGACCGCGTATCTGGCAGAGGTCGAGGCCCGCATGGGTGTCCCGGCGGTTGATCCGTTCCGGCATGGCGCCGGTCGCTTGGCCGAGGCGTTGGCGGCACTGTAGCCGCGGCCGGGCGTTGCACCTTTGGGGGCTTCGTGTTTGCATGAGCTTGGAATAAAAGGCGGGGGATACTCTCTTGATTGAAGTGACGCGGGATGTATTCCGGCTGGCGCAGGTTTTCACGATTTCGCGGGGAAGCCGGACAGAAGCGAAGGTTCTGACGGTGCGGATCACGCGCAACGGCCTGACCGGGTGGGGCGAATGCGTGCCCTACGCGCGCTATGGCGAAACGCTGGAGAGCGTCGAGGCGCAAATCGCCTCCTTGCCCGAGGGGATCAACCGCTCCGATCTGCAATCTGCCCTGCCTGCCGGCGCGGCACGCAATGCGGTGGATTGTGCGCTTTGGGATCTGGATGCGAAACACGCCGGATGCCGGGTTTGGGAATTGGCCGGTTTGTCAAAGCCGGGCCCGGAAGTGACCGCATACACGTTGTCGCTCGACACGCCCGACGCGATGCAGGAGCAGGCGGCGCGTCATGCGCATCGTCCCCTCTTGAAGATCAAGCTTGGGACACCCGACGACATGCCCCGTCTCGAGGCCGTGCGCGCCGGCGCGCCGAAGTCCAGAATTATCGTCGATGCCAATGAGGGTTGGTCTGCCGAGATCTATGCCGATCTTGCGCCACATCTGCAAAAGCTTGGAGTGGCGCTTGTTGAACAGCCGTTGCCAGCGGGTGAGGACGACGCACTTCTGGGCGTGGCGCGGCCCGTTCCTCTGTGTGCCGATGAAAGTTGCCACGACCGGGCGTCACTTCCCGCTCTCAAAGGCAAGTACGACATGGTCAACATCAAGCTCGACAAGACCGGCGGGCTGACCGAAGCACTGGCCCTGCGCGCCGCAGCGCGTGCCGATGGCTATGACGTGATGGTTGGATGTATGGTCGGCTCTTCGCTCGCAATGGCGCCCGCCGTTCTGGTCGCGCAGGGCGCTGCGGTGACAGATCTTGACGGGCCGCTGCTTCTGGCGGAAGACCGGGATCAGCCATTGATGTTTGACGAAGCTGGTGTGCACCCCTCCGCACCCGGACTTTGGGGATAAGGAGAGACCTATGAGCCGCACGGTATATCTGAACGGAGAGTATCTGCCAGAAGACGAAGCCAAGGTTTCGATTTTCGACCGCGGATTTCTGATGGCGGACGCGGTCTATGAGGTCACATCGGTTCTGGGCGGCAAGCTGATTGATTTCGCAGGGCATCAACAGAGGCTGGAGAGGTCTCTAAACGAACTGGACATCCAGAAACCCGACGCCTTCGACGACCTGCTGGAGATTCACCGCGAACTGGTCAGGGTCAACGGCATCGAGGACGGTCTGGTCTACTTGCAGGTCACGCGCGGCTCGCCCGGCGACCGGGATTTCGTGTTTCCCGATCCCGCGACGGTAAAGCCGACCGTGGTTCTGTTCACGCAGAGCATGCCGGGGCTGGCGACACGACCGGAGGCGCGCGACGGCATCAAGATCATTTCGATCGAGGATCAACGCTGGGCACGGCGCGACATCAAGACGGTGCAACTGCTTTATCCGTCAATGGGCAAGATGATGGCCAAAAAGGCTGGCGTACATGACGCGTGGATGGTGCAGGACGGCGCGGTGACAGAGGGCACCTCGAACAACGCCTACATCATCAGGGGCAACACGATCATCACGCGCGCGCTGTCGCAGGATATCCTGCACGGCATCACCCGCGCCGCCGTGCTTCGATTTGCGCAAGAGGCACAGATGCTGATCGAAGAGCGCGATTTTACCATCGAAGAGGCAATCGGCGCCGATGAGGCGTTTGTGACCTCTGCGTCGGCCTTCGTGATGCCGGTGATCGAGATTGACGGATCGGTCATCGGAGACGGCGTGCCGGGCGGTCGTGCGTTGCGGTTGCGCGAGATCTATCTGGAAGAAAGCCTCAAGGCCGCGGTCTGAGCCGTGGCGTGCCGGTCACCCGAGCAACGGCAGTTCGACGTGGTGATTGTTGGCGGCGCGATCATGGGATCGGCTGCGGCGTGGTTTTTGACGGACACGGACAGCTTTGATGGATCGATCTTGGTGATCGACCGGGATCTGACCTTCGCGAGCAGCGCGACGGCCCATTCCACCAGTTGCATTCGGCAGCAGTTTTCGACTGCCTTGAACGTGAAGATCAGTCAGTTCGGGGCCGATTTCGTGAATAACATGCGTGCATTCATGGGCGGCGATCCACGCGTTCCCAAAATTGGCATCCGCAGTTTCGGGTATCTGTACCTGGCCGACACACCGGCCTATGCCGACGATCTGCGCAAAAGACACGGCGTTCAGATCGCAGCCGGAGCAGCGACCCGCCTTTTGACCCCCGACGAAATCGCCGCGCGGTATCCGTTCTATGCGCTGGACGATATCCTGCTGGGATCGATCAACACGGTGGACGAAGGCTATTTCGACAGCATGGCGGTGTTCGACTGGCTGAAACGTCAGGCGCAAGAGCGGGGTGCGATCTATATCGAGAATGACGTGGTCGACATGAGCGTTACTGGCGGTCGGGTGCACTCGGTGACCCTGGCCAGCGGAGAGGTGATTGCCTGTGGGCATGTGATCAACGCCTCCGGCCCACGCGCCGCGCGCACCGCAGCTATGGCGGGGATCACTCTGCCGGTCGAGCCGCGAAAGCGTCATTCCTGGGTCTTCAAGGCGCAACACCCGCTGGTCTGCGATTTGCCACTGACGATTGATCCATCCGGAGTGCATGTGCGCGAAAACGGTGGCGGAACGTATCAGGCCGGGGGATATCTGGGTGATGACCCGGCGGTGGATGCGGACGATTTCGCCGTGGATCATGCTTTATGGGAAGCCGAGGTCTGGCCGATCCTGGCTGCCCGCATTCCGCAGTTTGAAAGCATCCGCCTGACCCATAGCTGGGTCGGGCATTACGAGATGAACACGTTCGACCACAACGCCATTCTGGGGCCGCACCCGGATATCGCCAACTTCTACTTCATGAACGGATTTTCCGGTCATGGCTTGCAACAGGCGCCCGCGATGGGTCGCGGCATCGCGGAATGGCTGTACCACGGCGAATACCGGACGCTTGACTTGGGCGGATTTCACTTTGATCGGCTGTTGAGCGATCAGCCGCAGGTCGAACAGGCAGTGATCTGAGCGACGGAGGCTGCGTTGCGCGTGCGGGCGCGCTGAGATAGACATGGCGGGATCTTGGGTTCGGGAGTCGTGATGCGCCGTCTGATTGTTGTTCTGCCGCTGATGCTGGCCTTGGCCGCCTGCGCCAGCTCCACCCGCGATCTCGAAGGGCCGACCGTGCCGTTGGGCAATTTCAATATGGGCCATATCGGGGTCGTCGCGCCAAATCTCGAAAAGCTGCTGGTGTCGCGCAATGCCACCAACGAGGAATGGATCGACGGTGTTACCGATGCGCTCGACACCCGGTTCCGGCGCTTTGACGGGGATCGGTTCTACCATTTCGGCGTCAGCGTCGAAGCCTATTCACTGCCGCCCCCCATCATTCCGGGAAAGTCGGCGCTGGCGTTGAATGTCACGGTCTGGGACGATGCGGCACAAGCCAAGATGAACCCCGAGCCCAAGCAGATCCACGTCATCAAGGTGTTCGAATCCCGGATCACGAAAAATCGCGAACAGCAGCTGACCGGCCTCGCCGAAGAGGCGGCGCGCCTGATCGAGGTGTGGCTGCGCGAGATGCAGGAGAGCGATGGCTGGTTCACGGATGCCGAAACGCCGGCGGGTCCGGCTGCGGATGCCAAGACCAACGCTGCAACAGCGGCTGACGGCAAGATCACGGTTCCGGAGAACGTGGTGGTGATCACCAAAAAGGCGGCGGCGGACCGGGGCTCTCGCCGGGAGTAGGGATGTGTCCGGGGTTCGTCGGGCGCGATGTGCGCAGGTGCATTTCCGCTTGATTTCTCGCTTCTCAACGCATAGATGGCGCGCGATGAAAACCGGGTCGGGTGGACCCCCCAATTCACGAGGCGTCTGACAAAAGATGGGCAAGGAAAAGTTTGAGCGCGGCAAGCCGCACTGCAACATTGGCACGATTGGTCACGTTGACCACGGCAAGACGACGCTGACGGCGGCGAT
>NZ_JBISBV010000009.1:0-81589 GCF_046592965.1 Marivita sp. S2033
TGGGCCCCCGGCCTGCCCAAAACCCGTTCCGGCAAGATCATGCGCCGCATCCTGCGCAAGATCGCCGAAAACGACACCGGGTCCTTGGGCGACACATCCACCCTCGCCGACCCCTCCGTCGTCGAAAACCTCATCGAAAACAGAGCCATAAAAGGGTGACACACATGCGCGATACGCCGGCACGAGCGTCCGGGCGTATCGCCAATTTGAATAAGTTCTTCAGCATTCTGAAGCTGCAGAAAAAGAATGATCGGTCTAAACTCAAATCTGGAGGGGGTCTTTGAACACAGGGTAAAATCATGCCTTCGATACAACCAGTGATGCCAAACCTTGTCACTCCGGTGACACGCAAACCTGATATTCAGGCGACGTCCTGTTCGACAACCGCTGCGGCGCCTGCGGCAGCAAAGCCCGCATCAGAACCGGAAACCGGTGAAAAGGCCGTCACCCCTGCCGCGCCGCCCTCGGCGTTGCAGGTACAGATCAAGGCGATCATCACGGAACAGGCCAAATCCCTGGTTCGCGAGGAAGCGGAGCAAGCAACCAAGGACCACGAATTCGCCCCTGAGCAGGACATCTGAAAACACCCATTGCGCCCTGCGCCCTCAATCAGAACGTCTGATAACACGATTGATCACCGGCTTGCTCTTGCTCCTGACGGTCAATCGGTGCAAGGAAAGACATCTATGACAGGCGATGCCTTTGGGTAAAGCGACACTCCGGTCCATCCGATGAGGGAGGCGCGCCTTGGGCGGCGACAAAGAACCGGGCGAGGGACAGCATGACGAAGAACAAGCATGATGCCGATGTGGCTTTTATTGAAGCCTTGGCGCAACTGCTGCGAGACAACGACCTGACAGAACTTCAGGTCAAACGCGAATATGGGGAAGATGACAGCCTGAACGTCCGGGTCAGTCGCATGATCCAGTCTGCGCCGGCCGCGCCCGCACTTCCCTCCGTCGCAGCGCCGCTTCCGGCTGCCGCACCCGCCAACCCGACAGCGGCATCCCCTGAAGACCCGGCGGAACACCCCGGCGCGGTCACCTCTCCGATGGTCGGCACGGTCTATATGCAGGCCGAACCGGGATCGCCCGCGTTCATTTCGATTGGCCAACAGATCAGTGAAGGCGATACCTTGCTGATCGTGGAGGCGATGAAAACCATGAACCACATTCCCGCCCCACGCAGTGGCACGGTCAAGCGTATTCTGGTCGAAGACGGCGCACCCGTCGAATATGGCGCGCCTCTCGTGATCCTCGAATAACCGGGCCGCAGAAACATGTTTGACAAAATCCTGATTGCCAACCGGGGCGAGATTGCTCTTCGCGTCATCCGCGCGTGCCGCGAGATGGGCGTCGCCAGCGTTGCCGTCCACTCCACTGCCGATTCCGACGCCATGCATGTGCGCATGGCGGACGAGGCGATCTGCATCGGCCCACCGCCATCGACGGACAGCTACCTGTCGATCCCGGCGATCATTGCCGCCTGCGAAATCTCCGGCGCACAGGCGATTCATCCCGGCTATGGGTTCCTGTCGGAAAACGCGCGCTTTGTTCAGATCGTCGAAGATCACGGCCTGACCTTTATCGGACCGACCGCGGAACATATCCGCGTCATGGGCGACAAGATCACTGCCAAAGACACGATCAAGGCATTGGGGGTGCCCTGCGTTCCCGGGTCTGACGGTGGCGTGCCCGACCTTGCAAGCGCCAAGAAGGTCGGAGAGGAAATCGGCTATCCGGTGATTGTCAAAGCCACCGCTGGCGGCGGCGGGCGCGGCATGAAGGTTGCGCAAACAGCCGCCGATATGGAGCGCGCCTTTCAGACCGCGCGATCCGAGGCGAAAGCCGCCTTTGGCAATGATGAAGTGTATGTGGAGAAATACCTGACCACGCCACGCCATATCGAAGTGCAGGTGTTTGGCGATGGCAAGGGGGGCGCCGTACATCTGGGCGAGCGCGATTGCTCGCTGCAACGACGCCATCAAAAGGTACTGGAAGAAGCGCCCGGCCCCAGCATCACGGCCGAGGAGCGCGCGAGCATCGGCAAGGTTTGTGCCGATGCCGTGTCGCGGATCAACTATGCGGGCGCGGGCACGATCGAATTCCTGTACGAGAACGGCGCATTTTATTTCATCGAAATGAACACGCGCCTCCAGGTCGAGCATCCCGTGACCGAAGCGATTTTCGGCGTCGACCTTGTGCGCGAACAAATTCGCGTTGCCTCAGGCCTGCCGCTTTCGTTCGAACAGGACGATCTTGTGATCAACGGTCATGCGATAGAGGCGCGCATCAACGCGGAAAAACTGCCGACGTTTGCACCGTCACCGGGGCGTATCACGCAGTATCACGTGCCCGGCGGGCTTGGCGTGCGCATGGATAGCGCGCTCTATGACGGGTACAAAATCCCGCCCTATTACGACAGCCTGATTGGGAAACTGATCGTGCATGGCCGGGATCGCGACGAGGCGCTGGCGCGGATGTCGCGCGCCTTGGGAGAATTGATCGTGGATGGCATCGACAGCACGGTTCCGCTGTTCAAGGATCTGTTGGAAGACCCTGATATTCAACGCGGCGAGTACAACATTCATTGGTTGGAGCAGTGGCTGGAGCGCACCTATGCCAGTCGAAAGGCTTGAGACGACGGGCGCGGGTGGCTGATACCTCTGGTTCTGGGCGATGAGTATCACGCCGGATTTGCTGTTGCGAGCCTACCGCGTCGGTCTGTTTCCGATGGCCGAACATCGTGACGATTTAGATTTGTTCTGGGTCGATCCGCAAAAGCGTGGGGTTCTGCCCCTGAACGCGTTTCGGATTTCACGCAGCCTTGCCAAGACGCTTCGCAGCGACAAATTCACCGTGACGCGCAACAAGGATTTCTCGCTCGTCGTCGACGCCTGCGCCGATCGCAGCGAGACGTGGATCAACAACGATATTCGTCGCCTGTACCAGGAACTGCATCACCGCGGAGCCGCGCATTCCATCGAGGTTTGGCAGGACGACAATTTGGTGGGTGGCGTTTACGGCGTCGCTGTCGGAGCGGCGTTTTGCGGCGAAAGCATGTTCTCGCGCGAACGCGATGCGTCTAAGGTTGCTCTGGCCTGGCTGGTCGATCTGTTGCGGCGCGGCGGGTTTGTCCTGTTCGACACCCAGTTCATCACCGATCATCTGGCCTCACTCGGCGCGGTCGAGATCACGCGCGCAGAGTATCGGCGTCGGTTGGACCAGGCCATCCTCGGACATGCCGACTTTTCAGGCACGCCGCTCGCCCTTTCGGGTCAGGACGTGATGCAGCGCAATACCCAAACGTCATAACGCGGGTGGTCCATCGGGTTCAGCGCCGGGGATGAGGCAATCATCCACCCCTGGTAGACGGGCGCGTCGATTCCGATTTCCGTGATCGTCATATGGGCATATGCCTCGCCAGCCGCGTTGCCGTTGGGATAGCGACATTCGTCGGCTGTGATCGTGATCCGGCCAATTGTCGTCTTTTGCCGCGCGGCAATCTCAAGATCCGAGACTTTCCCCGTCAACTTGTCCAAAGCGCGCACATTGACGCCGCTTCCGTTGCTCGTAGCCAACTGCGCGGCTCCGGATGTCGCGATCACGCAGGCGCAGGCCAAGGCGGTCAAACGTTTCATTCTGTCGCGGTTCTTTCAAACATGCCCTGCCCTATTCCGGGCTCCACGCCTCGTAATCCCGCCGGTCGGCGGGAACAGGGCGTCGAATCGATCCGTCCGGCGCATAGGCCAATGCCGTTCCGGTCAGGTTTTCCTGATGGGGCTTGATCCACGGTTGCTGGGGCAACGGCCGTTCGCTGGGCAATTCGTCAAAGGTATGATGCAGCCATCCATGCCAGTTGGCATCCACCCGACTCGCTTCGATCTCGCCGTTATAGATCACCCAACGCCGCACACCGTCTTTGGACTGGTAGAAGATGTTGCCCTGCGAGTCTTCTCCCACCTTGTTGCCCTTGCGCCAGGTGTAAAACTGGGTGCCATAGGTTTGACCGTTCCACCAGGTCACGGCGCGCAAAAGAGAGTTCATAATGCCCATGGAGGACTCCTCGGGGTGTTGTTTGCGCCGTTATAGGGCGCATTGTAGACCAAGGTCCAGCGCAGCTATGACGCAGTTTGAATAACAAAGGGTGGATGCACGCACCCACCCCCAATCCAGTGTTACGCAGGTCCGGCCCTGCGCTTGTCAAACTCACCCCGCTTCCGCAGACCCTTTTTTCTGATCGGCATAGATCATCAGCGGCTTGGCGTCGGACGTCACGGCCTCTTCGTTCACGACGATCTCGGTCACCTCGTCCATCCCGGGAAGCTCGAACATGGTATCGAGCAGGATATCCTCAAGGATCGAGCGCAAACCCCGCGCGCCGGTCTTGCGCTGAATGGCGCGCTTGGCGATCGCACTCAGCGCGTCTTCGGTGAAGGTCAGCGTGGTATCTTCAAGCTCGAACAGGCGCTGGTATTGCTTGACCAGCGCGTTCTTGGGCTGTGTCAGAATGATGATCAACGCGTCTTCATCCAGGTCTTCCAATGTTGCGATCACCGGCAGACGGCCCACGAATTCGGGGATAAGGCCGAATTTCAGCAGGTCTTCGGGTTCGAGCGACTTGAAGGTTTCACCGATACCCGCCTCGCTGTCATCGCGCACATCGGCACCAAAGCCCATGGCCGACCCTTTGCCGCGCTGCTTGATGATCCGTTCCAGCCCGGCAAACGCGCCGCCGCAGATGAACAGAATGTTGGTCGTGTCCACCTGCAGGAACTCCTGCTGTGGATGCTTGCGCCCACCCTGCGGCGGCACAGAAGCGACCGTGCCTTCCATCAGCTTGAGCAACGCCTGCTGCACACCCTCGCCCGATACATCGCGGGTGATCGAGGGGTTCTCCGACTTGCGTGTGATCTTGTCGACCTCGTCGATATAGACGATGCCGCGCTGCGCCCGCTCGACGTTGTATTCAGACGATTGCAGCAGTTTGAGAATGATGTTCTCGACATCTTCGCCCACATACCCCGCTTCGGTCAGCGTGGTGGCGTCTGCCATGGTGAATGGCACATCGAGGATGCGCGCCAGTGTCTGGGCAAGCAGCGTCTTGCCGCACCCGGTCGGCCCGATCAGCAGGATGTTGGATTTCGCCAGTTCGATGTCGGAGGATTTCTGCGAATGGTTCAAACGCTTGTAGTGGTTGTGCACGGCCACCGACAGCACACGCTTGGCGACCGCCTGACCGATCACATAATCGTCCAGCACATCGCAAATCTCGCGCGGGGTCGGTACACCGTCGGTCGACTTCAGCCCGCCGCCCTTGGTCTCCTCGCGGATGATGTCCATGCAAAGCTCAACGCACTCATCGCAGATGAAGACAGTTGGCCCGGCAATCAGTTTTCGCACTTCATGTTGGCTCTTGCCGCAAAAACTACAGTAGAGGGTGTTCTTGCTGTCGCCGCCAGAATTCGTCGCCATGTCTTACCTTTCCCGACTCGCCTTTGGATGGTTGATTGAACTCACCACTCTCCTCTGGCGTGTGTCGTATTTGCTCCTCAGAACCTTAGGACAGCAGAACTTGGGCCACAACGCCAAAAACGCCGATTGGCGAAGCGGCCCGTTCACGATTATTCGTCCTCGGCGGTTTTGGCCCGGCTTTCGACGATCTCGTCGATCAGGCCCCATTCCTTGGCCTCTTCCGGCGACATGAAGTTGTCGCGCTCGAGAGCCTGTTCCACCTTCTTGAGGCTTTGCCCGGTGTGCTTGACGTAGATTTCGTTCAGCCGCTTTTTCAGCTTCAGCGTCTCTTCGGCGTGGATCATGATGTCCGTCGCCTGACCCTGGTAGCCGCCAGAGGGCTGATGCACCATGACCCGGCTGTTGGGCAGCGAAAAGCGCATTCCCGCCTCGCCAGCTGTCAACAGGAGCGAGCCCATGGACGCGGCCTGTCCGATCACCAGCGTCGACACCTTGGGCTTGATATATTGCATCGTGTCATAGATCGAGAGCCCGGATGTCACCACCCCACCGGGCGAGTTGATGTACATGCTGATCTCTTTGGACGGGTTCTCCGCCTCAAGATGCAAAAGCTGCGCCACGATCAGCGATGACATGCCGTCATGCACGGGACCGCTGAGGAAAATGATCCGCTCTTTCAACAGGCGGGAGAAAATGTCGTAAGCCCGTTCGCCGCGGCTTGTCTGCTCGACCACCATGGGGACGAGCGTGTTCATATAAGTCTCGAAAGGATCGTTCATCTGTGCCTGCCTGATATTGCCACCGCCAAAGCGGTGGTGCGGTTGCGAGTTGGGGGGAGACTAGTGTTGCGCCATGGGGGCTGCAAGGGGGGTGCGGTCGCGCGCGCGGCTTGACCGGACATCCCCCCAGATTAATTGCATCAAAATGTCAGAACTTTTTCCCCCGACCCGCGCAGGCGCGCTCGATAAACTGTCGGGCTTCCTGGAGTGCGGCGCCGCGCGCTATGGCACAGATCGTAATTTTGATCGCGGTCGCGGCCAGCACTATAACGTGTCGATGCTGTCACCCTACATCCGTCACCGGATCCTCACCGAACAAGACGTCCTTGCTGCTGCGTTGGGCCGGAACGCAGCCGGTCCCGGCGACAAATTCGTGCAAGAAGTGTTCTGGCGAACCTATTGGAAAGGCTGGTTGGAAATGCGTCCCTCGGTCTGGCAGAGCTACCGCCAAGGGCTGGTGCGCGCATGGGATGATGTTCAAACCCAATCCGGCCTGCGCGCCGGCTGGTCCTCGGCGTGTCAGGGTGACACCGGCATCACGTGTTTTGACCATTGGGCGCAGGAGCTGGTGGACACCGGTTACCTGCACAACCATGCGCGCATGTGGTTCGCGTCGATCTGGATATTCACGCTGCGCCTGCCATGGGAATTGGGTGCCGATTTTTTCCTGCGCCATCTGCTTGACGGCGATCCCGCCTCCAACACGCTCGGGTGGCGCTGGGTCGCAGGGCTTCAGACCCAGGGTCGCAATTACGTTGCAAGCGCCAGCAATATCGACACATTCACCCAAGGTCGGTTCAATCCCGAAGGCCAGCTTGCCGTCGATCCCGCCCCGCTTGACGGCCCTCCGCACCCGCCCTGCACTGACGCACCAAAGGGCGACGACCCAGACCTCTCGAAACCATCCGTCCTGCTCTTGCACGAAGACGATCTGAACCCTGACCACATCCTCGAAACTGGGTTGATCCCGTTGGCGACAGCGACACTTGACGCCACCAACGCAACAAGCCCGCTAACGATGTCTGCGAACGTGACCCGCTTCAAGACCGCGCTCATGGCAGACACCACGTTTCGCCACGCCGAAAGACTTGGTCCCGTGACCAACGCGCTGTCCACCGCCACGCAGATCGAGGATTGGGCCAAAGCCAACGGCGCGGCTCAGATCATCACACCCTACGCGCCGGTTGGCCCGGCGGCTTCGATCCTGGATCGAATCAGCGCCATGCCGGTCGTGCGCCCCTTGCGCGATTACGACCGTCGCGCCTGGCCACACGCGACCGCCGGTTTCTTCAAGTTCCGAAAGAAAATTCCGGATTTGCTCGCGGCCTTGAATCTCTGACCCCCTGTTGGTCTCGCGGCGGCTTCTTCTCAATTCAAATGGCCCGGGGAGTTCGGGGGCTGCCCCCCACCGAGCGGATCGGATCGCACCGCGATCCGATCGTCTTGGTCATGGCCTAGCCAAACATGTCGGCCGTGATCCCCTCGTACCAACCGACGCTTTCTTCAAACGTCACCTTGCGCAACGCGGCATCCTCACCGGTCTGGCTGATGAACCCGTCGACCTTGGCGATCTTTTCGTCTGTCGCCTCGTAGGTCGCGCCGACCTTCACGCCGTCTTCGGTGTCGATCAAAGACCAGCAGGTGTTCGAGAACTTGGCCGGAAACACGCGTGATCCTGTCAAGGCCCCGCGCACCGCCATTGCCGCGACCTTGGCTTGGGAATTGGCCGAAAACGCCGATTTCGGCATATCGCCCTGATTGGTGGCATCGCCAAGAATGTGGATATTCTCATCCAGACGTGACTGCATGGTGTGGCCATCGACCGGTGCCCAGTTGTTTTCCGTCAGGCCCGCGGCCTCGCAAATCAGCCCGGCTTTTTGCGCCGGTATCACGTTGACCACGTCGGCTTTCACCACCTCGCCGTCGATATCGACGGTCATTGCAGCCGGATCGACAGAGACATTCTTGCCGCCGAAATCTGGCCCGATCCGTTCGATCATGCCGGTATAGTGTTTCTGCCAGCCTTCCTCGAAAAGCGCCTGCTTGGAGTAATTCGCCTTGGGATCGGCGATGATGATCTTGGCGGTCGGGTTGCTGGCTTTCAGCACATGCGCCACCATCGAGATCCGTTCGTACGGTCCGGGCGGGCAACGGTACGGATTGGGCGGCGCAACCATGACGTAGGTGCCGCCTTCGGGCATCGCCTCGACCTGCGCCTTGAGCAATTCCGTCTGACTGCCGCCCTTATAGGCATGCGGCATCGCGTTCTGTGCCGACACGTCCCAACCCGGAACCGAGCCGTCGACGAAATCAATGCCGGGGCTCAGGATCAGGCGGTCATAGGGCACCGAACCGCCCCCCGCCAGAGATACGGTCTTGGCGTCCCGATCAACGCCGACGGCCCAGTCATGCACCACGTTGACACCGTAGTCTGACGCCAAGGTGCCGTAAGAATGCTCGATGCTTTCGAGATCACGGAACCCGCCGATGTAGAGGTTGGAGAAGAAGCAGGTGTAATAGCTGCGGCTCGGCTCGATCAGGGTCACATCGATCTCGCCGTTGCTGTCCTTGGCGATATAGCGCGCCGCGGTGGCGCCACCGGCGCCGCCGCCGACGACAACCACCTTGGGTTTGCCATGCGACGCGGCGTGTACGGTTGGCGCGGTGAGCGTGGATGCTGCGGCAAACCCTGTGCCGACAAAGGTGCGTCTGTTCAGTTTCATGAGTAACCTCCCTTGAGTTAACGTTAAAACCGAACCACCCGACGTCTTTTGCGCCTTATTCGAGTTCGGCAAAATATGCCGCCAGAGCGGCAATCTCTTCGTCCGACAATCTTTCCGCCATCATCTGCATGACCGGATGGGAGCGCAATTTGCGTTTGTAGGCGTGCATCGCGATCACGAAATCCTCGGTCGGCCAAAGCGTGATCGACGGGATCCCCTTGTCCGAGCCGTCCGGCTGGTGGCAGGTCGTGCATTCGCTCGCCAGATACGCGCCGTATTCCCGATCACCGACAATCGCCAGAATGTCCGGCGGCAGATCGACCTCGCGCGCTTGTGCGGTCGGGGCGGCTTCGGGGATATCCTGCGGATTGTCGGAAAACTGGCGCAGATAGGCCAGGACATCATGCCGATCCTGCGGGCTCTTTAATCCGTCAAACGACATCCGCGTACCGCTGACCAGCGCTTTGGGATTTTCCAGATAGGCATCGAGATGTTCGAAATCCCAGGTCAACCCGTCCGCCGCCGCGCGCTTGAGGCTTTTCGAATAGGAAAACCCGTCAACCGCGCCTGCCCTGCGATCAAAGACGCCGTTCAGATGCGGTCCGATGCGGTTTTTGGCGTTCGGCCCGACCATGTGGCATCCCGCGCATTGCGCGAAGATCTCGCCACCGCGATCCCTGTCACCAAGCGCGGTGGCCTCTTCCTCGGCCCACGCCCCGGCCATCGGCCAGAGCATGGCACAGACAGCGGCTATGACGCGAGACCGGCGCACCGGTCAGCCGTCAAAGCTTTTGAGATACTCCGTGACGGCCTTGATGTCTTCGGGCTTTCGCAGCCCGGCAAAGCTCATCTTGGTGCCTTTGGCATAACCGCGCGGGTCGGCGAGATAGGCAGCAAGCGCATCCTCGCTCCATACGCCGTCGAGCCCCTCCAGCGCACTGGAATACCGGAAACCCTCGACCGTCGCGATTTCCCCGCCAACAATTCCGTTCAGAGCCGGACCAACCCGATTTTTCGCGCCCTCACCCACCATGTGGCAGGCCTTGCATTGGCGAAATACCTTCTCGCCATCGGCGACGAGTTCAGGGTCAAGCGCCGCGGCCTCGGCCACGACCACGTCAGCCTCTTCCTTCACTGCGTCTGCCGGAACGATCACAGCCTCTTTCTCCAGCGCCTCGGTGCCCTCCTCGTTGGGGGTGACATCAAGAACGGTGGCGCGCATCGTGATCTCGACGCTGTCCTTGCACGCGCTCATGCACGGCTCGGCCCGCCATTGCGGATATTCCGTTTCGGCCCGGTCATCGACGATGAAGCCATCGGCGTTGGGCATCTCGACCTCAAGGAAATTCTCGTTGCTCAGAACGAAATCGTCATCCACGAGGAAGTTGGAATAAAGAATATAGGCAACGATGGCATAGACGTCGTCATCGCTCAGCGATTGCGCGTTGCCATAGGGCATGGAGCGATGGATGTAGTCCCACGCGGTCGACAGATAGGGCCAATAGCTGCCCACGGTCTTGACCGGATCCTCATCGGCCAGTGTCCCTTCGCCGCCGGCGAGCGACGGCCAGTTGTCCACGCCTTCGGCAAATTCTCCGTGGCACGCGGCGCAATTGTCCGAGAACAATATTTCGCCATCGGCGGCAGACCCCGATCCCTCGGGCAGACCGGTGCCATCGGGGCGCACTGCGACATCCCATGCCGCGATCTCTTCCGGCAGCGCTTCGCGGCCAAGGCCCAGTTTTTCCTCGGCCAGCGCCTGCGACGAAACAAGTGCGCTGGACGCAAAAAGCGCAGCGCTCGCAATTCCTTTAGGAAACTTCAACATTCTCCGCCTCCCCGTTCGGCTTCACATGCCATGTCTGGATGCCGTTATTGTGGTAAATCGAGTTCTCGCCACGCACCTCGCGCAGTTCATCCTTGGTTGGCTGGACATATCCGGTGTCATCCATCGCCCGTGCCTGAAGCAGCATCTCTTCACCGTTCCACGTCGTATCGAGGTAAAAGCGGGTCAGCGCCATCTTCTCGCCCGGCTTGGCAAGCCGCGCGGTTTCCCACGTCATGCCGCCATCCTTTGACACATCCACGCGCGTGATCGCGCCGTGGCCCGACCATGCCAGACCGCTGATGACCAGCGGACCGTGACCGTGCGTGATCGGCGATTGCGGGCTCGGAGAGGTGACGACGGATTTCGCGTCCATCACCCATGTCCACTTGCGGCTGGTGCCGTCGGCCAGCGTGTCGGTGTATTTGCTGGTTTCCTCTCGGCTTTCGACCGGGCCGTCCATCACCTCGATCCGGCGAATCCACTTGACCCACAGGTTGCCTTCCCAACCCGGCACGACAAGAC
Organism: Marivita sp. S2033; assembly: GCF_046592965.1. Classification (NCBI taxonomy): domain Bacteria; kingdom Pseudomonadati; phylum Pseudomonadota; class Alphaproteobacteria; order Rhodobacterales; family Roseobacteraceae; genus Marivita; species Marivita sp. S2033. The sequence continues at coordinate 11,327 of NZ_JBISBV010000009.1, forward strand.
GAACCGGATAGCCATGCTCCTTGCGCAACGCCTCGCCATTGGCTTTGAACGCAACGAGCACGTCGTCCAAGGCTTTCTCCATCGGGATGGATCGCCCGTTCGAGGATGCATCGGCTCCTTCGATGAACACCCATTTGTCCGCCAGATCGCCAGCGGCATCGAGCCCGGCCTCTTGCAGCAGCGTGCGCAATGGCACGCCGGTGTATTCCATGTTGTGAATCATCCCGTGCGTGAACTGCGCGCCGTTCAACTGCGCGCCGGCCCATTCCATGCCTGTATTGGCTGCGCATTCGCAGAAATAGACATGATTTTCGCGCGGGAAGCGTTCGAGATCGTCATAGGTGAAGACCAACGGCGTATCGACAAGGCCGTTGATCATCAGACGGTAATCCTGCTTGCGCAGATCGATCGCACCGGAGTGGTGCCGCTCGAACGCGCAGCCCTGCGGCGTGATCGTGCCGTCAAGCGCGTGAATCGGCGTGAAGTTGATCGAGGAGATCGTGTCGGCGGTCAGCCACTCGACATTGCGGCGGATCACATCGGCCTCGTACTCGATCGGCAGTCCGTAAGGGTGCGCATCGACGGCATCGCCGAAGGAGATCGCCCAATCCTGCGTTTCGGTGATCAGCGGATCGGGTGTCTGCGCGCGCGCGGCCGAACCGGCGGTCAGGCCTGCGGCAGCCGCCGCAGTGCCACGCAAGAACGCGCGGCGGGAAGGTTTGAAGATGTCGGACATGCCTCACACTCCGCTAGGTTACGCGCCCACAACCGTGACGCTGTCGTTTTGGTTTACGGTGACGGTGCCAAGCTTCTTGATATGCGCTTCGACGACGTCCCAAATTTGCGGCCCCTCGGTGCCCTCGTTCACCGATGCCCATCCGGCGACAATGTAATTGCGCGAAGGATCAATGGCTTCACCGGTCTTGAGCAACGTCATGTCGCTGATGCGTTCGCCCTGCGGTTTGGTCACGTCGATGCGATAGCCTAGACCGCCCGTGCGCACCATGTCGCCACCCTGCTGGTAGTAGGGATCGGGGTTGAAGATATTGTCGGCCACATCCTCAAGCACGACCTTGAGGAATTCGCCCGTCATCTCGTTTCGATACGCCTCACCATAGGTCATGGAGGTCACGTTCCAGATATCCTCGCGGGTGATGTCCTGTCCGGGGATCAGGCTCGGCCCCCACCGCACGCCCGGCGATAGCGCGATCTCTGCATCGCGCTCGCTGAGCAAGGCGTCGCAGATCACGTCGTCCCATGACCCGTTGAAATTGCCCCGGCGATACAGAAGGCTGTCGGTCTGGCCGACCACCTCGTTCAACTCGGCTTCGAACGGTGCGCGCTGTTCGTCGATCAGCGACGCCATCTCGGCATCGGGTTCGATCACGTCAGAGAAGATCGGGATCAATTTGTGACGGAATCCCATCATGCGGCCGTTTTGCACGTCCAGATCAACCCGGCTCACGAACTTGCCGTTAGAGCCTGAAGCGACGATGATCGTATCGCCCACCAGCACGGGTTCGGGCAGCGCGTCATGCGTATGGCCCGACAGGATCACGTCGATGCCAGTCACGACGCTTGCCATCTTCTTGTCGACGTCAAAACCGTTATGGCTCAGGCAGACAACCAGTTCGGCGCCCTGGCTGCGCACCTCATCGACCATCGCCTGCATGTTCTCGTCGCGGATGCCGAAGCTGTATTCGGGGAACATCCAGCCCGGATTGGCGATCGGCATATAGGGGAACGCCTGCCCGATCACCGCGATCTTCACGCCGCCACGCTCGAAGAACTTGTAGGGCGGGAAAAGCTCTGCCGGTTCGTCCCACTCCGCATCGAAAATGTTCTGGCCCAAGGCCGCAAAGGGCAATCCCTCGACAATCTCGGCCACGCGGTCGGACCCGAGGGTGAATTCCCAATGGAAGGTCATCGCGTCGGGCTTGAGCCCGTTCATCACGTTGACCATGTCCTGACCTTCGGTGTGATAGCAGGTGTAGCTGCCGTGCCATGTGTCACCCCCATCGAGCAACAACGCATCGGGCCGGTCCGCGCGGATCGAGTTGATCACGGTGGCCACGCGATCAAGCCCGCCGACACGGCCATACGCCTCGGCAAGAGCCGTGAAATCGCCCGAACTCAGTGCGTAATGGTAGGGGCTGCCGTCGTCGATGCCATAAAGCCTGCGAAAGTCGGCACCGGTCACATGCGGCACTGCGCCCTTGTTCTCGCCCACCCCGATATTGACCGACGGTTCGCGGAAATAGATCGGTTTCATTTGCGCATGGATGTCGGTGATGTGGATCAGCGACACGTTTCCGAACGTGTCAAATTGCAGCAATTGATCCTGCGTCAGCGCCTGTTGCGCCGCCAATCGGGACCAATTGCCAAAACCGGACGCGCCGACGAGCGCGGAAGCGGCCATCGACACCTGAAGGAAATCGCGTCTTGAGATCATGGGATGTGCCTTTTGGGTTTCGCACCACACATTCGCATGTGTGAATGGAAAATTCGTCGAAAAACCCCGCGCTTGCAACAGCGCGAGGTCGTAGGATTTAGTTGCGGACCGAGGGGCCTTCGACCGACAGGCCGTTTCCGCGCGACGCAACGTACAGCTCAAGCGCGACGAACTCGGGCGAACCGGGAGAGAACGTCTCTGCACGGGTATCGCGGATGCACCCCTTGAAGCGGTTATGCTGCTGGATAAGTCCGGCCTGCTTCAGGCGGTAGGTCGGGAATCCGTTGATCTGGCCTTGGCTCAGGTGATCGGCGCGGATGTAATTGCCGTAGTTCTGTTCATGGCAATTCGCACAGGACAGCTCTAGCAGACCATATCGCGTGTAGTAGATTTCCTTGCCCTTTTCCCACGTTTCGGCAACCGGCCCATCGATGGCCACATTGACGGGCATGCCGCGCGATTGCACCGAGATCAGCGCCTCCATGGCGGTCATCTGGGCGCCGTCATATTTGTAGGGCTCGGCCCCCATACGCTCGGTGCGGCAGTCGTTGATCTGCATCGCAAGCGTGCGGACCTCGCCAGCCTCTTCGTTCCACTTGGGATAAACCGCGCGCACGCCCTCCATCGATTCCGGGCCTTCGTGGCACGAGGCGCAGGATTTTTCGGCACTGCCTTCCACGGTATTCCATGTGTCAATCGCCTGGTCGACGAAGATCATGCCGGGATTGTCGAACGTGTCGGCCTGCATGGCCTGCGTGTCGTCCTCGCGGAAATGCCAGCCCGACATGATCGTGTCGATTCCGGTCTCTTCCATATGCGGCGGAGCGGCGGTCTTGGTAATCATCTCCTGACCGTCAATGGCCAGCGTGTCGTCATCCGGACCACCGGCAAACGCCACCGGCGTTGCGATGGCAAGCGTGGCGCATAGCGCCGTCATCGCCCTTAATTTCATTCCTGTTCCTCCCGTTGAGCTATCCCGCCATTCCATGTGGCGGGTCTTGGCGTCCCTGCCCCCAAACCAGGGAGCAGGTGCAGGATCAGCCGACGGCGATCGCTTTGGAATCTTCGTAGACCGACCCGTCATCATCGTACCAGGTGAACTTGAACTCACCGGCTTCGGGCACGGTGGCCGCAAATTCGATATAGGGGTTGGTCGAAATCGCCGGTTCCAGCTTCACGTCGATCACGTTCTCACCGTTGAAGTCACAGGTGAAGCGGTTGATGATCGAGCGCGGAATGACGTTGCCGTCACCATCCTTGCGCTGGCCGGATTCCATTGGGTGACTGATCAAGGTCTTGATCGTGATCGCGTCGCCAGCGGCGGCGGATTTCGGAACCTTGACGCGGGGTTTTACACCGGATGCCATGTTTTATCTCCTGAAATTCTGGGGTTTGACCGTCAGCCGCCGCAGCCGCCGATGGTGACCTTCACGGTCTTGGAGCTGCGCGCAAAGCTGCCATCCGCCAATTTGGCAATCGCGATAACGTCTTGCGTACCCGCCAGACGAATGCGTGTGCTTGCCGTCTGGGACGCCGCGAGCGGTCCGAAGTTGAATGTGGCGACCGGCGGCGTCGGGTTGCCTGCGGCCAGAACCATGATCGCCGAGGCGCCGGGTGCCGACACTTCGATCGGAACCGTGTTACCGTTCTCCGCGATCTCCGGAGCCGTCAACTCGACACCTGACTCGGCCAGATCGGCCCCGCCGGTGAATTCGCTGACCAGATCCTCGACCGCCGCGTTGGCGCGGAATGGCAGAACAAATGTCAGCGCGGCTGCCCCACCGATGGCCAGGGCTTCGCGTCTCGTAAAATCCATGTCGTGTCTCCTAACTCGTTTGGGGGCGGCTCAGCCGTCTTTCAGCGTCATGAGAAACGCCACCACATCTTCGATTTCCTGTGCCGACAGGATCGGCTCAAGTTCATCCATGTTGGCGGCCTTGCCCGTGTACCCGTCGCCGGGGCGGATAAAGCCGCTGGTCTTGTAGAACGCGGGCATCACCGTGCCTTCGAACGTCATCTTGGAGTTGGCGACAAGGCCGCGCAGCTCTTCCTCGGTGCGGTATTCGGCAATGCCGTCAAGCGTCGGCCCGACCTCGCCGTGAAACGGCGCGTCGTTCAGTGCAGTCACGGCGTGACATGCAATGCAGTTGCCCTTTCCGCGGTCGACCATGATCTTCGCTCCGCGTTCCGCATCCCCCGTTTCACCGGAAAGCGACGTCTCGACAGCGCCGTATTCGGTGAACTCAACCTCGCCCGGCTTGACCGGGTTCGCGATCGCAGCAGTCGCACTCAAGGCGATCACCGCAGAAATTCCTGTTAGCTTCATTGTCCCTCCCTTGCCGCCCGGTCTTTGATGCGGGCCAAATGTGGCTTTGCATACCGTAGGCCACCGACATCGATTCATGCAACTACAAATTCACGAAAGTGAATAATTGAGTGTGAACGAAGTCGGCGCTCAGTCGAATTTGCCGTTATCGCGCTCCTGAATCCGGCGCGCATGGTAGCGCTGGAAATCCTCGCCATCATCAAGTAGGTAACGTTTCTCGTTGACCCAGGTGAACATGTCGAGCGTCGTGCCCTTGGCGAACGCTCCGGGCATCACCGCAACCGACGCCTCAAGCGCGGTCTGATCCTCAGGAACTTCTTCGGGAAGGAAGACGATGCTCGGCGTGAACAGCACGCGCCACCGCTGCGCCATATCCTTTTCAGACATCGCCTCGCCGTCAAAATCGACCACTTCGATGTCGCCATGCAGGTTCAATTGCACAACAAAGTAATTCTCGGCGATATAGTCGCTGACTTCGCTGTCCGAAAACACCTCCTCGTGCATCTGCTTGCAGTAGATGCAGCCGCGCTGTTCGAAAAACAGCACCAGACGTTTGCCCTCGGCGTTGGCCTCGTCCAGATCCTCGCGCAGATCCTTGAACGTGTCGCGCATCCAGGGCTGCTTGTGCAGCCCGTCATCGCCAATCTCCGCCGCAGCGACCGGCATCGCCATCATCATGGCCAATGCGCCTGCCAATACGTGTTTCATCTGACTTCCTCCCAAGTGTTAACCAAGTGACGACCAGTTCGGGAACCACTCCAACATCGCATTCGCAATCAGGTTTATGGTATCCGTCGCGATCAGGATCGCAAACACGATCAGCATTCCGCCCATCGCCTTTTCCGCATAGTGCAACAGCCCCCTGTTGCGCGCCGTCCAGCGCAGGAACGGTCCCGAAAACAGCGCGGCTATGACGAATGGAAAGGTCATGCCGACACCGTATACGAACAGCAGCAAACCGCCCTGCACCACATCTCCCATGCCCCCCGCGATCATCAGGATCGATGCCAGCGCCGGACCGACGCAGGGCGTCCAGCCAAACCCGAATGCCAGCCCCATGACATAAGCGCCAATCCAGGTCGTCGGCTCTGTCTTTGCCTCAACCTTGGCCTCACGATACAGGATCGGGATGCGCACGATGCCCAGAAAATGCAGACCGAATGCAGCCAGAACCACGGCTGCCACATATCTCAGCGGTTCTCGATAATCGGCAAATGCCTGTCCCACCGCCGTCGCGCCCATGCCGAGCAAAACAAAAATTGTTGTCACGCCAAGCGCGAACAAACACGCCGACGCCACCAGATTCCACGCCACGCCCTGAGGGACATCCTCCTCGCCCTTGAGTTCGTTCATCGAGATTCCGGCCATGTAGCACAGGTAGAATGGAACCATCGGCAGGATACACGGCGTAAAGAAACTCAGAATGCCGGCAAGTGCCGCACCCGCGAACGAAATGTCGAACATGGACCGAGATTCCTTGAATTATTCACATATTCAAATTAGGTGTTTTGTCACAACAACGTCAATCGGTGTCTCATGCACGTGGTCACATCCCTGAAAGCCTCGCTTTTCGCGGCAGTCGGCATCTGCTGGGGTGCTGCCGCACTGTCTGACCCGGTGCTCGTGATGGTCGAGCAGCCCGGCTGCATCTATTGCCAGCGATGGGACGCGCAGATCGCGCCCGCCTATCCAAATACGGACGAGGGAAAATTCGCGCCCCTGATGCGCACAGGGTTGCGCGACGGACCACCCGACGGCATGACCTATGCCCGCCGGGTCGTTTTCACACCGACCTTCATTCTGGTTGAGGATGGCGAGGAACTGGCCCGGATCGAGGGCTATCCGGGCGAGGACTTCTTTTGGCCCGTGCTGTCAAAGATTCTCAAGGAACACACGGATTTCGCACCCTCTGACACGATTGAAAACTGAAGGTACGCCATGGGACTTCCTCAACTCAGCCCCGATTTGACCGTCCAGGAGCTTGACCGGATTGCCGACAAGGCGACCACAGCTTCGAATTTCCTCAAGGCGATCAGCCATGAGGGCCGCTTGATGATCCTGTGCCATTTGGTGACGGGCGAAAAAACCGTGACCGAACTGGAGGAATTGCTGTCTGCGCGGCAGGCCGCTGTCTCGCAACAACTCTCGCGCCTGCGGCTCGAAGGGTTGGTGATTCCGCGTCGCGACGGCAAGACGATCTTTTACCGTCTTGCAGACCACCGGCCGCGCAAGATGCTGGAATGCGTCTACGAATTGTTCTGTCAGGACGACTGAACCGATCACGACCTTGTGTCCTTGCTGTAAGCGCACTCTGCACGCAAACTCCCCGTTCTGAACCTTTGGGAAAATAGCACATGTTCCAGAGCATCCCCGAACCCGTGATGGTGGCCCTCGTCGGGCTTTTTGGCGGTGTGCTTTTGGGCCTCGCCGCGCGGCTCGGGCGGTTTTGCACCTTGGGCGCGATCGAGGATGTGCTCTACGGCGGGTCCGACACGCGGATGCGGATGTGGGGCATCGCGATCGGCACGGCCGTTTTCGGCAGCTTTGGCCTGATTGCGTCGGGGCATCTGGCGAGCAGCGATACCTATTATCTCTCGATAAAATGGCTGCCCTGGGCGTCGGTGATCGGCGGATTGATGTTCGGCTACGGCATGGCGCTGGCGGGAAACTGCGGCTACGGCGCCATCGCGCGACTGGGCGGCGGTGATCTGCGCAGCTTCGTGATTGTTCTGGTGATGGGGGTTTCTACCTACGTGGTCCTGAGCGGGCCGATTGCCCCGTTGCGCGACTTGATCTTCCCGCAAGCCGAGGTTCTACCGGGCGATACACCGCCGGGGCTCGCCCACCTTGCAGCCCAGTTCATCGGCCTCCCGGTACATTTCATTGGCATGGCTTTGGGTCTCGTGATCCTTGGCGTCTCGGCAAGCTCACGGGCTTTTCTCGACTCCCCAAAGTCAGCCTTCTGGGCGGCGATGGTCGGAGTGGCCATCATCAGCGGCTGGGCGGGCACAAGCTGGGTGGCCGATACAGGCTTTGACGCACCGCGCGTCGTCTCGCACAGTTTTGCCGCCCCGCTTGGGGAAAGCATCCTGTGGTGGATGATCGGCTCTGCACAGCCGATCAGCTTTGCGGTCGGGTCTGTCTCTGGCGTCTGGGTCGGAGCCTTCATCGGGTCGTTGATGAAAGGGCATTTCCGCTGGGAAGCGTGCGAAGACCCTCGCGAATTGCGCCGCCAGATTTTCGGCGCGGCTCTCATGGGGGCCGGTGCGGTGATCGCTCTCGGGTGCACCATCGGTCAGGGCGTCAGCGCATTTTCGATGCTCGCCTATAGCGCGCCGGTCACATTTACTGCGATTTTTGCCGGAGCGAGCCTTGGCTTGCGGCAATTGATCGTCGGATTTAACCCGGCTGAATAAGCGTAAGCCGGCGTCAGTAGTTGCCAAAGAATCACGATTTCCTCCAAATGTTCCGGCTCTTTTTTCAACAGGCGGGTTTTCGCCGTCGTTCTCGGCTAAGCTCAAAAAAAAATAAGAAGAGCAGGCAGTACAGGAACATGGGAACGGCTTTCAATGGCACGTTCGTCATCTCTTGGTCGCAGACAACCATCGACACGCTTCAGGCGGCACCGGCCGACTTTTTGAACATTGGCGCGGCGTGGAGTTGGACAGGCGAGGCCGTCCGAGTGGACGGGCCCAACGATCTGTTGCGACTGGAAGAGGCGGAAGGCGACGCAGAACGTCGCAAACGCGCGGCGCTCATGGTGCAGCGCCTCGTCGGTGCGGCGACCGATGGCGCGGCCGACGCATCGCCGCGTCCGGTCGACCATCCGATTGCCGAAAAGTGTTTCGTCGTCACCGACGGCGAGCGGACCTACACTGTCACCTTGATAGAACAAGGCGTGCGCAAGGCATCACTGTTGATGTTCTTCAATGGCATCCCGCCGCGCAACACGGAACTTTGGGTCGTTCACACGTCCCTGTTCAATGCCATATCGCAAACGAATGCAGAGCATCAGGGCGCCGTCATCTGCTTTACGCCGGGCACGTCCATTCTGACACCAAACGGCACGCAGCGCATCGAAGACCTGCGCGAGGGCGATCTTGTCCAGACCAAGGACAACGGCGCGCAGCCGATTCAGTGGATGGGCCACCGCCGGATGAGCGGTGCCCGGCTGTTTGCGATGCCCAGATTGCGCCCGATCCGCATTCGCGCCGGGCTGTTCGGGCTGGATGAACCCGACGAAGACCTTCTCGTTTCGCCAGAACACCGCATGTTGATCAAGGGCCGTGTCGCACGCGATTTGTTCAACACCGGCGAGGTTCTGGTCGCCGCACGCGATCTCATCGACCACGACCGCGTCAGCGTGGATCTGTCGGTCAAGGAAGTCACCTATGTGCACATGCTGATGCCGCAACATGAAATCCTGTTCGCCAACGGCGTGGAATCGGAAAGTTTTCATCCCGCCAACGCTGCACTGTCGACGCTTGACGCCAAGGATCGCGCCCGCTTGTCACAGATGTTGCCCCGGATCGAGAACAGCCCGCAAAGCTATGGCGGGTTTGCGCGCCGCAACCTTTCGTCTTCCGAAGCTGCCATCCTGATGCATCAGGCGGCCTAGGGTTTGGCCACGGGGCGCACCGCGGCGCGCCAGTCGCCAACCTGCCCGATCTATTCAAACACCTCGGATTCGCGAACGCCCCAGTAGCTTCCCTTGCGCGCCCAACCCTTGTAGCCGCCTGCCGACAGCTCGCACCACTCCACCTCGCATTGACGCACTTCAGCCACCACCCCCATCGACAGTTGGGCGTTCACAGGTGACGACGGGTCCGGTCGCGCAAAGAGTGTGAGCATATCCACTTCGACAATGGCCGTCCGAACTCCGGACAACAAAGCATAATGCACCCAACCGCCGGCGCCGTCGCGGTCTTGTACCCGGCGCCAATGGCCATGCTCGGCGGTGATCTGCAATGGCATGTTGCGGCGTTTGTAGACCCAGTCGATCCGGTGCGACAGCGATGGGCCGCGCCGCACGTTGCCTTCGCTTGCCTTCATCGAAACAAAACGGGGCAACGGGAGATTCGTGACCGCCCCCTTCTCCTCTGCCGCCACCGGTTCGGCGATAAGGACTGCAACAGCCAGGCCCACAGACAATAAGGGCCCATATACGGTCCGGATCAAACACCAGTTCATGAAATGCGCCTCGACTTGCTCGGTTTTTCTAATTTTTCCGGCAGGTTCTTGTGCCCGCCGTGCCTTTGCGACACTGTGCCAAAACCTGAGAGACCGGGAAAGCAGCAGGAGCAAATCATGTCATCTAATCGCCTGAGTGTTGTTGTCACGCGACGCCTGCCTGACGCGGTTGAAACCCGTCTCAAAGAACTATTCGACGTGCGTCTGCGGGACACCGACGCACCGATGACTCAAGCAGAATTGACGGCCGCCGTGAAGGAGGCAGATGTTCTTATTCCCACCGTCACCGACAGGATCGACGCCCGGCTCATCGGTCAGGCCGGACCGCAATTGCGTCTTATCGCGAATTTTGGCGCCGGTGTGGACCATATTGATGTCGATACCGCTCGAAGCCGCGGCATACTGGTCTCCAACACCCCGGGCGTTGTGACCGAAGACACCGCCGATATGGTGCTCGCACTCATCCTCGGAGTGACGCGGCGCATTCAGGAAGGCCTGAACGTGATGCAAAAGGGTGAATGGGACGGCTGGTCGCCGACCGCATTTCTGGGCGGTCGCCTTGGCGGGCGTCGCCTCGGCATCCTCGGGATGGGCAGGATCGGTCAGGCCGTCGCAAAGCGTGCGCGCGCGTTCGGAATGCAGATCCACTACCACAACCGCCGCCGCTTGCGCCCCGAGATAGAAAATGCGCTGGAGGCCACGTATTGGGAAAGCCTTGACCAGATGGTCGCCCGCATGGACATCCTGTCGGTCAATTGCCCGCACACCCCCTCGACGTTCCATTTGCTGAACGCGCGTAGGCTGAAGCTCCTGAAGCCGAGCGCGGTCATCGTGAACACATCGCGCGGCGAGGTGATCGACGAGAACGCCCTCACGCGCATGCTGAAGGCTGGTGAGCTGGCGGGGGCCGGTCTCGACGTGTATGAACACGGGCATCGCGGCACACCGGAACTGCGCGACATGCCAAATGTCGTCATGCTGCCCCATATGGGGTCGGCCACGCGCGAGGGTCGGCTGGAGATGGGTGAAAAAGTCATCATCAATGTAAAAACCTTTGCTGACGGACACCGGCCACCGGATCAGGTGGTTCCCGCAATGCTCTGATACCTCTCGCCCTCTTGCATCCTATGTAATGGCGGTACATGAACAAAACATGAACGCACTCGAATTCGAATTCCGTAGCGAAGCCTTGCTGGCTCTTCCGAGCGGTGCCCTGTTCTGGCCCAACGAAGATCTGCTGGTTGTTTCGGATCTTCATTTCGGAAAATCAGCCCGCGCCGCCCGATTCGGAGGGGCGCAATTGCCACCATACGAGACGACTGAAACGCTGAACCGCCTCGTGTCGGACGTGGAAAACACCAACGCCAGACGGGTGGTCTGTCTGGGCGACAGCTTTGATGCCACTCCGATGCAACATGCGCTGCCGGGCCAGGATTTGCAGGTTCTCACCGCATTGCAAGCGGGCCGCGAGTGGATCTGGATCGAGGGCAACCACGATCCCGGTCCTGTCGCGCTTGGCGGAACGCACATGAAGCGGTTGGTCGTCGGCCCGTTGCACTTCCTTCACATTGCTCAGGCAGTACCACTGCCGGGCGAAGTGTCGGGTCACTACCATCCCAAAGCAGCGATCCGACTGCGCGGACGCACTCTGACCCGGCCTTGCTTCCTGTTTGACGCCACGCGCCTCATGCTTCCCGCTTATGGCACGTTCACCGGCGGACTTTTTTGTCACGATACGTCGCTGAGACGTCTGATGGCGCCGACCGCACAGGCTATTCTCACAGGGCCGCGCCCTTGCAAAATCCCCATGCCTGGCCTTGCCCCCTTGTCTTGATCCAAGCGGCGTGCTTCCTTTCGCACATGGACATCTCACCTCGCATTCAATCCAGTTTTGACCGCCAATCGCTGATGCAGACACTCGGTGCGCGATTGGTCGAAACGGGTGACGGGACGGTGACGATCACCGCACCGATTCTGCCAACCGCTACGCAACAACAAGGTTTCGGTCACGCCGGTTTGACATTCTCGATCGGAGACAGCGCCGCTGGCTATGCCGCTCTCACCATGATGAGCGAGCATCAGGAAGTGGTCACCGCCGAGATCAAGATCAATCTACTTGCACCTGCGATGGGTGATCTTCTGATCGCCTATGGCCGTGTCATAAAGCCCGGCCGTCGCTTGATCGTGGTCTCCTCGGATGTTTACGCCAAGACCGACGCGGGGGAACGCCACATCGCTTGCCTGATCGGGACGATGATACCTGTCGATCTGTGAATAAGTTGTAAACATCAGGCTGCTATCTATTGATCATGCCGTCAGATCCGCAGGTTCGGGCAAGCCGTTGGCGCGGCAACAGGCCGTAAGCGTATTGGCCAGCAGACAGGCGATCGTCATCGGCCCGACACCACCGGGAACCGGCGTGATGGCGCCCGCGACGGCTGCGCAGCTCTCGAAATGGCAATCGCCCACGAGGCGCGTCTTGCCCTCGCCTTTTTCCGGCGCATCGACCCGGTTGATCCCGACATCAATCACCGTCGCGCCCGGCTTGATCCAGTCTCCCGGAACCATTTCCGCGCGCCCGACAGCCGCCACGACAATATCCGCGCGCCGCACGACATCCGGCAAATCCCGCGTCCGACTATGCGCGATCGTCACCGTGCAACTGTCGCCCAACAAGAGCTGCGCCATCGGCTTTCCGACAATATTGCTTCGTCCGATGACAACCGCGTTCATGCCCGAAAGCGATCCATGATGGTTGCGCAACATCATCAGGCAGCCAAGCGGAGTGCAGGGCACCATCGCCTTTTGGCCTGTTCCCAACAGACCGACATTCAGGATGTGAAAGCCGTCCACATCCTTTGCAGGATCAATCGCATTTATCACCAGATCCTCGTCAAGATGATCCGGTAGCGGCAATTGAACCAGTATCCCGTGCACCTTCGGATCGGCATTCAAGCCCTCGATCAAGGCCAGCAGCTCGGTTTCCTTGATGCTGGGGTCGAGCCGATGTTCGAACGAATTCATCCCCACTTCGACAGTCATCTTGCCCTTGGATCGGACGTAGACCTGACTCGCCGGGTCATCCCCCACGAGGACAACAGCGAGCCCGGGCTTCAATTGGTGATCAGCTTTCAATCTTGCGACTTGATCCGCAACGTCGCGGCGCAGCTTTGCGGCAAAGGCCTTACCATCAATGATCTCTGCACTCATGTCGCGTCCTTCTTCGATTTTTACTCAGATTTTCCGGAAAGTCCGCACCGGTGTTTCAACGTCGCTTGGCGCAACGTCAGAACAGCCCTTCGATATGCCCATCTTCGTTCAGACGAATGGTTTCAGCCGACGGCACCCGGGGAAGACCAGGCATGGTCATGATTTCACCGCAGACCACGACGACAAATCCTGCGCCGGCCGACAGCCGCACCTCTCGCACCGGCACGGAATGGCCCGTGGGCGCGCCACGCAAACTTGGGTCGGTGCTGAACGAATACTGGGTTTTTGCCATGCAAACAGGCAGGTGCCCATACCCTTGCTCTTCCCAAAGCTTCAGTTGATCTCGGATTTTCTGATCCATCAGCGCCTCGTCAGCACGGTAAATGCGCTTTGCGATCGTTTGGATTTTTTCTGCCAGCGACATGTCATCAGGGTAAATCGGGGCAAAATGCGCGCTATCCTTGTCTGCCACTTCCGCAACCTTGCGCGCCAGATCGGCCGATCCTTCCGAGCCCAGTTCCCAATGACGGCTGAGCACCGCTTCGGCACCATGCTCGGCAACATAGGCTTTGATGGCGCCAACCTCTGCGTCGGTGTCGGTGACAAAGTGGTTTATCGCCACCACCACCGGAACGCCAAAGCTCTTGAGGTTTTCGATATGGCGTCCGAGATTCGGGCATCCCGCCTTGACGGCATCAACGTTCTCGGTCCCAAGTTCAGCCTTGGCGACGCCGCCATTCATCTTCATCGCGCGCACGGTTGCCACGCACACCACAACCGAAGGCGCGATTCCAGCCTTGCGACACTTGATGTTCATGAACTTTTCAGCCCCCAGATCGGCGCCGAAACCAGCCTCGGTGACAACATAATCCGCCAGCTTCATCGCAGTTGTGGTCGCAATCACCGAATTGCAACCGTGCGCGATATTGGCGAACGGGCCGCCATGAACAAAAGCGGGGTTGTTTTCCAGCGTCTGCACCAGATTGGGTTGCATCGCATCCTTGAGCAGGACGGTCATCGCGCCCTCTGCCTTGATGTCTCGGCAAAACACCGGGCTGCGGTCGCGCCGATAGGCGACGATCATATCGCCCAAGCGCTTTTCCAAATCCTTGAGATCGTTGGCCAGACACAAGATCGCCATGACTTCTGATGCGACAGTGATGTCGAACCCGCCTTCGCGAGGAAAGCCGTTGGCGACCCCGCCCAGCGACACATTCACCTGCCGCAGCGCGCGGTCGTTCATGTCCACGACGCGCTTCCACTGCACGCGCCGGATGTCGATCTCCTGCTCGTTGCCCCAGTATATGTGGTTGTCGAGCATTGCCGACAGCAAAGAATGGGCCGAGGTGATGGCGTGGAAGTCACCGGTGAAGTGGAGGTTCATATCCTCCATCGGGACGACTTGCGCATACCCGCCCCCCGCAGCGCCGCCCTTCATTCCGAAGTTCGGCCCCAATGACGCCTCGCGAATGCAAATCATCGCTTTCTTGCCGATACGGTTCAGACCGTCGCCCAAACCCACGGTTGTCGTGGTCTTGCCCTCCCCTGCCGGTGTCGGATTGATCGCGGTCACCAGAATCAGTTTGCCGTCGGCACGATCCTGAACCGAATTGATGAAGGATTGACTAACTTTCGCCTTGTCGTGCCCATAGGGCAGCAGATCATCAGACCCGATGCCGATCTTCTCGCCGATTTCCTGAATAGGGCGCTTCTGCGCGTCGCGCGCGATTTCGATATCCGACTTGTAGGCCATGACTGGGCTCCGCTGTTGGCTGGTTCAATTAGCAAAGGAATACCGTTGCACACCAGTCAAATGACACGGTGAAACCGACACTTCCAAGCAGGTGTGCGGCGGAAATGGAACGGATGGGAAAGATGAACTGAACCCGACCCCGACAGCATCGCTCGGCACGCCAATAAAAAACCCCGAACCCGGCTGACGGATTCGGGGCTATTCCTTCATGGGATCAAGCCGTGGGCTCCGGTTCCAGACCGCCTTCGCCCGGCTGTGGCTTTGCCTTGGGCTTGGTCTTCGGAATCGCCGTGACACTTGGCGTGTCGGCGGCATCGCCCGAGGCATCATCGTCGCTCGCTTGGGGAGGATCGCCGCGAATGACACGCTTGATCTCGTCTCCGGTCAGGGTTTCATACTCCAGAAGACCCTGAGCCAGGCGTTCCCACTCGTCTTTCTTCTCGGTCAGGATCTCGAACGCGCGTTCATAGGCGTTCTGAATGAACCGTTTGACCTCTTCTTCGATCATTTCCTTGGTGTTGGCGGAAACCGAGAATCCGGCAGTGTTGCCGCTATAGCCCTCGGCCGCCTCACGATAGTCGATATTGCCAACCTTGTCTGACATACCCCATTGCAGCACCATTGCGCGCGCCAGGGCAGAGGCTTGCTGGATATCGCCAGCCGGCCCGTTCGAGACATTTTCCTCACCATACTTGATGATCTCGGCCGCTTTACCGGCCATGGTCATGGCAAGCTTTTCCTCGCACTCGGACTTGTGCCAGTTCAGCCGGTCAATCTCGGGCAGCGACACAACCATGCCCAATGCACCACCGCGCGGAATGATCGTGGCTTTGTAAACCGGATCGCATTGCGGAAGGCTCATGCCGACGATCGCGTGTCCTGCTTCGTGATAGGCGGTTTTTTCCTTTTGCTCGGGCGTCAAGACCATGGACCGGCGCTCCGCCCCCATCATCACCTTGTCCTTGGCGTTCTCGAAGTCTTCCATCGTCACGAACCGACGACCAACACGTGCCGCCATCAAAGCGGCTTCGTTCACCAGGTTGGCGAGATCCGCACCAGAGAAACCCGGCGTGCCGCGCGCGATGATTCGCAGATCGACATCCGGACCAAGCGGCGTTTTGCGCGCATGAACGCCCAGAATTTTTTCCCGGCCCTTGATGTCGGGGTTCGGAACGGTGACCTGGCGGTCAAAGCGCCCCGGACGAAGCAGCGCCGGGTCGAGCACGTCACGACGGTTCGTCGCCGCCACGATGATCACACCCTCGTTAGCCTCGAACCCGTCCATTTCGACCAGAAGCTGGTTCAATGTCTGCTCGCGCTCATCGTTGCCACCGCCATAACCGGCGCCGCGCGCCCGGCCGACCGCGTCGATCTCGTCGATGAACACGATGCACGGCGCGTTCTTCTTGGCTTGTTCGAACATGTCGCGAACGCGAGATGCGCCCACGCCGACGAACATCTCAACGAAGTCCGAGCCCGAGATGGTGAAGAACGGAACCCCCGCCTCGCCTGCGATTGCGCGCGCGAGGAGCGTTTTACCGGTTCCCGGCGGAC
Source organism: Marivita sp. S2033 (assembly GCF_046592965.1). NCBI lineage: Bacteria > Pseudomonadati > Pseudomonadota > Alphaproteobacteria > Rhodobacterales > Roseobacteraceae > Marivita > Marivita sp. S2033. The sequence goes on from NZ_JBISBV010000009.1 coordinate 27,812, forward strand.
CCACAAGCAACGCGCCCTTGGGGATCTTGCCGCCCAGACGCGAGAACCGCTGAGGATTGCGCAGAAACTCGACGATCTCCTCAAGCTCTTCCTTCGCCTCGTCGATGCCAGCGACATCATCGAAAGTCACACGGCCGTGCTTTTCGGTCAGCAGCTTGGCTTTGGATTTGCCAAACCCCATCGCGCCGCCACGGCCACCGCCCTGCATCCGGTTCATGAAGTAGATCCAGACCCCGATGAGCAGAAGGAACGGCAGCAGGCTGAGCAGGAACGACTGGAACCCCGACTGCTGTTGCTGTTCGGCGCGGATCGGAACGCCGTTTTCGATCAACAGATCGGTGACGGTCGCGTCTTCCGGTTTGATCGCGACATAGTCCTGACCATCCTTGCTGCGGAAGCGAACTTGCTCGCCATCGAGTGTGACCGAACTGACGGTGTCATCATCGACCGCGGCGACAAAATCAGAATAGCTGATTTCGCGGCTCTGAAGCGTGTTTCCGCCACCAGAGAATATGTTGAAAAGCGCCAGAATCAACAGGAACAGTACGACCCAGAAGGCGATGTTTCGTGCGTTGCCCAAGAAAATTTCTCCTGAATTCGACGGAGGCGAATAGGCCCGCGTCTCTTGGCCTATAACATAGACATGCACGGCCCGGGTTCAATGCGAAAGACAAAATGCCCTGAAACCGGTATCGCGGCGCCCGAGTACGTAGCGCTCAGCGGTTATGCCGCTGCCGATACCCAGCGCCGGACAGGCAAGCATAACATCCTCCCGCCAGACCGATGGCAGCCCCAAGGAGGCCCGCATCGTCAGCGGCAGATTTTCGCGCGCCTCGATCTGGCGCCAGCCCTTGTCGCCCAAAGCGCGAACGGTCGCACCTCTTGTGTCCAAGCTGTCATCACCTTTCAAAACCCATTGCCCGTCCCATAACGCCTCCAGGTCACTTACTTCATCCCTAACGCACGCGGCTTCACGAAAGACGCGGATTTCGCTCTTTGACACCACGACCTCGGCACCGTGCAACGTTCCACCGCGGCCAGAGAGGGCCCTTTCCAGCAAGTCCTCACTTGCCGCCTCCCGTGGGCGATACGGGCTCGATGCGACATAGCGCAAGGACGCCGTCAGCATCCTCAACTGCGTTTCGCCGTCCAGTGCGGCAAGCCCGTCCCTTTCGATCAGCACCTGCCCCAACGGTGCGTTCATGCAAATCCGATCCACGGCGTCCGACAGGCGCGCGGTCAGTCCCGCCCGCGCCCGTGACAAACGCGTGGCCGTTTTGGCCAAAACGGACGCAGTGATCCCTTCGTGGCGCAGAAGTGTTAACAATTGCCGAATGCGGACGCGATCATATGACCGATCCTCATTGCTGGGGTCTTCGATCCAGGGCGCCTGCAAGACCCGCGCATAGTGCCGCAATTCCGCCCGCGACATGCCAAGGCACGGGCGCACTACGTCAAATCCGGGTGTTCCGCCTGCTTGCGGCGGCGTCTGGCCAGCATAGGTTCCCGGCTCCAGTTCGGGCGCGCCCAAAGCGTGAGGAGCAACCAGGCGGATGGCTTGCATGCCCGCCAAACCGTCCACACCGGAGCCGCGCGCAAGTCGCATCAGCACCGTTTCCGCTTGATCGTCCTCAGTATGGGCAAACAGCACATGTTTCACCGAACCGCGCCATCGGTCGATCAGCTCGAGTCGTGCCTGGCGCGCTGCGGCCTGAACGTTTCCCCGCCCGTCCCAAGACCAGAGCACGCGCGTATGCGGCCAGCCCAGCGTTGCACATTCGCGTGCCACCATCTCGGCCTCGGCCGCAGATTCGGCTCGCAATCCGTGATCGATGGTAATCACCCACAAGCGAACGCCATAGATATGCGTCCAGTTATGGGCGAGGTAGAGCATTGCCATGCTGTCACCGCCGCCCGACACGGCCAGCCCGATGTCGGGGGGAAAATCGGGGCCAAGCAACTGGCCCATCTGATCGGCAAACCGCTGTTGCAGCGGTGGCTCGTTCACGAACAGTTGAACCGCGCCCTGGCGGCCTCTGCCTCCGCGATCGCTGCACTGCCGGGATAGCGCCCCGCCACCTCGGACAAGGTCACGCACGCTTCCGGCACATTGCCCAATTCACCCAACGCCGCTCCAAGGCGCCACAGCGCCTCAGGGCCAACGCTGTCGTCAGGATAGCCGGCATAGGCATCCAGATACCGGCGCGCGGCCTCGCGCAGGTCGCCAAGACCGGCAAGAGCCTTGCCTTCAGCCACAAGCGCCTGGGCCTCTAGCGGACCGCCGGGATAGGTCTGGCGAAAGGTCGCAAACTGGTCTGCGGCGGATTGAAAGTCACCATTGGCGAGCGCCTCCCCAGCCCGCCGAAAGTCTGTTTCCTCGCCAACCGCCAATTCCGGTCCGGCCGAGCTTGGGAGTGATTGCGGCACAGGCTGCGGCGCTGCGGCGCTCGTCCCCGTCTCCCCACCCAAGGTCGGTGTCTTGCCCACATTCGCGATATCGCAACCGCTTTCCAGCTCGCACAGGCGAAATTCCAGATCACCGATCCGGCGGGCTCCGTCTTCGGCGACGCTGCCCACACGAAACTCAAGCTCTTCGGTCTTGGCGGTCAGGCGCTGCAACTCCGATTCGATTGCATTGATTCGATCCAACGCACCGCTGGGCAGCGCCATTGCGCTGGGTCCGGTGGTGCTCAATTCGCGCTTCAGTTTCTGAATTTCAACGAACAAGACCGACATGTCCTGCCGAATATCCGCCAACGTTTCCGACGCCAGAACACTCATCGGCGCGACCGCCAGAACACCCGTCAAAAGGATCGCATGCAATCGCATCATCCGCTCCGTCAGCTTGTCAGACCGGCTGAAATGATCGTCACAGCGCGGCGGTTCTTGGCGTAACACGACTCTTCAGAACAAATCTCGATCGGGCGCTCCTTGCCATAGCTGACATAGCGCAACCGGTTCGACGGGATGCCCTGTGCCACCAGGTATTCCATCACCGAATTGGCCCGACGTGCCCCGAGCGCGAGGTTATAGGCGCGGGTGCCCTGCTCGTCGGCATGGCCCTCGATCACGGCGTTGTAGTCGGTGTTGGTCTGCAACCAGCGGATTTGCCCATCCAGCGTTGCGCGGGCCTGCGGATCAAGCGTCGACTGGTCAATCGCAAACAATACGCGGTCGCCCACGGTCTGCTGGAAATAGGCCGGCGAACTCGGATCGCTGGCGCTTCCCGGCACGATGCCCCCCGCCGATCCGGTGGCCGCATTGAGATCGACCGCGTCGTTGTCGAACCGGTTGGCGTTGGTACAAGCCGAGACGGCCAGAACCGCCATAAGCATCGTCAGTTTTGCGGAGAGTCGCATCGGGGTATCCTGCCCTTTCAATTGGTACCTGTTGAGTATCACAGCACGCGTGGCGCGCAAAGCCGTGACATGAGGATCGCCATTTTCGTCAGAAAATGGTTTGCTGGAAAAATCTTTGGAAAAAGATTTTTTCAGGGTCATTGCAACGGCCCCCAGCTCGGGTCCGATGCGCCTTCGGGAGTGCGCACGCGCGTCAGCTTTCGACCCGAGATGTCCACCGTGTACAAAGAGGATGATCCTTGCGCGCCCTGGGTTTCGCGCGCGAACATGATGACGCGCCCGTTGGGAGCCCAGGTCGGGCCTTCATCAAGGAACGACGCGGTCAGCAGTCGCTCTTCCGAACCATCGGTGCGCATGACACCGATAAAAAACCGCCCCGCGTTTTGTTTGGTAAACGCGATCATGTCACCGCGCGGCGACCAGACGGGTGTCGAATAGCGCCCCTCGCCAAAGCTGATCCGTCTGGCTTCGCCACCCCCGGCGGGCATAACATAAAGCTGCTGGGTACCCGAGCGGTCGCTTTCGAATACGATCTGGCTGCCATCGGGCGAATAGCTTGGCGCGGTTTCGATCGAGGGCGCGTTGGTCAATTGGCGCGTCGCTCCACTGGCGACGTCCATCGCGAAAATGTCGGTATTCGACCCTTGGGTGATCGAATAGACCACCGTCTGCCCGTTTGGCGCAAATCGTGGCGCAAAGCTCATCACACCGTTCTGCCCCTGCAGGATGCGGCTTTGCACCGTTCCCACCTCAAGAACATGCACGCGCGGCATTCCGGTTTCGTAGCTGGTATAGAGCACCCGCTGCCCGTCATTGGAAAACCGCGGCGCGAGGACCAGCGAATTGCTGCCGGTCAGGTACTGCACGTTGGCACCGTCATAATCCATGACCGCCAGACGCTTGGCGCGATTGTCCTTCGGACCACTTTCCGAAACGAACACAACGCGGCTGTCGAAATACCCCGACTCGCCGGTGATCCGGCTGTAGACCTGATCGGCCACCTTGTGCGCCATGCGCCGCCATCCGTCGGGCGTGCCGGCAAACTGCATCCCCTGGCCCAGCTCGGTGCCGGCGAACACGTCCCACACGCGGAACTTCACGACCACCTGCCCGCCAGAGGAACTGACCGCGCCGGTCACCAAAGCCTGTGCGTTGATCGCCTTCCAGTCGGCGAACTGAACCGGGCTGCCGAAACTGGTGATCTGGCTGATATGCGCCTCGCGCGGCACTTCTCGGAACAACCCGGTGCCGGTCAGGTCATCGGCCACAACCCGCGCGATCTGCTGCGCCAATTGCTGGGCTTCTGCGCTTTCGGCAACGAAATCCGGCACCGCATAAGGCATCGGTTCAACGACACCTTCGGTGATCTCGATCCGCAACGGTCCGCTTTGCGCCTGCGCCGTCACGGGCGCGGCAAAAGCCAAAACCAGGGCAGACATCACAAACGCGACGATCTGTTTCATCGGATCCTCATATTCTCTGGGTTGAACGTCATTTCGACAGTTTTCCATTGATCAAATTTTTCTGCGGGCAGAGTGTACCCGTCGCCCTGACAGCGCAAGATCGCGCGGCGCGCCGATTGAAACGCCGTCTCGGCCGCCGAGCCGCTGCCCCCTTGGGCATTCAACATCCGCAACGACGAACTCACGACCTTTCCCGACCTGTCCATGTCAAATCCGACGGTCACTGTCACATTCGCCGCTTCCGATCCCACATCGACCAGCCAGCATTCCTGAACCGCAACGCGAAATCCGTCCGTTTCTCCCTGGGTCAAGGGCGGGCCTTCGGCGCTGCCAGAGCTGTCGCCGCCCAGCGCTTCCTCCAACGCACCGGCAATCGCCGACGCCGTCGCATCCGCAGACGGCGGGTTGTCTGCTGGTGCGGCTTCAGCCGTCGTGTCAGGCGCGGTTGTGCTTGGCGTCTCGGGCGCAGCCGCCGTCTGCGTCGGGGCCGGGCGATTGGGCCGCACGCGCGGACGCATCGACGATGTCGGCGCCCGCGCCGGCTCCTCGGCCTCGGTCACGATCTCACTCGCCGCCGCTTCGGGCGCGGTCGCTTGCTGTTCTTCGGCCTCGGTCACATCGGGCGTTTCAGAGCGTTCCACCGTTTCCTGGACCTCGGGCGCGATGTCGGCCTCCGGCTCGGGCTCCGGCACCGCCTGAGGGGCCACGCGGGGTGCCGGTCGCGGCGTCGGGCGCAACGCCATCTCGGGCGCATCGACCTGCGGCGTCGGCTCGGGGGCCGGCGGCTGCGGCGGGGTCTCTGCGACCTCAGGCTCGGGCATCGGTGCTACGGGCTCGGGGGTTGGATCTGGCTCTGCGGCTTCCGGCTCCGCCGGTTCGGGTTGAACGTCCGGCTGAGTGTCGGGAACCGGCGTGTCCGGCGCGGTTTCTTCAACTTCGGGCTCTGGCAGCGCGGCAGGTTCCGTTCCCAGCGTGGGCGCTGCCTGCGGTTGCGTCAGCGCAGCGTATTCCGCCTCGGAGATCACCGACACGTCAGCCACCTGAACTTCCGGCGGATTGCTGCTGAACACGCCGCCAAACAGCACCCAGAGGATCAAGACCCCATGCGCCCCGCCCGAGATATAATGGCCCGTATGCACTGCGCGTCTCAGCCATCCGACCCGTCGAACGCCGGGCCACCGATGTCTGTCACCAGACCGATGGAACTGAAGCCACCGGCATTCAGCGCGCCCATGACCTGCGCCACCGTCTCGTAGGTCACAGTGCCGTCGGCGCGCAAGAACACCCGGTCATCGGCCCGCTCTGCCGCGATCGCCCGCAGCCGCGGCACCAGATCGCCGCGCGCCACTTCGGTGTTCTGGATCGACACGATCCCGTCTGCACCGATGGTCACTGTCAACGGTTCCTCGGTTTCCGACGGCAGCGCCGTTGCGGCAGTTTTCGGCAATTCGACTGGCACACCCACGGTCAACAACGGTGCCGCCACCATAAAGATGATCAGCAGCACCATCATCACGTCGACAAACGGCGTGACGTTGATTTCCGACATCGGCATCGCACGGCCCTTGCGCCGCCTGCGCCCGCCGCCGCCCGATTTGATCACGCCACCTGCCATCGCTCAGCTGTCCAGCTGACGGCTGAGAATGGTCGAGAATTCGTCGGCAAAGGATTCGTATCCCGCCAGAATGCGGTCACTGTCAGCCGACAGCTTGTTATAGAACACCACCGCCGGGATCGCGGCCAGAAGGCCCAGCCCTGTGGCCAGCAATGCCTCGGCGATACCGGGCGCGACCACGACTAGCGATGTGTTCTGCTGCTGCGCAATCTCGACAAACGCATGCATGATGCCCCAGACAGTGCCGAACAATCCGACAAACGGCGCAACCGATCCAACCGTCGCCAGCACCGCAAGGTTTTTTTGCAGGTCCTCGGCTTCTTTCTGGATTGCGACGTCCATCGACCGGTCGATGCGCGCGTGCGCCCCAGCGATCAGCCCGCCATCGTCGCGATGCGAGCGCCGCCACTCCGTCATTCCCGCCGCAAACACCTTCTTGGCGCGCCCACCGGGTTCGGGTCCGATCTGGTCGAACAGCTCGTCGAGCGGTTCGCCCGACCAGAAGGAGCGGTCGAACTCCGATGCTTCGGACCGTGCGCGCCGATACGACATGAGTTTTTCGAAAATGATCGCCCACGCCCAAAAGGACGCCAGCATCAGCATCACCATGACAATCTTGACGGTGAATGTGGCGCGCGCGAACAATCCCCACATGGAGAAATCAATCTCCTGCGCCAGCGCAAGTGTCTCTGCTTCCATCTGCCTGCTCTTTAGCCGGTTGGCCCCGTTACCGGGCTCTGATTAACAGAGGTCATAGCCCAATATCAGGGCAAACGCCAACACAATGGCGTCATAACACCGGAAATCGGCTCCTCAGTGAATCTGCCGGCGGATATTCGCCGGAAGCCGCGCCGGCAGTCCACCATCGGTTACGCAGACGACAAGCACCTCGGCCTGAAACAACAGATCCTCGCCGCGCAAGACATCCTGCATCATGGTCAGGCGCACTCCGGTCACCGATTTCACGGTGGTGCGCACCACAAGATCGTCGTCGAATTTTGCCGGCAGCAGATACTCCGCCTCGAGCCGCCGCACCACGAACACGATCCCGTCCTGTTCGCGCATCGCGTTTTGATCGATGCCTAGCGATCGAACCCAATCTGACCGTGCACGCTCGATGAAGCGCAGATAATTGGCGTAATAAACGATCCCTCCCATATCGGTGTCTTCGTAATACACCCGTACCGGAAATTCGTGTATCATTCGTTAATCCCTTCAAGTGCCACGGAAACCCTAGCGGCCAGCCGCAGTGCATGGCTCGCATCCTCGGTCGTCGGCGGCATCACGGGATCATAGGCTGCGCCGATCAGCGAGCCGATCTCCGGACGCAGCACCACGCGCCCGTCGTCCAACAGGCCCAGCGGTGAGCGCTCGGAAAATGCCGTGTCCGACCAGAGCACCATGGTCTGGACCGCCTGGTTCAGCGCCAGCGTATCGGCTGGCAGCGCGGCCAGTTCGTCGTCCATGCGCAAAAATACGAAACACGCCTTGATCGCGCCCGCCTCATCGAAGCGGAACACCCGGTACTGGTTGGCATCCGCGGCCGACAAGCGCGCGACCAGCGGCGTCAACCCGTCTATCAAGCGGTCCAGATCCGGCACGCCCAGCAATTCGTCCCAGTCGCGAAAGAAAAACACCATGACATTGCTGCCAAGCTCCGGGTCGGTCTCTGTCATGCTATGGCCTGCCAAGGTGCAGAGCGCTTCGAACGCGCCCTTGATCACCGACAGGCTTGCATCGTCTACTCCGAAGACAATCGGCGCGATTGGTCGTCCCCACCTGGCGAACAGATACGTCCCGTCGGATCGTGTGAACAACCTCTCAACCTCGGCTGCGTCCATCATAGCGCGTTGGTCCCTTCGCGTCTTGTCTTTCCAATTGTGACTGTCATTGCATCGCGAACAGCGAATTACCCGAACAGGTCCGACTGACCCGCCACCCTCGGGGCCGCAAGACCAAGATGAGCCCAGCTTTTTTGCGCAAGCATCCGGCCGCGCGGTGTCCGCTGGATCAATCCTTGCTGCAACAGATAGGGCTCGATCACTTCCTCCAACGCATCGCGGCTTTCGGACAATGCGGCGGACAGCGTCTCGATCCCCACCGGCCCGCCCTGATAACTCTCGGCAATCAGCCGCAAATAGCGCCGGTCCGCTCCGTCAAGGCCCAGCTCGTCGACACCCAGCCGCGTCAGGGCATTGTCGGCCAGCGCCTTGGTGACAATTCCGTCCCCTTCGACCACCGCGAAATCCACCACGCGGCGCAGCAATCGCCCCGCAATGCGCGGAGTGCCACGGGACCGGCGCGCGATTTCGCGTGCCCCTTCAGGAGCCGTCTTTACGCCGAGTTTGACGGCGTTGCGTGCAACAATCGTGTTGAGTTCGTCTTCGGTGTAAAAGTGCAAGCGTGTCGGAATACCAAACCGGTCGCGCAGGGGTGTTGTCAAAAGCCCAAGGCGCGTCGTTGCGCCGACCAGGGTAAAGGGCTGCAATTCGATCCTGACGGTGCGTGCCGCTGGTCCTTCGCCGATCACCAGATCGAGCTCGTAATCCTCCATCGCAGGATAGAGCACTTCTTCAACCGCCGGGTTGAGGCGATGGATCTCGTCGATGAACAACACATCGCGCGCTTCGAGATTGGTCAGGATCGCCGCCAAATCCCCGGCCTTGGCGAGAACCGGCCCCGATGTCATGCGAAACCCGACGCCAAGCTCGCGTGCCATGATCTGCGCCAGCGTTGTTTTTCCCAACCCCGGAGGGCCGTGAAACAACGTGTGGTCCATGGATTCACCGCGTTGGCGCGCCGACTGGATAAAGATGCGCAGATTTGATCGCGCCTCGGCCTGACCGACAAAATCGTCGAGCATCTGGGGCCGCAACGCGCGGTCCCGGTCGCCCACCATCGGCTCTGGCCGCAATGTCGGATCCGAGGTCATCGGCACGCCTCACACATAGTCTGATCTGTCTTGCAAGGCAGGCCGACACGACCCGGAAGCGCGCACATGGGTCATCCTTTCGGAGCAAGAAGTTTCAGCGCGGCGCGGATCAATTCCGAAGTGTCCGCATCCGGAGCGTCGCCGGTGGCTTGCGCCACCGCGCCTGCCGCTTCGCCCGGTGCGTACCCCAGATTGCCGAGCGCCGACAATGCCTCCGCCTGCGCGGACGCCTGCATCACCGGCGCGGGCCTGGCGGTGGCCGGAGCCACCGTTTCCAGAACGTCCACGTCGCCGGCCACCGCAGCGACCGACGCGCCTGCCCCCATCGCCATGACGCCCGGCGCCTTGTCTTTCAGTTCGTTGACAACACGCTGCGCCGTCTTGGGGCCGATGCCCTTGGCCGCTTTCACCGAATTCCAGTCGCCCAGCGCGATCGCGCGGCTGACGCCGTCCGGGCCAAGCGTGCCCAAAATCGCCAACGAGGCTTTTGCGCCGACTCCCTGGACCGACATCAAAAGCCGGTGCCATTCCTTTTCCACCAAAGTGGGAAAGCCGAAAAGCTGCAACAGGTCTTCGCGCACCAATAGATCGGTAAACAGCGCCACGGCCTCTCCCGGCCCCGGCACTTGCGCCAGCACCCGGTCCGAGCAGTAGACCACATAACCGATGCCGCGCACGTCGATCAGAACATGATCGTCGCCCTTGTATTCAACGCGGCCCGCAATGCGCCCGATCATGCCCGGATCCTCATTCCCGGCCCGCCGAAATGATGCGCATGGCAGATCGCGATTGCCAGCGCATCCGCCGCGTCCGAGCCGTTGATCTGCGCGCCGGGCAACTGCATCTTCACCATATGCTCGACCTGATTTTTATCCGCATGGCCAACTCCGACCACGGTTTTCTTCACCGAATTCGGGGCGTATTCGCCGATCTCAAGCCCGAACTGCGCCGGAACGAGCAGCGCCACGCCTCGCGCCTGTCCCAGTTTCAGCGTCCCGACCGCGTCCTTGTTCACGAATGTCTTTTCGATCGCCACCGTGTCGGGTTGAAACCGCTCGAAGATCTCGGTCAGGCCGCAATGCAAGGCCAGCAGTCGGGTCGCCAATTCGCCGCTTCCCGACAGGCAGACACCATTGGCAATGTGACGCAACCGGCTGCCTTCGGCTTCGATCACGCCCCAGCCGAGGAAGCGTAAACCCGGATCGATCCCCAAAACGCGCATGGCTGCTCATTCTTTTGTTGCTTTTGCATCACGGGTAGCACGAAAGGCGAACAAACGCCAAGCGGTCAATATCGTGTCAGCACATCAAACAGCCTGTCGCTTTGCGTCACCGCCATGTCGCAATTGTCCGCCTTGGTGCGAATACGACCTTGAACCTGTCGTTTTCAGCCTGTTTTCCACGTTGCCCCCATCGCGGTGCGGAGCCATGCGAATTCCGCATGCGGTCTATGCAGAAACCATCGTTGTCGAAGCGGTTTGTTCTGACTACCTGCCGCTCAGACACAGATGACAGATTTTCGCTTCAAGGAGCATGGCAATGGCCGCATTCGACACAACCCGCCCCACCTACGCGTCTCGCGACAAGAGCCTGAACGCTTTCTTTTTCAAACTCGCCGCATCTGTCGCGGCATGGAACGACTCGCGCCGGACACGCAAAGCGCTTGAGCGCCTGTCGGATTATGAACTCAACGACATCGGCCTAACGCGCGCCGATATCAATTCGTTCTGAAAACGACCCGAAACCGAAATTGAAAAGCCGTGTCGGATCATCCCGACACGGCTTTTTTCGTCGCTGAAATCTGGCGGCCCGCCCCTATCCGATGACTGTCGCCATCAGTTGGGACAGCGGCCAGGTGATCGGATCCATCTGCATCAGGAACGCGCCGATTTGCGCGCCAAATCCGCCCTCTCGCAGCAATGCGACCTGCGCGGCATACGCGTCGTGCCCCAATACCGTCACCATGCACGCTTTGAGAAAGAACAGAATTCCCAAGGGCAGCAACAGCATTTTGAAAGTGATGGCGTCGCGAAGATGCCCGATCGGGTGGTGATCGATCACCCCGTTCTTCCCCAACCGCGTCACATATCCGCGCGACAACTGGCGGTGCCGCTTGAGCACCTTGCGGTAACGTTCGTCAAACATATCCTGCTTGTTGGTCATGTTCAGCAGCTTTCGATTCCGGCCCCCACCGGATGTGTCAGTGATAGGGGCAGAATGTGGCAACTTTTGGGCAAACATGGCAAATTGGCTTAAATTGCGGCAAAAACTGGAAAATTTGGTTAATTATGGCGATTTTGTGGCGGCGGCCTCGAGTGTGAGGGTCGTCCAGTCACCAATCTCCTCGCGATGCCAGGGATTGAAGCCATTTCGTGCATAAACCTCTGCCACGTCATCGGCTTGTTCGTTTAAAATTCCCGATAAAATGACATGCCCACCCGCCGCGACATGGTTTGCCATATCGGGCGCAAGGTCGATCAGGGGCTGCATCAGGATATTGGCAAACACCAGATCAAACGGTGCAGCGCCGTGAAGCGCGTCATGCTCGAAGCCCGCCGCCTCAAGACATGTTATCCGCCCCACAAGATCGTTCGCCGCGACGTTTGCCTCTGCAACATCCACCGCAACGCGATCCATGTCGCTGGCCCAGACAGGGTCGGGCCAGGTGCGTGCGGCTGCCATCGCAAGCACTGCGGTACCACAGCCGATATCCGCCACCTTGTGGCAGGTCACGCCCGCGCCGATCAATCTGTCGAGCGCGCGCAAACAGCCCTGGGTGGTGCCGTGATGACCCGTTCCAAAAGCCATCGCCGCCTCGATCAGCAATGGCTCCACACCCTCGGGGACGGTATCGGCATCATGGCTGCCATAGACATAAAACCGCCCGGCCCGCACCGGCACCAATTCGCGGCGCACCTTTGCGACCCAGTCGGTTTCAGGCAGTTCCGACACGACAAAGGACTTGGCACCAAAGCCCGCCGCCAACAGAGCCAACCCAACCTCATCAGGCGCCTGCATGAAATAACCGCCCACTTCCCACATGCCGGACCCGTCCTCGATTTCAAACACCCCAACCCCGTAGGGCTCGGGTTCAAGACCTTCCAGAGCGTCTCCCAACGACTCGGCAGACGTTTTCGACGACACTGTGGTAAAGGCGGTGAAGGTGATCATGTGGCAGGCTTTCAAGTCAATGGCGATGCAGCCCTCTGCCATGATCGGGCCACTGCCACAAGTTCACACTGTCTATACGCACCGCTTGCAATCGCCGGAACACCCACACCCGCCTCAGATCAGCGTCTCTGTCCATCCCCTTTCCCACGCTGACATCCTCTGGATAACAGGCACCTCTTGGCAAAGCGTTAATTCGATCCGTGTAAACGAGGGCGATCTGATATACATCAAGGCTCACACATTCGCTTTGCTGCATCCGTAGCCAAATTAGACAAGAGACGGACATGGATCTCATCGCACTTGTAGACAGGATCGGAGAGGCTCCGACATCGGCGCTTTTCGGGCTGCTGACGGGAATCGTGTTCGGCGTCGCGGCGCAGCAATCGCGCTTTTGCCTGCGGGCCGCCACGGTGGAATTCGCCCGTGGCATGATGCAGGACAAGGTCGCGGTCTGGCTTTTGACATTTTCAACCGCCGTGGTCTGGGTTCAGGGCGCCTATCTTCTGGGCCTGTTTGACAGCGCCGAAGCGCGCATGATGGCGGTCCCCGGAAGCTGGTCCGGCGCGATCATCGGCGGGCTGATGTTCGGCGCGGGCATGGTGCTCGCGCGTGGGTGTTCCGGCCGCCTCCTGGTTCTGGCGGCCACCGGCAACCTGCGCTCCGTCGTGTCCGGGCTGATCTTTGCCGTGGTCGCGCAGATGAGCCTGACCGGATGGCTTGCTCCGATGCGCGATTCTCTGGCCGCGATGTGGATCACCGAGGGCGGGCGCAACATGAACTTGCTGAGATCGCTGCACCTGCCGGAGGGAACCGGCGTGGTGTTTGGTCTGGCAACCGCCCTTCTGGCGCTCGAATTATCGCGTCGCAACAGGATCGGTTGGCATCGGCTGGTGTTCGCATCCGGTGCCGGGTTTGCCGTAGCAATGGGCTATGCGTTTACCTATGCGCTTAGCCTGATCGCCTTTGATCCGGTGCAGATCGAAAGCATCACGTTTACTGGCCCGTCGGCCAACACGCTGATGTTCTTCCTCGATCGCGGCTCCATTCTGGAGTTCGATATCGGCCTTGTGCCCGGTGTTGTGATCGGGTCGTTCCTCGCCGCGCTTTTTGCCAAAGAGCTTAAGTTTCGCGGATTTGATGGCCCGACACCGATGCGCCAGGCGATGATCGGCGCCGCGCTCATGGGGTTCGGCGGGATGCTGGCCGGTGGCTGTTCCATCGGCGCGGGTGTGACCGGCGGGTCGATCTTTGCCGGCACCGCGTGGCTTGCACTTTTCTGCATGTGGGTCGGCGGCATGAGCATGGACATCCTTCTGGGCGGTCGGGGAAAACCCGCGCAGGTGTAACCCCTAAACCAGCACAAAACAGCAGGACAGCACCGCCCTGCCCTCGGACCTCACGCTTTTTTCACACGCGAAATTATCGCTGAATGATGAAAATCGTGTTAACATAATAGATATTTTATTGTTCATTCCCGGTGAAAAAATGGTTGCTCTAGATCTTGTGTCCAGCAAAACCGCGTTGGCTATAACCGCAGGCGTGGGATATGCCATCGCCACTTTGCTGATGAAGATTGCGTCGGACAAACTCACGCTGATCGTTCTGTGCGCAATCGGTATCGTGTTGATTGTGGTGGTTGCCTCAGAGGTCTTGCTTCTGCGCCAGATTGACCTCGGAATGGCATATATCGCCATCATTGCCACGGAGACGCTGCTGGTCCTGGCGGCAACGTTCCTTGTCGGTCAGCCACTCACATCGCGTGAGATGTTCGGCGGCGCGCTTGTCGTCACCGGTGCCGCTCTGGTCGCGTTCTGAGCGCATGTGTATCGCTTCGGTGCCTCAGGTTCTGATCCGCCAGCCGGTTTTGAAGATCCACCAGATGATCCCGAGACACAGCGCCGTGAAACCTGCAATCGCGAGCAGGCTCAGCCCGATGGGCACGTCCGCAAGGCCGAAAAACGCCCACCGGAAACCCGAGACAAGATAGACCACCGGGTTGAAGAAGGAGATCGTCTGCCAGACCGGCGGCAGCATGGAAATCGAATAGAACGAGCCGCCGAGAAACACCAAGGGCGTCACGATCAAGAGCGGAATGAGCTGTAGTTGTTCGAAGTTTCCGGCCCAGATGCCGATGATGAACCCGAACAGTGCAAAGCTCAGGCAGGTCAGCACCATGAAGGCCAGCATGGCAAAAGGGTGCTGGATGTGGAGATCCACAAACAACGCAGAGGTGGCGAGGATCACCACCCCGATAAAGAATGCCTTGGTCGCAGCCGCGCCGACATATCCCAGAACGATTTCCAGAAAGTTGATCGGCGCCGATAAAAGTTCGTAGATTGTGCCGATGAATTTCGGGAAATAGATGCCGAACGACGCGTTCGAGATCGCTTGCGTGATGACACTCAGCATGATCAGCCCCGGCACGATAAACGCGCCATAGCTGACCCCTTCAACCTGGTCGATCCGGCTTCCTATGGCGGCGCCGAAGACCACGAAATACAGCGAAGTCGAGATCACGGGCGACACGAAACTTTGCAGAAGTGTCCGAAAGAACCGTGCCATTTCAAACACATATATCGCGCGGATGGCCTGCCAGTTCATGCCGCATCCTCTTGGTCGCTGACCAGCCCGACAAAGATGTCCTCGAGCGAATTCTGGCGCGTTTGCAGATCGCGCAGCACCAGCCCGGCCGCGCTGAGGTCGCCGATCAACGACGCCATGCCGGTTCTGTCCTGCGTTGCGTCGTAGGTGTAAACCAGCACCAGACCGTCCTCTTCCAGGCGCAGACCGCGCCCCGTCATGCTCTCGGGTATGGCGTTGATCGGCTGCTGCAACTCGATCCGCAACTCCTTCTGCCCAAGCCGCGTCATCAACGCGTCCTTGGCCTCGACCAGCAGAATCTCACCCTTGTTGATCACCGCGATCCGGTCGGCGATCGCCTCGGCTTCCTCGATGTAATGCGTGGTCAGAATGATGGTCACTCCATCGCGCTTGAGTTGCGCCACGATATCCCACATGTCTCGGCGCAATTCGACATCGACGCCCGCGGTGGGTTCGTCCAGAAACAAAACGCGCGGCTCATGAGCCAGCGCCTTGGCGATCAGAACGCGGCGCTTCATGCCGCCCGAAAGCTCCATGATGCGACTGTCGCGCTTGTCCCAGAGCGAAAGCTGACGCAGAATTTTCTCAAGCAACGCGTCGTTCTTGGCCTTGCCGAACAACCCGCGCGAAAATTTGACCGTGTTCATCACCCGCTCGAACGGCTCGAGGTTGATCTCCTGCGGCACCAGCCCGACCAGTGACCGCGATCCGCGATACTCCTCCACGACGTCATATCCACCGACGTGAATGTCACCCGAACTGGCGCGCGTGATGCCGCAAATCGTTGAGATAAGCGTCGTCTTCCCCGCACCGTTGGGCCCGAGCAGGGCAAGGATTTCACCGTCTTCAATATCAAGGGACACGGAGTTGAGGGCGCAAAACCCGTCGGCGTAGGTTTTGCTGACTTCGTTGATTTGAACCATCGCGGGCATCGGTCGACCTTTGTAAAAGGAGAGCCGTTAACCTAGCCCCGCTTTGGCTGAACGCAACGGACAAAGCTGTGCACCAATAAGATGCAAGCTGTGCGCACGGCATTGCGGCCGGTTACATGCCGCGCACGGTCTCGATCATCAGCTTGACGTTTTCGGGGTCCGCATCCGGAGTGATCCCGTGCCCCAGATTGAAGATATGCGGCCCACCCGACAGCGCTTTGACGACCTTGCGGGTTTCGTCCACCAGCGCTTGTCCGCCCGTGACCATGTGCTTGGACGCCAGATTGCCCTGCACACAGCCACCCGCCTGCACATGCTCGGCCACCCATTCCGGGCTGACACTGTCATCGACAGCAACACAATCCGCGCCCGTGGCCGCGTGAAAGCCGATATACTTGTCACCTGCCTGACGCGGGAACACGATCACCGGCGTCCCGGGATGGCGGCGCTTGATTTCTTCGGTGATGATCTTTGTCGGGCGCAACGCGTAGCGGTCAAAATCGTCACCTTCGAGAGAGCCGGCCCAACTGTCGAAAATCTTCACCACCTCCGCGCCCGCGTCGATTTGCGCTGACAGATAATCAATGGTGCCTTCGGTGAGACGGTCGATGATCGCCTCGAACACGGGGCGGTTTTCATCCTTGAGCTTGTGCGCCGGGCCTTGATCGGGCGTGCCTTTGCCTGCGATCATGTAGGTTGCCACCGTCCAGGGCGCACCTGCAAAGCCGATCAGCGTGGTCTCTTTCGGCAATTCGCGGCGCAGGATGCGGATGGTTTCATAGATCGGGTTGAGCGTGTCATGGATCATCTCGCCCTGGCCCAGCTTGTCGAATTCGGCTTGCGTTGTGATCGTCGACAGTCGCGGCCCTTCGCCGGTGACGAACCACAAATCCGCGCCCAGCGCCTGCGGCAGCAGCAGGATATCGGCAAACAGGATCGCGCCGTCAAAGCCGAAGCGGCGGATCGGTTGCAACGTGACTTCGGCCGCCAGTTCGGGGTTGTAACACAGCGACAGGAAATCGCCCGCCTGCGCGCGAGTCGCCTTGTATTCGGGCAGATAGCGCCCCGCCTGACGCATCATCCAGATCGGCGGGGTGGGAAGCGTCTCGCCTGCAAGCGCACGCAGAATGGTTTTCGTCTCGGCCATGATACATTCCTTCACTTTAAGGCTCGGATCTCCCCTTGGCGGCGATAAGTCAAGCCGGGCCCTGTTGTCAGGACAAGATTACGCGCCTAAAGGAGGGCTTATGACGATTGAATTACCCAGCCCCGCCAAACCGCTCAATATCGGCACCCGTGGATCGCTGCTCGCGCTCGCGCAAGCCAACGAGACCCGCGAACGACTTGCGGAGGTGTTCGATCTTCCGTTCGAGGCGTTCACCATCGTCGTCATCAAGACGACCGGCGACCGGATCATCGACCGACCGCTGAAAGACATCGGCGGCAAGGGCCTGTTCACCAAAGAGATCGAAGACGCCATGTATGCAGGCGAGATCGACATCGCCGTGCACTCGATGAAGGACATGCCGGTGGAGCAGCCAAAGGGGCTGATACTCGATTGCTACCTGCCACGCGAAGATCCGAGAGATGCGTTTATCTCGCCCGAATACAGCTCCATCTCGCAACTGAGCGAGGGCGCGATTGTCGGCACCTCATCGCTGCGGCGACGCGCACAATTGCTCAATCGGCGGCCCGACCTCAACGTTGTCGAGTTTCGCGGCAACCTCCAGACGCGGCTGAAAAAACTCGACGACGGCGTCGCATCCTGCACCTTTCTTGCGATGGCCGGGCTGAACCGGCTGGCGCTGGACGATGTGCCGCACACGCCAATTGATACCGACGACGTTCTGCCAGCAATTGCCCAAGGGGCGATCGGCATCGAGCGGCGCGACGATGACAGCCGCGCGGCAGAGATGCTGGCGGCGATCCACGACACGCAAACCGGCCAGAGACTGGCCGCCGAGCGGGCCTTTCTGGCCAAGCTCGACGGCTCGTGCGAAACACCGATTGCAGGCCTCGCCGAACTTGACGGCGATACGCTCCATCTGCGCGGTGAAGTGTTGCGCCCCGACGGGTCTGTGTCTCATGCCGACGAGATCAGCGGGCCGATTTCCGACGGTGCCAAGATGGGCACGGCGCTGGGGCAAACCCTGCTCGAACGCGCCGGACCCGGTTTTTTCGACTGGCACACGTCCTAGACGCCAGACCTCATTCGGGCACTGCAAAGGTCAGCGATGCCCAGAGCGATTCCCAGACAGGAGCGCCGGTCTGCGCCGCGTCCACTGGCCGCAGAACAACCGCGTCGACCAGGTAGGCATGCCCGGCCTGCACCGGCAAGACAGCCCGCCCGGCCTCGTCGGTCCGGTGTAGGGTCACCTCGACACTGCCGTCGGGGGCCTTGGAAAACAGCTCGACCTGCACGTCGGCGCGCGGCGCGCCGTTATACAGCACGCGCACCGGCATCCCATCTCCCAACGCGTCGGTATAGGGATTGGCATCCGCCACGATCTCGGTCGTCAGCCCCATTTCGGCGTCGGCACCTCGACCCTCTCCCACGGCGATCAGGCTCTTGGCGTACCGGCTATACTGCTCGACGAAGCCCGTTTGCGGCAACCCGCGCGCCAGATGGTCCGACGCGGCGTTCGCGAAATCCTTGTGCTCCACAAAGTTCAGAAACTTCTGCCAGTCGCGATAGGTCAGCGTGTAGTCGCGCGTCTGGTGGACGACGACGCAAAGCCCGTCCTGCGGTGCATCCACCGTCAATGCCGGGCGATCTCCCGCGCGCCCTGCAACCGCTTGCGTTTCGCCGCTGCAACTCAGGTCGAAGCGCTCGAAATTGCGCGGCAGGTAAGCCTGCACCGCGCCGCCGAATGTTTCACCGACCTTCAGATCTGCCCGCATCGGCGCCCCCGGTGCCACCTGATACGCCTCTGGCTCGATCCAGAATTCATGTGCGTTCACCACCACCGGCAACGTCGTCGTCACCAGCGCAATCACTCCGAACCAATTCATACCGATCTCGTCGCTTTCAATTCGATTTCGCGCGCATAATGCGTCATTCGCTTCTTCAATTTTCGGTTGATCGAGGACCGCGCCAGCTTCAACGACTGAACGAGAAGGCGCGAGGATAAAGATTTCGGCATCATCTTGAAGGCGACGTTGACCCGCGTGCGCCCGGGAGAAAGCGGCACCAGTTCGATCTGCGTGTCGGTCTCAAGCCCGCCCGACGCTCCACTGAACCGCAGGAAGTTCAGTGGTTCAAACGCCGCAAGCTGGATATCGGCCTCGCGTTCCTTGCCGCGAAACCGGAATTTTGCCACCCAACCCTCGCCGGTTTCGGGCATCGCCCCTCTGAACTTGCGACGTACCTCGATGCCACGTCGCAAGGCCTGCCGTTCCAGCACATCGAATGCGATCAGCTCGGCAAACACATGATCAATCGGTGCAGCAACATCTTCGATTGCCGTAACTTGCATCGTGGGCTTCCTTTTGGTCCGTCAACGTTCAGAGTTGCGTCATTCAAGCGTATCGGCAAGCCAATTGCGCAACAAAAAATGTGCGATGGCTCCTTTTCGGGCTGGCAGCAACCCGTCACGGCGCCCGGCAAAGGCATCCATGATCTCTTCCCGACTGACCCACATCGCGTGCTCGATTTCGACCGGATCGATGGTGATCTCGTCGCTCAGCGCAAGAGCGTGACAGCCAAACATCAAGGAGGCCGGAAATGGCCAGGGTTGGCTCGACAGATAGCGCACCTCGCCGATGCGCACCCCCGTCTCTTCGCGCACCTCCCGCCGCACTGCGGCTTCGATCGCCTCGCCCGGTTCGACGAACCCCGCAAGGCACGAGTACATGGCCGGTGGCCATCCCGGAGACCGCCCCAAAAGCACCTTGTTGCCACGTGTGACAAGCATGATGACGACCGGATCAGTGCGCGGGAAATGATGCGCGCCACACTCCGGGCACACCCGTTGCCAACCCGATTGCGTCACCTCGCTTTGCGCACCGCAGCGGGCGCAGAACCCGTGTGTCTCGTGCCAGCCGATGATGGCCTTTGCGGTGGCAGCTAGTTCGGCGTCGCGCGGGCAAAGCGAGGTCATGACGCCGCGCAACTCGCCAAACACATGGTCTGCCGTGGTGGAAGGATGACGTTGTTCACTCGAATCGACAAAGGCCCCGACCTCGGCCGTGTCACCGTCCGGTTCCCAGGCCGAGATATCATGCGCAAAACGCACCGCGCCGTCCTCACGCCCCAGCAAGACAGGCGCACTCCGGGCCTCCTTGAGGATCGCGTGATCGAGCGGCAATCGCGCCAACTGGCGGGTTCGACCGTCGCCGACCAAGAGCGGCTTGCCTTTCCAGAGAACAATGGTGCGGCTCTCGGGCGCGTGCAGTGCTGCGGCAAGCGCCGGGATATTGCCTCTGATTTCCGCCGCCCGATCAAGGCCGGAGCCCCCGAACGTCACATATTCCGCATTGCGCATGACGCGCGCGCCTCCCGTTCCGTGTCTCCTTGCGATGCCATGCGTCATGGGAAAGCGCAACGCGGATCCCGAAAAATGACGCGCCCGACGGCCTTGCAATTCGCCGCGCCCCCCCTTATTTGAAGCATTGAGAGGTTGGCGCGGGCGAGCGCCTCGCCAACCCGGTCAGGTCCGGAAGGAAGCAGCCGTAACGAGCCCCGCTTGGGTCGTTGTCCAGCCTCTCACCCTAGCTGTTCTCATCATGACGCAAGAAAACCGCCGGCTCCCGCCTGGCGCGTTTTGCCCAGCGCATCTGGGATGATGTTTCCACGGCACAGGGCCGGATTGCCCGCAATCTTTCCAAGGCGTCATCTGCCGCTTCTCCGACTTCGATCATCAGCCGCAAGGCCACCATCCCCGAACGCCCGCATCCGCTGCGGCAATGCACCAGCACCCGGCCTCCGCCCATCAAGGCGCGACGCGCATTGACGCTGAACCTTGGCCACGCGGTTTGGAAGGTCGCGTCGGGCGCGCTGAAATCCTGGATTGGAAGATGTTCCCATCGCGCGCCTGCATCCATCAGATCGCGGCCCAATGAGGATGCCCCGGCAGCGACCAGTTCGACATCGGTCACAAGTGTCAGGACAAGCGCCGGAGTCCATTCCACGAGATGCTGCACATCATCGGCATAGTTGCTCGTGCTTCCGGGAATGGACGACATCGCAAGGATGCCATTTCCAACGGGCAACGCGTAGACAATCATGGCTACAACTGATCGGCGCCGAACGTGTCGCAATCGCGAATTGCGCCGCTTCGATACCCCGTGGCAAACCAGCGGGAGCGCTGCTCTGATGTTCCATGTGTAAACGTGTGGGGCTGCGGCACGCGGCCCGCGCGACGTTGCAGATGATCGTCCCCGATCATCCTCGCGGCGTTCAGTGCTTCTTCCATGTCGCCCGGTTCCAACAGCCCGTCAACCGACCGCGCCCAGACACCGGACAGGCAATCGGCCTGCAGTTCCAGACGGACCGTCAAGGCGTTGGCGCGCGCCTCGCCGGCAGCCTGACGACGCTCGTTGACCTGGCCCAAAATCCCGAGTTCATTCTGCACGTGGTGCGCAACTTCGTGCGCGATCACATAGGCTGCCGCGAAATCCCCCCGGGCACCCAACTGACGCGCGAGCGTGGCAAAGAACGCCGTATCGAGATACGCTTTTTCATCCGCCGGGCAATAAAATGGCCCCGTCGCTCCGCTGGCGTTGCCACAGGGCGATGACGTCACGCCCGAGAACAGCACCAGCACCGGGGGCTCGTAGGATTGGCCGACCTGAGTCTGGAAGACATTGCTCCACACCTGTTCGGTGGTGGCCAACACGCGCGAGGTGAATTGCGCCGCGCGCTCTTCCTCGGGGCTTATATCACGCGACGTCTGCGCGGATTGCGGCGTTTGCTGCAAGAGCGGTGTGACATCGATGCCGGCAAAGTAGCCGATCGCGAGAACCACGAGAAGTCCGACGCCGCCAAGGCCCGCCTTCGCGCCACCGCTGCTGCGGCGGCGGTCTTCGATATTGCGGCTGCCGCGAATTCCACGAAGGCGCATGTCCCGTCTCCCTCTCCCTCGGAAGACATGATACACAACGCGCGATGCGCTGACAGCCCCCGATCAGTCGGTGCCGCGGATCGTGCTGGCGAGCGCGGAAAACACCTGGTTGTTGGCGGCCAGAACGGTGCCGTCTTCCAGTGGTTTCTGCCCGTTCCGCACCCCTTCGATCAGCGCCCCCGCTTCGGACGCAACCAACAGACCGGCGGCAAGTTCCCAGACCTTGGCCTCCCGCTGCCAGAAACCTTCGAGCCGCCCCGCCGCCACATACGCCAGATCAAGCGCGGCCGATCCGGATGCCCGCAGGCCCGAGCATTCCGGCATCACGCGGGCGAGGTCTTTCAGGGTTGCCGGCAAGGTCCGTTTGACACCATGCGGAACACCATGGCCGAATACGGATTCAACCATTTTAGCGCGGTTCGACACCCGAACCCGTTTATTGTCGTTCAGCCACGAGCCCCGGCCCTTTTCGGCATAAAACATCTCATCCTTGGCGGGGTCGAAAACAACCGCCGACACGATCTGGCCCTTGTGTTCCAGCGCGATCGTCACTGCAAAATGCGGCTGCCCGTGCAGGTAGTTGGTGACACCGTCCAACCCGCTGACGATCCAGCGGCGCGTCGGATCTTCGCCTTCAGTCTCGTTTGACGGATCAAGCCAGCCATATGTGGCGCGCACCCCAGCGAGATCGTTGCGCAGAATCTCCAGCGATGCCACCGCAGCGCGTTCGACAAAGTCTTCGGCGCTCTTGACCGAGGTTTGAAGATTTTCGACTTCGCGAAAATCCTTGTTGAGCGACCGACCCGCCTTGCGAGCGGCCTTGATCATGATGTTGAGATTTGCACTGCCCTGCATCCTGGGCCTCCGGCTATTCGGGGTAAGACCGGGCGTATATGCGCGCGCTGCGCCAATGCCAAGGGGGCGCGGCGACGAACATGTTCACAGGGGCTGATGCCTTGACGCTCGCTCCTTGTTGTATCTTCGACTTCAACCAAAGCTCGCTCAGCTTTGTGAAGAAATCGTCAATATCGGAAAAAACTTCCAGTGCACGAAGCGAGATCAACCGATGGCGGCCTCGAATTCCCGCCATTCACCCTTGGACATCCCCGAATTTTCCTGTGTGACCGTCTCCCCTTTCAGCATGCGCCGCACACAATCCAGAGCGGTGCCCGACAAGGTCGCGCCGCCCATCCGGTAATCTTCGAACGCGCGATACGCAAACGGCACCCAATCAGCGACCACTTTACATATCTCGTCGGCGTAAACCCTTATTTCATACTGCGCATGCGAATCTGCGCGCAGACGAAGAAAATGGAGCAGGTTGTGGAGATCGACTTTCCAATACCATTGCGTGTAGATATTCGCGGGCAGGTTCATACGCGCCAACTCGCGGGCCAGACCCTGTTGGCCGTCCTGGCTGATCATTTCCTCGTAATGATCATAGCAGCGCATCGCGTCATCGCGCAGCAGGCGCAGCACGCGGTCCGCCTCCTCGCCCTCCAATGCCGCGCCGCGGCCCTGGTTGTTGACCACCGATTGCGCATTCAGGTGTTCGGGCGAAGGAATGTAGAATTCCCGATCCAGAATCGAATATCGCGCGGAGTATTCGTTGACATTGGCAGTCCGGTGCCGAATCCACTGCCGCGCCACGAAAACCGGCAGTTTGACGTGCAACTTGATTTCGCACATCTCGAACGGAGTCGAATGCCAGTGGCGCATCAGATACCGAATCAGGCCTTCGTCGTTCTGCACCGATTTCGTGCCCTTGCCGTATGACACGCGCGCCGCCTGACAGATCGCGGCATCGTCGCCCATGTAATCCACGACGCGGACCAACCCGTGATCCAGCACGGGATAGGCCGTATATAGATGACGCTCCATTCCCTCGCTGACGGCGCGCAGGGTCTGCCGAGGGCTTTTGCGCTGCTCTTCGATTTCGGCTTGTTGTTCCGACGACAGGGGCACGGCGCTTCCTTTTCCGCTGAGATGAGTCGCAGGCGACTGTACTGCGCCTGCATATTGCCGCCAAGCCGGTCACGACCGCTAAATCTGGGAACGTGTATCTGCGCCGCACTGCCCGGATTTTTACATGCGCGATGCGCGGCGCCCGTTGACTTTCACCAGAGGCTGCCGGACTTTCGGGTCAAGTCAAAAAACTCAAAACCAGCCCGAGGCAGAATTTTCGATGACCCGCACCCTTCTCTTGATCCTATGCCTCGGCCTCGTTTCCGCCTGCGACAGCGGTGGCGGAGATGTCCTGCAAACTCCCGATGATGAGCAGACCGGCAACGGATCGAACGGAGATGGCGACGGCGATCAAGATGGCGCGGGTGGGGGCCCGATCGACAGTGACAAGGAACTGCCACCGGGGACAGAGACTCCCAATCCAAGCGAGACAATTTTTCGCCGCGAACCTTTTGATGCGGAGCGGGGCGACGGTTATCTCAGAGAGGTCCGCTACAACGCTGATGACGATACGTTTTTCGTGGAAGGTCTTGGCTTTGACGGCAGTCAACCAGATGGTGCCGCATTCTCGCGCTCAGCCTTCGGACAACTGGGGTCACGATATGCACTGTATGAGGCGCCTAGAATCTTCAATGATTCAGTTACTGGAACCCCGATCAACCAATTGGCGCATAGGGCGCTTTATGGCGTAAGCCCCTCCGGCCAAACCGAATTTGCGATAGTGCGGACCGGTGGCTACATGAATTACGGTTTCGGAGGCTTCATTTACCAGCGTAACGGCGACGTCGTTCTGCCAGCCGAAGGGCAAGGCACGTACAAAGGAGACTACGGCGCGGTCCGCGATTTCGATGGCAGAGGCGGTTTGGAATATACCGATGGCATCGCCGAAATCGACATCGACTTTAGTGGTTTTAGAGGGAATTGTGTGAGTGCGGAATGCGACAATGCCGTTAAAGGGACAATCAGCGGACGGCGTTTGTTCGACGTCAACGGCAATGACATTACGCGAGTTTACCTAGACGCTCTCAGTGCGCAAAATGGGGGTGTTGCATTGAGTCAAATGCCGGTCGTCTCGTTTGAGGTCGGCCCAAACGTGGCCGATAGGAACGGAGAAATCTCCGGCACGGTCTTTACCGCATTGAACTCGAATGACGGGACTTCCATCACATCCAATTTAGCAGAAGGCGGCAGCTACTACGCGGTCATGTCCGGAGATCACACTTCGTTGCCTGGAGGCGAAATTGTCGGAGTCGTCGTCTTCGAAAATGACGACCCGCGTTACGAAGGAGTCACTGTCAGGGAGACTGGTGGATTTGTCGCGGTGCGGCGTTAAGAAATTTTCGCTTATGTCCTTGAAAAGACATATACTTTCCAATCCGAGAAGACTTATTGCGCTTTGCGTATTGTTGGTCATTGCATCGGCCGCGGCAGCAGACGAAAATTTTGGACGTTTCACTCCCGAACAAATCCGAGAACGAGCAGTGACCGCGGATGCGGTACAGTCACCACGCGAAGCTGAATTTTGGGCTGATGTACTGCTCTTGCGAAATTCAGATGACGTTCAGGCGCTGATCATCAAGTCACGCGCAACACGAAACCTTGGTGATACTAAAACGTCTCTCGATGCGTCACTGGCTGCTTGGAAGCACTCGGAGACGAGAGATCAGCAACATAATTCGGCAGTCAGCCGCGCCCAAGCCTTGTCTTCGGCTGGCCGACGCACATCGGCTCAACTCTGGCTGCGCCGCGCGATCCAGTTGGCGCCGAATGACGCGCTCAAGGACCGCGCGGCGCAGGATTTGCGATACGTGAGGGCACAGAACCCGTGGTCGACGTCGTACACCTTTTCGATCGCGCCGAGTTCGAACATCAACAACGGAAGTCGGAACGAAACGTCAGAGCTGTTCGACCTTCCCTTTGAGTTCGAGCTGGGCGGCGAGGCGCGGGCGTTGTCCGGTGTCGAGTTCCTGACGGGTTTGCGCACGCAATACCGCGTCGTCTCAAATTCGCGCAAGCGCACGGACCTTCTTTTGGGTCTGTCCCATCGCACCTATACTCTCAGCGATGAGGCCAAGAAGATTGCGCCCGATGTGGACGGGTCGGACTTTGCGACGAGTTCCATCTATGTCGGATTGCAGGAAAATTATGCCCTTTCCAGTGGCAAAGCCCAGCTCGGCTGGGATTTCGGTATCGGCCGCACTTGGTATGGCGGTGATCCGCTTTTCGATTACACCCGCATCGGAGCGTCGTTCCGCAGAGCCGCTGGGCCGCGCGGACTACTGGACCTTTCGCTGCGGCGCGAAGGCCAGGACGGGCAAAATGGCCGCGACGATGCCACCATCTGGACCGCACGGGTCGGTTACGGCATGGCCTTGGGCAACGGTGACCGTCTTCTGCTGTCACTTGGCGGCACCGACTCGCGAAGTGACGGTGACTACCTTGATTATACGCAACGCGAAATCGCTGCGCGCTACAGTCTGGCCAAACCCGTCGGACCGGCGCAGCTCGACTTTGGCCTGTCATACTCGGACAAGCGTCACGATGAATCGAGCCTGACCAGCGATGGTCGGCAGGAACATTCGGTTCAGGCCACGGTGACGGCGGCGCTTCCGGAACTGGATTTTTACGGCTTCATCCCCACCCTCACCTTCAACGCCGAACGAACAGAGGCCAATATCGACCTTTACGAGACGGAGACCTACGGTGTGCAACTGGGTATTCGATCGGCGTTCTAGCCCTATTGGCTCTCGACATCGCGGCGATATGGCCTAGCGTTGGTTCCAGTCAATCAAAGAGGACCTTATGCCCCTTCGCTATCTTCACACCATGGTGCGCGTCAAAGATCTTGATGCGTCGATGAAATTTTACGAACTGCTCGGCCTCAAGGAAACACATCGCAAAGACAATGAGAAAGGGCGCTTTACGCTCGTTTTCATGGCGCCTGAAGGTCAGGAAGAGTGCCCCGTCGAGTTGACCCACAATTGGGACGGTGATGATGGTCTGCCCTCGGACAGCCGCCATTTCGGTCATCTGGCCTACCGCGTCGACGACATCTATGCGACGTGCCAGCACCTCATGGACAACGGCGTCACCATCAACCGTCCGCCGCGGGATGGACATATGGCGTTCGTGCGTTCGCCCGACAACATCTCGATCGAGCTTTTGCAAGCCGGCGACTCCTTGCCAGCGAAAGAGCCTTGGGCGTCGATGGAAAATACCGGCCATTGGTAACGGAAAGCCCGGCTGTTGCAGGTCAGCAGCCGGGCCTTTCGGTCAGTAAATGTATCGAATCTGATCGGTCCAGTAACGCTCCATCCGGCGCAACGTATCGCTCATGTCACCCAGGGTCGTGTCGTCGATGACGTTCTTGTGCAAAAGCCCGTCTGCATGGCGCGCGAACAGGGCTGAAATCAAACTGCGAATTTCGCGGCCCCGCGTGGTCAACCGCACCCGCACAGAGCGGCGATCGATTTCACAGCGCTGATGGTGCATATACCCCATCTCGACCAGCTTCTTCAGATTGTAGCTGACGTTGCTGCCTTGATAATAGCCGCGGGTCTTCAACTCTCCGGCCGTCACTTCGTTATCGCCGATATTGAATAGCAAGAGCGCCTGTACCGCGTTGATCTCGATAACACCGACCCGTTCGAATTCGTCTTTGATCACGTCGAGCAAGAGCCGGTGAAGCCGCTCCACCAGCGCAAGCGCCTCTAGATAGCCGTCCAACATGCCGCCGGATCGACCCTGCTCAACAGATGCATGAATGCTCATTTTTTTCTCCGCCTTACCTGTTGCGAAGGAGCATCCGGCATAAACCCGAAGAATCGGTTAAGTCGTCAAATTTTCTCTGAATCAGCGCTGGAAGGCGACGTTCGATATGTCATCAATCATGCTGCGCAGCGGCTCGGGTGGGGTTTTCTGGCCGCTGACCCATTGATACAGGTCCTGGTCGTTCTCCGATAACAGCGCATCGTAACGGTCCAGCATGTCTGCATCAAAACTGCTCAACCGAAGCTCGGCATAGCGCGACAGGATGATGTCCATCTCCTTGATCCCGCGCCGCATCGACCGCATGGTCAACCGCTTGAGCCGATTGTCATGCGTTTCGCTCATGGTTGTTGCCTCATCATGGCGCGAAGACGTTTTTCCATCCGCGCCAATTGCTCGGCCTTGCCATGAAGGTCGGCCTTGAGTTCACGAAGTTCGAGAATCACCTCGTCGATATCACCCGGCACATCATGCGGTTCCGGCGTATCGAGCCCCGCACCTTCGCCGTTGATCAGCCACATCATCGAGACGTTCAAAAGCCCCGCCATCATCGACAGGCGGTTGGCGCGCGGCTCTGCCAGATCGTCTTCCCATTTGCGCATTGTCGATTTCTTGACGCCCAACCGTTTGGCCAGCGATTCCTGCGTCATGCCCGACGCCTCGCGCGCGGCGGTCAGTCGATCTCCGAATGTCGCGATTTCGGGCGCATACCAGTCCTGGTCGCTTTCGCTCATCACGTCTCCTTTCACGATCCTCGCTTGATCGTATATGGGGCGCACCCTAAGACAGACGATATACAATCACAATCAGAGGCCTGAGATGCCCTTTCTGTCCGAAACGCTTGCCCGCGTCAGCCCGTCTCCAACGGTGGCGGTGACGCAGAAGGCGATGGAACTCAAGGCCGCCGGGCATGATGTGATCGGTCTGGGTGCCGGTGAGCCCGACTTTGACACGCCCGACACGATCAAGGCTGCGGCAATTGCGGCGATTGAGGCCGGGAAAACGAAATACACGCCTGTCGATGGCATCCCCGAGGTCAAGAAGGCGATCTGCGACAAGTTTCTGCGCGACAATGATCTGCACTACACACCATCGCAGATCACAGTGTCTACTGGCGGCAAGCAGGTGCTTTACAACGCGCTGTTGGCCACGCTCAACCCCGCAGACGAGGTGATCATTCCGGCGCCCTACTGGGTCAGCTATCCTGACATGGTGCGCCTAGGTGGCGGCACGCCTGTCATTGTCGAAACCGCGTTGGAAAACGGGTTTCGCCTGACGCCCGAGGCGCTTGAGGCCGCGATCACGCCCAAGACCAAGTGGTTCATCTTCAATTCCCCGTCCAATCCGACAGGTGCCGGGTACACCCGTGACGCTCTCAAAGCGCTGACAGAGGTGTTGATGCGCCACCCTCATGTCTGGGTGATGACCGATGACATGTATGAGCATCTGGTCTTTGACGGGTTTGAATTCTGCACCCCGGCGCAGGTGGAACCGGGGCTTTATGACCGAACGCTCACGGTCAACGGCGTGTCCAAAGCCTATGCGATGACAGGCTGGCGGATCGGTTACGCCGCCGGGCCAGAGCATTTGATCGCGGCGATGCGCAAGCTGCAATCGCAATCCACGACCAACCCCTGTTCGATCAGCCAATGGGCCACGGTCGAGGCATTGAACGGGCCGCAAGACTTTCTTTCAGAGCGTTGCGAGGTGTTCCGCAAAAGGCGCGATCTGGTGGTCGAGGCGCTCAACTCTGCCATCGGCATCACCTGCGCCGTGCCGGAGGGCGCGTTTTACGTCTATCCGTCGATCGAAGGATGCATCGGCAAGACCAGCGCGCGAGGCACTCTCATCGACACTGACGAAGCCTTTGCCACGGCGCTGCTCGAGGAACAGGGAGTCGCCGTCGTCTTTGGCGCGGCCTTCGGGCTGAGCCCATATTTCAGGGTCAGTTACGCCACCTCGGACGCTCTTCTTGCTGAGGCTTGCAGGCGCATCCAGACCTTCTGCGCCGGGCTGAACTGAGATGGGTGCGCATCTTCCTGATTATTATTTCCGCGTCCGCGAAAACGGGGCTCTGGTGTTTCGCGTAGACACCGAAAACCGTCAGCGCCGGATCGAGATGGACCAGATCGCGATGGTCAATATCCGCAATGGCGAAATCAAACCGCATGGCGACCGCACGCTTGGCGATGATGATGTCGCGGCGATTCAGAACTGGATGGCCGAGCGTCAGTCCGTTCTTGCCGATCGGACGATCGACGACATTCTGCGAACGGTTGATCATCTGAATCTGACGACGCAATGGGCGCAGTCGAAAGCATCGGACGATCAACTCGATGCGGTGACAGATTCGCTGCTGCTCGCGATGCACGATCTGCGCAGCGTGCTGGTCCGGCGCAAGGCGGACCGGTTGATGAAGGACGACACCGCCTAGCCGCGCGTCAAGCGTGCGCTAGCGGCTTCCCCCGCCCCGCCCGCTCTGACATAGTGGCGCAAAGCAACAACAATCAGAGCAGCGCAATGGCCGAAGACCTTCTCTCGGGGCAAGAACCGACAGACTATGATGCGTCCTCCATCGAGGTGCTGGAAGGGCTGGAACCCGTCCGCAAACGCCCCGGCATGTATATCGGCGGGACGGATGAGCGCGCGCTGCATCATCTTGTGGCCGAGGTGCTCGACAACTCGATGGACGAGGCGGTGGCGGGACACGCCAACCGCATCGAGGTGGAATTGCACGAGGATCACGCCGTCACCATCCGTGACAACGGACGCGGCATTCCGATTGATCCGCACCCCAAATTTCCCGACAAATCCGCGCTTGAGGTGATCCTGTGTACGCTGCATGCGGGCGGCAAGTTCAGCGGCAAGGCCTATGAAACCTCGGGCGGATTGCACGGTGTGGGTGCGTCGGTGGTGAACGCGCTGTCTGACAGCATGGTGGTGCAGGTCGCGCGCAATCGCGAATTGTTCGAGCAACGGTTTTCACGCGGTGTGCCCCTCGGGCCGGTGGCCAAGATCGGCCAGGCGCCGAACCGGCGCGGCACTACTGTCACGTTCCACGCGGATGAACAGATCTTTGGCAAACACCGCTTCAAGCCGGCGCGGCTTTTGCAGATGGTGCGGTCCAAGGCGTATCTGTTTTCGGGTGTCGAGATCCGCTGGAAATCGGCGATTGACGATGGTGAAACGCCAACAGATGCGACGTTTCACTTTCCCGGTGGTTTGTCGGATTACTTGACCGAAACGCTTGGCAAAGCGTCGACTTATGCCGACAAACCCTTTGCCGGAACGGTGGATTTCCGAGAGAAGTTCAACGCGCCGGGCAAGGTGGAATGGGCGATCAACTGGACGCCGTCGCGCGACGGGTTCATCCAGTCCTATTGCAACACCGTACCTACCCCCGACGGCGGCACGCATGAGGCGGGCTTCTGGGCCGCGATCCTCAAGGGCATTCGCGCCTATGGCGAATTGTCCAACAACAAGAAGGCCGCGCAGATCACCCGCGATGACCTCATCACAGGCGGCTGTGCCTTGGTGTCGTGCTTTATCCGCGAGCCGGAATTCGTCGGACAGACCAAGGACCGGCTGGCCACGACCGAGGCGCAGCGCTTGGTCGAGGGAGCCGTGCGCGACCATTTTGACAATTGGCTGGCCGCCGATACGAAGTCCGCCGGAGCGATCCTCGACTTTCTTGTACTGCGCGCCGAGGAACGGTTGCGGCGCAGGGCCGAGAAGGAAACACAACGCAAATCCGCCACTAAAAAACTTCGCCTTCCCGGTAAATTGGTGGATTGCTCGTCGTCAACGCGCGAAGGCACCGAATTGTTCATCGTCGAGGGCGACAGCGCCGGTGGCTCTGCCAAGATGGCACGGGATCGCAAGACGCAGGCGCTCTTGCCGCTGCGCGGTAAAATTCTGAACGTGCTGGGTGCTGCCTCCTCTAAACTGGGCACCAATGCCGAGATCAGCGATCTGACACAGGCGTTGGGTGTGGGTTTGGGTATCAAGTTCAACGTGGACGATCTTCGTTACGATAAGATTATCATCATGACGGATGCGGATGTGGACGGGGCACATATTGCATCGCTTTTGATGACATTTTTCTTCACCCAGATGCGCCCGATGATCGATACCGGCCACCTCTACCTCGCCTGCCCGCCGCTCTACCGGCTCACACAGGGGGCCAAGCGGCTTTACGTGGCCGATGATGCCGAGAAGGATTTGATGATGGAGAAGGGGCTAGGTGGCAAAGGCAAGATCGACGTCCAGCGCTTCAAGGGTCTGGGCGAGATGGATGCGAAGGATCTCAAGGAAACCACGATGGATCCGGCGTCACGGAAATTGATCCGGGTGACGATCGACGAGGATGAGCCGGGCGAGACGGGCGATCTGGTGGAACGGCTGATGGGGAAGAAACCGGAATTGCGGTTCCAGTATATTCAGGAGAATGCGCGGTTTGTTGAGGAGTTGGATGTTTGAAATAGAACTTTAACCGTTTTCGCTGAAACTGAGGCGCAAGATGGAAAGAGTTCAGTTCAAAATATCCCAAGACTTGTTGCGCGTTGGCGCGTTGATCGCGCGTGAGGAAGATATCACCATGGGTCAACTTTTGCGCAGTCTTTTGGCAAAAGAGATTTCCCGGCGCAAGAATGCGAGGCCGCCCAATCGGGCGGACGAGCTGCTCATCGCGCCCTTGCGAGCGCGCCTCGCGCCGGAGTTTGCGAATGCGACACATTGGGACAGTTTGCAAAACCGCCTTAAGGAATGTGGATACGAATTGAGACCGGCAGGCGGTGGCCTCGCACTTTACACCCATCCTGAGGGGAAAAGAGTCTGTAAAGGATCCGAGTTGGGGTTCTCTTACAGCAAGCTGGTTGAACGATACAAAGCCGGGTTCCCCGGCCATTCACATACCTGGATCGAAGAACGGTTCGCGCGGCGGCCAGAGTCGTGCAGCCTTCGCGAGAATGTCGCTATAGAAGCCCGTGCAGCTTCGACACCACCGAGCAGGCCTCGATGATGTTTCGGTGATGAGATCCTCGGCCTGGCCCGAAAATTACCATGTGCGGGATTACCCGCGAAAATTCCAAAAAGAGGTGACGTCACCTGAGTTGGGTGAACATCCTCTCCCCCGTGCAGAGCCGGAAGGCTCCGAACCTGTACCCCAGTTTAAGAAACGGGGGCCTTGTAAGACGCGTCTCTCATGGTTTGAACGCACATCAAGCGTCCGCAGAGAGAGGGTAGCTTCCTGGGGTGTTCCGCCGAAAGACGGAACGGGTATCGGATCCAATGAGGGCAGCATCGGGGCCATCCGTTAAGGACCGGGAAACGATGCGGGCGCTGCGCGACACGCAAAAAGCCCCGCCGAAACCGGCGGGGCTTTGGTCATCCCGACAGGGATTGAACCTTATTCGTCGTCCGCCATTTCCATCGCTTCGACGCGCGCCTTGTCGGCTGCGCCCTTGGCGTCAACGTCACGATCGACGAATTCGATGATCGCCATCGGCGCCATGTCACCATAGCGGAACCCGGCCTTGAGGACGCGGACATAACCACCCTGGCGGTCGGCAAAGCGCGGGCCAAGGATGTCAAAAAGTTTGGCGACGTGCATGTCCTGCTTGAGCGATGCACGGGCCTGACGGCGGGCATGCAGATCGCCGCGCTTGCCCAGTGTGATCAGCTTTTCAACGATCGGGCGCAGTTCTTTTGCCTTGGGAAGGGTTGTCTTGATCTGCTCATGTTCGATGAGCGAGCCGGCCATGTTCGCGAACAACGCCTTGCGGTGTTCATGGGTGCGGTTCAGGCGGCGGTAGCCTCGTGCGTGACGCATGTGTCTTCTCCTAATGTGCCCTCTACGGGCGTTTTTGCTTTGTCCGGCCACCGATGCGTGTCAGCGGCTCTCCTTGGGGCGGAACGCCCGGATTGCGTGGGGCGGGGATACCCCCGCCGCGCGCGAATTAGAAGTTGTCTTCCAGCTTTTTCGCCAGATCTTCGATGTTGTCTGGCGGCCAGTCCTCGACATCCATGCCAAGGTGCAGGCCCATGCCCGACAGCACTTCCTTGATCTCGTTCAAGGACTTGCGGCCGAAGTTCGGTGTGCGCAGCATCTCGGCTTCGGTCTTCTGGATCAGATCGCCGATATAGACGATGTTGTCGTTCTTGAGGCAGTTCGCCGAGCGGACCGACAGTTCCAACTCGTCCACCTTCTTGAGCAGAAGCGGGTTGAATTCGAGACCGTCATCCTCGTCCGCCTGACGGGCCGACTCAGGTTCGTCGAAGTTGACGAAGATCGACAGCTGGTCCTGAAGGATACGCGCGGCATAGGCCACGGCATCTTCGGGTGTGATGGACCCGTCGGTTTCGATTTTCATCGTCAGCTTGTCATAGTCCAGCACCTGGCCCTCGCGGGTGGGCTGCACGTCATAGGCGACCTTTTTGACCGGCGAGTAGATCGCGTCGATCGGCATCAGACCGATGGGTGCGTCTTCCGGCTTGTTCTTGTCGGCAGAGACATAGCCTTTGCCGGTGTTGACCGTCAGTTCCATGTAAAGGTCTGCACCATCATCGAGGTGGCAGATCACATGATCGCGGTTCAGCACTTCGATGCCGTTGGTTTCCGAAATGTCACCGGCGGTGACAACACCCGGACCCTTGGCGTTGATCGACACGCGCTTGGGGCCTTCGACTTCCATGCGAAGCGAGACGCCCTTGAGGTTCAAAACGATATCGGTCACGTCTTCGCGCACACCGGACACGCTGGAAAATTCGTGCAGCACGTTGTCGATCTGAACGCTCGTGATGGCCGCGCCCTGAAGCGACGACAACAGCACGCGGCGCAGCGCGTTGCCCAGCGTCAGGCCGAAGCCCCGCTCAAGCGGTTCGGCAACGACCGTTGCAACACGCGACGAGTCGGCACCCGGCTTGACATCAAGCTGTGTCGGCTTGATCAATTCAGCCCAGTTTTTATGGATCATGCGTCCCTCCATTCTTGTCTTTGCCCCATGTCCTAAAGGCAAAGACGCCCGAGGTTAAAATGACGAAAGCATGGCTCTCCCCCAAGGGCAGAGCCATGCCGGAAAAATGCGTGCGCCTCAGACGCGGCGGCGCTTTGGCGGACGGCAGCCGTTATGAGCCATCGGCGTCACGTCACGGATGGACGTGATGTTGAACCCGACAGCAGCCAATGCGCGCAACGCCGACTCACGGCCCGAACCGGGGCCCTGGACTTCGACTTCGAGCGTCTTGACGCCATGTTCCTGCGCCTTGCGGCCCGCATCTTCGGCGGCCAGCTGGGCCGCGTAAGGTGTGGATTTCCGCGAGCCCTTGAAGCCCATCGTGCCGGCGGACGACCAGGAGATCGCGTTGCCCTGCACATCCGAGATCAGGACCTTGGTGTTGTTGAACGAAGAATTCACGTGAGCAACGCCAGCGGCGATGTTCTTGGAGACCTTCTTCTTGCCTGCGCGTCGTGTATCGCGTGCCATGATATCAGCCCTCCCTTATTTCTTCTTGCCGGCAATGGCCTTTGCGGGGCCTTTGCGGGTGCGTGCGTTGGTGTGGGTCCGCTGACCGCGCACCGGAAGGTTGCGACGATGACGCAGGCCACGGTAGCAGCCCAGATCCATCAGACGCTTGATGTTCATCTGCGTTTCACGACGCAGGTCGCCTTCAACGGTGAAGTTCGCGTCGATGTGCTCGCGGATGGAGAGCACTTCGGCATCGCTCAGTTCGTTGACACGGCGTGTCGGGTCGATGTTGACGGCTTCGCAAATTTCCTTTGCGGAGGCCTGGCCAATACCGGTGATGTAAGTGAGGGCGATTGGAACACGTTTCCCAGTGGGAATGTTCACGCCAGCAATACGTGCCACGTATATCTTCCTTTTCGTTGCGGGTCCGTAGCGCCAGACCCTTTTTTCACAACATGAAGCCCGGCGGTCATGCAACCCACGGGCCCTAGCTGATCAGGTGATCCGCAGCCCAGGTGCGACCCGGGCGGCGATTTGATTCTCGTGTAGAGATGCGCGTAGATAGGGGTGAATGACCGGCGCGTCAAGCCCGTGGATTCGGGTCTCAAATCCGGTCGTCAGACTAGCCCAAAACCTTTGCAATCGCCGCTTTCACCTCGGACATTTCGCCCAATCCGTCGACAGACGACAGCTGGCCCTTGGCATAGTAATACCCGATCAGCGGCGAAGTTTTCTTGTAGTATTCCATCAGGCGCTGCTTGAGGCTCTCTTCGTTGTCATCCGCGCGGCGAGTGAACTCGGTGCCGCCGCAATTGGAGCACTTACCGTCCTCGGGAATCGGCTTGGTCAAGTCGTTGTAGACCTCGCCACAATTGGCGCAGGTCGCGCGGGCGGTGATGCGGGCCACAAGGGCTGCGTCATCCACCTGCATCTCGATCACTGCGTCGAGCGTTTCGCCTTCCTCGGCCAACAGATCGGCCAGAGCGTCCGCTTGCGGCAAGGTGCGCGGAAACCCGTCGAAGATGAAGCCGCCCTTCTTGTCGCCCTCAAGCTTTTCGCGGATCAGGCCGATCACGATCTCGTCCGTGACCAGTTCGCCGCGCGCCATGACCTCGGCCACGCGCTTGCCCATCTCGGTGCCGCTTTCCTTGGCTTCGCGCAGCATGTCGCCAGTAGACAACTGGATCATGTCACGCTCATCGCACAAGAAACGTGCCTGAGTGCCTTTGCCCGCGCCCGGCGGGCCCAACAGAATGATGTTCATCGGCGCGCCGGCGTCCTTTTCTTGCCCTTGGTCTTACCCTTGCCGCGCAGTTGCGACTTCTGGATCAAACCCTCGTATTGATGCGCCAACAGATGGCTTTGCACCTGCTGGATCGTGTCCATCGTGACCGAAACAACAATCAGAACCGATGTGCCGCCGAAGTAGAACGGGATGGCAAACTGGCCGCGCAGGATTTCGGGAAGCAGACACACCGCCGTCAGATAGGCCGCGCCCACGACCAGCACGCGGTTGACCACATATTCCAGATATTCGGCCGTTTTCTTGCCCGGACGGATGCCCGGCACGAAGCCGTTCTGGTTCTTGAGGTTGTCCGCCACGTCATCGACTTTGAATGAGACGTTGAAGGTGTAGAAATAGGCGAAGAACACGATCATCGCACCGAAGAACAGCAGGTAGAGCGGTTGACCGGGGCCGAAATACGCCAGGATCGTCGACATCACCGGGCCGGTCTGCTGGCCGCTGAAGGTTGCTATGGTGGTCGGCAGCAGCAAAAGCGAGCTGGCAAAAATCGCCGGAATCACGCCCGACGGGTTGACCTTGACCGGCAGGTGGCTGTTTTGTGCTTCGGCGATCTTCATGCCCATCTGTCGACGCGGGTACTGAATGGTGATCTTCCGCAGCGCCCGTTCCATGAAGACGACGAACATGATCACCAGAATGACCATGAGGATCACCCCCACGATCACAGCCGGGCTGATGGCGCCGGAACGACCGGAGGCAAAGAACTGCGCCAGGGCGGCGGGCACTTCGGCGATGATGCCGACAAAGATGATCAGCGAAATGCCGTTGCCGACGCCGCGCGCGGTGATCTGCTCGCCCAGCCACATCAGGAACATCGTGCCGCCCACAAGCGTGATCACGCAGGACGCCCGGAAGAACCAGCCGGGATCGGTGACCAGATCGCCCGCCTCAAGGCTTACCGCGAGGCCATACGCCTGAAACGTGGCCAGCAAAACCGTGCCATAGCGCGTGTACTGCGCGATCTTCTTGCGACCCGCCTCGCCCTCTTTCTTCAATTGCTCCAGCGATGGCACCATCGAGGTGAGCAGCTGAATGATGATCGACGCCGAGATGTAGGGCATGATGCCCAAGGCGAAAATGCCCATCCGCCCCAACGCGCCACCGGTGAACATCGTCAGGATGCCGCCGATGCCCTGTTGAGCCTGTTCCATGAAGTCACGCAGGGCGATGCCGTCGATTCCGGGAACCGGAATGAATGTGCCGATGCGATAGACGATCAATAGGCCAAGCGTGAACAGGATGCGGTTGCGCAAATCGGTCGCTTTACCGAGCGCAGACCAGCTTGTGTTCGCGGCCATTTGTTCTGCTGCTGATACCATGCGGGTCTCTTTTATGATGAACGCCGCCATGAGCGGTCCGGCTCAGGCGGCGTTTGGAAAGCTCTGGTGGCTATGTAAGCGGCACAAGAGCCGCTCACAACCGTTTATTCAGCCGCCTGCGCGGTTGTGACCGTCAGAGAGCCGCCCGCCTTTTCCACCGCTTCCACGGCAGACTTGGACGCGCCGGCGACCGAGAGGTTCACTTTCGCGGAAAAATCGCCCTTGGCGAGAACGCGGATACCGTCCAGCTTGCGACGCACCGCGCCGGATGCGATCAGCGCATCTTCGTCGATGGTATTCTTGATGTCGAGTTTGCCGGCATCAACGAATTTCTGGATCACGCCCAGATTGATAACGGCAAAGGCCTTGCGGTTCGGCTTGTTGAAGCCACGCTTGGGAAGGCGCTGGTAGAGCGGCATCTGGCCACCCTCAAAGCCCTTGATGGCCACACCGGAACGGGATTTCTGACCCTTGATACCACGGCCACCCATCTTGCCCATGCCCGAACCCGGGCCACGGCCAACGCGCTTTTTACGCTTGGTTGCACCGGGGTTGTCATGCAATTCATGCAGTTTCATGTCGCTTCTCCTATGCCGGAAACGCCCCCGAAGCGGAAATGGGCGAACGCGGCTTTTCTTGGTTTTGAATCAGTGACCACACGGCCACCGCTGGCGTATAGGCCG
This sequence comes from Marivita sp. S2033, assembly GCF_046592965.1. Taxonomy (NCBI): domain Bacteria; kingdom Pseudomonadati; phylum Pseudomonadota; class Alphaproteobacteria; order Rhodobacterales; family Roseobacteraceae; genus Marivita; species Marivita sp. S2033. Next base: position 66,453 of record NZ_JBISBV010000009.1, read on the forward strand.
TTGCCGACGCGGGTTCAAGAGCAGAGAGCCAGGCGCGTGACAGTTTGCACGCGCGTCGCGACGCGGCAGATCATTTACAAAAAATCACGAAGAATGCCACCTGAATTTATTGATAACAGAAACGGCATTGGTTCATTTAGTATAGCGGTATAATTTATGCAAATAGATTCGTTGGGTTTTGAACTATTCCAACGTTTCTCCTGTCCAAGGAGGCTATAATGACAACTCTAGATCAAACGCATGTTGCCGGAAGCAACACAATGGGTCCGGAGGGCAATACACTTAGCCCGGTTCGTCCTAGCGAAAAAACATGGGGATGGTTCGCCATTTTCAACGTTTGGGCGAATGATGTGCAGTCGCTGTTTGGCTATTCGCTCGTCGCGTCGCTGTTCATCTCCTATGGCGTCGGCGGCTGGACAGCATTCGCCGCGCTGATCACCGCGGGATTGTTCACGATGTGGATGGTCAACCTGTCCGGGGCCGCCGGTGAAAAATACGGCATCCCCTACCCCGTCTTTGCCCGCGCGAGCCTCGGAACCGAAGGCGCCAAGCTGCCGGCGATCCTGCGCGCGACAGTCGCGGTGTTCTGGTACGGGGTGCAGGTCTATTTTGCCTCCACGGCAGTTGCGCTTCTCATTCGATCGCTGACCGGCTCCGAAGGGGGGACAGAGATACTGGGGCTGACCGGCATCGACTGGGTGTCCTTCCTGATCGTCTGGTCGCTGCATATCGTCATTTTCTGGCGTGGCATGGCATGGGTCGAAACCTTCCTCAACATCGCCGGGCCTTTTGTTTACGTCGTCATGATCGGTCTTGTCGTGGTGCTGTGGCAACGCTCTGACGGCCAACTTCTCGAAGCGACGGCCACCATCTTTGCCAATCCCGAAGGCACCTTCTGGACCGAGGTCACCGGGTTTGTCGCCATCGTCGGCACGATGGTCGCCTATTTTGCGGCCGTCATGATCAACTTCAGCGATTTCTCGCGCTATGCCCGGAGCAAGTCGGCCATGAAAATGGGCAACCTCACGGGATTGCCGTTCAACATGATCCTGTTTTCCGCGCTGGCGCTGCTGACAACGGGCGGAGCGGCGGTCGTGTTCGGTGAGAAAATCATCAACCCGACCGAAATCGTGGAGCGCACCGACAGTGTCCTTCTCGGCGTGATCGCGGCGATCACCTTCTTTGCCGCGACAATGGGGATCAATCTGGTGGCAAACTTCATCCCGGCCGTAAACGGCATCGCCAACCTGTCACCTGACAAGATCAGCTTCCGCAAGGCCGGGTTGATCACGTCGGCCTTCGCGCTGGTGATCGGCGGGTTCTGGACCAGCTTCATCAGCCAGTTCGGGATCAGCGGCTTCGTCAACACGCTGGGCGCGACGCTTGCACCGCTTTTCGGGATCATGATCGTGGATTACTACATGCACCGCAACGAAGAGCTCGATCTCGACGACCTCTACAAAACCGAAGGTGGGCGCTATTACTACGGAAACGGCTGGAACGGCGTTGCGGTTCAGGCATTCGCGATCGCAGCGATCTTTTCGGTGGCGACCGTCTGGGTTCCGTGGTTCGCATTCCTGACCGGCTACAACTGGGTCATCGGTGCCGTTCTCGGCGGTGCGCTTTACCATGCTGTGGCCAAGGGCAAAGCTGTCGTCTGACAATCGTCAGCGCAGGCTCAACCCGCATAAGACAAACGGCCACCCCAAGCGGTGGCCGTTTTCATTATCGACGGATCAACTGTACCACTCGCCCATCCTGACCTCGATATCGCCCTCCAACATCGACGCGAACTTCGCGGGATCCTGCGTCCCCCCATCGCGACCGCGATAGTGGTAGGGATAGACATATGTCGGCGCAAACTCGGAAACGGCGGATGCGGCGGCGGTGGCGTCCATGGTGAACGGCAGGTTCATGCAGACAAAGGCCAAGTCTATATTCTCAAGTTCGCGCATCGCCGGGATGTCCTCGGTATCGCCGGAAATGTAGACACGCAGGCCGTTGAAATCGAGGACATAACCGTTGTCGCGCCCCTCGGGGTGAAACTGGAGCCGGTCCTCTGTGGTGTTGTAGGCGGGAATCGCATTGATACCGACGCCGTTAAACGCGGCCGCGTCACCGTTGCCGAGCGAGGACGCCCTGGCCTTCAAGTCCTCCGGCAACATGTCGAAGACGGCGGGGTTGGTGATGAGCTGGGTGTTCTCGGCCATGATCGCTGCCAATGTCTCGGCGTTGTAGTGGTCGCCATGCTCATGCGTGATGAGAATGAGATCGGCGCTTGGATAATCGCCATATTGCGCCGCCTCTCCGACCGGATCGACATAGATCGTGCCCGATGGTGTTTCCATCACAAACGATGCGTGTGCGACCGGATGGACCGTGACAAGTCCGCCATCATATTTGAACTCGTTGGGCAAATGCCCGGCGGCGCGGCCCGCGAATGGCAGGAACGTCACGGTACCAGCCGCAGCGGCGGTTGTCAGGAATGTTCGGCGAGTATGGGTCATCTTGGGCCTCCCTCATTGCGTTTCAGACCCGTAGCGTAGCGCCATTGGATAATGCCGCAAGGAATCCGGCGTCAAACGGCGGCATTATACCGAAAACGTGAAACGCCCCCCGATGAAAACCGAAGGGCGTTTCTGGATTATAGCGTTATTCGCCACGGCGAATAACGGATTGCGCGAGCAGTGTTTAGTCGCGCTCTTCGATGATCTCGACCATGTGCGATACCTTGGACACCATGCCGCGGATGGCAGGTGTGTCCTCAAGCACGCGGGTCTTGTGCATCTTGTTGAGACCCAGACCGATCAGCGTTTGACGCTGCACGGCGGGGCGGCGGATCGGCGAGCCGACCTGCTTGACTACGATTGTCTTGGCCATGGTTTATGCCTCCTCGGACACGGGGGCCTGTTCGCCATCAATGCGCGGATGATCGTCGCGCTTGGGCAGAATGTCGGCCACTTTCTTACCGCGACGCTGGGCAACGGAGCGCGGGCTGGATTCCTTGCTCAGTCCGTTCAGCGTGGCGCGGATCATGTTGTAGGGGTTCTGCGACCCGATGGACTTTGCCACCACGTCCTGCACACCCAGCATTTCGAACACGGCACGCATCGGACCACCGGCAATGATACCGGTACCCTGCGGCGCGGTGCGCATGGTCACACGACCGGCGCCATGACGGCCTTCCATGTCGTGGTGCAATGTGCGGCCTTCGCGCAGCGGCACGCGCATCATCTTGCGCTTGGCCTGCTCGGTCGCCTTGCGGATGGCCTCGGGAACCTCCTTGGCCTTACCTTTGCCAAAGCCGACACGGCCCTTTTGGTCGCCCACGATGACGAGGGCTGCAAAGCCGAAACGCTTACCACCCTTGACGGTTTTCGACACCCGGTTGATCGCGACCAGACGGTCGGCGAATTCCGGTGTTTGCTCTTCACGGTCGCGGCGTCCGCCCCGACGGTTGTCACGTTCTGCCATTCAAAGGCATCCTTCATCTTGTGGGCGTCATGCCCGTTGTCCAATCCAGGTGAGCTGACATGCGCTCCCGGATCATCGAGACGTTTCCGTCTGCAAAACAAGGCGCGCCTTCGCAGCGCACCTTGATATTTCGGTCAGAGAGAGCCGGAGCGGCGCCTCTCCTAGATCTTCAGACCACCTTCGCGGGCGGCGTCGGCCAGAGCCTTGATCCGGCCGTGGAAGAGAAAGCCGCCACGGTCGAAATAGGCTTCTTCGACACCGGCCTTCTTGGCACGCTCGGCAATCGCCGCGCCGACCTTCTGGGCCAGTTCGACGGTGTTCTTGCCGTCGCCCGCCAGGTCCTTTTCCATGCTCGATGCAGATGCCAGCGTGACACCCTGAACATCGTCGATCAGCTGAACGCTGATGTTCTTGTTCGAGCGGTGAACGCTCAGGCGCGGGCGCCCGGCATTGACCTTGCGGAGTTTGTTCCGAACGCGCAGGCGGCGTTTCTGGAACAGATCACGTTTACTGTTTGCCATGTCCTTGCGTCCTTACTTCTTCTTGCCTTCCTTACGGAAGATGAATTCGCCTTTGTAGCGGATGCCTTTGCCCTTGTAGGGCTCGGGCCGACGCCATTCGCGAATGTTCGCAGCCACTTGTCCAACCTGCTGGAGATCATGGCCTTCGACCACGATTTCCGTCTGCTTGGGCACAGTGACGGTCACTCCGTCCGGAATTTCAAAATTCACGTCATGCGACAGACCAAGGTTCAGTTTCAGAACTTTTCCCTGAAGCTGAGCACGATAACCAACACCTTGAATTTCAAGCTCTTTCTTGAACGTGTCGGAAACACCATGCACAACGTTCGCGATCACCGAGCGGGACATGCCCCACTGCTGACGCGCGCGTTTGGATTTGCCGCGAGGCTCCACGCTGATGGCGTTGTCATCGACCGTGATGGTCACATCGTCGGTTGCGGTAAAGCTCTGGGTCCCTTTCGGTCCCTTCACTTCAACGGTCTGGCCGGACACGGATGCAGAGACACCCGAGGGCAGCTCGACCGGTTTCTTGCCAATACGAGACATTTACCAGACCTCCTTAGAAGACCGTGCAAAGTACTTCGCCGCCAACATTCTGGCTGCGGGCACTTGCATCGGTCATGACGCCTTTGGATGTGGAAACGATGGACACGCCCAGGCCCTGACGGACCTGCGGGATATCGTTCACACCCAGATACACGCGGCGACCCGGCTTGGACACGCGCTTGAGTTCGCGGATCACGGGGGTGCCATCGTAGTACTTGAGGCTGATTTCAAACGCGGGGTGGCCGGACGCATCGGTGGTCTCTTCGTACCCCCGAATGTAACCTTCGTCCGCCATAACGTCGAGAACACGCTTGCGCGCCTTGGAGGCGGGCGTGTGCGTTGTGGACTTACCGCGCATCTGAGCGTTGCGGATACGGGTGAGCATATCGCCGATAGGATCGTTCATACTATGCCCTCCTTACCAGCTCGACTTGACCATACCGGGTGCCTTGCCATTGCTGGCAAGTTCGCGAAGCGCGATCCGGCTGACCTTGAGTTTGCGATAATAGGCGTGCGGACGCCCGGTGAGTTGGCAGCGGTTGTGCAGGCGCGACGGCGCGCTGTTCCGCGGCAGTTTGGCAAGCTTGAGGCGCGCTTTGAAACGCTCTTCCATCGGCTTGCCTTCATCGTTTGCGATCTCTTTCAGCTCAGCACGCTTGTCGGCGTATTTCGCCACCAGCTTCTGACGCTTCTTCTCGCGTTCGATCATTGCTTTCTTCGCCATGAATAGGGTCCCCTCAGGCGTTGAATGGCATGTTGAAATGCTTCAACAGCGCCTTGGCTTCCGCGTCGGTATCAGCGGTCGTCGTGATGATGATGTCCAAACCCCAAACCTCATCGACCTTGTCAAAGTCGATCTCGGGGAAGACGATGTGCTCTTTCATGCCCATGGCAAAGTTGCCACGGCCGTCAAACGACGGCTTCACACCGCGGAAGTCGCGGATGCGGGGCATCGCCACAGTGATCAGACGATCAAGAAAATCGTACATCCGATCGCCGCGCAGCGTGACCTTGGCACCAAGAGGCATTTCTTCGCGAACGCGGAAGCCCGCGATGGATTTCTTTGCCTTGGTGGTGACGGCCTGCTGACCAGCAATCTTGGTCAGATCCTCAACTGCGGATTTGGCCTTCTTGCTGTCTTTGACAGCTTCGGCGCCGCAGCCGATGTTCAGCACGATCTTGTCCAGACGCGGGATCATCAAGTCATTCGAGTAGCCGAACTCTTCTTTCATAGCAGGCTTGATCGACTCGTTGAACGCGGTCTTGAGACGCGGGGTATAGGTTGCAGTATCAAGCATCGATCACATCCCCCGTGGTTTTCGCAAAGCGCACCTTCTTGTCGCCTTCGATCTTGAAGCCGACGCGGGTTGGTTTGCCATTCGCATCGACGATCGCAAGATTGCTCAGGTCGATCGGCATCGCCTTGGGAGTGCGACCACCCTGGCTTGTCTGCGACTGACGCACATGGCGGATCGCCATGTTCACACCATCGACCACGGCCTTGCCGGCCTTGGGATCGACAGAGGAGATGGTGCCCGACTTGCCTTTGTCTTTACCGGCAAGCACAACCACCTTGTCACCTTTACGGAGTTTAGCAGCCATTACAGCACCTCCGGAGCAAGCGAGATGATTTTCATGAAGTTCTTGGCGCGCAGCTCGCGCACGACCGGCCCGAAGATACGCGTGCCGATGGGTTCACCTGCGTTGTTCAGGATCACCGCGGCGTTGCGGTCAAAGCGGATGGCTGTGCCGTCTTCACGACGAACTTCTTTGGCGGTGCGCACGACGACGGCCTTACGGACGTCGCCCTTCTTCACGCGACCGCGCGGGATGGCTTCCTTCACGGAAACGACGATGATGTCACCCACCGACGCGTATTTCCGCTTGGACCCACCCAGAACCTTGATGCACTGAACTCGGCGTGCGCCGGAGTTGTCAGCAACATCCAGATTGGTCTGCATCTGGATCATAGTTTGTCTCCCGACGTCCCGAACCGCTCTGACTGAGGCATTGGTTCGGGGGTTTCGTTAAACCTGAAAAGGCATCGCTTACTCGGCGACGACTTCCCAGCGTTTGGTCTTCGATTTCGGCGCACATTCCTGGATACGGACCATGTCACCTACGGCGAATTTCTCGGCCTCATCGTGGGCGCGATATTTCTTCGACTTCCGGATCGTCTTTTGCAGAACCGGGTGCTTGAAGCGGCGCTCGACAGAGACAGTTACGGTCTGGGCGTTGGCTGTCGATGTGACGGTGCCGGAAAGGATACGTTTGGGCATCTGATCAGGCTCCTGTCGTCGCGTCGCTGGCCGCAGCGGCGGCCTTTTGGGTCAGCACGGTTTGCACCCGTGCTACGTTGCGGCGCACCTGACGGATACGCGCGGTGTTCTCAAGCTGGCTCGTGGCCTGCTGAAAGCGGAGGTTGAAGGCCTCTTTCTTCAGCGTGACAAGCTCGTCCCGGAGTTGATCCGGTGTCTTGTCATTCAGTTCCTTGGCGTTCATGCGCCGTTCCTTTCTATCAACATCACCGGCGGGCCCCATCGTTGACGTGGGTCACCCCGATTCCCGGTGGAGGTGGATGAAGTGGCGCGTATAGTCCGGACGACAGAGCGGCGCAACCTCCTTTTCGCGTTCAGCACCGGGCTCTCTCAAAAAGTCCGACACAGAAGGTGTATCACCTGCTAGACTACGGGGCAGTCACGAGTCAAACGGTCCGAGGTTTCCCATGTTGATACGCGTCATTGCTTCATGCTCACTCATCGCCACACCTGCCATCGCCGATGTCTGGAGCTTCAATACACCGTCCGGCAACATAGAATGCACCGTCGGAGAAGGGTTCGAAGGCTCGGACATCGAATGTACCATATTTCAGCGCAGTCAACCCGCCCGTGTCGCGTCGCTCTCCGGTTGCCCGGTCAGCCGAGGGGTGTCGTTTTACATGCGAAACAGAGGTGGTGTCAGTGCAATTTGCGCCGGTCCAGAGGCGCAACCGACCGGCGCGCAGGGCGTGGCTGAATACAATGTCGAAGGTAAATTCGGCGGCTTCACCTGCTATTCGGCCACTTCCGGATTGCAATGCCGCAATGAAGACGGTCACGGCTTCCACCTGTCGCGGGCCAACCAACAGGTGTTTTGAAACGCTCAAGTCTCGCCATGCCGCGCATTGGGGTGTAAGGCAATCGATATGAGCCAAATCAAATCCCTCTTCGTGACCCGCCTCTATCACGCTCCACTCTCCGAGCATGGACCTGCAATCAACGCCGACGAGATGGAGACCTCCTGTCTCACCATCGCCGAAGACGATGAAGCCGGTCAGGAATGGTGCGAGCAGAACGCCTATCCGGGCTACACCTCTTATGCGTCGCTTAGCGACCTGCCCTGGCGCTTTCCGATTTTTGCCGACCTTGTCACGTCGCTCGATTCACATGTCGCGGCGTTTGCCGAGGATCTGGCGTTCGACCTCGATGGGCGCAAGCTGGTGCTGGAGGATCTCTGGATCAACATCCTGCCCGAAGGGGGCTTTCACGCCGCCCATATCCACCCCCATTCGGTGATTTCCGGCACAACCTATGTCGCCATGCCGGAAGGTGCGTCAGCCTTGAAACTCGAAGACCCGCGCCACGCGATGATGATGGCCGCCCCACCCCGCCGCAAGGATGCGCGCGAGGAGATGCGGAACTTCATCTATGTCAAACCAGCGGTCGGCGACGTGCTGCTGTGGGAAAGCTGGATGCGGCATGAGGTGGTGATGAACCAGTCCGAAGACGAGCGGGTGTCGGTGAGTTTCAATTACCGGTGGGAGTAGCTAATCATCGTTGATTACTATTCTCGCCTCAAACCAACGTTCCAGTTCGCCAAATTCCACATTACCTTGTGCGACCTCCACAACAAGGTCGTCGATTCTTTCATCGGCAGGGATATCAAGGAAGTATCCACTTCTTTCGACGAGTAATTCCGTTAGAATCCAGGCAGTTCGTTTGTTCCCATCCACGAAACCGTGATTATTCACGACGCTTTCCAGCAGAGCAGCCGCCTTTGCCCATATTCTATGGTGATAGCCCGAATAAGGGCGAAAAATCGAAGATTCGACAAGGTGCAGGCTCACGATGCCCGCCCTTCCTCCAAACACCAACGCAGCTTCATGTGCGGAGATCGCGTCTGCCAAATTCAGCCTGTAATGTCGCCTAACGATCGGCCAAACGCGCGAGCGCGTCCTTTCTGCGATTGCTCACAGCTTCAACGGTCTTCCGAGTTTTTACTGAGCTTTTGGTAATTTTTGAGCCGCTTTGAACCGATACGAACCGGCCGCTTACAGCGCTTCGCGAAATCACGCCGCCCTTCACTGGCGTTTTGTTAGTCTTTTCGTCAGTCACGTTTGACTCCCTGAACCATCATCTCCTGTCTAGATGCACATTGCCTCGCGACCAATCAAGGTCGACGCATCATAACATGAAAAAACCCCCGGCGCTTTCGCACCGGGGGTTTTTCAAATCTCGTAGGGTGCGTGCTTGCACGCACCGGCCTTTACCAGTCCTCGCGAACTACGACCCGTGTTTTCACCGGCAGTTTCATCGCGGCAAGACGCAGGGCTTCGCGGGCGACATCCTCACCGACACCGTCGATTTCGAACATCACGCGGCCCGGCTTGACCTTGGCGGCCCAGTAATCGACCGAGCCTTTACCTTTACCCATGCGGACTTCGGTAGGCTTGGACGTCACAGGCGTGTCCGGGAAAATCCGGATCCAGACCCGGCCCTGACGCTTCATGTGGCGCGTCATGGCGCGGCGAGCCGCTTCGATCTGGCGTGCAGTCACACGCTCAGGCTCGATTGACTTGAGACCGTAAGTGCCGAAGTTCAGATCGGAGCCGCCTTTGGCTTCTCCCTTGATCCGGCCTTTGAACATCTTGCGGAATTTAGTGCGTTTTGGTTGAAGCATTTGTCATTCCTTCCTAGCGACGGCCACCGGCGCCACGCGGGGCCGGACCATCCTGGAGTTCCTGTGCCTTACGATCCCGCGCCGACGGATCATGATCCATGATCTCGCCTTTGAAGATCCAGACCTTGATGCCGATGATGCCATAAGCGGTTTCCGCTTCGACATTGGCGTAATCGATGTCTGCACGAAGGGTATGAAGCGGCACACGGCCTTCACGATACCATTCGGTCCGCGCAATCTCGGCACCGCCAAGACGGCCCGCGACGTTCACACGGATACCAAGCGCGCCCATGCGCATGGCGTTCTGAACCGCGCGTTTCATCGCACGGCGGAACGACACACGACGCTCGAGCTGCTGGGCGATGTTCTCGCCGACCAGCTGCGCGTCAAGCTCGGGCTTGCGCACTTCAACGATGTTGAGATGCAATTCGCTGTCGGTCATCGCGGCCAGCTTCTTGCGCAGGGTTTCGATGTCTGCGCCTTTCTTGCCGATGATGACGCCGGGGCGTGCGGTGTGGATGGTGACGCGGCACTTCTTGTGCGGACGTTCGATGATGACACGCGCAACACCGGCCTGCTTGCACTCTTCGTGGATGAACGCGCGAATGGCGATGTCTTCCAGCAGAAGGTTGCCGTAGTCCTTGGTGTCTGCGTACCAGCGGCTGTCCCAGGTGCGGTTGACCTGAAGACGCATACCGATCGGGTTGGTTTTGTTACCCATTAGGCTTGCTCCTCGACTTGACGCACCAGGATGGTGATCTCCGAAAACGGCTTCATGATCTTGCCGAACCGGCCACGGGCCCGCGGACGGCCACGCTTCATCACGAGGTTCTTGCCCACATAGGCTTCGGCGACGACCAGTTCGTCAACGTCGAGCCCGTGGTTGTTTTCGGCATTGGCGATGGCCGACTGAAGGCATTTCTTCACGTCAACCGCGATCCGCTTCTTGGAGAAGGTCAGATCGTTGAGCGCCTTGTCGACTTTCTTGCCGCGGATCAGACCGGCGACAAGGTTGAGCTTTTGCGGGCTGGTGCGAAGCATGCGCAGTTTTGCCATTGCTTCGTTGTCTGCCACGCGGCGGGGGTTCTTTTCCTGGCCCATGACTTACTTCCGCTTCGCTTTTTTGTCAGCCGCGTGACCGTAATAGGTCCGAGTTGGCGAGTACTCGCCGAACTTCTGACCGATCATGTCTTCGGTGACGTTCACAGGAACATGTTTATGGCCGTTATACACGCCAAACGTCAGGCCCACGAACTGGGGCAGGATCGTCGAGCGGCGCGACCAGATTTTGATGACTTCGTTGCGGCCGGAATCGCGCGACGCTTCTGCCTTTTTCAAGACATAGGCATCGACGAACGGGCCCTTCCATACAGAGCGCGACATGGTTTACCGCCCCTTCTTCTTGGCGTGACGCGAGCGGATGATCAGCTTTTGCGACGCCTTGTTTTTGTTGCGGGTGCGCTTGCCTTTGGTCGGCTTGCCCCAAGGAGTGACGGGGTGACGACCACCAGAGGTCCGGCCTTCACCACCACCGTGGGGGTGGTCGATCGGGTTCATCACGACACCACGAACGGACGGACGGATGCCCTTGTGGCGCATACGGCCCGCTTTGCCGAAGTTCTGGTTGGAGTTGTCGGGGTTGGACACGGCACCGACGGTGGCCATGCATTCCTGACGGACCAGGCGCAGTTCGCCCGAGCTCAGACGGATCTGCGCGTAGCCACCATCACGACCCACGAATTGGGCATAGGTGCCTGCGGCGCGCGCGATCTGTCCACCCTTTCCGGGCTTCAGCTCGATATTGTGCACGATCGTCCCGATCGGCATCCCCGAGAACGGCATCGCGTTACCGGGCTTCACGTCAGCCTTGGGCGATGCAACGATCCGGTCACCGATGGCAAGACGCTGAGGCGCAAGGATGTAGGCCTGTTCGCCGTCATCATACTGCACCAGAGCGATGAACGCCGTCCGGTTGGGGTCATATTCGATGCGGGCGACAGTCGCGCTCACATCCACTTTGTTTCTTTTAAAATCGACGATCCGGTAAAGGCGTTTTGCCCCACCACCGCGACGGCGCGATGTAATACGTCCGGTGTTGTTCCGGCCACCCGATTTGGTCAAACCCTCAGTAAGGGATTTGACCGGACGGCCTTTCCACAGCTCCGAACGGTCGATCAGCACCAGCCCGCGCTGGCCCGGCGTCGTCGGTTTGTACGACTTGAGTGCCATGCTTTCTGTCTTCCGTTAGCAGATGCGAGGCATGCGCCCCGCTATGTTTGGGCAGGTTTGGCCTGCCTGAGTATAGGGCCCCGAAGGTCCCCGGTTCGTTCGGCGCGCCCAAGAAGCACGCCGGGAGGTGTCGATCCGGTGGTCGCCCGAGAGCGCGCCGAACAGACAACAACGAAGCCCCGGACGAATCCGGGGCTACGCGGTTGGGGGTTACTAGGCGGTGAGGGGTGTGGGGTCAAGGGCCGCAGATTGACTACTAGAGATCAACCGTTTGCCTATGGGTTCCGGCATTACGCGCTGCACTTAACACAGCTGCATTTTCGAGTCGCCTGGCGTAACATCAGCTACCTGATGAATACTTCCCTAAATTTCGATGCATCCTACTGATAACTTTTAACATTTATGATAAAGTTCGATTATTATTTTTGCCTGTCGCGTCAGAACCGTGAATTCATACGAGCAAAAGTCTCACTCATCATCAGCGAAGCACTTAGTAAAATCCAAATTTCGCACATGAAACAATTCGGGGAAATAAACTCCAAGCCGCACGAGAGCATTATCTTGCAGAATGCCAAAGCCAAGACTTTCAACTTCTTTCATTCGATCTTGGCTATTTTCCCAACGTAAGCGGATAGGAAGGAGCTCATCGTGATCCCGAATTTGGATTAAGATGTTGCCTTTGTAAACACGTGCGGCTTCAACGTCGTGAATTGATCCTAGGTTAATGGTCGGCACCAAAACGGGATTTAACTCAATCGGATCACGCTCCAATCGAATATTATGTTTTGAAGGATCGAACGGGTAGTAAAGCCTTAACGAGTTAAGCAACGTCCTACCTACGCCTGGAATTCGCAAAATCTCCCCATCGGAAAAAGATCGAATGTCGTCTAATTCTGATAATCCGTATCTCTGATAGATTTCGGTTATTGCCTTTTCAGCCTTCGATTTATCATCCACATTCCGCTCCATATTTCGAAGTCAGTTTAATTTCTTTGTCAGCGATGAACAAAGCCATGCTCCGGCCAGAATTGGGATCGGAACGCAACATTTAATCGAGAAGACATCTCGGGTGTTTGGAAACAAAAAGCCCCCGGCCATCACTAGCGAGGGGCTTTCTCATTCTCATAGATCGGGCCAAAGCCCGAACCGATCACAGACCCGTGGTCACGTCGATCGTGTTGCCTTCGGCAAGCGTCACGTAGGCTTTCTTCACGTCTTTCCGGCGACCCATGGTCCCCTTGAAACGCTTGGTCTTGCCCTTGGTGATCGTCGTGTTGACCGCCTTGACCGTCACACCGAAGAGCGCCTCGACGGCACTCTTGATCTGAGGTTTGTTGGCGTCGATCGCCACTTCGAAGACCACGGCGCCGTTTTCGGACGCCATTGTGGTTTTCTCGGTGATGATCGGCTTGCGGATCACATCGTAATGTTCTGCTTTCGCGCTCATTTCAAACGAGCCTCCAGTGCTTCGACACCCGCCTTCGTGAGCACGAGCGTGTCACGCTTGAGGATGTCATAGACGTTTGCGCCCATGGACGGGAGCACATCCAGGCCGTCGATATTGGCCGCGGCACGGAGAAAGTTCTCGTTCACCTCGGCACCGTCGATGACCAGTGCGCGCTTCCAACCCAGATCGCGGACCTGCTTGGCCAGCGCGCCGGTTTTGCCATCGGAATCGATGCTGTCGATGATGACCAGCGAGCCCTCTTTGACCTTGGCGGACAAAGCGTGCTTGAGGCCCAGCATACGCACCTTCTTGGGCAGATCATGCGCATGGCTGCGCGGGACCGGACCCTTGTAGATGCCACCACCGCGAAAGATCGGAGCCGAGCGCGCGCCGTGGCGTGCGCCGCCGGTGCCCTTCTGGCGATAGATCTTCTTGGTCGAGTAGCTCACTTCGGACCGTGTCTTGACCTTGTGTGTGCCCTGCTGCGCCTTGTTGCGCTGCCAGCGAACCACACGGTGAATAATGTCCGCGCGCGGCTCGAGCCCGAAGATGTCGTCGCCGAGCTCGACCGACCCGGCCTTGCCGCCGTCGAGTTTGATCACGTCGAGTTTCATTCGTCGCCTTCCTTCTTCTCAGCTTCGATGTCAGCCTCGGCTTCCTTCAGACCCGCTTCTTCCGCTGCGGCCTGCTCGGCTGCTGCGGCTTCTGCTGCTGCGGCTTCCTCGGCTGCTGCCTGAGCTGCGGCTTCCTCGGCCAGACGCTTGGCTTCCTCACCGGCCGACCGCAGCGCGGCGGGCAGGATGATGTTTTCCGGCGTCGGCTTCTTCATGGCGTCCTTGACCGTGACCCATCCGCCCTTGGAGCCGGGAACGGCGCCCTTGACCATGATGATACCCCGATCCGCATCGGTCTTGACGACCTGCAGGTTCTGGGTGGTCACTTTGACAGCGCCCATATGGCCAGCCATCTTCTTGCCTTTGAAGACCTTGCCGGGATCCTGACACTGACCGGTCGAACCATGCGAACGGTGCGAAATCGACACACCGTGCGAGGCCCGCAGACCGCCGAAGTTGTGCCGCTTCATGGCACCGGCAAAACCCTTACCGATCGAGGTGCCGGAGACATCCACGAACTGACCTTCGAAGTAATGGTCGGCCGTGATCTCTTCGCCCACGTTGATCAGGTTTTCGGGTGCCACGCGAAATTCAGCCACTTTACGCTTGGGTTCGACGTTGGCGGCAGAGAAATGCCCACGCATCGCCTTGGAGACGCGCTTTGCCTTGATCGAGCCGGTGCCGAGTTGGACAGCGGAATAGCCATGTTGCTCGGCGGTACGCTGCGCGACCACCTGAAGCTTGTCGAGTTGGAGGACGGTCACGGGAACCTGCTTTCCGTCTTCCAGGAAAAGCCGGGTCATGCCGACTTTCTTTGCGATAATACCAGAGCGCATCATGTGATACTCTCCTTATACCTTGATCTCGACATCCACGCCGGCGGCGAGGTCGAGCTTCATCAGGGCATCCACGGTTTGCGGCGTCGGATCAACGATGTCGAGCAACCGCTTGTGGGTACGGATTTCCCACTGGTCGCGCGATTTCTTGTTGACGTGCGGGCTCCGCAGGACGGTGAACTTCTCAATCTTGTTCGGCAGCGGGATCGGGCCGCGCACTGTGGCGCCCGTCCGCTTGGCAGTGTTGACGATTTCCTGTGTCGACGCGTCGAGCACACGATAGTCAAACGCCTTGAGCCGAATGCGAATATTCTGGCTTTGCATTGATCTTAGCCTTCATTGGCGTTGCGGTTGAGAGGATGAGGCAGGACCACCCTGCCCCTTCATCGAACCGAATACGGGACGGCCTGACGCCGCCCCGCCTTATTCAATTGACCGTCGGTTACGCGACGATTTTCGACACGACGCCGGAGCCGACGGTGCGGCCGCCTTCGCGGATGGCGAAGCGCAGGCCCTCTTCCATCGCGATCGG